>CAMQVH010000048.1 GCA_947038155.1 uncultured Bacteroides sp. | reverse complement strand
CTGTTTTATGCCACCAACAGGGCTTTGGCGGCGATAGGAACACGACTGAATATTACCTTTAGCCATTATGCTGCTTAATTTTGATTAGTTACTTATAATTTTTTTCATAACAATTTTTTATAAGTGTACTTTAATTTCTATATTCATTTATTCGGGATTGATTTTAAAGACGAAACCTGAAGAAGTTTCTGCTTTTCCCCCTTGGGAAGCTGTGAAAAGGTAAGCTGGTTTTCCATTTTTCATTAGTATTTGTGGGCGTTCGAAGCGTCCATAACGTTTGAGGTGTTTAGGAGCGGGCGGTTGTTCGATATAATGCTCTGCTCCAAACCAGCCAATTTGAGGATTCTGCCAGTTTAACCCGTCTTTGGATTCGAAATAGAGCCCCACTGTATGGTCGTAGAATCCCATATCTCTCATTAACATTTTAAATATACCGTTTTCATACCAGATATACGCATCTTCTACTTGCCTGTTTTCTCCGAAACCGGAAAAATCGACAATCGGATTTTTTTCATATCGTCGATAAGGCCCTGTAATTTCGTCTGCAAAAGCTATCCCGTATTTTCGGTTACCTGAAATGCCATTGATATGTTGGTTCACATATTCATTCTCATTACAAGATTTATAATAAAGCCAGTATTTCCCGTTCGGGTGTTTTAAGAAAGCTGGATTAGTGGTAATATAATCATCCCATTCACCTGAATTTCCAGGCATTAATAATGGCTTTTCGCATCTTTCCCACGGTCCCCAAATAGAGTTTGCTACAGCGTATCCGATACGTTTTGTTCCAAATTTGCCATTAGTTGCTCCCATGTAGAATAGCCAGTAACGACCATCTATTTTATAAATACTTGGATTGTGACATGTACTGCCATCAAAATATCCCGGACGGGGTGTCAGTACCGTTGATACGTATTTGTACGGTCCTTCCGGTTGGTCGGCTACGGCGTGTGCGATTTCACAATGTCCCAACCACCCTTTCATTTCATACTTTTTTTCCCAACGTGAATAAAATACATGTACTTTATTCTTTTCATCTATAATTGGTGCACAACACCACACATAATAATTATCGTCTTCCAAGATGCGTCCCATAGGTTCCAGACGTTCAGCAAAAGAAGAAATAGCCTCTGCTGGATAGTTCTTCGACAGGTCAAGATTTTGGGCTTGTGCTGACGCAATTTTTAAAATAAAGAATAATGCATAAAAAAGGATGTGTTTCATAATTTCTGTGATATTTCTATATGATTGATAATTCTTTTAGACTTGTATGGTTAAAGATGATTGATTTTACAAATAGCGATATTATATTTACATCACTTTTGTAGTACAAAATGATGAAAGTGAATAATGATGACAAGATTGTAAAAAACAATGGAGCATTGAATTGTGTACAATGCTCCATATTACATCATAATGCAATAATAAAAATAGATTTTTATTGAGCTATCACACCTGCCCAACTGGAAGAGAAGCGGAAGTTACCGACATTTCCGGTCAAATCATCGCGGTTCCTAAATGAAATAGAACGAATTCCCCCTTTTAATTTGTTATTATCTTCGTCCCCCTTCGCTACCACATCGGGTTGAGGTTCTTCTGCTGTTAAGGCTGGGTCTACAAATAATGAAACCTCGTTCTTTTTATAATCCAGTTTGAGAACCAATAGATGTGTCTTATTAAGCGCATGGCTTTTGAAGGATTCTGCATTAACTCTTAACAGATTAGTCCCGAATCGGATATGTTCATCGTCTACTTTACCGACATATACTCTGGCACGCAGATTACCGCCAGTATGAACAGGGGAAAGAGCAATGAAATCGCCTAAGCGACTGGAAGCGACGGAGGAAAAGTTTGCCAAAAATGAAAGGTATAAAGTTCCCCTGCAATAGTCATTCTTTTCAGAAATGGAATATACGCTAAATCTTGAACCTTTCACATTTTCCGAGAGTTCTCCTATTTTGATAGATACTCCTTTTTCCGTATATCCCTCATAACTGAGCTCTTGTCCGGTAATGGGACTACCGGCATTCTTGTCAGTTTGGGAAGAGAATGCTTCACACCAGGTATCTATTTTTATTGGAGCATCAGTTTTATTATATGTAGCTTTTTCCAATTTATCACCTTGTTTATATCCATTTAGCAGATTGCTTTTTAATACTTGTGCGTTGCCTGATAATACAAAGGCTGCCAGGCTTAAAATTAATACCGATCTTTTCATAATGCTATAATTAAATGTGTTGATAATTTTTTCTGAGACAAAATTAGTCTGAACTTTTTATTCCGACTAGTGAAAAAAATCCATTAAACATGTACATATGTTCACAAACACATAAATATATTTATTAATCTTCGTTTATTTCTGTTTCTCTTATGCCCTCTTGGTATCTTTTCAGATAACTGGAAGGAGAGATGCCAAATTGAGCCTTAAAACATCTGCTGAAATAGAACGGGTCATTGATGCCGACCATATAAGTTACTTCAGATACGGTATATTTCTTGGTTGACAACAATTCGGCAGCTTTCTTCATTCGCATGATACGAAGATATTCTTTGGGAGTATGTCCGGTCACTCCACGCACTTTACGGTAAAAGATGGTGCGACCCAGTGACATCATAGAAGCAAAATCATCGGCAGTAAATTCAGGGTTAGTCAGTTGTTCTTCCACTATCTTGGTCAGATTTTCGACAAACTCCTTGTCTTTATCCGATGTACACATCACAGGACGTTTGGCTGACAAGTCATTGGAAAACTTCTCCTTTAGTTTGTCACGCTGTTCTATCAGTTTGAATATGCTTGCCAGTAACAGTTTGGTACTGAAAGGTTTTGTTATGTAAGAGTCTGCACCGCTTTTCACTCCTTCCAGATGGCTTTCCGCTACATTCAGGGCTGTAAGTAGGATTATAGGAATATGACTGGTACTAAAGTCACTTTTTAGTTTACGGGTTATCTCGAAGCCATTATATCCAGGCATCATGACATCGCTGATAATGAGGTCTATATCATTATTATGGGCATACTCCAGACCATTTTTTCCATCCGCTTCGGCAGCAACCTCGAAATATGGGGTCAGTTCTTCTTTCAAGAATTCCCGTACGTCATTGTCATCCTCGATAATAAGTATTTTCCGTTTGTTTAGAGGACCCTCTTGATCAGATGCGTTCAGTTCTGTTTTTAGTTCTTTCTCTATATTTTCTACTTCTTTATCTATTTCTTCTTCTGATTCAGAGTGAGCATTTTCCTCATTAAGAGCAGAAAGCGAAGGATGGTTTTGTGCTTCTTCTTTTAATATGGCATTTTCAGGAATAAGGAAGTCGTTAGATTGATAAATGGAAGAATCAATAGGTAAAGTTACAATGAAAATAGAACCACCTGACGGATTTTCTTCATAGCAGATGTTCCCTTTGTGAACATGAACCAGTTCATGGGTAAGATGTAAACCTACTCCTATACTGTCGCTAGAAAAACTGCTTTGCATGAAACGTTTAAACAGCTCATTACGTTTTTCTTTGGGTATGCCTACGCCTGTATCCGTTACTTTCATAATTAATAGCTGTTTTTGTTTATCAATATAAATGCTGAATTCTATCTTTCCACCGGAAGGAGTATATTTAAAAGCATTTGATAAAAGATTGTAGGCGACTTTGTCGACATTACCTTTATCAATATACATTTTGTATGAATTGACGGATGGTATAAATTTGAAATCCATATTCTTGGATTCGGCTGTATCCTGAAAGCTTAGGTAGATTTCATATAAGAAAGCGATAACGTCAGTTTCTTCAAGCGAAAGGGCGAGTTTGTTGTTCTGCATTTTCCGGAACTCAAGTAATTGGTTGATCAGACGCAGCATACGCTGGGTACTTTTGTCCATTAGTTTGATAGAGTAACGTATCTCCTTGGGGATATTGTGGGTACGGTGGATTCTGTCCAAAGCCCCTTGTATTAGTGTAAGCGGAGTTCTGAATTCATGTGAGATATTAGTGAAAAATACTAACTTGTATTCTGTTAATTGCTTTTCTACTTTAATTTTATTCCGCAAGTTGTTAATATTCCTGATAGTACGATATACAAAATACATGATAATGCCTGCAATGAGTATGTAAACAAGGAAAGCCCATCCGGTTGCCCAAAAAGGGGGAGTTACTTTGATTTCAAGTGTCGCCTCGTTATCACTCCATATACCTGATACGCTGCAGGCTTTGACATGTAGATAGTAGGTACCTGCCGGTAAGTTTTTATAAGCTGTAAAGTTTAATGTAGAAGGAATACTCCAGTCATCGTCATATCCTTCAAGTTTGTAGCTGAACCTTGTATTAGTCGAAATGGGATAGTCAAAAGTGGAGAAGTCTATGACAAAGGAACTTTGGTAATATTTCAGACTGATGGCATCTGTATATGCCAGAGCGGCTGTCAATGGAGAGTCCATATCGGCAGGACGGACTGATATTCCGTTTAACTTTAAGTCTGTAAATGTAACGGACGGAATTTTCTCTTTGTTTTTAATTTGCTTAGTATTGAGTATTATAAGTCCGTGGTTGGTGCCGAAAGCCAAACGACCATCTTTTAATTTGGCACATCCTTCTGTATATACATTCCCCAATATATCATTAGAAAAGAAGTAATTGTTGAATATTTTGTTTTCCGGGTTAAAACAAGAAATCCCATATTCGGTGGATACCCAGATATTTCCTTCATCATCTTCAATGAAAGCTTGTACTACACTGTGGACAAGTCCATCATTGACCGTATAGTGAGTAAAGGATATATCTTTATAATCATTCTTTATATTGGCTACGCAAAATCCGATACCTGATTCGGCAATCCATATCCTGCCTTTCTTATCTTGTATAATCGATTTTATTTCATTGCTTTTCAGGGCATGGTTATCCAGATTGTATTGGTAAAAATCGTTCGGGTCTTTTATAATACGGTCAGGATCGAATACAAAAACACCTTCACTGGTTCCTACCCATATCCATCCGTTACGGTCTTCGCAGATAGTGCGGATTTCCTTTTGGCCATAAGTCTTATTGAAAAAATGCCGGAATATGTATTTGTCTTTTTTAGGAACAGCGAGATCAAGTCCGCCGCCGAACGTTCCTATCCACATACGTTGTTTGCGGTCTTGCAAAATGCAGAATACTGGATCGGCAGCTAAGGAATTTGTATCGGTTGCCTGATGTATATAGTGTTGGTCGTCTCCGACTTGGAGCCCTTTCCCGCGTGTTCCCAACCATATATTACCTTTACTATCCTCACATGCAGAATAGATATTTATATCATAATACTTTTTGCTTTTCTGTTTTGTTAGTTTATTATCGTAGATATATAATCCGCCTGCACGCGTTGTTATCCATACTTCGTCATCTTGCATGTGGGATATGAAGCGGATGGCATTTGCCCTGTCGATATTTAATTCACCTTCGGGATATACTTTTGCAGCCCCTTTATTTATGATTTCAATTTGGGATATACCGGAATATTCGCTACTTGTCCATAAATTGCCCGAGTGATCTTCTATTATATATTGAAGATAGTTTGAGGCGATGGGATTTGTATGATTGGCGGTTGCGGTAAAATGTTCCAGTTCTTTAGTAGTAGGATTATAGGCAAAAAGTCCGTTCCCATAAGTCGTTATCCATATAATGTCTCTGGAGTCATGATAGACATGATAGCGTTCGTAATCAATGAAATATGGGAGCTTTGACGATCTTACATCAATCTTTTTGACACTACCGGATTCTTTTTGAATATAGTTAATGTATCCAGTCTGATTATGAACCCAGTAGTTGTTGCGGTTATCTTTCACTACCAATCCATTACGGATATTGAGCTCTTCCGGAGCAATTCTGGTTGTATTGGTCTTGGGATTGAATAAGATTCCGCCTTGTTTGGTAAATAACAGCCATTCGTTACGTAATACAATATTGCCTGTTAGCAAAAAATCAGTTGATGTGGCAGTATTGGCAACTTTCGTGAGGTGCTGCTGGTTGTATTTCCAAATAAATCCCTCTGATGTTATGAAATAAATAGTATTATCAATGACTGCGCTTTGAAGGAAGTAGTGAGTCGAATCTATACATTCGAGCGTGTTATCTTTAAGTAAATACAGCCCTTTTCCTGTACCAATCCAAATGGAATTTGAATCAAATACACTAAGAAAACGTATATTGTCGGATTTTAGTTTATGGTTGTCGGTAGAATATGTTTCCGAACTGAATTTGTTGTTTTTATAAGTAATTTTCCGGCAGCCTTGCACCCTTCCCCAAAGCCATACATCCTTATTGGGGAGGATTGTGACTTCATTATAACGGTCTTTCATTTCTCCTTTGCCGGTGAAATCTACAAAACAGTCTTTTTTCAAATCATAACAACTGATTTGTTCCGCGGAAGTTGTAATCCATAGGAATCCGTCGGAGTCTTCCTGTACACTTCTGATACGATGATCCGCTAATGACAGTTCTTCACCGCTCTGGGGACGGAAAGTAACAAATGAATTTCCATCATAACGGCTCAGGCCATTTAAAGTAGAAAACCAAATGAATCCTTTGCTGTCTTGATAGATATGCCTGATAGAATTATTGGCTAATCCGTCAGTGGCAGTCAGATTCCTAGCATGTATTTCTATGGAGGCGTTTGCCGGATATATAATACATGTACATATAAAAAAGAAAATTGTAGCTTTAATGAAGAATCTCATACTTGTATAGTGATAATAATGATTGTGTTTTTTTAGATCTGCGGTAAAGATAGATAAATAGCACGTAATTTTAAAGTTTAAATTCAGACTTTTGCATTGAATTTCTTGAATAACCTGAAAAAAAGAAAGAGGGACTATATAAAAATGTTCAGGTGGACAAATGTGCATGGTATATGGAGAAAAATGCATGAGCAGCTTCAGGTATGCCGCTATATTTGCTGTTGAATTGATAACTGAATTTTGTATTACCATGGTTTATGAGATTGTATAAAACTAATATTATTAAATGAAAACTAGAATGTATGAAAAGCACTGTTTGTGAGATTAGTTGTTGGAGAAGAAAATATATATTTTTCTTCTTGATGATGATTTCGGCTCTCCATTCGGTCACAGTATTTGCACAAAAACGTACCATATCCGGTACGGTGGTTGATGAACGAAATGAACCGTTGATCGGGGCAACTATTGTAGCAGAAGGGAAGTCTGGAATGACGATTACCAATGTGGATGGCAAATTTACTCTTGCAGTTCCTGATAAAGCTAAGATAATTGAGGTGTCTTATTTGGGATATGCTTCACAGACTATTTCTATTAAAGGAAAGAGTGTTTTTGCCATCAGGATGAGCGAAAATGACGTGCAAATGGACGAAGTGGTTGTAATCGGTTATGGTACAGCCAAAAGGGGGAATGTGACCGGGGCCATTGCCAAAGTTGATGCAGCGAAACTTGAAGACCGTCCGGCACCCAATCTTGCCTCTTCATTGCAGGGGCAGTTGGCGGGAGTAGAAGTACGGTCAACTAATGGTGCACCGGGATCAGAATTACAGATTCGTGTGCGCGGATCTGCTTCCATTAATGCGGATGCCACTCCTTTATATGTAGTGGATGGAATTCCGATAGATGATTTGGGAAGTATCAACCCAAATGATATTCAGTCGATTGAAGTTTTGAAAGACGCTTCATCTTCTGCTATTTACGGTTCTCGTGGTGCTAATGGTGTTGTTTTGATTACAACTAAAATGGCTAATAAGGATGATAAAGTCCGGGTACAGTTTTCTGCTGCATTCAGTATCCAACAATTGGAAAAGAAAATAGATGTACTAAGCCCGGAAGAGTGGATCACTTTCCGGACTGCCTATAACAATAGTAGATACCTTGCTGCTTTAGGAGGAAAAGGAGCTACGGCAGATGATGATTGGGATACCCGTTATGCCTTGAATGGTAATCGGGTAAACTATGAGTATATGAATGACCCGCGATGGACACAGCCCGGTTACGGTGGATTAAAACTAATTGACTGGCAAGATGAATTTTATCGTTTGGCTCCGATGCAGAATTATCAGCTTTCTGTTTCAAATGGTAGAGGGAATACTCAATACCGGCTTTCTCTGGGATATATAGACCAGCAAGGTATTGCTATAGAGAGTGCTTACAAACGTTTGAATCTGCGGGCTAATGTGGAGACAAAATTGTATGATCGCATCACTTTAGGCGTTAATATGGCTCCGTCAATGGACTGGAAAGATGGTGGGCGTGTGGATGGCAAAGATCAGCAGGCAAATCAGGTTTTGACAATGTGTCCAGTTGCAGAGCCAGATGCTGGGATATATTCCGGTGCGGAACCTTATGCCTCTTATTTATGGTCTAGTACAAAAATCAGCCCTATTGCTTATATGGAGCAGGTCACCAATCATATCGAAACGGCTCGGTTGAATTCTTCAGCTTTTATCAGAGTCAATATTATTGACGGATTGAGGGCGGAAGTGAAAGGTGCGTATGATTTTACAAGCCGTCAGACTCGCACTTTTACTCCGAGTTCGGTAATTAAGAACTGGACGGATGGTGAAGGGTATCATAGTTCTGCCAACCGTATAGATATACGGTCATCCAAATATCTGTTGCAGGCTGTATTAAATTATGATAAGAAATTAGGCAAGCATAATATTGCCGCTATGGCAGGTTATTCAATGGAAAGTTCTTCGGGAGCCACTACAAACTTGTCTGCGCAACAGTTCCCGGATAATTCACTTGAAGTTTTCAACCAAAGTGATGAGGCTATAAAAGTTGCGTTAGCTACCTTGTCAACTCCCAATCGCTTATTATCCTATTTCGGGCGTGCCCAGTATGAATATGATAACCGTTACCTGTTGACAGCAAGTATTCGTCGCGACGGTTCTTCACGTTTCGGAAAGAATAATCGTTGGGGGATGTTTCCTGCTGTTTCTGCTGCCTATCGAATCTCTAACGAGAAGTTTTGGCCGGAAAAGTTTGTGGTCAATCAAATGAAAATACGTGGTAGCTGGGGTATGAATGGAAATAATTCTATTTCTACTAACGCTGCTATCGGGCTGATGGGTAGTTCCAACTATTCAATTGGTGGAAGCCTGACCAATGGTTTTGCTCCCAGTTCAATTGATAATAAAGAACTTGGATGGGAAAAGACACACAGTTGGAATGTTGGTTTGGATTTGGGATTTTTTGATAACAGGATAACTCTTGCTGCCGATTATTATGATAAAACGACTAAAGATTTATTATATCAGGTTTCTGTTCCTGGTACAATGGGATTCACACAAGCATGGGGGAATATCGGTAGTATAAAAAATAAAGGGTTTGAGATTGAACTGACTACCCAAAACTTGACAGGAAGGTTCAAGTGGACTACTTCTTTGAATATAGCTTATAATAAGAATAAGGTGTTGAGTTTGGGAGAAGATAATAGTACGGTTTTCATTGGATGGGATAAATCGAATACACAGGTATTGATGGTTGGACAACCTTTGAGGGCATATTATATGTATGATGCTGTAGGAGTGTATCAGTATAAGGAAGATTTGAGGAAATATCCTACAATGTCCAATTCTATTCAGGGTGATGTGAGATACCGTGATGTGAATGATGACGGTAAGATTAATGACCAGGATCGTACGTTGGTTGGTAAACCGGATCCCGATTATACTTTTGGTATGACAAATACCTTTAAATATAAAGATTTCGACCTGTCTGTATTACTGACTGGACAGACAGGGGGAATGATATATAGTCTGCTCGGTCGTGGCATGGATCGTCCGGGTATGGGAGCATCTATCAATGTATTGTCACGTTGGAAAAATATGTGGGTTTCCGAGGAACAGCCGGGTGATGGGAAAACTCCCGGTATTAATAACTCTAATACAGGTTCACTGTACGATACCCGCTGGTTGTATAGTACCGATTTTATTAAAATTAAAAACGTAACGCTGGGCTATCGTATTCCCATCAAAAATAAGAAGATAATTAATTATGCCCGTGTTTATATTTCGGGAGAAAATCTTCTGATGTGGGATAAATATGACGGTGGTTATTCTCCGGAAGTAAATAATGACGGAAAGAATAGTGACTATGATTATGGTTCATATCCGCAGTCTAGAACTATTACTTTAGGGGTAAATGTAACATTCTAATAAAAGAAACTATGAAACTATATCAATATATACTAAGTGGAGCTATGAGTATGGGATTGTTATTCTCTTCTTGTAGTGACTGGCTAGATGTCACTCCGGTAGATACCCGTACTACTGAAAACTTTTATACGACCCCGTCGCAAATGGAGCAAGCGTTGATAGGAGTATATAACGGACTGCTTCCGTTGTCGACTTACGCTTTACTTATGTCAGAGGTTCGTTCAGATAATACATGGTGCGGAGAACTGAGTACGGCACAGCGTGACTATATGGACATCAGTTCTTTTAACCCTAATATATCGACCATTGCAACAGTTCGGGATGCATGGAATGACTTGTTTGAGATTGTTTCGCATGCCAATTTGTTTTTGTCCAAGGTAGATGGGGTGAATTATACTATTGAAGGAATAAAGGAACAACAAATAGGAGAAGCGCGTTTTTTGAGAGCATTAGCTTATTTTGATTTGGTTCGTTATTACGGGCGTGTTCCTTTGACGCTTGTTCCTCAGACTATTTCAGAAGCAATGTCGACTCCGCAGTCGGAGGCTGTAGAAATTTATGAGAAGGTTATTATTCCTGATTTGGAATATGCTGTCGGAAGCCTGACGGAGGAACCGAAGGATTATCTAGGAAGGAAATCCGCCAGTGGCCGTGCAACATTGACTGCGGCAAAGGCATTGTTAGGAAGAGTTTATCTGACAATGGCGGGATTTCCTCTGTATGATGAAACTAAAAAGGAACTCGCTAGGGAGCTTCTTGAAGAAGTAATTGATTATGCGGATGCAACTGGTAAATTTTGGGCTAAAAATGCAAGTGAATGGCAAAGAATGTGGATAAATGAGAATGATAATAAATATCA
Organism: uncultured Bacteroides sp.; assembly: GCA_947038155.1. Classification (GTDB taxonomy): domain Bacteria; phylum Bacteroidota; class Bacteroidia; order Bacteroidales; family Bacteroidaceae; genus Bacteroides. Next base: position 6,825 of record CAMQVH010000048.1, on the reverse strand, counting down.
CATCTTTGAAATTCAATATATAGTCGCTAAAGATTATGGTAATCCGATGGTATTTCACTCCGTGCCTCGTTTACCTTCGAAATATGTTACTCTTGAAATGTCCGGTAATAGTATTGCTTGTGCGAAGGGGCTTGATAATTTATTGAAAGAGGAACAAGATGAAGAAGGACATTTTCTTGATGTACGGTGTCTGGCTACTATTGATACGACCAAGTTTGTGAATGATGACAATCCTAATAGTGTGACGAAATATGCAGGTGAGGATTTCTTTATCAAATTCCTGGAACATAAAATGAAAAGAGAAGCATTGGGGTATGATGATATTAATGCGCAGATAGTGGATCGTACTTATTTTCCTCTGAATTTCCCGTTGATTCGTTTGGAAGATGTGATGTTGATGTATGCCGAGATTGTAGGTCCAACTTCAAAAGGGGTTGATATGGTCGACAGGATACGGCGGCGTGCAGGAATACCGGTATTAACAAATGCCGAAAAGGAACCGGCTGCATTCCAGGAATGTGTTGACAAGGAGAGACGGAGAGAGTTGGCTTGTGAAGGAATCCGTTGGCATGATTTGGTACGTCATAATAATCTTCAAGCTGTTCGTGATAAATTTCAGGAATATGCAGTGGATGCCAATGGTAATGTCATACGTCCGACTTTGTTATTGTATATCAGGCAAATAAAGGATGGAACTTATCTCTATCCTATTCCCGATTCGCAGATGAAAGTGAAAGAGGGGCTGTATGTACAAAATGAAGCGTATCGTTAAAAATTGAAGTAAATGTAATAAATATAGGATAGAAAAATATGAATAAAAGTTGTTTGATTGGTTTTCTGATGTGCTCTGCGTTCTCACTTGTAGTACAAGCGGCGACAGATGGGGCGTATATAACAAAGACAATTTCCCAAAATGAACGTAAAAAAGGGATAAAACGTACTATACAATATCGTCCGGATGGTAATGATTTTGTTTGTGTGAACGGCAAGAATCGCTATACTCGTGCATTGTACGGAGGTATTACAGACTTTAGGATTGAAACGAGTGACCGGCCTGTGTTTGCTGCTTATAAGCCGAAGGATAGTAAGCATATCTGTTTTCGCTTGCAATGTGGTAATCAAAGTATAGCCCTTGATTCTTTAAAATTTTGTGAGGCCAGATATAGGGCGGGAAGGCGTACTTATCGTCTGATAGATCCTTTGTTGGGCAAAGGTGAATTAAATATCTCCGTACTGGCATTTCCTGACACAGAAGGAGGAATATGGCGGTTTACAATGAAGGATATGCCGGAGGGTGCTCTTTTACATTGCTATATTTCAGAGATTAGAGCGAAGAATTTAAGCCGCAATGGTGATATGGGTGCTGATCGTGCTGATAGTTTTGATGCTCCCCAACTTCCGAAAGAACAGAAGCATTATAAATTGAGTTTGGATGAAACGACTGCTTATATTGTTGTGGAAGATCAGGAGTTACGTTTACCGACTCTTGTTGAAGGAACTTCCCTATACGATAAGTCTGAAAAATGGCGTTCGGAGATAGAGTCTTCTCTTCAGATTTCTACTCCGGATCCCTATTTTAATCCATTGGGAGGGGCTTTGGCGGCTGCCGCTGATGGAATATGGGATGGCAAAATATGGCTTCACGGAGCTATTGGCTGGCGTTCGCAATTAAATGGCTGGCGTGCTGCTTATATCGGTGATTTTATTGGCTGGCATGATAGGGCTCGTACGCATTTCGATTCGTATGCGGCAAGTCAGGTTACGGATGTCCCTGCGACAATACCTCATCCTACACAGGATACTGCTTTACATTTGGCACGTTCGGTAAAAAAATGGGGTACCCCGCATTACAGTAACGGGTATATTTGCCGTACTCCTTACCGCAAGGATCAAATGCATCACTATGATATGAATCTTTGCTACATTGATGAGTTGCTCTGGCATTTTAACTGGACCGGCGATTTGGACTATGTACGTAAAATGTGGCCTGTATTGACTAGTCATCTGGCATGGGAAAAATTGAATTATGACCCTGATAATGACGGGCTGTATGATGCTTATTGCTGTATTTGGGCCAGTGATGCACTTTATTATAACAGTGGAGCTGTAACTCATTCGTCAGCGTATAACTATCGTGCTAATAAATTGGCCGCTATGCTGGCTGAAAAGATAGGGGAAGATGCTACTCCCTATGAAAAAGAGGCGGATAAGATATTGAAAGCAATGAATGAAAGGCTTTGGATAAAAGATAAAGGGTATTGGGCCGAGTATCAAGATTTCATGGGGCATAAGCGTTTACATGAAAGCGCTGGTTTGTGGACTATCTATCACGCGATAGATAGTGAAACAGCCGATCCTTTCCAGGCTTATCAGGCAACCCGGTATGTTGATACCTCTATTCCGCATATTCCGGTATTTGCAGATGGGCTGGATCGTGATTATGAAACATTATCCACTACGAACTGGATGCCTTATGTGTGGAGTGTGAATAATGTAGCATTTGCCGAGGTGATGCATACTGCGCTTGCTTTTTTTCAGGCAGGGCGTGGAGATGATGGTTTTAATTTGTTGAAAGGTTCTGTTCTGGATGGGATGTACCTTGGGAAAAGTCCGGGCAATTTCGGACAGATAAGTTTGTATGATGCTGTTCGGCGGGAAACTTATCGTGATTTTGCAGACCAAATAGGTATAACATCCCGCACTTTAATACAGGGCTTGTATGGCGTTTCGCCAGATGCTCTGAATGGAAAACTGGTGATCCGGCCGGGATTTCCTATGGCGTGGGATAAGGCGTCTATGTCAATGGCTGATTTAGCCTATGAATTTTTACGTAAGGGTGATGTGGATATTTATAATGTGACACAACGTTTTAAAGAACCATTGGCCTTGACGTTGCAAGTGAATGCTGTGAAGGATAAGATCCGTTTGGTAAAGGTGAATGGAAAAGCTGTGAAATGGAAGACGGAAGAAGCTGCGAATGGGTATCCTCTGATTGTTGTTTCTGTACCGGCTGTCACCAAAGCTGAAATCGAGATTCAATGGGAAGGTAATGTCTTACAACAGATTGCAAATGATGAAATTGTTACTACACTGGAAGGACAGGTAGACTTGAACGCTCCTCAGGGTATTTCGTTTCTTAAAGTATATGACCCGCAAAATGTTCTGGTAACGAAGAAGGTAAACACAACCAAGCTTTCGTCGAAAGTGAATAAAGATAAGAAAGGACATCATACTTTCTTTGTGTACACTCGTCAAGGGAATATGGAATGGTGGCAACCTGTCAATGTCTATGTCAATGTTCCTCAAGTCGTATACAATGGATTTGAAAATATTGAAACTGGTAAATGTCGTGTGGTAAACATGGATAAGCTGTTTAATTCTTCTGTAGCGGATATTTTTAAAAATGAGTATTTGTCGCCACGTTCTCCTTATACAACTTTGCAGTTACCGACTCAGGGAATTGGAGAATGGTGCCATCCATTGCTGACTGCTGAAATTGATGATTCCGGCTTACGTAGCTTGGTGAAGGATAATATGTATAAAACTTCACTTGGTATTCCTTTCCGTGTAATGAAAGAAGGTAACAATATCGCTTACACTTCATTATGGGATAATTATCCGGATATGGTGAAGGTTCCTCTCTCTGGAAAAGCTTCCCATGCTTATTTGTTGCTTGCAGGGAGCACCAATCATATGCAGTGCCGGATAGCCAACGGAATTGTACGTGTATATTATACAGATGGGACTTCAGAGGTGCTGGAATTGGTAAACCCTGATAATTGGTGTCCGATTGAGCAGGACTTTTATCTGGATGATTTTGCTTTTGATGCTCCCAGACCTCGCCCGTATCGGTTTCATTTAAAAACAGGGATCGTGAGTCGTGATTTGGGAAAGGCTTTGAAACTTCGCGGATCTGCCGACCGCAGATTTGAAGGTGGCGCCGGTGTCATGCTGGATATTCCGTTGGACAAGAATAAGACTCTGAAAGAACTGACATTGGAAACCGTTGCTAATGATGTAGTGATTGGATTGATGAGCGTAACATTACAATAACAGTCTTTATTCCGAAAATATAACTTGTTAAATTATAGTCTTATGAAAAGAAAAATGCCATTTATTGCTGCATTGTCTATCTTATGTTGGGGATGTAGCAGCTATGATTACTCCGGCGATGATATCGTCGGGGTGAAAGCGGCAATTTCGGGAACAATCACGGAGGTTGTGGAGAAGTCCCGGACTGTTGGTACTACGTGGACTGATGGTGATCGTATAGGGGTAACTTGTGAAGATGATGTAAATATTTCCTATAAATATACAGGAAATTTATCTTCGTTTGCAGCATTTGACGAGAATCAGTCTATTTATTTCCTGGGAAAACAGGAACATGTATTGTCCGCCTATTATCCATTTACGGAGACTTCCGTTATGGTTGCTGATTGTATAACAGTGGAAACGACTTCGGATAAACAAACACAGGAAAAGCAAATGTCCATTGATTTTCTTTATGCGACTACGGAAGCCGGACGGAACAATCCGGATGTCAACTTTGCTTTTTCGCATCAGATGAGCAGGATTGATTTTTCTTTTGAAGGAAAAGACGGTTTGACGTTGGATGACATAACTTATACGTTGATTGGCTTGAAACTTAAAGGAACTTTCAATACAATAGACGGCACGACCGCTGTTGTCGAAGATGCACCGGCTTTGGCGTTATCTCAGAAGGTTATGGCCGGTGAAAATATGCGGACTTCATTGATTGTATTTCCTCAAAAAGTTTCAGAGGTTACTTTTGAGATAGAAATGGGCGGGAAATCTTTTATCAAGAAGATTGGTGAGATGAACCTGGTTCCCGGACGCATACATCCGTACACTGTAATAATCAGTGAGAGGGATGAAACGATTTATGTAACTGTCGAATCTGGAGAAGTTCAGGGATGGGTTGAAGGAGATCGTCAGGAAATTGATACAAGTGACGGTAATACTATTACAGGAGTTGAACCAGGAGATGTACGATGGGATGGGGGAAATACTCAAACTATTGTCAGTCAGGGGGCAGGTCAATAAGTATGGAGTTATATGATAATTAAACATTTAAAAGAAGAAACGTTATGAGATATTATAAATTTATTTTTGCAGTTTATGTATTGCTCGGTTCTTTTCTGATGGTGGCATGCTCGCAGGATGAGGATGCCAAGCTGGCCGTCAATAGTAATATATTAAAGATTGAGGTGGTTGATTCCAGTATTCAACAAAATGGCAATGTAAGTCGTGCTGTCACTGATGTGACTTACAAGACAACTTTTTCGGACGGGGATGCGATTGGTATTTTTGCGGTAAATAGTGATAAGGAAGTTTTCATTAAAAATGTCCTTGCGACGTATAATGATGGAATATGGGGAATTGACGGAGGACGTCTTTCGTGTACGGAAGATTTGGAAACCGTGACTTTTTATGCATATTATCCTTATAAGGAAAATATAACTATAGATATGACGAAGGAGGATCCGTTTGAAACGATTGTGGGGAACTGGACTGTTGACACAGATCTGAGTGGTGACAGATATACAAATAATGATTTAATGACAGGGGAGGCTTCAGCAGACGGAAGTACAATAACTTTTGTAATGAATCATCGGATGGCCTTGATGGTAGCCGAACTGCCTTCTGTTACTTATAATTTCACTAATGAGGTTTCTCCTGAACTGCCATCTTACAGTGTATCTTTGAGAGAGGTGAAATTTTCTATTGGTGAGCAGGTGATCATTCCTTATTATGATAAGGAAACAACGACTTACCGTGTTTTGGTGAATCCGACAAAAAAAGTAGCGCAAATAGGAGGAAGTTTTATCAGTTCTGTAGACAACGGGCTTAAAAAATACTCGATAGATGCGACAAAGTTGAAAGCCGGAGAGTATATTTATTGTGAGATAGACGGAGGGCTGCAAACTGTGGATCATGAATTGAAAGTGGGTGATCTGATATATTCTAATGGTGCGTTGGCTTCTGTTGACGATAATGCTCCTGTTAGCGATGATTGTGTAGGAGTCGTTTATTTTGTTGGTAATCCGATGCCTTCTGTGTTATATCCTTTTACAGAAGATAATGAATTTACTTATTCTGAACGTCAGGATGCATTATTGCGTGATCATCCGGGCTGTACCCATGGATTGGTTTTGGGGCTGAAAGAGAATATCAATATTGTTTTTGGGGAGAAAGATGAAATAAGAGTTTGGTATCGTACAGAGTTTGCCGAAAGAAATTCCTATATTGATTTAAGTCCGATGGGATGGGATGGATCGGCGTCTACCGGGACATTGAATGGTACGCCGAGGGATCAGCAATTAGGGTATAATCACACGGAAGTAATTAAAAAATATGCGGAAGCAAAGAATAAGTCACTTTTAGTGAATTCCTTGAATAACTATAATTTGGTTGCTCCGAGTATTTCTTCCGGTTGGTTTATTCCTTCTGTCGGTGATTTGAGGGCAATGGTAACTAATTGGGAAACGATGAATACGCAGTTGGGAAAAATAACAGGTAGTGACGGACTGAAAAATGACATGTATTATTGGTCGTCTACAGAGCGTAATAATACAAGTATATTTGGAGTACAGTTGACAAGCAGTGGAAGTACCAAAGTTGATGGATTGAAATACGACAGACCTGGAGTAAGCTCCCGATATGTATTTGCTTTCTGATATTTATTGAGGTAAGGAAATGATAGAGTTTTGAATAGGGTTAGTTTTATAAAAAGCGTGTATGTTCTTTGCGGGTACAACCGTCCGCGATAGCAGGTATAGCCTAAAAAGATAGCCGTCCAGATTT
>CAMQVH010000047.1 GCA_947038155.1 uncultured Bacteroides sp. | reverse complement strand
TTCTCATCTAAATCTTTTTTAAATTATTTCGGGCGCAAAGATACGATATTATTGCGCACGAAGCATACGTTTGTGCATTTATTTTCATTCACCCACCTATTTTAATTGAAAAAACAAACTGTTTCTAATGAAACAATCTAGATTTATCATCATACGGAGAGTAAACAAATCCACCTGTTTTTACGTTTTTATAATATAATAACTTATAAAATAATATGATGGGCTATACTATTGCATTTTTTGGCACAAAGCCTTATGACGAATCTTCTTTCAATGATAGAAACAAAGAATTCGGATTTGAGATACGCTATTACAAAGGAAATCTGAATAAGAACAATGTACTACTGACGCAAGGCGCAGATGCTGTATGCATCTTCGTAAACGATGTTGCCGATGCAGAAGTCATCCGTATTATGGCAGCCAATGGAGTAAAACTACTGGCACTGCGATGTGCCGGATTCAACAATGTGGATTTGGATGCGGCTGCCGCCGCCGGAATTACCGTTGTACGGGTACCTGCCTACTCGCCCTATGCAACTGCCGAATATACGGTGGCGCTTATGCTATCGCTGAATCGTAAAATACCACGTGCTTCCTGGCGTACTAAGGAGGGTAATTTCTCCCTTCATGGCTTGATGGGATTTGATATGCGCGGAAAGACAGCAGGTATCATCGGCACAGGAAAAATAGCGAAAATCCTGATTCATATCCTAAGAGGTTTCGGCATGAACGTGCTGGCATATGACCTCTACCCTGATTATAACTTCGCACGGGAAGAGAAGATTGTCTATACTTCACTGGACGAACTATATCATAATTCGGATATTATCTCCCTGCACTGCCCGCTCACTGAAGAAACGAAATATCTTATTAACGACTACTCCATCAGCAAGATGAAAGACGGAGTGATGATTATCAACACCGGTCGCGGGCAGCTGATTCATACCAATGCGCTGATTGAAGGGTTAAAGAATAAGAAAATCGGTTCCGCAGGACTGGACGTATATGAGGAAGAAAGCGAATACTTTTACGAAGACCAGTCCGACCGCATCATCGACGATGATGTGCTTGCCCGCCTGCTCTCGTTCAATAATGTGATTGTCACCTCTCATCAGGCATTCTTCACACGCGAAGCAATGGAGAATATTGCCCTGACAACCTTGCAAAACATAAAAGATTTCATCAATCACAAACCTCTGCTAAATGAAGTGAAGAGATAAAACTTTTCACCTTTGGTTTTGTTTACCAAGAATATAACCACAAGAAAAAGGAGAAAATTATGAAGAAAGTTATACATAAAGCTGATACAAGAGGACATTCCCAATATGATTGGCTGGATAGTTACCACACTTTCAGTTTCGATGAATATTTCGATTCCGACCGTATCAACTTCGGTGCCCTTCGCGTACTGAATGATGACAAGGTTGCACCCGGAGAAGGATTCCAGACTCATCCGCACAAGAATATGGAAATCGTTTCGATTCCCTTGAAAGGTCATCTGCAACATGGGGACAGCAAGAAGAACAGCCGGATTATCACTGTCGGGGAAATCCAGACGATGAGTGCCGGAACAGGAATCTTCCATAGTGAAATGAACGCAAGTCCCGTAGAACCGGTGGAGTTTCTGCAAATATGGATTATGCCGAGAGAACGGAATACACGTCCCGTTTACCAGGATTTCAATATCAGCGAACTGGAACGCCCGAATGAGTTGGCAGTTATCGTATCACCCGATGGCAGCACACCTGCTTCCCTTTTGCAAGATACTTGGTTCTCTATCGGTAAGGTAGAAGCCGGGAAGAAATTGGGATACCATATGCATCAAAGCCATGCGGGTGCATATATATTCCTTATCGAAGGGGAAATTACAGTGGAAGGCGAAGTGATGAAACGCCGTGACGGAATGGGTATTTATGAAACCAACAGTTTTGAACTGGAAACGTTGAAGGACTCACATATTCTGTTGATAGAAGTACCGATGTGAGAAATTATTAATTAGAAGTTACAGTTTGTAGATGAGAACAAGTCTAGCTGATATCCGACAAGAATATACCAAAAGCGGGTTGCGGGAAAATGAACTTCCCGACGACCCGCTTTCGCTTTTCAGCCAATGGCTGCAAGAAGCGATTGACGCAGAAGTGGATGAGCCGACTGCCGTCATTGTGGGCACTGTGTCTCCCGAAGGAAAACCGTCCACACGCACAGTATTATTGAAAGGGCTACATGATGGTAAGTTTGTCTTTTACACGAATTACGAAAGCCGCAAAGGAAAGCAGTTGGCACAAAATCCATATGTCTCCCTTTCTTTTGTGTGGCATGCGCTCGAAAGACAAGTGCATATAGAAGGGACGGCAGCCAAAGTTGAACCGGCAGAATCGGACGAATATTTCCGCGTGCGTCCTTACAAAAGCAGAATCGGCGCACGAATCTCTCCGCAAAGTCAGTCCATCAAAAGCAGGATGCAATTGATGCGTGCTTTTGTCAGAGAAGCAGCCCGGTGGTTAGGGAAAAATGTGGAAAGACCTGCCAACTGGGGCGGATATGCGGTTACGCCTACAAGAATCGAGTTCTGGCAGGGACGCCCCAACCGTCTGCACGACCGCTTCTTATATACCCTGCAACCGGATGGCGAATGGGAAATCAGTCGCCTTGCTCCCTGATTTCGTCGATTTTTCTTGGCAACTCCAACTAGAATACGTAATATTGCAACTATAAAACATTCAGCTTATGACACTGGATTATATCTATCACAGCGGTTTCGCCATCGAAGCGGAAGGCGTGACTGTTATCATTGATTACTACAAAGATTCTTCCGAATCCGAACATAACCGGGGAATCGTACATGATTATCTCCTGCAAAGGCCGGGTAAACTGTACGTATTGGCTACCCACTTTCATCCCGACCACTTCAACCGTGATATATTGACGTGGAAAGAACAACGTCCCGACATTCAGTATGTTTTCTCCAAAGATATTCTGAAATCACACCGCGCCAAAGCCGAAGATGCTTTCTATATTAAGAAAGGAGAAACTTACGAGGATGACACCATCCGCATTGACGCGTTCGGCTCGACGGATGTAGGCAGTTCGTTCCTGATTCATCTGCAAGGTTGGAGAATTTTCCATGCCGGCGACCTGAACAACTGGCACTGGAGTGAAGAATCCACCGAAGCTGAGATACGAAAAGCTAACGGTGATTTCCTTGCAGAAGTTAAATATTTAAAAGAAAAAGCGCCAAACATTGATTTAGTACTGTTTCCGGTAGACCGAAGAATGGGAAAAGATTACATGAAAGGGGCAAAACAGTTCATCGAACAAATAAAAACTACTATATTTGTGCCCATGCACTTCAGTGAAGATTATGAAGGCGGCAACGCGCTTCAAAGTTTTGCCGAAGATGCAGGATGCCGTTTTATCAGCATCACCCGTCGGGGCGAAAGTTTTGAAATTACCAAATAAACACATTATAATTATGAATAAATTTACGATTCTGTTTCTTACTCTGTTCCTCGCATTGCCGATGGCAATGAAGGCAGATTCTGCAAAAGACAAAAAAGACGATACCAGGTATCTTGTAGGGGCTGTTCCCGAAGTGGATGGCAAAGTAGTATTCTCCAAGGAATTCCAGATTCCCGGAATGAGCCAGGCACAAATCTACAATACGGTAATGAAGTGGATGGACGAACGCCTGAAAGAAAATAAGAACATCGACAGCCGCATCGTCTTTTCCGACAAAGACAAAGGTACGATTGCCGGCGTGGGAGAAGAATGGATTGTATTCAGTTCCAGTGCATTGTCTTTAGACCGTACTCTTATCAATTACCAGATTACAGTGACTTGCAAACCCGGAAATTGCCTGGTAGAACTGGAAAAGATACGTTTCACCTACCGCGATACTGAAAAATATAAAGCGGAAGAATGGATTACCGACAAATATGCGCTTAACAAAGCAAAGACTAAACTGGTGCGCGGATTGGCAAAATGGCGCAGAAAAACGGTAGATTTCGCAGATGATATATTCATGGATGTAGCCGTAGCTTTCGGAGCACCGGATACGCGCCCGAAAGCAGAGAAAAAGAAGAAGGAAGAAGAGCAAAAGGCTCCGTCAATCGTTGCAGCCGCAGGGCCTATTGTCATTGGTGGCGCAAATGCGAAGACTGATATTAAAGGGACGACTACCGAACCTGCTCAGAAGACTGTTCCCGCCGCAACTCTCACTCCTGCTACTCCTATAGGCAAGGCTTCTGCAGATATGCCGGGTTATACAGAGGTTAATTTAAAGCAGATTCCGGGCGAAGTATATGCTTTGATGGGAAGCGGAAAATTGGTTATCAGTATCGGAAAGGATGAGTTCAATATGACAAATATGACTGCAAATGCCGGTGGCGCGCTGGGTTATCAGTCGGGCAAGGCCGTGGCTTACTGCACGCTTTCTCCTGAACAGTCTTATGATGCCATCGAAAAAGCGGACAGTTATACACTGAAACTCTATGCTCCGAACCAAACAACTCCGTCGGCTGTTATTGAATGTAAGAAACTGCCTTCACAAACCGCTCCGCAAGCCGGACAACCCCGTACATATGTCGGTGAGATTGTGAAGCTCTTAATGAAAAAATAAGGAAGATTGCAACAATGGAAATAAAAAGTAAATTTGACCATTTCAATATCAATGTAACAAATCTGGAGCGTAGCATTGCTTTCTATGAGAAAGCGCTCGGTTTGAAAGAACATCACCGGAAAGAAGCTTCCGACGGTTCGTTCACGTTAGTTTATCTGACAGATAACGAGACGGGCTTTCTCCTGGAATTGACTTGGCTGAAAGATCATACCGCTCCGTATGAACTGGGCGAGAATGAAAGCCATCTCTGTTTTCGTGTGGCCGGTGATTACGATGCTGTCAGGGCTTATCACAAAGAAATGAATTGTGTATGTTTTGAAAATACTGCCATGGGGCTTTATTTCATCAACGACCCGGACGACTATTGGATTGAGATACTTCCACAGAAGTAATTGAAAGTGCGTTAAAATACCCCAATTATAAGATTACCCCTGTTACAACTATGTGTGACAGGGGTAATTTATTTTCAGGAGAGAGTGCTTTACTCCCTTATCAGTCATTTAATAAATACATAACAGACGCCTAAGATACTTGCTAGCACATAGAAACATCCCGGAGCAAACAGTTTACATAATAATCTTGTAAGAGGCATAGTGGAAAATGCCAAGATTTCATCCGGAGTCTTCGGGTTACATATAACTGTCACCTTATCTCCTACATGAGGTGTCTTTTGAGAATATAACTTATGAGAATAATTAGCCGTTTCCACGATAAAATCATAGGTGGCCATTCGACGATGCATTTCTTTCTCTTCATCCGATTTATACTCCACTATGGGATAATTCGCAGTAATATCACCATCATCGCTACTATAAGTCTTAGTCTGTACCTCCACAACCCTTCCATGCATCTTTGTTCTGCTATTCTTCATTATACCAACAAACATCATCCAGACCATCACTGTTCTTAACACCAAGGAAATTCCCTTAATTAGTAGTATAATTGCCGCTACGCAAATAATAATATTGATTATCACGATATTTATTTCTTATGTCGATTTGCTCTTTTTTTACGAATTTCTGCTTTCATCTTCGCTGCTCCCGAACCGTGTTGTCCACGAATATAGGTCGCTTTCTTCGCTTTCGTTTTCACTTTTTCCTCTTCTTTGGGCTTATCTTTCTTGCCTTTAAAGACGATTCCACCCATTATTGCTTCTTCTATACTCATATAATATACATTATTAATATTCACATTTCCAACGGCAAAGATAATCCTTTTCTACGGATTTATTTATCTTTGCCGACTAAAACAATACATAACCCTCAATGACAACAACAATTCTTTCCATAGAAAAGGACCCGATGGGAGCCGCTATTTCTGATTATTTCAATCATCGCAGAGCCGACCGCTTACGAGTATTTTCTTCTCAATTCGAGGAAGATGAAATCCCTGTCAAGAAACTGTTCCGCAATATCCAATCCATGCCTGTACTGGAACGTACCGCTCTCCAAATGGCCACAGGACGGATATTAGATGTAGGTGCGGGAAGCGGCTGCCATGCGCTGGCACTTCAGGAAATGGGAAAAGACGTATGCGCCATTGATATTTCTCCGCTATCTGTCGAGGTTATGAAACAACGGGGAGTCAATGACACACGTCTTATCAATCTCTTTGATGAAACATTTACCGAAACGTTCGATTCTATCCTGATGCTGATGAATGGTTCGGGAATTATCGGAAAGTTAAGCAATATGCCCGGCTTCTTTCAACGGATGAAACGCATCCTTCGCCCCGGGGGATGCATATTGATGGACTCCAGTGACCTTCGTTATCTTTTCGAGGAAGAAGATGGCAGCATAGTCATTGATTTAGCCGGAGATTATTACGGAGAAGTTGATTTCCAGATGCAGTATAAGGATGTGAAAGGAGATACGTTCGATTGGTTATACATAGATTTCCAGACACTTAGCTTATATGCATCCGAATATGGGTTCAAAGCCGAACTGGTAAAAAAAGGCAAACACTACGATTATTTGGCAAAACTCAGTCTCGCCTGAATAATTCAAGATAAATATAGTGACGCCATGCGGTAAGGATAGTGACGCTATGTAACAGAAATAGTGACGCCATCCCGATGTGATAGCGTCACTATATTTATGTGGTATAAATCACTAAAGAATAGCCATATATCACTTCAGCATTTCATCAATCATCCGCACAAGGGAAGCAAACTCTTCCTCATTATACAAACGAGTCAATTTTACGATTTTCCCTTCTTTATCTATCAGCACATTTCTTGTTATACCGGATTCACGCAAGGCATATTTTGCGAAAATATCAGCTCCCGGATCTAATCCCAACGGATAAGTGACTCCTGTAGATTTGGCAAAAGCAAGCACTTTATCAAGCGGTTCGTCACGGTCAATACCAATCAATGCAAAACCAGCATTGTCTTTATGTTTCAGCCAAATATCCTTTTCTATAAATGGCATTTCTTTCCTACATACACCACACCAACTCGCTGTAAACTGCAACATCACCACTTTCCCCCGAAGAGAAGACAAGCTTACCTGTTTGCCATCGGTCAAAGTAATCGTGAAATCGGGAGCCGTCTCTCCTACCCGAACGATATATCCTGTACTATCCGCTTCGGCAATCACCGCTTCCGGAGTCACTTCCACGCTATCCGATGCTGTTTCAGCGCTCGCCGTTCCCCTCTTCTGACCGGAACATGCCAATATACTTATGGCAAAAAATGCCATTCCACACACATTCATAATTCTCTTTTTCATCTTCTTATAATCATTAGTGAGACTGCAAATATAAAAAAAGTGCGCGATGTATTTGCATTTTTAGAATAAATTCATACCTTTGCACCCGCAAAAGAAAATAACGCCTCTTTAGCTCAGTTGGCCAGAGCACGTGATTTGTAATCTCGGGGTCGTTGGTTCGAATCCGACAAGAGGCTCACTAATGAAAAAGCTGTTTATCGATATGGTAAACAGCTTTTTCATTTAATACTTATGCTCAAGACTTCTGCCTACGGAATACGACTACGCTGACAGCTATCAAAATCAAAAGAATCCCAATCGCGCTATTCGCCGTAAAAAGCTCTTTGAAAACTAAAATTCCTATTACAACTGCTGTCAATGGTTCCATAGCTCCCAAAATTGAGGTTAATGTAGGTCCTGCATATTTGATTGCCTGCACCAAGGTTATATTAGAAATAGCAGTTGCCGGCAAAGCAAGCCCTAAAATTATCAGCCAAGTATATCCATCTGACACTAACTGGAGTCCAGAAGTACAAAAAGCTCCTATAAGGTAAAAAACAGTTCCAAAGCCCATGATGCAACAAGTCAGTGCCGTAGAATTTATTTGCACAGCCCGCGTTGTCCGTACTCCAATTATATATCCTGCGTATGAAAAAACAGAGATACAGGCGGCAACCAGACCGGCTATTGTATTCCCGTCCTTCGCTTCCAACTCTCCCAATGAAAGTAAAGTCGCCCCCAACAAAGACATCAAGACGGCAAGCATCACTAAAAGAGACTTCTTTTCCCTAAAGAAAAACATCATCGCCAGAGCAACAGCCAAGGGATACATAAAATGTATCGTAGAAGCCACTCCGCTAGCAATATTCTGATAAGCAATAATCAAACTAAAGGAAGTGATTGCCCGCAACAAACTCAGCAGAAATACAACTCCGAAATCTTTTCTAGCCAACCGGAAATTGCATCCGGACAGCATACCGAATATAATCAGCACAACCGACGCCACTCCCCAACGATAAGAAAGCACTTCAAATGCTGAAAAGCCTGCTAACAGCAGAGTGATAGAAAAAAACGGAGCAAGCCCAAAAGTGGAAGAGGATACTGCCGCATAAAGTATGCCTTTTATACGATTCATGGATATATTCAACTAAATTCCAATATATTTCGATGCAAAGATAGCGAAATGTCCAGACATGAGAAATTGTAAATCCAATTGTTTAATAGTTTTCAATAACCATTTGAAAATGAATCCCTCCATGAAACAGTTAGCCATATAAGGAAAAAAAAAGTTAATAAAGAAAAATCTTGAATTATTTCAATGCTTTTCTTTTTTCATTTGCCTAATATTGCAATTTCATTTATAAAACAATCTAAAAGAATATGAACCAAAATATGAAAATAGACTTTGCAATCAGAGTAGCGCAGCAATCAGATGTTATTGAGCTGAGAGATTTATATAAGAATACAGTACTTGAAATAAACAGGCGTGATTACTCACAGGAGGAAGTAGAAGACTGGGCATCCTGTGGAGATGACCTCGCTAAAATAAAGGGGATGATAGAGACACACTATTTTATTGTGGCTGTTGATCAACAATCGCAGGTCGTCGGCTTTTCGTCCATTACACCACAAGGTTATTTACACTCCATGTTCATTCACAAAGATTTTCAAGGTAAAGGTATTGCCACTATGCTTTTGAAAGAAATAGAGCGGTATGCAATTGCAGAGGGTATTAAGCAAATCACATCAGAAGTAAGTATAACAGCCCGTCCTTTCTTTGAAAAAAACGGCTACGCTGTAAAAATGGAACAAAAGCGCAGAGCTAATCAGTGTTGTCTAACTAACTTTTGGATGGCAAAAGACTTGGATAAATTAAATAAGGAGTTATAACATGAATATCAAGAAAATAAATAATGAAGAATACAACAAAGCGATACAATTATCACTTGCTGTATTTACTAAATGCGGAACAACAGACTTCAATGCCAACGGATTAAAAACATTTAAAAAGTTCGTTTATAACAAGGAATTAATAAATGAGCTCACTATTTGGGGGGCTTTTGACAACAATGAGCTTGTTGGTATAATTGGTACTAAACTCAACGGCACACATATCTCTCTATTTTTCATAAATCCAGACTATCACCGCAAAGGCATAGGTAGAGAATTATTTAATTGCGCTTATGCAAATCAAATAGTAAATAAAATAACAGTGAATTCTTCATCCTATGCCATAAGGTTCTATGAAAGTTTAGGCTTTTCTAAAATAGCCGAAGAACAGGAAACTGACGGGCTTAGATACACTCCCATGATTAAGATACAGAACAAACTATGACATCGGACTATTTGTGAAGCCCATCTTATGGAAGTATACAGAATGCACCAAAATGCAAAAGAATTATAAAAGTAGTACCATCTTTGCCTATTTCAAAAAAAAGACCCTCTCAGAAATCATCTGAAAGGGCTTTGTGAGGTTCCTGGCGGATTCGAACCGCCGTACACGGTTTTGCAGACCGCTGACTAAGCCACTCATCCAAGGAACCGTAATTTCTCGTTTGCGGTTGCAAAGGTAGTACAAATTTTGAAACTACCAACTATCCGCAGCAATTTTTCTTTGTACTTTTTTTCTTTACACTACATTCATGTCTCTTCTTCTCCATCATATCCTTTAATTCACAGCCACTTACACAGCTATCGCAAGGATTAGCACTTTCGCGCGTGCGACGAAAAAAAATATAAATCCCGTATATGACTCGGGCAATACAGAGTACAATCAGTACTCCGACCACCCACTCCTGCCAATTATTCATACAAATAGTCCTCCAATCTGATAAACTGCGAATGAAACAAGCCAAGCTAATCCCGTTGTATAACAGGCAGCAAAGAGCGCCCATTTCCAACTGCCGGACTCCTGCTTGATAGCTGCCAATGCCGCAATACATGGAAAATAAATCAGCACAAACAACATATAACAGAAAGCAACCAGTGGAGTTATCGGTATCCGCTCCGCCAAACTAGCCTCATCAGCTTCCGGATCGTCTACATATAAAACACCCAAAGTACTAACAACCAACTCTTTCGCCCCTACTCCCGAAATCAAACCGATACCCAGCTTCCAGTCAAACCCCATAGGTGTAATCACTGGCTCTATCGCACGGCCAAGCTGACCTATATAAGAATTTTCCTGCTGTTCGGCTACCGTCTCATATGCGTCATGATTCGGATAATACCCTAAGAACCAAATGATAATAGAAGCAATCATAATAATCCCTCCCATTTTCTTCAAATACTGGGCTCCTTTCTCCCATGTATGGCGGAAGATTGATTTAGCTGTCGGCATCCTGTATGGCGGAAGTTCCATCACGAACGGAGTATCGTCACCCTTCACCAAAAACTTGCTGAACAAACGCGCCAACAACACAGCCAGAAATATTCCGATCGCATAAATACCTAACAACACCAAACTGGCATTGTTCGGGAAGAAAGCTCCCACCAGCAGCAAATAGATAGGCAGACGCGCGCTGCAAGACATCAACGGATTCACCAGCATCGTAATAAGACGGCTTTTCCGGTTCTCAATCGTACGCGAAGCCATAATAGCAGGCACATTACATCCGAATCCCATAATCAACGGAATAAATGACTTCCCATGCAATCCCATCTTATGCATAATCTTATCCATAATAAACGCAGCACGTGCCATATATCCTGAATCCTCCATCAACGAAATGCAGAAATACAGAATAAGGATATTCGGTAAGAAGACAATGACTCCCCCTACTCCGCCGACAATACCGTCAACCAGCATATCCTTCAACGGCCCTTCGGACATATTATTGCGAATCAAATCACCAATCTGTCCCACCAGCCATTCAATCCCCATCATCGGATATTCGCCAAGCACAAACGTGCCCTCAAACATCAGATACATAAAAAGGAAAAAGATGGGATAGCCCCAAATACGATGAGTAACGATGGCATCCAGCACTTTTGTAGTCTGTGCCTGTTCCAAGTGGTTATCAGTAAACGTTTCTTTCAACGCACCACTGATAAAACCATATTTTGCATCCGTAATAGCGGATTCACAATCCTCATTCATCGTACTCTGAACACGCTTAGCCATTTTATCACGAATACTGAGAATAGCTTCCGCATTCGGCAAAGTACGCACAAAACTCTCTATGTCCAAGTCGTTCTCCAACAACTTGATAGACAGGAAGCGAGTGGAATATTTATGGCGGATAAATTCGTTCTTGGAAACTTCATCTTTTACAGCATCAATCGCTTTTTCCAAATCGGGGCCATGATTGATGTGAATATGCCGGAATACACGTCCGGTTTTCTTATGTTCACGCACATAGTCTTCCAAGTGTTCCTCTTCATGGTGTTTCCGATCTTCCAAAGAGTCATGCCATTCGGTCAGGTCTCTGAGCACTTCCGGATTCATATTTCCCTGTTTATCAAAGAAGTCGACTCCTTCATAGAGGTTAATAACCACATGAAACAGAGTGTCCAGTCCGCGATTTTTCTTACTTACCGTAGGCAGCATCGGGACACCGAACAATTTGCTCAATAAATGATAGTCCAATGTATTCCCACTGGCTTCCAATTCATCGTAAATATTCAGAGCCACGACCATACGGACATTCATATCAATGAGTTGAGTAGTCAGATATAAATTCCGCTCAAGGTTCGAA
Source organism: uncultured Bacteroides sp. (assembly GCA_947038155.1). Taxonomy (GTDB): domain Bacteria; phylum Bacteroidota; class Bacteroidia; order Bacteroidales; family Bacteroidaceae; genus Bacteroides. The sequence continues at coordinate 7,069 of CAMQVH010000047.1, read as the reverse complement.
GAGTCAACTACATTAATAATAACATCCGGGGTTTCGTCGATAATATGACGGCGAACATAAATCTCTTCCGGCGTATATGCCGACAAAGAATAAGTTCCCGGCAAATCGACAATACGGAAGTGATAACCTTCAAAGTCGAAATAACCTTCTTTGGCATCCACAGTCACACCGCTATAATTTCCTACATGCTCATGAGCACCGGAAGCCAGATTAAACAAAGAAGTCTTGCCACTGTTCGGATTTCCGACCAAGGCAACATTGATGGTGCGGCGTTTGCCTAACGCAAACCGTTTCATCTCTTCTTCTTTTACAGATATATCTTCAGGCAACCCTTCATGGTAAATAGTCTCTTCAGCCAGTTTTATAGCTTCCTCTTCACTGACCACTTCGATCATCTCAGCCTCCTGACGACGAAGAGAAATTTCATAACCCAGAACTTTATATTTAATGGGGTCCTTTAGTGGAGCGTTCAACAGTACTTCAACCGTCTTACCTTTAATAAAACCCATCTCCACAATACGTTTACGAAAACCACCGTGCCCCAATACCTTAACGATGACACCTTTTTCGCCTGTTTTCAATTCGGACAAACGCATAACTCTCAAAATTTTCGGCAAAGATAATTCATAACTTCGGAGCACGCAAATTATTTAGATTGTTTTTAAATAACAGGCGCTTTCATATTCTAATCCCCCAGCCTGCAACTAAAAACAACGCTCATTCACTTGAGATACTTTAATAAACTATTATCTTTGCAGCATATGATACAACAACGGATTATACAATATATAGAAAAAGAAGATTTATTTTCTTCCGACAGCAACATTCTGGTAGCATTGAGCGGCGGCGCCGACTCGGTGGCATTGTTATGCATCCTTCATGCAGCAGGTTATCATTGCGAAGCCGCACACTGCAATTTCCATTTGCGCGGTGAAGAATCGAATCGCGACGAACAATTCGTCCGCCAATTATGCAAGAAATACGAAATCCGCCTGCACACAGTTGATTTTGACACGACCCGATATGCAACCGAGAATCATATTTCCATCGAAATGGCCGCCCGCGAATTACGTTATAATTGGTTCGAAGAAGTAAGAAACAAATGCCAGGCTGATGTCATTGCAGTTGCCCACCATCAAGATGACAGCGTAGAGACGATATTGCTCAACCTGATTCGCGGAACAGGAATTACCGGACTATTAGGAATCCGTCCCCGCAATGGAGCAATCATACGTCCTTTACTTTGTATCAACCGGGAAGAAATCCTACATTACCTGCAAAGCATCGGGCAAGCTTATGTGACAGACAGCACCAATCTGGTAGACGAGTATACCCGTAATAAAATCCGTCTCAACGTTCTTCCTCTCATGCAGACTATCAATCCATCGGTAAAAAACAGCCTGATAGAAACCAGTAATTATCTGAATGACATATCTGCCATATACAATAGATATATAGAGGAAGCCAAAACAAAAATAACCACATCAGAAGGCATCCGAATCCGCGAATTATTAAAAGAGCCGGCACCCGAAGCTCTTTTATTTGAAATTCTGCACCCTTTGGGCTTCAACTCCGCACAAATCAAAGATATTACCAATTCGCTTCACGGACAACCGGGAAAACAATTCAGCAGTAAAGAATGGAGAGTGATTAAAGACAGGGAACTCCTTTTATTAGAAAACACCCAATCAGGAAACAAAGAGGAACTTCCTTTTCAGATTATCAAAGAAGAAAAAGAATATACGCCTGACTTTCCGATTCCGAGAGAAAAGGGAATAGCCTGTTTTGACGCAGACAAGCTAAACGGAGAAATCTCTTATCGGAAGTGGCAGACAGGAGACACCTTTGTTCCCTTCGGAATGAAAGGAAAGAAAAAGATAAGCGATTATCTGACCGACCGCAAATTCTCTATCAGACAAAAAGAGCGCCAGTGGGTGCTCTGCTGTGGTGAACGTATTGCGTGGCTGATAGGCGAACGGACAGACAACCGCTTCCGTATTGATGAAACGACCCAACGTATCGTTATTTACAAGATAGTCTGAGGCTGTTTCTGCTTCTTAAAGCAATCAGACAGTAAAGTCGCAAAAGGCGTATCATATACCCGCGCCTTTTTAGTGCAGGCTTTTACACAGGCACAACATTTGATACATTTAGACTCATCCGTATGCAACTCATCACCTTTGGTTATAGCTCCTGCCGGACAACGAACCACGCATAATCCGCAATGAGTACATACACTTTCATTTTCCACCCAAGGAGCACGGGGAAGCGGCGTACCACTTTTGCGTAACTTGATGACCTTTCTCAAAAAACGAAACAAGGGAATGAAAGGTTGGCTCGGACGTTTGATAGCACGCACATCTACCGGATAAAGAGTATCCATAGCATCGGCTGTCTCTATTTTCTTCCGGATTTTTTTCCCGAACTCCGCAGCCAGAGCCAAATCAGAGTCATCAGGACGCCCGACGGCAATGGGGTGTTCATCGGTGCTATACGAGTGTTCTCCGATAAAAGTTGCCCCGGCAATCACCTTCATTCCATGAGGTATGGCAAAAGCATCCAACTCCATCAAAGCTTTTTCATAAGCACGGTTTCCATAAACCACAACTAAAACGGTGGGCGTATCCAAGCCGCGGATCCCCTGCAAACGCTCCATTGCTAAAGGAGCCACATGCCCCCCATACACGGGAACCACAATAATAGCTAATGCAGACGCAGGAATTACAATTTCTCCGGCAGCCTGTTGAGTGACATTTATGGGAAGAATATTTTTTATGCCCGTTCCGTGAACAATCGCCTCCGCTATTTGTTTTGATGTATGTGTAGGCGAAAAATAAATTAAATAAGCTTCATTTACTGTCATACTATTTTCTTTTATATAGCAAAGATACACTTTTACGTGGAAAAAAATATTTGATTGTTCATGAAACCAAAAAAAATTATTATCTTTGCCCCGTTGAAACATTCTACGATTCAACACATACATCCCTAATTCATAACAAAAAACCAAACGTATACTTGCATATCTATAGCTATAAGCTGTAGTAATGCTGTCCGTAATTCAGCTAAAAAAATATTAATAACTTACCATACTATATGTATAACATTATCCAATTAAACGACAAAGAACTGTCGGAACTTCAAATTATTGCCAAAGATTTAGGCATTAAAAAAGCAGACTCATTCAAAAAAGAAGACCTTGTTTATAAGATACTCGATGAACAAGCAATCGTAGGAGCTACTAAGAAGGTTGCCGCAGATAAGCTCAAAGAAGAACGCAAAGAAGACAAGAAAAAGCGTTCGCCACGTGTAACTCCTGCCAAGAAAGAAGACAAGGCAGTTTCCGCAGCCAAGGGCGGAGAAGTTGCAAAGACCAAAGAAGCTACTCCTGTAAAGACGCAACAACCTTCCAAAGAGGAAAATACAAACAAAGAAAAAGAGACTCCCGCCATTGATGCCAAAAACGAGAACGCTGCTCCGAAGCGTAAAGTAGGTCGTCCACGCAAGAATTCTGAGACAACAGAAAAAAAAGAGGTAGAGAATGCCAAGCCGGTAGTGACCAAGGCTATGGAAGCAAAACCTGTTGCAGCAGAAAAGCCTACTGAAGCTACACAGAAAGTAGCTCCGGTGTCGCAACCTGCTGAAAAGAAGGAAAAACCCAACAAGCTTGTGGTAGAAACCAACAGTTCTACTGCCGAAACTAATAAGTCTGCCGTTGAAGCCAACAAGCCCTCTGAAAAGAAGGCAATAGCAAAACCACAAAAGAAAGCTGCACCCGCTATCGATGAAGAAAGCAATATCTTGTCCAATGCCGACGATGATGATTTTATCCCAATCGAGGACCTGCCTTCAGAAAAAATAGAGCTTCCGACTGAATTATTCGGTAAATTCGAGGCAACGAAAGCAGAACCGGCACAAATGCCGGCCGAGCAAGCCCCCTACTCTCAGCAACAACAGCCTCAGCAACACCCGTCCCAACAGCAGCAACAAGCCCAGCAGCAACGTCCGCGTATTGTTCGCCCACGTGACAATAATGCTAACAACAATAATAATTTCCAGCGCAACAATAACCAAAACCAGGCTCAGAACCAGCAGCGCCTGCCTATGCAACGTTCCAACCAGCAGAACAATGCCAGTGAGAACTTCCCGGCACAGCAACCACAGGAGCGCAAAATTATCGAGCGTAAAAAGCCATACGAATTTGACGATATCCTCAATGGCGTAGGCGTTTTGGAAATCATGCAGGATGGATACGGATTCCTCCGTTCATCCGATTACAACTATCTTTCTTCTCCGGACGACATTTACGTATCACAGTCACAAATCAAGCTATTCGGCTTGAAGACCGGTGACGTAGTAGAAGGAGTTATCCGTCCGCCGAAAGAAGGAGAAAAATATTTCCCGTTGGTCAAAGTATCGAAAATCAACGGACGTGACGCAGCTTTCGTCCGCGACCGTGTTCCTTTCGAACATTTGACTCCCCTCTTCCCGGATGAAAAGTTCAAGCTTTGTAAAGGCGGTTATTCAGACTCCATGTCCGCTCGTGTTGTAGACCTTTTCGCTCCGATTGGTAAAGGACAACGTGCACTCATCGTAGCCCAGCCGAAGACCGGTAAGACTATCCTGATGAAAGACATCGCCAATGCGATAGCAGCCAACCACCCGGAAGTATATATGATTATGCTGCTGATTGACGAACGCCCTGAAGAAGTAACCGACATGGCACGCAGCGTTAACGCGGAAGTCATCGCTTCCACTTTCGACGAACCGGCAGAACGCCACGTGAAAATCGCAGGTATCGTATTGGAAAAAGCAAAACGCCTGGTAGAATGTGGTCACGACGTAGTTATCTTCCTTGACTCCATCACCCGTCTGGCACGCGCATACAATACAGTTTCCCCGGCATCCGGCAAAGTGCTTTCCGGTGGTGTCGATGCCAACGCATTGCACAAACCCAAACGTTTCTTCGGTGCGGCACGTAACATCGAAAACGGCGGTTCACTGACCATCATCGCTACTGCCTTAATTGATACCGGTTCCAAGATGGACGAAGTTATCTTCGAAGAATTCAAGGGTACAGGTAACATGGAGCTGCAACTCGACCGCAACCTGTCCAACAAACGTATCTTCCCCGCTGTCAACATCACTGCCTCCAGCACTCGCCGCGACGACCTGCTGCTTGACAAGACAACGCTCGACCGCATGTGGATATTACGCAAATACCTTGCCGACATGAATCCGATTGAAGCAATGGATTTCGTCAAAGACCGTCTGGAGAAAACCAAAGATAACGACGAATTCCTGATGAGCATGAACAGCTAATCGACGGAAAACGATAAATAACGAATGGTGGTCAAACTGCAATTATTCCGCAGGTTGGCCACCATTCTCTTTTTCAGGATTCCACTTTTGTACAAAATCCTTTCATTTACGTCCAAAACCGCTCTCCTACCCTTTTTTACATCCCCTTTTTTCCTACTTTTGTTGCAAAATCAATATTACCTAATTCTAACCAAGAATGAAAACGATTTATCCTTTCATGGGTTTAGCCCTATGCGGCATAGCGGCCCAGGCACAAGAAAAGCCGAATTTCCTGATTATCCAATGCGACCATTTGACGCAACGTGTCGTAGGCGCTTACGGGCATACACAAGGATGCACCCTTCCTATGGACGAAGTAGCTTCGAGAGGGGTTATCTTCTCCAATGCTTATGTAGGCTGTCCTCTCAGCCAACCTTCACGCGCAGCCTTATGGAGCGGCATGATGCCTCATCAAACCAACGTACGTTCCAATTCCAGCGAACCCGTCAACACACACATACCGGAAAGCATACCGACACTAGGAAGCCTTTTCTCCGAAAACGGTTACGAAGCCGTGCACTTCGGAAAGACTCACGACATGGGTTCGCTAAGAGGATTCAAGCATAAGGAACCGGTAGCAAAACCATTTACCGACCCCGAATTTCCCGTCAACAACGACAGTTTCCTTGATGTGGGAACCTGTGAAGACGCAGTAGCCTATCTGAGCAACCCGCCACAGGAACCTTTCATTTGCATCGCCGACTTTCAAAACCCTCACAATATCTGCGGATTCGTAGGAGCAAACGAAGGCGTACACACAGACCGCCATGTCAGCGGCACTCTTCCCGAACTGCCTGCCAACTTCGATGTCGAAGACTGGAACAACATCCCTACTCCCGTACAGTATATTTGTTGCAGCCACCGCCGCATGACACAGGCTTCCCACTGGAGCGAGGAGAACTACCGCCACTACATCGCAGCCTTCCAGCACTATACGAAGATGGTATCCAAACAAGTGGACAGCGTACTGAAAGCACTCTATTCCACACCAGCCGGAAAGAACACCATCATAGTCATCCTAGCCGACCACGGCGACGGAATGGCTTCACACCGCATGGTGACCAAGCATATCAGCTTCTATGACGAAATGACAAACGTTCCGTTCATATTTGCAGGCCCCGGCATCAAACAACAAAAAAAACCGGTAGATCATCTGCTCACACAGCCCACACTCGACCTTCTGCCCACCCTTTGCGACCTGGCAGGAATTTCCATTCCGGCGGAAAAAGCGGGAATCAGTCTTGCCCCCACCCTAAAAGGAGAGAAACAGAAGAAAACCCACCCGTATGTCGTCTCCGAATGGCATAGCGAATATGAATACGTGACGACTCCCGGACGTATGGTACGTGGACCAAGATACAAATACACCCACTACCTTGAAGGGAACGGAGAAGAACTGTACGACATGAAGAAAGACCCGGGAGAACGCAAGAATCTAGCCAAAGACCCTAAATACACAAAAGTTCTTGCAGAACACCGTGCAATGCTCGACGACTACATCACCCGGACAAAAGACGACTATCGCAGCCTGAAAGTTGATGCCGACCCACGGTGCAGAAATCACACCCCGGGCTATCCAAATCACGAAGGTCCCGGAGCACGTGAAATTCTCAACAAAAAATAAAACAGTAAAAAGAGCGGAGATTTCTTTGTAAGTACAACCGTCCGCGATAGCAGGTATAGCCTAAAAAGATAGCCGTCCAGATTT
>CAMQVH010000046.1 GCA_947038155.1 uncultured Bacteroides sp. | reverse complement strand
GTCGGTAAAGCCTATCTAACATAATCTCAGGAAAATTTAAACAGGCTCTAAATAATGAGGCAAAGTTAAGGATGGTTGAGGAGCAGGACAATAAAAGGAGAAATCAGTCTGGTTTCCAACTTCTCCTTTCCCTTTCCAGTATAGAATAATTCCGGAGTGATTATTTGAAAACCATCTTCATCGGTCTGCCTATCCACACTTGTGGTTGCTCAAGGTTGAAAATAGATGCTATTGTAGAAGCTATATCATACTGCATCATGCTCACGTCATCAAAACGAAGTCCTTTTTTAATATTCTTGCCGGAAATAATGAAAGCTGTTTCCATTTCCTGCATTGTTTTGCCGCCATGGCCTTTGTTAATGCCACCGTGGTCGGAAGTTAATATGAAAATAGTATCATCAAGGATTCCTGCGTCTTTTACAGCTTGGACAATTTGTCCGACATAGGTATCCAACTCTTTGAGTTTTTCATAATAGGCGGGAGTGTCATGTCCTTCAGTATGTCCCGTATGGTCGGGACCGTCGTAACAGATGGCAACGAGAGCCGGATGTTTCTCCTTTATATAGGAGGATGCTACATTGCCTAATTCTTTGGGAGCCTTGTTGCAATCGGCAACATGGTAATGATAACTCATCGAAAGGGTGTCTACTAAATATTTGATTCCTTCCCATTCGTACAAACAGCCGATTTCCGCTTCTGGGCGGGCGTCGCGCAGCAATTGGAAGACAGTGGGGAAGATTCCGTTCTTGTTCAATACGCGTGACGGAAGCTTCGGAGTTTTAGAGCCCCATTCGGTGTATCCGTGAAGTTCCGGTCCGGCTCCCATAAACATGGATGCCCAGTTGATGGCACTGGAAGAAGGAAGTGCCGACCGTTTCTTGAGTGTGTAGGCGCCGTCTTCCATTAGTTTCTTGACGTTGGGCATGTCTGCTTTGGGCAGGCTATATGCACCCCAGCCATCCAGTCCGATAAAGACAACGTGTTTGGCTTTGTCTTTTCCCTTGGCATTGCAAGAGAAACTGAGACTGAAGAGTAAAGCAAATGTAGTAAGTAGTGTTAAGAGCGTCTGTCTATTCATGATATTTTTATTTATATGGTTAATGTTTTATTCGTTGTTTAATGTGAGGTCATAGCTAACGATAATAGATACAAGGTAGGACTATTATTTAGTACTGATTACTCTTTATTCCTCCTGATAAGAATGACCTCTCGGAAAAATTTCTCCATCCTATGCTTTCTTCGAAGTCCAGGGTTGTAAAGCATCTGTCCAAAAGGGATCGTCTGCGGGAAGACCTAGCGGCAGGAAAGTGAGTGACGCCATATATAGGCTTCCATTATTGGTATAATAATCCGAAATGCCGGCTTGGGAACCGTTGAAGCCTAGCGTGAGGAAATCTTTCGTGTTGAGATTGCGGTTATTTCCAAACATACGTTTGATGACAGCCGTCATGCCGGCACGAACTTGCCCTTTTCCCATTCGCGGAGTTGTCTGCGTCGGATTGATTCCTACCGGAGTGTCGTCGTCCGCTAATGACAGCCAGGGAGCCAGCCCTGCCATTAATCGTCCGAAACGTTCCATATAAGTCACGTCTTTATTTCGCCCGTCCCAAGTCGGGCTCAATTCCGGAAGCTTTCTTCTATATTTATGCGTTATAAATCAGCACCACTGTGTATGCCACATAGCAAAGCACCATAATACTTCCCTCTATTCGCGTAATCGTCCGTCTGGCAAAGAACAGCCCGAAGAACCAGAGCAGGATACCGGAACCTACTAATGTAAACAGGTCGAAGTTGGTAATTTCGTTAAGATGGAGAGGGGTGATGCTGGCACTACATCCTAGTACAAAGAAAATATTGAGGAGATTACTGCCGATTACATTTCCAATGGCAATTTCCGGATTTTTCTTTAATGCGGCAACGATAGACGTTGCCAGTTCAGGAAGAGAAGTACCTCCTGCAACCAGCGTCAGTCCGATAATCGATTCGCTGACACCCAGGTTGCGGGCAATACCTGTAGCTCCATTGACGAATAATTGTCCGCCGTAAATAAGTGCGGCGAGCCCGCCAAGAATATAAAGGCTGGATTTCCACCAGGGGAGCAATTTGATTTCATCTTCTTCGGTGGGGTGAGCGAATTGCTGGGAGTCACCCGTGGGAGGCGTGGACGGAGTACGGGCAATCGCGAAGGTATATCCCATGAAGATGGCGAAAAAACAAAGCAATAATAGGCCATCCACCCTGTTTAGGATGTTTTCCGAAGCTTTGTCAAGAAAGACATCATTGGCGCATACCAGCAGGGCGACAGAAGAAAGAATGCAGAGCGGTATCTCCTTCCTGAGCGTATTCCGGGTGATGACAATCGGGGCAAACAGGGAGGTGCAACCTACAATCATCAATGTGTTGAAGATGTTGCTACCCACCACATTGCCTATGGCTATGTCTGCACTGCCTTTGAGGGCGGAAGCGACGCTGACTGTCAGTTCTGGGGCAGAAGTGCCGAATGCGACAATGGTAAGTCCGATAACAATAGGTGGGATACGAAGGCGTTTGGCTATCGAAGCCGATCCGTCTGTCAGTCCGTTGGCACCTAAAAGAATGAGGATGAGTCCTCCTATAAGAAATAATATATTCATACTTTTTTCTGTTTGGTTGCAAAGATAATCATTTTGGAAGTTGATATGTCAAAAACAATCCGTATGTTTGTTCTGTTTTTGGAATAAAAAAGGATTAACCTTAATTCACTTTCAGCGAATAAATAGGATATGGAGATGAATAGAATGAAAAAAATGGTGTTGGTGTTGCTGATGTCTTTGGGGGCAATAGGGGCGCAGGCACAGTTGGAGCAAGCTGTCAAAAAGATATTTGCCGGAGATACCATAGCCGAGACACATCCCGCCTTGAAGCGGGATTCAGACTCGGCTTATGTGGCAAATTTGCAAAAGACATTGGAAGAAGCCCGGCTCAATGAAGCGAATATGCGTATGGAGATGGAGCAAATGAAACTCCAGATGGCTACCGCCGATTCCGTGAAATACGCACAGCAACGACAGCGCATTGATTCTTTGCGCCAGTTCACGAAGGGAATACCTGTAGTGGCGGATGGCGATACCTTATTCTATCTTTTTACCAAACGTGGCGGATATACTCCCCAGCAACGGGCGCAAATGACAGGCATGGCAGTTGAGGAACTGGGAAAACGCTTCAATCTCCGTCCCGATTCCGTTTCTATCGACCATTCGGATATTGTTTCCGATTTGATGTACGGCAATAAGGTGTTGCTTTCACTCACAGACCAGGATGCATTGTGGGAAGGTGTTTCTCGTGACTCCCTTGCCAAAGAGAGACGGGAGAATGTTGTCTCCAAACTGCATGAGATGAAGGCTGAACATAGCATTTGGCGGATGGTAAAGCGGATTCTTTATTTCGTGTTGGTGATTGTCGGTCAGTATTTACTTTTCCGTCTCACGAACTGGTTGTTCCGTAAAGTGAAAGCACGAATCCTGCGGTTGAAGGATACGAAGATAAAGCCTGTCTCCATTCAAGGATATGAATTGCTTGATACGCAGAAGCAGGCCAACCTGCTGGTTTTTCTCGCCAGTGTAGGGCGGTATATACTGATGGCGTTGCAACTGTTGTTTACCGTACCTCTTATTTTTATCATATTCCCGCAGACAGAAGGGCTGGCATATCGCTTGCTGGGATATATATGGAATCCGATTAAGAATATTTTTATAGGCATCGTGGATTATATTCCCAAGTTGTTTACTATTATCGTTATCTGGTATGCGGTGAAGTATCTGGTGCGTCTGGTACTTTATCTGGCGCGTGAGGTGGAAGTTGGACGTCTTAAAATCAACGGTTTCTATTCGGACTGGGCGATGCCGACTTTCCATATCATCCGATTCCTGCTTTATGCATTTATGATTGCGATGATTTACCCTTATCTGCCGGGAGCCAGTTCCGGTGTGTTCCAGGGAATCTCCGTTTTTGTCGGATTGATTGTTTCGCTCGGTTCAAGCACGGTTATCGGTAATATCATTGCCGGACTGGTGATTACCTATATGCGTCCGTTCAAGATGGGCGACCGGATTAAGCTGAACGATACCATCGGAAATATTATAGAGAAAACTCCCCTTGTCACCCGTATTCGTACGCCTAAAAATGAAGTGGTCACCGTGCCTAATTCATTTATCATGTCATCGCATACAGTGAATTACAGTACTTCGGCGCGTGAATATGGTTTGATTATCCACACTGAAGTATCCATAGGTTACGATGTACCCTGGCGACGGGTGAATCCTTTGCTGATTGAAGCGGCATTGAATACCCCGGGTGTAGTGGACGACCCGCGTCCGTTCGTACTTGAAACTTCACTGAGCGACTGGTATCCGGTCTATCAGATCAATGCCTATATCAAGGATGCCAACCGGATGTCGCAAATTTATTCGGATTTGTATCAGAATATCCAGGATAAATTCAATGAAGCGGGAATAGAAATCATGTCACCGCATTACATGGCTGTACGTGATGGAAACGAGACGACGATTCCAAAAGATGATTTGAGAAATAGCGATTCAGCGAATCAGACGGGACAGGGAGATAAGACCGATAAAGTATAAGGTGTCCCTTTCATCACGAAAGAGACACCTTGTGTCGTGTGTTTTTTCACTGAGAGTAGAACTTATATCATCAAGGAAACTTATTTCTTCCGGGTGACCGTATAGAGTATATTCCCTTTTTTATCTATCATATGTAAGTTGAGTTCTTTCTTGTCGATGGAGCAGACGGAGAAACCCGGTTCGGGACTACAGAACTTTGTCCCTTCAACAGGTTGCACTTTGCGCGCCAGAGATGCGGCGGAATTAACGATATAGTCGATGTCGCTTCCCGGAATGCGGATGTGCTGGAAGTTATGGATGTGTCCGCAGATGTACATGTCTACCTTGTGTTTCCGCAGGATGGAATCCACACGTTTTTGCATATCCAGGCGCTCGCTCTCTTCTTTCGGAGTATAGGCATAGATGGGATGATGTCCGGCTACGATAATCCATTCTTCTTTGGCATTGGCGAGCACGGACTCCAACCATGATAATTGCTTGTTGATATCCTGTTTGCAGGCATCGGGGTATTTATCACTTTCATTACGATATTTGTCAATCAGCGGAGCCGTGTCTATCCATACGATGCGGATAGTGGCTCCGTTGTCTTCGAATGTCCGGGTGTAGTAGCGGTCGGGCATTGTCCAGCGACGGCTGACATGGGTATAATCCAGTACGGCTTGCGTGTTGCCGCGATATTCGTGATTTCCCAAGACGGGGAACCAGTCAATCATCAGTTCCGGGTGAGAGTAAATCAGTTCGTAGTTGGTCATCCACAAAGGGTCGTTCACACTGCGTACTCCTTCGAAATGATGAACATCTCCGGTAGCCACTACAAACTCGGGGCCGATTTCTTCCCCCATCGTACCCATTAATTCGGCAATGGGCTTTTGGTCGTAATATCCGTTGCGTCCTAAATCATTCGCCACATAGAAGTTAAACTTCTTGTCAAATATAGAATAGTCCAATTGTGCCTGGACGAAGCTGCAAATGGAAATCAGTACGAGAATTAATAAACTTTTAATCTTCATATTCTATTGATAATTAGTGGTTTATAATATAGCGCTTGTCACTCCCGGACTTTCGGCTTGTTCCTTTAAAAGGAAAGGGCTGTTCCTTTTAAACCAATGCTCCGTTTCTTTTAAAGGAACGAGGGTTTCCTTTTAAAGGAATGAATCCGGTGTCCGGAGAGTATCAGAAGTTGATTTTTACGCCGGCATTTATTTTTACACCATAGTGTTCCGACTGCATTGTGCGGTCTTTGGTTCCCTGATAATAGCGAAGCGGTTGATTCAACAAGTTGGTAGCGTCTGCATAGAACGTTGTCTTTATTTTCTTGCCGAATGTATAACTGGCGTTCAAGTCCATATAATCTACGGTATCGTAATAACGGTCTAATGCGGCAACTTCGCCCATCTCGTCGATAAAGCTTGATGCATGATTGTAGGAGAGACGTACGTTGAAACCTTTTTTCTCAAAGTAAAGTGAAGCATTGGCTGTGTGTTCGGGAGAGCCGGGCAGTGAAAGGTCTTTCTCGTTTTCGCGCCCTTCGAAGTTGAAGTTGTTCACTTTGGTATGAGTATAGGTGTATGTGCCGTAGAATCCGATACATTTCAGTGCGGGAGCAATGAAGCTGAAGTCGCGTTGGTAGGCAAGTTCTACACCGAATAAGTCGGCGTCGCCTGCATTCTTGGGCTGGGTGAATTTCTTGTACTCGTTATTTTGATACATATAGTCGCCAATTACTTGGTCTACAATAAAGTCATTGATTTTCTTGTAGAAAATACCGGCGCTGACCAGTCCGACGCTTTTGAAGTAATAGTCTGCACTTAAATCGAAGTTGTAAGAGAGGGTGGGTGTCAGGTCGGAGTTACCCATGACCAACTCGTTATCGCTGCGGTTGATATTGACACATGGAATCAGCGCGGAATATTTGGGACGGCTCAATGTCTCGGTGAAAGAAGCGCGGATTTTGAAATCATCTGTTACATCATATTTGAATAATACGCTGGGAAGCCAGTTGACATAGTTGTTCTTGTGGTTTCCGGTAGGTTCAAGGCTTTCGTCTTCGTTTTCATCCACGTTCCAGTTCCAGCCGTTATATTTGATATGGGTAGCTTCCATACGTAGTCCCAGCATCAGTTTTATCTTCTTTCCAAGATTCTGGTCGAAGCGGAAGAAGGCGGAAGTGATGTTCTCTTTGGCGTGGTAGTTGCCGGAAGACTCTTCAAGCACCTGTTCTCCTTCCATATTCTTCAGGTCGAGTGAACCCAGGTATTCTTTGGATACGAAATCAGTTGCTTTGTACTGGCTGCCCGGCATGTAGCCGTCGCGAATCTGACTGCTGAGGTTATTCATGTATTCAGTGTTGTACGTATCTTTATATGTGTCCGCATAGTCGTAGCAAGCTACGTCACGGTCTTTGGTCTTGGATGCGTATTTGGCTCCGAACTTTAGGCTGTTTCCGTAGATACCGTTTGTGAGTGGCAGCTCGAAGTTGACTTTGAATTTCAGGTCATTTTCATAGATTTCCTGGTTGCTTTCGGTCAGTTCCTTTACTTTCCATTTTCCTCTTTCACCGTCCACTTCTCCGTTGTGCAGGCTTACGTCTGTTGTCACGTACGGGAAACGGCCGCCTGCGTCTACAACGTTGAATCCGAGAAAGTCCTGTTTCAGGTTGAAATATCTTTCGTTCGGACGGTCTTCGCTGGCACGTGCATAGGATGCGCCCCAATCCACAGACAGCTTGCCGAATTGGTGTTCTCCACCCAGGCTGAAGTCCATAGTCTGTTGAAGTTCCAGGCGTGCGTTCCTGTTGTTGGGTGTCCCCCCTTTGGTTTCTATTTGGGCGGCTTGCTGCATTTTACCTTTGTCGTCCAGTCCGGTCTTGTCCAGGTCTTTGTAGGTCACCCGGTAACGGTTTTCCCAGTCATGGCGGCGGTTGTAGATACCTTGCAGTGTCAGCCGGTGATTCGGATTTATCTCGTAATCGAAAGCCAGTGAATAGCTTTGGCGTTCGCGGGTCACGTAGTACTGGCGTTTTTGTGCTTCCACCATGACTACTTCCCCTTGCTTGTTGACGTCGTATTCAAACTCTACATCGTCAGAACCTCCCGGAGCATTCTGATAAGAGATAGCTGCCAGTATTCCTAACTTCTTGTTGAAGAAACGGTCACCGTAGGTAAATCCCAGGTTTAGTTGGGCTTTTTCGCTTATCCAGTTGTATCCGGTTCCTGCTGTGGCACTGAACATTCGTTTGTAGGGAGTACTTTTCGTAACGAGGTTGATAGACCCGCCGATGGCGTCTCCATCCATGTCCGAAGTAACCACTTTGCTGACTTCGATTGTCTGTATCATATCAGCAGGGATAAGGTCGAGTTGTACGTTGCGTGTATCGCCTTCGGCAGAAGGGAGACGATTTCCGTTGATAGTGACGGAACTAAGGTCGGCGGAAGTACCGCGCACTTGTCCGAAACGGGCTTCGCCCTGGTCATATTGCACATTGATACCATTGATACGTTTCAGGGCATCGCCGATATTGGAATCGGGGAATTTGCCGACCTGGTCGGCTGAAACTACATTGGTGATTCCAAGGTTGTTTTTCTGCGCATTGATAGCGCGGCGTTGTCCCTGGAAAGCTCCGCCTACCACCACTTCCTGCAATTCGAGCCCTTCATTGAGTATCACGTCTTTTTCGAGTGTCTTTCCGGCAGGGATGGTGATTTGCATTTCGACAGGCGAGTAGCCTACGTAACTGACTTTTACTGTGTATGTGCCCGGAGTAAGATTGGCGAAAGTGTAGTAACCGTTGATGTCACTGGTCACTCCGGTGTGTAGCTTTTCGATGTAGATGGATGCTCCCGGAAGAATTTGTTTGGAAGTATCCACAATGCGTCCGCGGATAGTACCTTGCTTCACTACGTTCACTTTTTCTTCTGCAAAAGTGTTACCGCCGGTGCTCATGACTAAAAGAACGAATGGGAGTAATTTTAAAAGTCGTTTCATAAATGTTAGCGTGCGTTAATTATTTGCCGCAAAAGTAGAGAGTTAAGGTTTCTTACTCTTTACAGTTGCTTGAATAACGCGTAACAAATATGCTACGTTTGTATTACAACATTTTTGAGGGGCTATCGGATTGAACGGTTAATCGCTTCCGGGTATAGTGTAATGAATATCAAAACGTCCGTTAGTGAGACGTTCGCCATTGCCGAATGTCGCGCTGATTATTCGCTTATTCGTATCGAAGCGGCTTATAAAGGCTGTTCCGTCTTCCAACTCTTCCCCTTCGAACCGCACGTCCGTAATCACTGATTCTTTACCTTCTTTAGGGGATAACAGGGTGAAATAGATGCTGATTGCAGGCTTCACAGTGACGGAAACGGATAGTTTATCCTCTTCTTCATTATAGCGGAATGAGTCGTGAGTCCATGTGTTTGAGTGTCCCCATCCAAGGTACCGCCCACCTACATAAATCCAGCCGTCTACAAGACAGCCGAATGTATCGGCACCCGTAGTTGTGGCGGAGGGCAGGACTGTGATATCGACTGTGTCATCTTCCATGCAACTCCAAAAACTGAGAATAGTGAGAAGGATGAGTATTGATTTCTTCATGGCTATTACAATAAATGTTAGAAATAATAGGATAATCCCGTCGTTATATTTAGTCGTGTGAGGTTTGAGTCATTATTTGAGTTGAATTTTACATCAATCGTTTCTCCATGATAATGAGACCTCATCTTGAAAAGTCCGCTGAACATATATTGCACTCCCAGTCCGATTCCTACATTGGGAGTCAGTTTATAGGTAAGATCGGCTTGGGTAAGAAGTCCGATACTACAGGCGTTGACTTTTCGTGTTTTACCGAATACCTGACTGTTATTTCGTAGAAATACGACACCGGGGCCGGTTTCCACACGAACCTGCCAATGCTTTGTATAAGCATTGCACATACCAATCTGGGCGCCCATGAAATGAGTCCATAAGTGGTCTTTTCCTTCCGGATGACTGCCTTTGGAGGAGAATCCGGAGTAGATTGCGCCGAAAACAAAGCGTTTGAGAGGGCGGAAAGTATATTGCCCATTCCAGCTTACGCCTTGCGCGAGGTCGCGTTGGTAACTATGGGTGGTCAGTGTCAGTGAGGGAGGATTATGGAGCATAACACCATAGCCCGCATGAAAGGTGAACTCGTGTCTCTTGAAATCCCTTTGTGCGAAGAGGGAAGAGTGGCAAGTGAGCACAATGAATAATAAAATCGCTTTTATCAGTGTTCGCTTCATATAGATTAGTTTAGATAATACGTCCTTTTTGCAAAAGTAGAAAATATATTAGAACTTCTCACAACGAATCAGAATTTTTTGGCCATTATTTAATGTGCTGGCAAATAGGTAGGTATCTCCCCCTTCTGCCAGGTTGATGCGTTTGCGTAGTTCGGCCACGGTAGCCGGAAAGTTGCGGACGGTGAGGTTCGCTTTCTTAAGGTCTGCCAGGCTTTCTTTTATTTCTTTCTTATTGAAACTGCATTGGTTGACGATACGGAAGATTCTTCCGGGAAAGCCGCTAATCAGCGTATCGGAAGTATAAAGGTGGCTGTTGGGATGCAGTTTCTTTACCGGGTAGGCTGTGGCGGTACTTCGGAAAGCACCGGCTTTCAGGAGAGACGCATTCGGCTCATACAGATAGTTGCCTAATGCATCCGTGTAGGCACATTCACTGCGCTGCTCCTGTTCACGGGTGAATACGAAGTGTTGTTCTTCCTGTTCTCCTTTTGTGAAGAGGTTTACGCAGTGGATTGGGACTTCTGCCGGCGGGTTTTGTCCGAGTAATAACAATAGCTCTTTACATTCGTTGTTGACGGACAAGATATGGACTTCCTGCGTATGTCGCAGCTCTTTCAGTGCCAATGAAAGGTCGAGCATGGGAGAGAGTTTTATCATTATCCGGTTGGCTTTGCTTAGTAAAAGTTCCTCCAGCTCGGCTACGTCTGGTTCGCAGTCGGAGATGGCTACGGTTTTGCCGCCATGCTCGTTGCGGCGGGCAGGATCGAGAAATATGCAGTCTACGGGAGACATTGCTTGCAGGTAGGCTATGCCATCTTCATTTCTGACGGTAATGTGATTCAGATGGAGTAAGGGAAAGTTGTGTGTGGCTATTTCGCAAAGTTCTTCTTGACGTTCTACATAAGTGGCCGATTTGAAATTGCTGGCAAGGAAAGAGCAGTCTATCCCGAAGCCTGCGGTAAGGTCGGTCAAAGACTCACCTTGCAGGAGGCTTGCCTTGTAGCGGGCGGTGATTTCCGAAGAGCATTGTTCCAGTGACAAATGTTTCGGATACCATATGTCTTCTATTTCTTTCCATGATGGGATTTTCTCGACGGCAACCTGTCGTCCGGCTATCTGGGTGATGGCAGTCGGCATGTCTACATTCGGATACTTTTTAGCTTGTAAGGCTAAGGCGCGTATATCGTCCGACTGGTGTTTACGAATGAATAGTTGGGTTTCGGGAGAGATTTGCATATGCGTATTGTTACGTTGTATAGGGTATTATTATGTCGTATAACAGTGATAGTACGGTTATTGCTGAACATTGGGTTATGGTATTACCTTGTATTTCTGCCTGGCTACATCACGGCTGCAAAAGTTGAAGTGCCACCATTCGCTGGGCAATGCACGGAATCCGGCTTCTTTCATTACTTTTCGTAACAGTATCCGGTTTTGTCGCTCTGCCTCGCTCATTTTTCCGTTACGTATCAGTTCGTTCTCTTGGGTGATATGCGCTTCTACGCCTAGATGGTCTACTTTTGTACCCATTGGTAATGGTTGTCCCGAAGAATCCTGGATACTGATGTCTACTGCCAGCCCGTAATTGTGGAGTCCTCCGCCACGGTTCGGGTTGGACACGTATTTGTATTTAGATGTTCCTTTCACTACATCCCACATTTTCTTTTGTATGGACATCGGGCGTGCGGCGTCATAAATGAGGAGACTGTAAGACGGGTGTAGTTTTTTCAATGCTCTTTGTGCTTTCACAAGGGCATATGCCGCGTCTGGATGCAGATAGGCTTCCGACAGGTTGTCATAAAGCACTTCCCCGGTGAAATTGTCGGCTTGTGTGTACATCAGTTTAACGGCCAGACTGCTGTCTAGTTCGGCAACGTTCACCAGTCCTAAAGAGTCCATATAGAGAGCCATTGCGCTTTTCGCCGGTTGCGGAGCAGGAGGACATTCTTTCCGGAGTTGTATGTCATCCGATGGATGCTCGTATTCCGCTATGTCGGGGCTTCCCTTTTCCTTGTGACCGGAGACGGAAGTACATTCTGCTAGTAGCAGGCAGAGAATGGGCAAACTGTATTTTAGAAATCTCATTCGGGCTTTTGTATTTAGTGCGCCAAAGATACTTCTTTTTGGCTTTAACTCCAATAAGCGTTTGTTGTAGTTCTTTCTATCGCCTGATATTTAGCTACTGCTTTCTTCAGATTGGCTACGCTTTTCCATACATCCAATAGGTGTCGGACGCGTTCATCTTCGGCTTTGCTGTTATTGATTGATAGCCGTTCCGCATAGATTTCCAATAACTTCTTTAAGTCTTTGATTGGTTTTTCGGGAAGTTCGGCGAGTAATGCGACAAGCTGTTTCTCCAACTCCCGATTATGCAGTGGACTGATGTTCATCATCTGTTGCAGTATCAGGTCGGTTGGCCTTTTCGGCGGCCCCCATCCTGTGCGTTGGTGTGAGCATGGAAATCCTGCTTATGCGTGAGCTGTCTATGCATCCTTTTCCGTCGAAATACTCTCCCTGAGGATAATATATTTCTACCAGTAACGGATGTGGAGTGCGCGGGTGATACTCTGTGCTCTCGTTATATTTCCCTTTATTGACGATTCGGACGTTCTGCCCTTCTCAGCCATAGATAAAAAGAATAGGTGTTTGATTGTATATTGCCTAGATATGGAAATTTATTTTTTGTAAGAAAAGAGGTCCTGGGAGAATTATATTGTTTTTAAAAAGTACAGCTTGCAATATATAAGAAAATAAATGGATTATCCTTTTGTATAACAGATTATAAAAAATTATTTTTTATAGTCCAATACGATTATTTATACATAAAACAATTATTCTTTATAACTATTCTTAGATCCTATCTACTATATTACAATAAAGTAATACTTTTGTTTTTGTTAATGTCTTGGCGACATAATCTAAATAAGTCTTATAAATCTTTAGAATATAAAAGAAACAGCTGTTTGTGAAAATCGCTAATATTGTTTGTTTTGTTTGTGTTATCCCATTTTGAGTCAAGTGTGACATCAAAATGGGATTTTCTTATTATAAAATACTCCAAGCACCACCCGAAATCTATCTAAAATGACCTAAAAACTATCCGCTGATAGATTTTCCCCTAAACAATATTTGTTCTTGACCTGTCACTTCTGTTGAATTCCCGTAAACTTGCACCATCAAAATTATTACGCTGAGTATTCACATATTAAAAGTAACGCATATGAAAAGTTTAAGCTTCAAAAAAGACCTGGTGGGAGTACAGGACGAATTACTCCGTTTCGCATACAAACTGACGACCGATCGTGAAGAAGCAAACGATTTGTTACAGGAAACTTCATTAAAGGCGTTGGATAACGAAGATAAATATACCCCTGACACAAATTTCAAGGGATGGATGTATACGATAATGCGGAACATCTTTATTAATAATTATCGCAAGGTTGTACGCGATCAGACATTTGTTGATCAGACCGATAATCTTTATCATATCAACCTGCCGCAGGATTCCTCATATGAGAGTACAGAAAGGGCTTATGACTTGAAGGAGATGCGCCGCGTAGTCAACGCTTTACCTAAAGAATATAGAGTGCCGTTTGCTATGCATGTAGCCGGATTCAAATATCGTGAGATTGCAGATAAACTGAATCTTCCATTGGGTACAGTAAAGAGCCGTATTTTCTTTACTCGCCAGAAATTACAGGAAGAGTTGAAAGACTTCCGCTAAACTTTATAGCTTTTCAGTTGATATTAAATTAATAGGTATTAGAGTAAAAGAATTGAATGGGATTGCATAGAAAAACTCCTGTGAGCTGAATACTTATGGGAGTTTTTCTATGTAATCTTATCTTTTGACCTATCGATTTGAGGTCAACAATAGATCAACAGTGATGTGTTTCGAGGTGATTTTCCACCAATTTAGCCATATTTCGGCTTGGCCCCATATTTTCAAGGAAGGATGGAATATCAAAATAAAAAACCTCATAAACTATTGTTTATGAGGTTTTTTATTTGTGGACCAGCCTGGGCTTGAACCAGGGACCTCCAGATTATGAGTCTGTTGCTCTAACCAACTGAGCTACAAGTCCGATGTATCCATTTACTGAATGCGGTGACAAAAGTAGTGTTTTCTGTCGAATTATGCAAATTCTTTCAATAAAAAACTGCCATTCTTTATTTTCTGAACTTATATTTCCGCTTCGGATTCTTGGGAAACCAGCCTTTTTGTACTCGTTCTTCTTGTTCGAAAACTTCTTTAATTGTCCAAAAGGAAGAGAAAGCAAAGACGCCCAACAAAGAAGACAGTATCACATTATCAATACTTAATGAAGCTATTACACCGGCTATTCCAAGTACTAAAAATATCCACCAGCATTTTGTGCCCCAATAATATTCGGCCTTTACCACGACTGGGTGAAAAAGGCCGATAATCAAAAAGGTGCAAATTCCGATGAATAACCCTGCAAGATGATATTCATTTAGAAATTCCATCGTATTTTACTTTTCTACGCGGATAGGAATTTCTTTCTTGATGCTCTGCTCCAAGGAAATCAATGTCTCGGTAGCTACTACACCCGGTATCTCTTGCATTTTGTTGTTCAGCAAATCCATCAGGTGCTCGTTGTCACATGCGTATAGCTTGGTCAGCATGGTGTACGGACCTGTAGTAAAATGACATTCTACGATTTCGGGAATCTTCTGAAGTTCTGCTACAACAGATTTGTACATAGAGCCTTTTTCCAGCTTGATACCGACATATGTACACGTTCTGTAACCCAAAGATTTCGGATTAACATGGTAACCTGAGCCTACAATGACACCTAGGTCAATCAGTCTTTGCACACGCTGGTGAATAGCTGCACGTGATACTCCACATTCGGCTGCTACGTCTTTAAAAGGGATGCGGGCATTCTGGGAGATAATCTCTAGGATCTGCCTGTCGAGGTTGTCTATTCTTTCCATAATAATAAATTATAATTTCCTGTTGTTATCAAATAGTAAGCAAATATAGAAATTTATTTTAATTATTCTTCTTTTCTGAGAAAAAAAATAGGAAAAAGCAAAAAGAAGAGGTGCAAATGCTTTGCACCTCTTTCCTTTTTCTATTTAGAAAGAAACTTTCTTATTTCTTATCTTTTTCGATGCTTACCAATTCAACTTCGAAAATCAAGGTAGAGAACGGTTTGATTTGGCCGCCTGATTCTCTTGCGCCATAAGCAAGGTCTTGAGGGATGTAAAGTTCCCATTTAGAACCTACGGGCATCATAGTCAGAGCTTCTGTCCAACCTTTGATTACTTGGTTGGCACGGAAAGTAGTCGGTTCGTTACGTTTGTAAGAGCTGTCAAATTCGGTTCCGTCAATCAAAGTACCTTTATAGTTTACTTTCACTTTGCAAGTGTCAGCAGGAATTTCACCCTTACCTTCAGTGATTATTTTGTATTGCAGACCACTCGGAGTTGTTTTTACACCTTCTTTAGTTTTGTTTTCAGCAAGGAACTTTTCGTTCTCAGCTTTATAGTCAGCATATTTTTCTTCCAGAGCTTTTGCTTTGATAGTTTCCATAGCTGTACGGGTATAAGTCTGAGCTTCTTCCATAGTCATCATGCCGCCTTTTTCCAAAGTACCTGCGATGAAACCGGCCATGAAATTGTCTTTACTGATAGTCTTGGTTGAGTCACCTGCGAACAATTCCTGGTTGATACCTTTCATCATCTGGTTACTGATTTGCTGACCGATTTGCAGACCTGCCATATAAGCGATGTCTTTTTTGCTAGTCTTGTTTGCACCTTCGTTCAAACCTTTGATGAAATCTGCCATGTATGCAGTATCTACATCCAGACGACCTGTCAGATAGCCTTTCAGACCTTGAGTCTGAGCCATACCGATAGAATAAGACAGTGAGTCGATGTCTGTTTTCAGATTTGCTTTAGGAGCTTGAGCTGTACAAGAAGCAAGACTTGCAGCAGCGGCGATTGCCATAAAAATACTAACTTTTTTCATTTTGCTTTGAAATTTTTTATTTATAATACTTCGAGTAATTCTACTTCAAATACAAGTGTGCTGTGAGGCGGAATCATTTCTCCGGCACCTCTTGCGCCATAACCGAGTTCTGACGGGATGTACAGTTTCCATTTTGCGCCTTCCGACATCAGTTGCAGGGCTTCTACCCAACCCGGGATTACCTGGTTAACGCCGAATACGGCAGGTTCGCCACGTTGGATAGAACTGTCGAACAGTGTACCGTCAATCAGCGTACCTTCGTAATGACATCTTACTTGGTCGGTAGCCTGAGGTTTTTTACCTGTACCTTCGTTGATAACTTCGTATTGTAATCCGCTGGGCAAAGTTATTATGCCTGCTCTTTTCTTGTTTTCTTCGAGGAAAGCTTTTCCCTGTTCGATAGCGACAGCGCCCATCTTGGCTTCCAATTCTTCGAAATACTTGTTTACTATTTCGCGGGCTTCCTGATGGCTGATAGCCGTCTGGTTGCCTTCCAATACATCTTTGATAGCCTGTGCAAAGTCTTCTACTGAGAGATTTTCAATCCCCATGCTTGATAAGTTTTGACCGATTCCCAGGCCAATAGCGTAACTGAATTTATCCATATAATGTTTTTTGTTGGCGATTGAAATGCGTCACCTTCATAGTTTTAGCTTTCAATCAATTGCAAATTTATGAATCGCAAAAGTACGTGTTTTATTTGAATGATTTAGCATTTGGTATTTAAAAATTCTTATATCCGTGAAAGTTAGCTCCTTTTCTTTGGAGAATTTATTCTTTTGTTCCGATGATTCTGATTACATTTGTATATCTTAAAACGAACAGAAGGAGGAACAAATATGAAGAATCTGGTAATTTTGACGGGCGCAGGCATGAGTGCCGAGAGTGGAATCAGTACGTTCAGGGATGCAGGTGGTCTGTGGGATCGGTATCCGGTGGAGCAGGTCGCTACTCCGGAAGGATATCAGCGGGACCCTGCATTGGTGATAAACTTTTATAATGAACGCCGGAAACAGTTATTGGATGTCGTGCCGAATCGCGGGCATGAATTGTTGGCGGAATTGGAAAAGGACTTCAAAGTGACGGTGGTAACACAGAATATTGATAACTTGCACGAAAGAGCCGGGAGCGGTCATATTATTCACCTGCATGGAGAATTGACAAAAGTATGTTCCAGCCGTGACCCTTATAATCCCCATTATATAAAGGAATTGAAGCCTGAAGAGTACGAAGTGAAACTTGGAGACAAGGCAGGAGACGGGACGCAACTGCGGCCTTTTATTGTATGGTTTGGTGAGGCAGTGCCCGAAATAGAGACAGCCATTCAATATGTGGAGAAAGCGGATATTTTCGTAATTATCGGCACTTCGCTCAACGTGTATCCTGCTGCGGGATTGCTTCATTATGTACCGAGAGGAGCAGAGGTGTACCTGATTGACCCGAAACCGGTAGATACACATACTTCCCGTCCGATTCATGTGATTCAGAAAGGAGCTTCTGAAGGAGTGGCTGAGTTGAAACAGTTGTTGGGTGTCTGAGCCTTTCACGATGGAAGTGGAAGGGTGAAAAGCATGCGATACCGGCCATTGTCTGTAAGGAGGTCGGCCGGTCTATATTATTATGGATACACTCTGTGACTTTGTTAATCCGTAATTGGTATTCTTGTCTATTTAGTTCTTTCGTTTCCATATCTTTTTGCAAAGTAAAGGATCATAAGTGCCGGAGAGTTATCTTGCTAACTTCTCCGGCAGATGGTAATTATCTTTTTTGTCCTATATAGAATACATAGCCATAGTATTCCTTATACTTATAATATAGGCTCTCTTCGTACCGTTGCCCGGCAATGAGGTCTGCGGCCGCGGCATTTCCCGGATATTCTTTCAGGAAAGCTTCCTGGGCGGGGAACTGGGGAGCATAGAAGTGCTCTATCCAGCAGTTTTCCGGTAAAATGAAATGAGCTGTCAGCGTATATCCTGCTTTCTCCATTTGTGCTATTTTATTCGGAATCGTATCGATTTCCGGATAATTGGCCATCCAGAAGTCTTCTATCTCGGCAGGACGTTCCGGAGTAAACCAAGATGCTTCCGTTACAGCGATGAATCCACCTTTTTTCAGAAATCTGTTCCATTCATTCATGCCACGTTCGAATCCTATATTATAGATAGCGCCTTCCGACCAGATTAAATCGAGTTCTTCATCTTGAAACGGCAGATTGTCCATTGAACCGACAATGCCTTTTACTCTGTCTTCGCAATGCAATTCAGTTGCATTCCTGTTGAATATCTTGATAAAATCGGGAAAAAGGTCGATACCTGTAATCTGCCCTTTTGTATAGTTGGCCAGTGCCATTGTCTGTCCGCCTGTGCCACAGCCAATATCGGCTATCCTGGCTTCGTCGGATAGCTCGTTGATGAAACTAACGGCTTTTTGTGTGACTTCGGGGCTTCCAGGTCCTTGACGTTCTAATAACTTGAAATAATTACATATCATTGTGAAATCGAAATCGTGGATTGACTTTAA
This sequence comes from uncultured Bacteroides sp., assembly GCA_947038155.1. Classification (GTDB taxonomy): domain Bacteria; phylum Bacteroidota; class Bacteroidia; order Bacteroidales; family Bacteroidaceae; genus Bacteroides. The sequence continues at coordinate 1,727 of CAMQVH010000046.1, read as the reverse complement.
TTCGTTACTCATTGTTTTTTAATGTTTTAGGTATATGGCAAATGAAGGCATACAATGATGCTTATAAGTATTTGACCATACAAATTGTTTAAAAATTCAGATATAAAAAATAACTCCGGCATGAATATGCCAGAAAACATAAGGGATAATCTGTAATGAGAGGAAGGCTTACAGATTATTTACAGAACGGAATCCTTACGATATGAAAATGAGTTAAACATCCAATTTTTCTTTTTAGTTCGTGACAAAGATATGTTTTTGGAGACAAACCTCAATAAATTCTTTCAAGAAAAATACTGTAAAACTGTTAATTTAGCAAGATTCGTCAAATAAACCTGTTCATAAGTCGGTTTGGTAAGGCTACTGTCGAAATAATATGGATAGTCTTTGATATTACTTGTTGAATCTTTGCGTATATTCATCTTTTTTATTTGTCTTTGTAGACAAATTTAAGCAAAAAGGAGTACATATTAGTAAGAAGATTAATTAAAAGACATATTGTATAATCTACAGGTACTTATACTATCAATCAATTCGTACCCTGCAGACAGTTGTTATGGGATTGATGAAGTATTTTAATCTTTTATTGTGTTTGGCTAAATGAGAGATTTGATTATATTTGAAAAAGGAAAAGTTTTCGTTGCTGCTATTTAAAACTTGCTGTGTATGACAATAGCCAGCGGAAAAGACTACTATTTTATGATTCCGTAGTGGAGTCTTTCAAAGACACTGTTGGCGCGATGTGAATATCATAAAATAAAAACCATAATGAATTGACAATCAACGGAACTATAATGAAATGGATATTTGCTCGTCTTTAAGTAGGATATGTAATAAAATTGCTTGAAACTATATTTTTTTGAGTTACATTTGCCGGATATTGAATACAAATGTCTCATTTAATAGATAAATACCAATGAAAAGCAAACTATTACTCACATGTACAGTTCTATTCTTCTGTTCTTGTTTTGTACTTGGACAGAATCAATCTTCTAAAGTCTCAAACTTCAATGAAAATAATAACAGCGGGTGGGTTCAGCATCCATGGCAAGGGAAGAAAGTAGGGTATATAGGGGATTCTATCACAGACCCTAATTGCTATGGTGACAAGATAAAAAAGTATTGGGGTTTTCTACAGGAATGGTTAGGGATTACTCCTTATGTATATGGGATAAGCGGGCGGCAATGGAACGATGTTCCCCGTCAGGCAGAACTGTTGAAGAAAGAACATGGCGGAGAAGTGGATGCAATCATTGTTTTGATGGGCACGAATGATTTTAATGCCGGTGTACCTATTGGAGAATGGTTTACGGAAACGGAAGAACAGGTGATGGCGGCTCGTGGCGAAACCAAAAAGATGGAAACCCGTAAGAAACGGACTCCTGTGATGGATGGAACTACTTATAAGGGACGTATTAATATAGGGATAACACGGATGAAGCAGCTTTTTCCTGATAAACAAATCGTTCTGTTGACTCCGTTGCATCGCGCATTTGCCGATTTCGGAGAAACGAATGTGCAGCCCGACGAAAACTATCAGAATAGTTGCGGTGAATATGTGGATGCTTATGTGCAAGCAGTCAAAGAAGCCGGTAATATTTGGGGAGTGCCTGTGATAGACTTTTACGCTGTGACGGGATTGAATCCGATGATAGAGGAACAACTTATCTATTTCCTGACTTCGTCATTGCGTCACCCTAAACGCCAAGATGGTCAAACAATGGCTT
>CAMQVH010000045.1 GCA_947038155.1 uncultured Bacteroides sp. | reverse complement strand
GGACGACGTAATTTTCTAAAAACCGCATTTGCCACATGTTCATTGCTAGCAGGCAGCAAACTTCTGACGGCATGCACTCCCATCAAAAGGGCAGCATCTGAAGAAGAAGAAACATTTGAGACATTTGCCACTCCCAATGCCTTGAAAGGGATGCCTATCAAAGCTACTTTTCTGGACGAAATCAGTTGGGATATTCCGCACCAGAATTGGGGTACAAAAGAATGGGATAAGGATTTTAAAGCTATGAAAAAGATGGGAATCAATACCGTAGTGTTGATTCGTGCCGGTCTTGGTAAATGGATTGCTTCTCCTTTTCAATGCCTGTTGGGAAAAGAAGATGTGTATTATCCGCCTGTAGACTTGGTCGAGATGTTTCTGACACTGGCCGATAAATACGACATGGCTTTCTATTTTGGTATGTACGATTCCGGGAAGTACTGGCAGGAAGGATTATTTCAGAAAGAAATAGATTTGAACATGGCTCTGATTGATGAAGTATGGAAGAAATATGGTCATCATAAATCTTTTCAGGGATGGTATTTATCTCAGGAAATCAGCCGCCGGACGAAAAACATGTCTAAGATTTATGCGGAAGTCGGAAAGCACGCCAAGAGTGTCTCTGGCAATCTGACGACTTTAGTTTCTCCATACATACATGGAGTAAAGACAGACCAGGTAATGGCGGGTGACAAAGCCTTGTCAGTGAAAGAACACGAAGAAGAATGGGACGAAATATTGGATAATGTAAAGGGAGCAGTCGATATCATGGCATTTCAGGATGGTCAGGTAGACTATCATGAATTATATGATTATCTGGTTATTAACAAAAAACTGGCTGATAAATACAATATGAAATGCTGGACCAATATCGAATCTTTTGACCGGGACATGCCTATTCGTTTCCTACCCATTAAATGGGAAAAGCTATTGTTGAAACTGGACGCTGCGCGAAGAGCGGGAATGGAAAATGCAATCACGTTTGAGTTTTCTCATTTCATGAGCCCTAATTCGGCTTATCTGCAAGCCGGACACTTATACGAACGATATTGTGAACACTTTATTCTATAAACCTATCTAATATTGTAATGCAATGAAAAAAAGAATCAAATGGAATCCGAGGTTTATTACCTCATTATTTATTGCGTTCATGTGCACACTCAACTGTATGGCACAAAACGTAATAAAGGGATCAGTCAATGATGGTAGTGGCGAACCATTACCTGGAGTATCTGTAGCTGTAAAAGGTACAACCAGCGGTACTATCACAGACTTGGATGGAAAGTTCAGTATCAATGCCCGAAATAATGATGTATTGATATTCTCTTACGTTGGTATGAATACACAGGACATCAAGGTAAACAACCAGCGTTTCATTTCAGTAACTATGAAAGACGACGTTGCTTCACTGGATGAAGTAGTTGTTGTGGGATACGGTACTCAAAAACGTGGAAGCATCACTGCAGCAATTTCTACCGTATCGGACAAAGAATTGCTGAAAGCTCCGACGATGAGTATCAGTAACGTAGTTGGCGCACGTATTGCCGGAGTGGCAGCCGTTCAGTCCAGTGGTCAGCCGGGGTCTGACAATGCAACATTGACCATGCGCGGACAAACGGGTATAGTATACGTAATCGATGGAATCCGCCGTACATCAGCCGACTTCAACGGACTGGACCCTAACGAAATAGAATCGGTATCTATTCTGAAAGACGCTTCGGCTGTAGCCGTTTACGGTTTGGATGCCAATGGTGTTTTCATCGTTACCACGAAACAGGGTAAGGCAGAAAAAATGTCTATTACTTATACAGGTTCTGTCGGTTTCAGCCAAAATGCGGAACAACAGGAATGGCTGGATGGACCCGGTTATGCTTATTGGTATAATAAAGCACGCGAACTGCAAGGAGACTCTCAGGTATTTACAGCAGAGATGGTGCAGAAGATGAAAGACGGAGTTGATGGTTGGGGAAACACAAACTGGTATGATAAAGTATATGGCACCGGCACCCGTACGCACCATAACATTTCAGCAACCGGAGGTAGTGACAGAGTGCGTTTCTTTGCATCTATCGGTTATCTGAATGAAGATGGTAACATAGATAACTATGGTTACAACCGTTTGAATCTTCGTTCCAATATTGATGCAAAGTTAACCAAGAGCCTCACTTTCACCTTAGGAGTATCCGGTCGTATTGAAAAAAGAGATTCGCCGCGCTATTCTGCCGATCCGAATGCCTGGCATAATGTTCCGCAACAAATCATTCGTGCCCTGCCTTATGTGCCTGACACTTATGAATATGAAGGAAAAACATATAATGTATCCACTCCGACGGCTTCCTCTCCGGTGGCTCCGGTGGCATCTATCAATGAATCCGGATACAGCAAATCCAACTATTCCTATATTCAGTCCAATTTCAGTCTGAAATATGACGCACCTTGGCTGAAAGGATTAAGCTTTAAATTTCAAGGGGCTTATGACCTGACATATAACTTCAGTAAGATTCTCAGCAATCCTTATGAAGTAATGATCATGAATCTTCCGACTATTGAGAGCACTTCATTAACTTACTATAAAGGAACCGACGCGTCGGGCAATTCAATCAGTCTGAGTGAATCTGCTTCCCGGGGATATACATTTACCACACAGTCAAGTGTGACGTATGACAATAAGTTCGGGAAACATACTGTAGGAGCTATGTTCCTGGCAGAAACCCGTGAAAACAAAAGTAATGCATTAAGTGCCACTGGTTATGGGCTGGACTTTATCCAATTGGATGAACTCAATCAGATCACGAATAAGACAGGAAACGGAGCAGAAAAATTCCCATCTATCGGAGGATATAGCGGACATACCAGAGTAGCAGGTTTCGTAGGTCGTGTGAACTATAATTATGATGATAAGTATTATTTGGAAGCTTCTCTTCGTCACGATGGTAGTTATCTGTTTGGAGGTATGAATAAACGTTGGGTAACATTGCCCGGTGTTTCTGCAGGTTGGAGACTCAACAATGAAAGTTGGTTCAATGCTCCCTGGGTCAATAATCTGAAACTGAGAGCCGGTATTGGTAAAACAGCCACCAGCGGCGTAAGTGCCTTCCAATGGAGAAATACAATGGGAATCAGCAAAAATGCAGTTGTTATTGGCGGCAGCAGTCAGACCATGATGTATGCTTCCGTATTAGGTAATCCCAACTTGTCATGGGCACAGTGCCTGAACTATAATGTCGGTGTCGACGCAACGATGTGGAATGGTTTGTTAGGAGTTGAATTTGACGTATTCTATAAATACGAGTATGATAAACTGGCCACTGTGACCGGAGCATACGCACCTTCAAGAGGTGGATATTATTTCAGTTCTGCCAATGTGAACAAGACTGATTATAAAGGTTTCGACGTTACTTTGACTCATTATAACCATATCAACAAGTTTAATTATGGTGCCAAGTTGATCTGGTCATATGCATACGGTCGTTGGCTGAAGTATGTAGGCGACTCCGACAATGCTCCTGAATATCAGCGTTTGACAGGAAAGCAAATCGGTTCTAAATATGGTTTTATCGCAAATGGTCTGTTTCAGAGCGAGGAAGAGATAGCAAATTCAGCAACAGTTAAAGGCTATAAGGCATTGCCGGGATACATTAAGTATGTAGACAGAAATGGTGATGGTATTATTACAGCAGCACAAGACCAAGGCTATGTAGGCAAAAGTGCTACTCCGAAGCATACCGGTTCTTTGAATTTATTCGGTAATTGGAAAGGATTTGACTTTGACTTATTATTCTCTTGGGGATTGGGCAATGTAGTTGCACTGACAGGTCAATATACAGCCAGTGGTTCTGAAGGTACACAGGATAATACCTCATTTACGAAGCCTTTCTATCATGGTGGAAACTCACCGACTTTCCTGGTAGAGAACTCATGGACACCTGATCACACTAACGCGGAATTTCCACGTCTGGAAATCACAGGTCCGAGTAACAACAATGGGTACTCTTCAACTTTTTGGTACAGGAATGGTAACTATATGCGTTTGAAAACTGCACAGATAGGTTACAACTTCCCGAAAAAGTGGTTGAATCCGGCAGGTATAGAAGGACTAAGACTTTATGTAGAAGGATATAACCTATTGACCTTCAGCGGACTTACCAAATACAACATCGACCCGGAATCACCGGCAGTAAACAATGGTTATTATCCGCAACAGAGAACATATACGCTAGGTGTAAAACTAACATTCTAAAAAACGGAAGCATATGAAAAAAATATTATTAAATATATCATTAGCACTGGCACTAGGCTTTAGTATAAGTTCGTGCAATGACTGGCTGGACGGTGTGGAGCAAACCTCGACCGTTAGTGATGAAATTGTTTGGCAAGATGAAGCATATGTGGATAAATACGTCAATGCATTCTACACATATCTAAACAAATACGGACAATTTGGTGAATCTCAGTTCTCGGGAAGTTTAACGGAAAGTTTGACCGAGACATTCAAATACGGTTCAGTATCTTTAGGAGACAGAGCCGGACATCCGAACAACTACGTAACTAATCCGGATGTTATCAGTCCGGACGGATGCCGTTACAACATTTGGGATAAGGATTTGGCCTACGGTAATATCCGTCAGATGAATCAGTTTTTGGTTATGCAGAAGAAGTACTCTACATTCCCGGATGATAAGAATCTGAAATGGGAAGCTCAGGTACGCTTTTTCCGTGCTTATGTTTATTTTCAGTTAGCCAAACGGCATGGCGGAGTCATTCTGTATGACGATCTCCCTACCTCTAACGACAAAGCACGCAGCACAGCAGCGGAAACATGGCAATTCATTGCAGATGACCTGGATTTTGCGGCAACCAATCTTCCTAAAGAATGGGATGCAGCCAACAAAGGACGAGTGACAAAAGGTGCGGCTTACGCATTGAAATCACGTGCTATGCTATATGCTGAGCGTTGGCAGGATGCTTATGACGCAGCTGATGAAGTAGAAAAGTTACAGTTGTATGATTTGGTGGACAACTATGCAGATGCTTGGAAAGGCAATAATAAAGAAGCTATTTTGGAATTTGACTACAATAAAGACAGTGGCCCGAACCATACCTTCGACCAGTATTACGTTCCGCAATGTGACGGCTACGACTTTGGTGCGCTGGGTACTCCGACACAGGAAATGGTAGAATCTTATGAAGATAAAAACGGAAACAAAGTAGACTGGTCCGAATGGCACGGCACTACCACCCAAGAACCTCCATACGATCAGTTGGAACCTCGTTTTGCGGCTACTGTTATTTATCGCGGCTGTACGTGGAAAGGCAGAATGATGGATTGTAGCGTAGGTGGAACAAACGGTGCTTTCATGGCTTACCGCGAACAATCATACTCTTATGGTAAAACAACTACCGGTTACTTCCTGCGCAAACTGCTGGATGAGAAACTGATTGACGTCAAAGGAACCAAAAGTTCTCAGGCATGGGTAGAAATCCGATTTGCCGAAGTTCTGTTGAATAAGGCTGAGGCAGCATACAGACTTAACAAAACCACTGAAGCACAGTCCTTAATGAATCGCGTCCGCGGACGTCAGGGAGTAAATCTGCCGGGCAAATCTTCCAGTGGTGAAGCATGGTTCAATGATTATCGCAACGAACGTAAGATTGAGCTTGCATACGAAGGACATCTGTTTTGGGATATGCGCCGTTGGAGACTGGCACACATTGAATATAACAACTATCGCTGCCACGGTCTTAAGATTACGAACGGTACGTACGAATACATTGATTGCGACGGACAAGATCGTAAGTTCCCACAGAAGTTATACGTTTTACCGGTGCCGACTTCTGAAATAAAGAATAATGCGTTAATTGAGCAATATGATGAATGGAAATAACTAAAAGCTTAATACAATGAAAAATAAAATATTATCAATTATTTCAGTCATTGCGTTTCTGATGGGTATAAGCGCATGCCATAGCCCTGAAGAATTCAATCCGACTGTTGAAAGGAACATAATCAATAATTTGACAGCATCCTTCCCGGATGATGACAGTGATGACAATAGTTTCACCAGTGAGATAGATTATACAAATCATGTGATTACCGTTGTATTTCCATATAACTATCCCAAACTTTCGGACAATGTCCTGCAACTGTCTGATCTGAAAAAGATGCGTGTGATTGCTGATCTGGACAATAATGTATATGTATATCCTACATTATTATTTATGGATATGACGAAGGATAACTTTATAACAGTGAAAGACCAAACCGGCACAAGTACCGAATATAAAGTTGTGGCAGAAATTCGTAAAAGTAATGAGTGCGCAATCACGAAGTTCAATCTTACAAGTCTGGGATTATCAGGTATTATCAACGAAAGTTCCAAAACTATTTCTCTGATTAGCCTGGAAAGTATAGGTGAAGTATTAGCAGATGTATCGATCTCTCACGGAGCAACGATCTCGCCTGATCCAAGAACAGTCGCATTGAATTACGACCAAGACCAGAAAATTACTGTGACCGCACAAAACGGCACAACTAAGTCTACGTATACAGTCAAGAAAGAAATCCCAGAAAAGATTGCTGCCGGCTTACGCGTAAACAGTGCTAAACTTATTTGGGCTAAGAAACTTACAGACATAGGTATTTCAAGTTCTGATATGACAACCGGTATTGCTGTAACAAATGATTATGTAGTTATTAATGAACGTGCCAAAAATCCTATATACCTGAACGCCAAGAATGGCGAAAAAGCAGGGACAATGAATATTAGTTTTGCAGGTAGTCTGACAAACTTCTATACAACATCAGACAAGGACGGTAATATCCTGTTCACGAATCTGACTCCAAATGCCGGACCAGCCTTTACCGTATGGAAAGCCTCGGGAGTAGACCAAGCACCGGAAAAATACATAGAATTTACTACTTCACTGGCTATGGGTAGAAAACTGTCAGTATCTGGCAGTCTGAACAATAATGCTATTATAACCGCTCCTATCTATGCTACTTCAGGACAGTTTGCCCGTTGGCAGGTAGAAAATGGTGTACTTAAATCACAGACACCGGATATTATTACAGCACAAGGAATAGGTGGCTGGGGAACAAATGCCGATGTCATTTACTCTGATCCGACAGATCCGACCAGTGATTATTTTACTACATTCTATGCCGAACCACGCAACCTATGCTGGATGGATGGAAAAACCAATTCAATCAAGAACAAGGGAGTGGCACTTGATGGAAACTACGTACCAAATGCAGTTGATCATGCTGTATTTAATAAGGTGGAATATGTAGCTTCAAATCTGGTAAATCCATGGAGTTGGGGAACTGCCGACAACATATACCTGTTCGATCTTTCATCAGGTTCATTAGGGACTCAGGCTATTGACTTCGGAAGTACCGGTCTGGGAATCAATGGAAACTATGGGTCTAAGATTCTTGGAAACACAAACGGTAATTATTGTGGTGATGTAGTATTGAAAGTTTCAGATGACGGTTATTATATGTACATCTACTTCATGTTCTGCAATGGATATGTAGGTTGTGTACAGTGCGACTGCATCGACATGTAAATACCATCTTTATGCAAGAAGCCTGTACCTCTTTCAGGTACAGGCTTCTTACTTCAACTATTAAGTCGTATAAAATGAATATTAAAAAAAATATAATAAAAGCATTTATGGGGGGAATAGCTGCCTGCTTGTGCATGGCATGTGGCGGCAACGACTCAAAAGATTATTGGGGAAACACCAGCGGAGGAGAAGGCGAAGAACCGACAGAGAATCCTAATGCTTCCAAACCCCGTTATATCTGGATTGATGCGGCTGCCAACTTTCCCGATTTTGCCAACAGCAAAGAAAATATAGCTCGTGATCTGGCTTTAGCCAAAGATGCCGGTTTCACAGATATTGTAGTAGACGTACGTCCAACTACCGGCGATGTTCTATTTAAAACAAATCTTGTAGATCAAGTCAAATTTATGTATGCCTGGATCGGAAGTAACTATACCAAAGTAGAAAGAACGGCAACATGGGACTATCTGCAAGCCTTCGTTGACGAAGCACGCAAACAGGGGCTTCGTATTCATGCTGCCATCAATACTTTTGTCGGTGGAAATCAAATCGACGGGGGCACAGGACTATTGTATAGAGACCAGTCTAAGGCAGAGTGGGCAACACAGATGAACATGCAGGTAGGGATTACAAGCGTAATGAATACCAGTGAAAGTACCAAGTTTTTCAATCCTGCCCATTCGGAAGTACAAACGTTCCTTTGTGACTTGCTCAAGGATCTTGCAGGTTATGATCTGGACGGTATATTCTTAGACCGTGGACGTTTTCTCAATTTACAAGCCGATTTTTCTGACGAGTCCCGTAAGCAATTCGAGAATTACATGGGAGGTATAAAAATCCCCAACTACCCGAACGACATCCTGGCACCGGGTGCTTCCAGTCTTCCTGCCACCTATCCTAAATATCTGACTAAGTGGTTGGAATTCCGTACAAAAGTGATTTATGACTTTATGCAGAAAGCACGCACTGCTGTAAAAGGAGTGAAACCCGGCATCAAATTCGGAGTTTATGTAGGCGGCTGGTATTCTACCTATTATGATGTAGGTGTCAACTGGGCAGCTTCCACTTATGATACCTCGCGTTATTACAACTGGGCGACAGGCAAATATAAAAATTACGGCTATGCCGCCTGTATGGATCAAATACTGATCGGTGCCTATGCCTCACCGCTAAAGGTACACGGTACGACGGAATGGACTATGGAAGGTTTCTGTTCATTGGCTAAAGATAAAATAAAAGGAGAATGCCCCATTGTAGCCGGAGGTCCGGATGTAGGAAATTGGGATACCAATAATCAGGCTACTCAAGAACAAGAAAATCAGGCAATCGTACAATCTGTAAAGGCCTGTATGAATGTTTGCGACGGATATTTTCTGTTCGACATGATTCATCTGAAGAAAGCCGATCAATGGCAATATGCCAAAGAAGGCATCAAACTCGCAATTGAATAAAAAAGAATAACCGACACATTAGAATATGATCGTATGAGAAAAATAACAATAGTACTTTTATCAAGTTTGTTAATCATTGTATTGGGAGCATGCAAAAGCACAGCTCCCAAAGTGGAAAATGCCAAGCCCGCTTTGATGTGGTTTGATGCGGAAGCAAACTTTGAACGCTTCAGCAACCCTGACTCCATTGATTATTATCTGACAAAAATAAAATCATTAGGTTTCACCCATGCTATCGTTGATGTACGTCCCATCACCGGAGAAGTACTGTTCGATACGGAGTTTGCTCCTAAAATGCGTGAATGGCATGGATATGAACGCAAAGACTTCGATTACTTGGGACATTTCATCAAAAAAGCCCATGAACTGGGTATAGAAGTACATGCTTCACTCAATGTCTTTGTCGCAGGACACAATTATTTCGACCGTGGATTAGTCTATTCCACGCATCCTGAATGGGCATCGACAGTATACACTCCGAAAGGAATCACTTCCATCACCAATGAAAAGAAGAAATATTCGGCAATGGTTAATCCTATCAATGAGGAGTTTCAGACACATATATTGAATGTTCTCAAGGATTTAGTGAAACGTTATCCCGATCTGGATGGATTGATGCTGGATCGTGTACGCTATGATGGTATAACGGCAGACTTTTCAGACCTCTCCCGCCAGAAGTTCGAGGCGTATATCGGACAGAAAGTAGAAAAGTTTCCGGAAGACATCTTCGAATGGAAAAAGGACGAGAATGATAAATACTATCCCGAACGCGGAAAACATTTCCTGAAATGGATTGAATGGCGCACCAAGAACATCTACGACTTCATGGCCCGTGCCCGGAATGAAGTAAAGAAAGTGAATCCGGATATTTCTTTCGGTACATACACCGGAGCATGGTATCCTTCTTATTATGAAGTAGGCGTAAACTTTGCAAGCAAGAAATACGATCCGAGCGAAGATTTTGACTGGGCTACTCCCGAATATAAGAATTACGGTTATGCCGAACTGATGGACTTATATACTACCGGTAATTATTATACCGATATCACCATAGAAGAATCTCTGAAAAACAAAAAGAGCGTATGGAACGAAACTGATTCACAGGCACAAAGCGGTACGTGGTATTCCGTTGAAGGTTCTTGTCAGAAATTACGCAATATCATGAAAGATAATAAATTTATGGGTGGTATTCTGGTGGACCAATTCTATGACAATCCCGCCAAATTATCCGCAACCATAGAAATGAACCTGAAAGCTTCCGACGGACTGATGGTATTCGACATTGTACATATCATCAACAAAGGATTATGGAAAGAAGTTGAAAACGGAATGAGAGCCGGAGGAGCTCTGAAGTAAAATCGAAAGAATACGCTATGAATATGAAAAGATTCTCAATTATCTCCCTTTTATTATGGATAGGCATTCTGGCATTTGCCTCGGGAAAGCCCAAAGTAATGTGGTTAGACTGTTCGGCTAATTTCCAACGTTTCAGCTATCCCGATTCAATTCGCTACTATGTAGACAAATGCCATGAAGCAGGTATCACGCATCTGGTATTGGACATAAAAGACAATACAGGTGAAGTATTATATCCCAGCAAATATGCCGCACAGAAGAAGAACTGGAAAAACTTCGACCGTCCGGATTTTGACTTTATCGGTACCTTTATCGAAGCTGCTCATGCCCACAATATGGTCATCTTTGCCGGAATGAATATATTTGCTGACGGACAGAATATCGTGAAACGTGGCGCCATCTTTGATAAACACAAAAAGTGGCAGGCTATCAATTATGTACCGCGCAAAGGACTGCTCCCTGTAACGGAAATAGAAGGAAAGCCTACCATGTTCTTGAATCCGGCACTGAAAGAGGTGCAGAAGTATGAGATTGATGTGATCAAAGAAGTTGTCCGGAATTATGCATTTGACGGCATCATGCTTGACCGTGCACGATATGATTGTATTGATTCGGACTTTTCTCCTGAGTCAAAGAAGATGTTTGAGAAATTCATCGGAAAGAAAGTTGAGAAGTTTCCGAAGGATATTTTTGAGTGGCGCCCTAATGCCGAAGGAGGTATAGACCGTGTGGGTGGCCCATACTATCATCAATGGCTGACGTGGAGAGCTTCTGTTATATATAACTTTATAAAAGATGTACGTACTTCCATCAAAAAGATAAAGCCGGAATGTATGTTGGCTGCTTATACCGGTGCATGGTATCCTACTTACTTTGAGGTAGGTGTCAACTGGGCAAGCCGTAATTATGATGTCAGCAAGGACTTCAGTTGGGCTACTCCTGACTATAAGAATTATGGCTTTGCAGAGTTGCTGGATTTCTATACGAATGGCAATTACTACTGGAATGTAACGCTGGACGATTATTATAAATCTTCTGGTAAATTTAAGAATGAAACAGACAGCGAGTTTTCTACCGGAGAATATTTATGTGTAGAAGGCGGTTGCAAATATTCCAAGTACTTGCTGAAAGATGCGGTGCCAGTATGTGGCGGTCTGTATGTAGAAGACTACAAACGGGACGTAAACCAATTCCAGAAAGCAGTCCGTATGAACTTGAAAGAATCGGACGGTGTGATGATTTTCGACATTGTACACATTATCCGCAACGGATGGTGGAACGAACTAAAAGAAGCACTGGACGAAACTAAGCTGGATGAAGCGCGAATGATCAAAGGAACCGTTACTTGCGATGGCAAAGGTATAGCCAATGTGGTAGTGACAGACGGACAGCGTTGTGTCACTACAGACAAGAACGGTATTTACCATCTGCCCAATCTCGGAAACACACGCTTTGTATATATCACGACTCCTGCCGGATACTTGACGGATTGTGAACAAACGATTCCCCGATTCTATCAGGAAATTGATCTGAACAAGACGAATGAGTATAATTTCCGTCTGAAAAAGAATCCTAAAGACGACAGTAAACACTTGTTTGTGCTGGAGGCGGATGTACAGGCCGGTCTGAAAGAGCACTGGGATCTGTACGCTCCCATTGTCGATGACTATAAACAGTTAATCGACCAACACTCGGATCGTGATGTATTCGGTCTGAATTGTGGAGACATCTTTTGGGACACACCAGCCACTTTCTTTCCACCTTATATCGACAAGGCAAAGAAACTGGATATCCCTATATATCGTGCAATCGGTAACCATGATATAGATTGTAATGGAGCTACCCATGAAACGTCGTACCGGACTTTCGAAGGATATTTCGGTCCTACCCACTACTCGTTCAATAAAGGAAAGGCGCACTATATTGTTATCAACAATAACTTTTATGTAGGACGTGAATACTTCTATATCGGCTATGTAGATGAAACAACTTTCAAATGGCTGGAAGAAGACCTGTCTTATGTTCCTAAAGGTACATTAGTCTTTTTCATGACGCATATTCCTACGAGAATAACGGAACAGAAAAGACCTTTTAATTATGACTATGCCATGCTGGCGGGAGAAACGATTAATGCTGAGGCGGTTCATCAATTATTGGATGGTTATGACACACACTTCCTGACGGGACATCTTCATTCCAACTCAAACATTGTATTCAACGATCACCAAATGGAGCACAATACGGCTGCCGTATGTGGTATCTGGTGGCATGCAGACGTCTGTATCGATGGCACCCCGCAAGGATACGGAGTCTACGAAGTAGACGGTAACCAAGTAAAATGGTACTATAAAAGTGCTGGCCATCCGAAAGACTACCAGTTTCGAAGCTATGCTGCAGGAACATCTAAGGAATTCCCCAAAGATATTATTGCCAATGTCTGGAACTGGGATAAAAACTGGAAAGTAGAATGGCTGGAAAACGGAAAAGTGATGGGTACCATGACTCAATATACCGGTGTCGACCCATATGCGCATCAAGTATGTACAGACAAAAAAAGAACCATGCAGAGCTGGATATCAGCAGCAAGTATAGGACACATGTTCCGTGCCACTCCCCGTAATCCGAAAGCTAAAATAGAGATCAGAGTAACAGACCGTTTCGGTAAAATGTATCAGCAAAACGTTTCTAAATAAAGATTCATGAAGTATATCATATACCACCTATGGATTATCAGCCTGCTATTCCCATTGGGAATGCAGGCCAAAGTCAGGTTAACTTCCATCTGGGGTGATAACATGGTGTTGCAACAACAATCGGAAGTAACCTTCCACGGCAAAGCCTCTGCCAATAGTAAAATTACGATTGAAGCGTCATGGAATCACCGGAAGCTAACGACCCGAAGTGACCAGCATGGAAATTGGAATATTCAACTTCCTACTCCAGAAGCAGGCGGCCCCTATACTATTACATTCTCTGACGGCGAGGCACTTATATTAAAGAACATCTTACTGGGAGAAGTCTGGTTCTGTTCCGGCCAATCGAATATGGAAATGCCGGTCAGAGGTTTTCGGGGACAGCCGGTTTATGGTTCACAACCCTATATCGTAGCTGCCGACTCCAAACGGGAATTACGTTTGTTTACAGTCAAAAGAGATTGGAGCACGACTCCTAAGGAAGAAGGTATTACGGGACATTGGTCGGAACTTTCTCCGAAAGAAGTCGGAGACTTTAGTGCTGCCGCTTATTTTTTCGGAGACTTGCTGCAACGTTCATTGGATATTCCTGTCGGACTGATTCATTGCTCATGGAGTGCTTCCAAGATAGAGACTTGGATGGATAAAGAGACACTGTCCCAATTTCCGGAAGTTCAATTACCGGATATTGGACAAACCAAGTTCGACTGGCCTGCGGGCACACCTACTTTATTATGGAATGCAATGGTAAATCCATGGAGGGGATTTCCGGTTAAAGGAGTCATCTGGTATCAGGGAGAATCCAATTCTGCTGATCCCGCTCTTTATAAAAAACTCTTTCCCGCAATGGTCGCCCAGTGGAGAGAATTCTTTCATAGTCCTGCAATGCCTGTATACTATGTCCAGATCACTCCATGGCAGGCCGAAGGTAAAGATAGGCTTGATCGTGCATGGTTCCGTCAATGCCAGCTGGAATTAATGCAGGAAGTTCCTAATGTTGGTATGGTCACAACAACGGATGCAGGAAGTGAAAAATTCATTCATCCTCCCTACAAAATCAAAGTCGGTCAGCGCCTTGCTTACTGGGCTCTTGCCAAGACTTATGGCAAAGAAGGTTTTCTGTATGCAGGCCCTTTGTATAAAAGCCATCAATTGAAAGAGAATGTAGTAGAAATCACTTTTGAACATGGCAGTGATGGACTGATCCCTGAAAATCAAAAGTTGAGGGGATTTGAACTTGTAGACGAAAAGGGAAATATCGTACCGGCAGAAGCGGAAATAATCAATGGTTCTGCCCGTGTGAAAGTATGGAATGATTCGGTGCCTCATCCTGTAGAAGTGCGTTATTGTTTCCGCAATTATATGGAAGGTGATCTTTTCAATAATGCGGAAATACCTGCTTCTCCATTTCGGGTCGTAATACATTAATTAAACGAAAATTATGAATAACAACAGTACACGAGCTTCTTCTTTGGATGCCCTGCGTGGGTATGCCATTCTGACAATGGTTCTCTCCGGCAGCGTTGCCTGGGGAGTGCTTCCCGGATGGATGTATCATGCCCAGGTAGGTCCCCGTTCCAACTTTGTGTTTGATGGTTCTATATATGGAATCACTTGGGTTGACCTGGTGTTTCCTTTTTTCCTGTTTGCAATGGGAGCTGCCTTCCCTTTTTCAATAGGTAACAAATACAGAAAGGGCAGCTCCCGCTGGAGAATTATATACGACAGCCTTTTAAGAGGTTTTCGGCTGACTTTCTTCGCTATTTTTATTCAGCATATATATCCGTGGGTAGTATCTTCTCCTCAGGATGTCCGCTCATGGCTCATTGCATTGGGAGGTTTTGCCTTGATGTTTCCCATGTTCATGAGGATTCCGTTCAAAATGCCGGAATACGTAAGGATGCTGGTTAAAATACTGGCTTATGCAACGGGAGTATTCATGCTGCTGAATATCAACTATGCCGATGGACGGACATTCAGTCTGGGCTACAGTAATATTATCATTCTGGTATTGGCCAATATGGCCATTTTCGGCTCACTGATTTATACATTAACGATCAATAAGCCATGGATTCGTATAGCAATATTGCCTTTTATCATGGCAGTGTTCCTGGGAAATGAAAACGCAGAATCATGGAATCATAGCCTGATGGCGTTCTCGCCCCTGCCGTGGATGTATAAGTTCTCTTATCTGAAGTATCTGTTTATCGTAATTCCCGGCAGCATTGCTGGAGAATATCTGCATGAGTGGTTACACTGCAAAAACACGATGCCCGTAAACGACAATAAAGACGAACGCAAAAGAATGCCATGGATACTCTTATTGACTATCGGACTGATCGTATTTAATTTATATGGACTTTATATGCGTTTTCTTGTTCTCAATTTAGTGGGTACAATCGCTATATTATGCATTCTCTACATTCTCTTGCAGGTGGAAGGAAAAAACACCAGTTACTGGTATAAACTCTTCAGAGCAGGAACTTATCTGATATTATTAGGGCTGGCTTTTGAAGCTTATGAAGGGGGAATCCGGAAAGATCCTTCTACGTACAGTTATTACTTCCTTGCATCGGGACTTGCCTTCATGGCAATGATTGCATTTTCTATTATGTGCGACATTTATTCTTGGTCCCGATTGACCCGTCCATTGGAATATGCAGGGCAGAATCCGATGATTGCATACGTATCCACCCAGCTGGTAGTATTACCTGTATTGAATCTGGCAGGACTGGGAACCTATCTTTCCTATCTGGATCAAAATGCCTGGCTGGGCTTTTTACGGGGAGTCATCGTAACTTCCCTGGCTTTATTAATAACCATATTATTTACTAAATTAAAATGTTTTTGGAGGACTTGAACCATGTTAATCAAACGTCTGTATTTTATAGCAACAGCACTGCTTACCTTCTCTATATGTTCATGTGGAGAAAGCTATCCCGATCATCCGTGGGAATGGGATCAGGAAACTGAAGAGGAAGAATCGAATCCTGATATAGTATCACAGGGATGGACGGCAGCCGATAATTTCGGCAATCTTCCGGACTATATTCATATCTATAAATCACCGGAAAATCTGGCGGGAAAGAAGGCGATTGCCTACATAGCTGTCGCAGATATGAGTAAAGCTAAATTTGAAGTTCTGGGCGACATCGCTTTCTCACAGGAAGCCAATGGATATGGAAGCAAATCGATACACACCCCTTCGGAGTTTTATGAATCTTCCAAAGCACCGGTAATCATCAATGGAGGATTGTTTTTTTATAGTGCCGGATTCTATTATTCGCAAAATCTAGTGATCCGTGAAGGGCAGATACTGGCACCCAATCAGAACTATTATTCGAAAGACTGGGTAACCATGTGGTATCCGACTTTAGGAGCCTTCTGCCAGATGAAGGACGGAACATTTCAAACAACATGGACTTATCAGGCATCCGACGGAATCAATTATTGCTATCCCGCCCCTGCTGATAACGATATAAATAAGGATCCGTTGCAGGCTCCGTCATCTACTTTCCCCAACGGCGCAAAAGCATTGGAGGCTACCACCGGTATCGGAGGTGTCACAGTTTTACTGCGTGCCGGAGAGATTAAAAACACGTATGTAGAAGAAATGCTGGATATTTCTGCAGCTTCCAATCAACCTCGCACCGCAATTGGTATAACAACTAACAAAAAAATGATTATCTTTGTGTGCGAAGGCAGAAACATGACAGAAGGAGTAGCAGGACTGACCACTGCCAACGTAGCTAAAGTAATGAAAGATCTGGGATGTACGGAAGCGCTGAATCTTGACGGAGGCGGTTCATCGTGCATGCTGGTCAATGGCAAAGAAACCATTAAAGGCAGTGACGGCAAACAAAGGAAAGTGCTGACCGCTGTCGGAATTAAATAGATGATGAAACAATTCTTTTTTTTCACAATGTTGTGCCTGTTCTGCATTCAGTTACAGGCACAACAAATGACGTACCATGATGCGTCATGCTTTCCTCTTTTAGGAAAAGCAACACAAGACACAGGGGCAAGATATGAGAGACTACCGGATTCTCTCAAAAACATTTCTCGTCCCCCTTTATGGAATTTGAGTCGTAATTCGGCAGGAATGGCGATACGATTTCGTAGTAACTCTACCCGAATAGCGTTGAAATGGGAGAATCTCTTTAATAACCATATGAATCATATGACCGATGTAGGAATAAAAGGTCTTGATTTATATTGTTGGGAAGGGAACGGTCAGTGGAGATTTGTCAATAGTGCACGTCCTAATGGAAAAACAAATCAAGCTACCGTTATCGCCAATATGCAGCCTAAAGAAAGGGAATATATGCTATATCTTCCTCTTTATGACGGACTTGTGTCACTGTCTATAGGAGTCGATTCTTTATCTTCCATTGATCAGCCTCAGATTAATTATCCAATCCGTGAGAAACCAATTGTATTCTATGGAACCAGCATCCTGCAAGGAGGCTGTGCTTCACGTCCCGGAATGGCACATACCAATATCATATCAAGAAGGTTGAACCGAGAATGCATTAATCTTGGTTTTAGTGGTAACGGACAACTTGACCTTGAAGTCGCAAGAGTCATGGCGGAAGTGGATGCCGGTGTCTTCGTTTTGGATTTTGTACCCAATGCTTCAGTAGAACAGATGAAAGAACGTATGGAAACTTTTTACCGGATCATTCGCAACAAGCATCCGAAAACTCCGATTGTATTTATAGAAGACCCTATTTTCACTCATACATTATTTGATCAGAGAGTAGCTCATGAAGTAACAAGGAAGAATCAAACATTGAATGAGATTTTCAATTCACTCAAGAAGAAGGGGGAAAAAGATATATATTTGATTCATTCGGAAAAGATGATAGGAGAAGATGGTGAGGCTACGGTTGATGGCATTCATTTTACCGACTTGGGAATGATGAGATATGCCAATTTGATAACTCCATTCATAAAAAAAATGATAAAGCGATAGGGTCTATGAATTTATCGTTTTCATCCGGCTACATTTAAGCATTAAAACAGTAGATTTATAAGATGTTATTTAATCTACTGTTTTAATTTTCTGAATATCTCTCAACGCATATCAACTCAACCTAAATGAATATTCATGGCTGATTCTACGAAATTCGAAACCTTCGGCATTTATTGAAGGATGTTCCAATAAAGCTCCATTTTCTCCAGTTTCTCTAGATTCAATCAGCTTATATCTTCCAAAAGATTTTTGGGCGCTTGAAACCTTTGAATCTTCATCAGGTTTAATAAGATATGACATCAAGCATACTTTACGCTTATATCGATTTATAAAAGCAGAAATAGAAGGAACAGCCTTGATTGTTTTTAACGTTTCCAACAATTGTATTTCCGCTTTTTCATATTTTCCACCGGGATAGATCACGTTTTTATCCTTATCAAGTATAGGCTTAGATAAGTTCTCAATATTTTTTTTGGTAGATGTTTGTTCGTTTAAGATATAAAAACTATCACAACTGCCTCCTGTCTCGTGCAAAATAAAATCACACCTCTTCCTTCCGGTTTCAAATTTTGTTCCCTTCAGGCCTATTAGATACGCTTCATAATTAATAACCTGAACTTCTGTCCGATTACTATGATCGAAAGAAATATTCCCAGTCTTATAATCCACGATAGATGTCAGACCTCTGTCTGTCAAATCAAAGTGCTCTTCAGCAGTAATCTCATATGGAACATCAACAATGGTACGATGTAATTTATAATGTGACGGTAGTTCCCGTTTTAGTAAGTCAATCATTGTATCTCATCTAATTTATCGTACTCATTGTATATCTCGTTAATATCATCCGATAGGTAATCCGTGTTTATCAGATGGGCATTTTGAACTTTAATGCTTTTTACCATCCCATGCTCTACTACATATACCTCAGTCTTATGATAGTCCAATGCTGCATTTTCTATTTTCACCCCTTTGTCAAATGCTTTAAGCAAAAGATTCAAATGATTAATGATATATGGACTATGAGTAGCCAAAGTCAATGTCATATATTTATTTCCGTTCAAGCATTTATCTATAAGCATATTTAATGATGAACGCTGGGCTGTAGGGAACATACTCAGTTCCGGTTCTTCAATCATCAGATGTATGGAACGGTTGGCAATATCACCGATATTCATATCATGTCTAAAAGATGATAAGCTATCATTTTTGCCCAATAGAGTAACTATAGAAGAATTAAATCCGTGTACCAGATCAAAATGTTTTGAGAAATATTCAGCGATCACAGCAAGAGGCGTCATCGTTTGAATGCCAGAAGATGCATCTTCAAAATGGATTTTATAAGTGTCATTTACATTGCTGATAAAGAATTGTCTGCTTCCATTTTGAGCTTTCTTTTCATAGTAGCGAACACCTAAATAAGGCATTTCCAGCTCCTTTATCACTTCTGTAGCTTTTTTAAAATCTTGAAAGGTCTCGGTAAAATAGAATCCCAACGCTGCTCCATCACTCAAATTTGCTAATAAAGGAGCTATAGCTCCCCGTTTATCAGAGAAAAATGAGATCTTCTCCAATGATAAATTCTCGCTGCTGATTATTTTTCTTGTTCCTTTTAGTCCTTTCTGTGGAGTATAGGTTATATTACAATCTCCTTTGCTATAAACTATTTCAGTATCATTTTTGACATAATCTGTCATCCCGCCATTACGTAGATATTCAGAAATGCTTAAATCTATGGTTTTATCAATAACATTACCCAATTTCAAGTATGAGCGAAGATTTATTTGCTTACACATATGTCTCATCATAGCCAGCACCTTTAAAATGGTACTTTTTCCACTACCTGATTCACCAATAAAGAAAGTGAATGGTTTGATATTATCTAATTTGACATCCTTTATCGGGCCAAAGGATTTAATACTGAGATATTCTTTTTGTTCCATTATTTATATAATTCTTTATTATAGAGTAAAGGTAGTCTTTTTTTCGAGAACAACTTCATTTCGATGTTACTAAAATGATTCTACAAAAATAATAAAAAACTTTTTAGCTATAATCACTTTCATTTTTTTGCAACGGACAAAACATACATAGTAAAATAAAAACTCATAACAAATAGTTTCTATTTATTGACTTATTATTAACAATACTCAGTTGATCCCAGAATCTTTTTACTAAAAATTTCAAACTGACATCCTATATCACAGGAAAGCTTGTTACATCGTATATATAAATTGACAATTCATATATATTCATGTTTTTTATCGAGTAATTTGAATATAACGATAAAAAGTAACAAATTACACTTATATACATTTTACCTTCTTATTTTTCTATATTTAACTAAAAAGAGAAGTTTTACTAGCTTCATCTGTATACTATAGTTAATTTAAGCCAAGTTCTCGTAGGACTAGTCAACACTCTGACCACCGTTCTTGCTCTTGTGATC
>CAMQVH010000044.1 GCA_947038155.1 uncultured Bacteroides sp. | reverse complement strand
CTGATCGATTGGTCGAGAGCCCAATTTGCGATGACAGCCATGTACCACTGGATTTTCGTTCCGCTCACCCTCGGACTGGCTGTGGTGATGGGAATAATGGAGACGCTGTATTATAAAACAGGCAATGAATTTTGGAAGCGGACAGCCAAGTTCTGGATGAAACTTTTCGGTATTAACTTCGCCATTGGTGTAGCGACAGGATTGATCCTGGAGTTTGAGTTTGGTACGAACTGGAGTAATTATTCTTGGTTTGTAGGTGATATTTTCGGTGCGCCGCTTGCCATCGAAGGTATTCTGGCGTTCTTTATGGAAGCCACGTTTATCGCTGTCATGTTCTTCGGATGGGATAAGGTGAGCAAACGCTTCCACCTTGCTTCTACCTGGCTGACTGGTCTGGGGGCTACGATCTCCGCTTGGTGGATTCTCGTAGCAAACGCATGGATGCAGCATCCGGTAGGTATGGAGTTCAATCCCGATACAGTGCGTAATGAGATGGTTGATTTCTGGGCGGTGGCAACTTCGCCTGTAGCGGTCAACAAGTTCTTTCATACGGTATTGTCCGGATGGGTACTTGGTGGCGTGTTCGTTGTAGGAATCAGTTGTTGGTTTCTCTTGAAGAAACGTAATCGTGAGTTTGCGCTCGCAAGTATAAAGATCGGTGCCATCTTCGGACTGGTTGCTTCGCTGCTGGCTGTATGGACGGGCGATGGTTCCGGCTATCAGATTGCACAGACCCAACCGATGAAACTGGCGGCTGTAGAAGGACTTTATGAAGGAGGAACCAACGTAGGTCTGGTGGGAATCGGAATGCTGAATCCCGAAAAGAAGACTTACAATGATGGGAAAGACCCTTTCCTGTTCCGGATTGAGATACCCAGTATGCTTTCGTTCCTTGCCGAGCGGGATGTGGACGGATATGTCCCCGGAATTACCAATATTATCGAAGGCGGCTATCAGTTGAAAGACGGTACGACTGCTTTGTCGGCAGCCGAAAAGATAGAGCGGGGTAAGACCGCTATCGGAGCACTGGCTGCTTATCGTGCAGCGAAGAGCGCCGGACATGAGGAAGATGCCGCTGTTGCCTATCAGGTTTTGCAGGAGAATATGCCATACTTCGGATACGGATATATTAAAGATGTGAATCAGCTGGTTCCGAATGTTCCTCTGAACTTCTACGCTTTCCGTATAATGGTTATCCTGGGCGGATATTTTATCCTTTTCTTCATCGTTGTGCTCTTCTTTATATATAAGAAAGATTTGAGTAAGATGCGCTGGATGCATTGGATCGCTCTGCTGACTATTCCTTTGGCTTACATTGCCGGACAGGCAGGCTGGGTGGTTGCCGAATGCGGTCGCCAGCCTTGGGCTATTCGCGATATGCTTCCTACATCGGCGGCTATCTCTAAATTGGATGTAGGCTCCGTTCAGGCTACTTTCTTTATCTTCCTGATCTTGTTTACCGTAATGCTGATTGCGGAGATAGGGATTATGGTGAAGGCGATTAAGAAAGGACCGGAAGAAGAGATAAGTAATAGGTAATAGGTATTAAGTAATAAGTATTAATCGTAGTTGCTGGCTGATTTGTCATTATGGTTGACGTTATTACTTATTATCTATTACTTATTACTTGATACTATATATTGCTTATTACTTGAGCTAATACTTAATACTTAAAACTTAATACTTACATATTATGTATATATTTCTACAACAATATTGGTGGCTGGTCGTTTCCTTGCTGGGGGCCATACTTGTGTTTTTATTATTTGTGCAGGGAGGAAATTCTTTGTTGTTCTGTTTGGGTAAGACGGAGGAACATCGTAAGATGATGGTGAACTCTACCGGACGTAAGTGGGAGTTTACGTTTACTACGCTGGTGACGTTCGGAGGTGCTTTCTTTGCTTCGTTCCCGTTGTTTTACAGTACCAGTTTCGGTGGGGCTTACTGGCTTTGGATGATTATTCTTTTCAGTTTTGTGTTGCAGGCTGTGAGTTACGAGTTCCAGAGCAAGGCAGGGAATTTGCTGGGGAAAAAGACCTATCAGACTTTCTTGGTAATTAATGGGGTAGTAGGACCTCTGTTGCTGGGTGGAGCAGTTGCTACTTTCTTCACCGGTTCTGATTTCTATATCAATAAGGCGAATATGACGGATACGATTATGCCGGTTATCAGTCATTGGGGAAATGGATGGCACGGGCTGGACGCGTTGACTAATATCTGGAATGTTATTCTCGGATTGGCTGTTTTCTTTTTGGCGCGTGTATTGGGTTCGCTCTATTTCATTAATAATATAGCGGATAAGGAACTGACTGATAAGTGTCGCCGTGCAGTATTGAATAATACTATTTTCTTCCTTGTATTCTTTTTGGCATTTGTAATCCGTACATTGGTTTCTGACGGATTTGCTGTCAATCCGGATACGTTGGAGGTTTATATGCAGCCTTATAAGTACTTTATCAACTTTATAGAAATGCCGGTAGTTCTGATCATCTTCCTGATAGGTGTAGTATTGGTACTTTTTGGAATCGGCAAGACGGTTCTGAAAAAGACTTTCGACAAAGGAATCTGGTTTGCAGGAATAGGTACGGTGCTGACAGTTCTGGCTTTGTTACTCGTAGCCGGATATAATAACACTGCTTATTATCCTTCATATACGGACTTGCAAAGTTCGCTGACATTGGCTAACAGCTGTTCGAGTGAATTTACGCTGAAGACTATGGCATATGTTTCTATTCTTGTTCCGTTTGTGATAGCTTACATATTCTATGCATGGCGTAGTATCGACCGCCATAAGATTACGGAGAAGGAGATGGATGAGGGAGGACATTCCTATTAAGGTATATTTCGATAGACATTAAAAGAAGAGGATGTGTCAAACTCCTCTTTTAACGAAATCATCCTCGCTACAACTATCTGTGGCGAGGATGATCTTTAATCTATGAGGGTTTCGACATATCCTCTTAGGATTAGCTACTCTCTTGGTAATCCTATTTATTCACTACATTTTCCGGTGTTCCGGAGATATAAGCCTGTAGATTGCTAATGGCAATATTCATCAGACGCTCACGAGCTTCTGTGCTTGCCCATGCGATATGCGGAGTAATGTAGCAGTTCTTTGCAGTCAGCAACGGATTGTCTGCACGAGGAGGTTCCGAAGAAAGTACATCCACTCCGGCAGCATAAATTTTACCACTATTCAAAGCATCCGCAAGGTCTTGTTCGTTGATCAATGGGCCACGACCCGTATTAATCAAGATAGCATTCGGCTTCATCATGGCAAGACGGCGTGCGTTCACCAATTCGTGAGTTTCCGGAGTGAGCGGGCAGTGCAGACTGATAATATCACACTCGCTAAACAACAGATCCAAATCCATTTTCTTGATTTCCGGTGGCAACTGGAAGTGAGACTTTGAAGTCAAAGCATATACCTGCATACCGAAACCGATGGCAACGCGAGCAGTGGTATATCCTGTATTTCCCAATCCGACAAGACCGATTTTCTTATCCCGCAGCTCTATCAACGGAGTATCCCAAAAACAGAAATCCTTGTTATTGGTCCAACGACCTTTGTGGACTTCTTCCGAATGATGCTGTACCTGCTGACAGATATTAAGAATGTGCGCAAATACCATTTGTGCAACGGAAGCTGTGCTATATGCAGGGATATTAGTTACAATAATGCCACGTTCTTTGGCTGCTGCCGTATCCACTACGTTGTATCCCGTAGCAAGCACACCGATATACTTCAGTTCGGGCAGGGCAGCCATGTGATCGGCGTTGATGATTACTTTATTCGTCAGAATCACTTCAGCTCCGGCTGCGCGTTCCAATACTTCTTCGGGAGCAGTACGGTCATAGATGGTACATTCTCCGAGAGCTTTCAAACCTTCCCATGATAAATCACCGGGATTGGCGGCAAAGCCGTCTAAAACTACTATTTTCATTATATTTAAGTATTAAGTTATAAGTATTAAGTATTATGGGATGTTCCCATTATTCTTTAGTTTTACAATTGTTGCTGTCAGTAATTTAAGTATTTCCAGACAGTCAGTATTGATAGATTCATATTGTTCATCGCTTATATATTCTGTTTGCTGAAGTAAATATAGCCAATATTCTGTTTCAGAACATTCCTTTTGAGAAATAGAGTATTTGTGTATAAAGTCAAGATGTGATTCTGCATAAATAGCTTCTCTAATATTAGCACCGAT
Organism: uncultured Bacteroides sp.; assembly: GCA_947038155.1. GTDB lineage: Bacteria > Bacteroidota > Bacteroidia > Bacteroidales > Bacteroidaceae > Bacteroides. The sequence continues at coordinate 17,507 of CAMQVH010000044.1, read as the reverse complement.
AGAAGTTCCACTACGTAATATCTGTTTTGATAGAATTGTTTCTTTCTTGCAATCTCTTAAATACTTATATAGATTAATTATTCGAATTGCAAATTTGGTAGACTTCTCTTTTAATAAATTTTCTTTCACGGCTACGGCTAATACCTAATACTTAATACCTAATACTTATTTGAACCTTTCTCCCCATAACTGCTGCATCCGTTCTGCATGTTTCTGTTCGGCGGCATTGTTCTGAGGTTGCCATATTCGTTTTTCTTTCAGCTCGTCCGGCAAGAATTGTTGCTTCACGAAGTTGCCTTCGTAGCTGTGGGCGTACTTGTATTCCTGTCCATATCCCAGTTGCTTCATCAGCTTGGTAGGAGCATTGCGTAAATGCAGGGGCACAGGCAAGTTTCCGGTGGAACGCACCAACTCCAATGCATCGTTAATGGCACTGTATGCCGAATTGCTTTTAGGACTCGTTGCCAGATAGATCGTTGTTTCCGCCAAAGGGATGCGCCCTTCGGGCCAACCGATTTTCATCAGAGTTTCAAAGCAGGCATTCGCCAGCAGCAATGCATTCGGATTGGCCAGACCTATATCTTCGGCAGCAGAGATAACGAGTCTCCGTGCGATGAAAGCAGGGTCTTCACCACCTTCTACCATGCGGGCGAGCCAGTAAATAGCCCCGTCCGGATCACTGCCACGGATAGACTTGATAAAAGCGGAAATGATGTCATAATGCATTTCCCCGTCCTTGTCGTAAGCCAATGGATTCTGTTGCAGACGTTCGGTCACCATGTCATCGGTGATGACAACCGTTTCCTCTGTGTCCGATTCCACTACAAGTTCTAGTATATTGAGCAGTTTACGGGCGTCTCCGCCGGAGAAGCGCAGCATGGCTGTCGTTTCTTTGAGTTCGATTTTCCGTTCTTTCAGTATGGTGTCGGTGGTGATGGCACGTTGCAGAAGTTCGAGCAAATCTTCCTTTTCCAAAGATTTGAGCACATAAAGCTGGCAACGGGAGAGGAGAGGGCGGATCACTTCGAATGATGGATTCTCGGTCGTTGCGCCTATCAGTGTTACTGTACCGTTTTCTACAGCTCCCAACAATGAATCCTGTTGCGACTTGCTGAAACGATGGATTTCATCAATAAACAAGATCGGACTGGATTGCGAGAAAAAGCGGTTGCTCTTGGCACGCTCTATCACTTCGCGCACATCCTTGACGCCCGAAGTCACGGCACTCAGCGTATAAAACGGAGTCTCCAGTTTATTGGCGATAATCTGTGCCAATGTGGTTTTTCCCACTCCGGGAGGTCCCCAGAGGATAAACGAAGAAATACGTCCCGCATCAATCATCTTGCGCAGGATAGCCCCCGGTCCAACTAAATGTTTCTGACCGATATAATCATCCAATGTCTTTGGTCGTAACCGTTCTGCTAAAGGTTGCATAGTTTTAGAATACCATTAATACCATGAAACGAATACCGTTCTTGTTGATACCCGGATTGTCACGGTAGGTGAAACGATGTACATATTCAACGTGCAGCAACTTGAAAATGTTGTAGATACCTATACTTCCCTCGATATACGGCACCTTCGGGTCCATCACGAAACTGGTGAATTTGCCGTCGCGTGTCGGGAAACGGAAGAGGTCGGGGTTGCTGCTCTTGAATGGATTGTTCTTGTCAGTCAATGTCCCCCACAATGCGCGGATACGGAACATTTCTCTCCATTTCAGATTCTTGATCAGCGGGATGCGGTTGAACAACTTTCCGTTCATGTCATAAGAAAGTGACATGGACGCATAACGGTCGTTCAGGAATTCCATATTGTTGATCAGGGAGAATGTCTCACGTTGAGTGATATATGACAAGTTGGCTTCCGGCAGAATCAATAGCGGGAAAGGTACGACATTCCATTCTGCCCCTGCTTTTACGCTACAGTCTATCTTTCCCCACGAAGCGGGAAGCCAGAAACGTTTCCAGATGCTTGCTTCCGTGCGGTTGAAGTTGTATTCTCCTCCCAGCACGCCTTTGAAGCCCATGGCATGAGTCAGCGTGAAGATAGGAGCATCCAGTGACACCGGAACACGGCGTTGCTTGGAGTTGACGAAAGATTCTCCCGGAGCATAACGTAGTGTCACACTCGCTTCGGAAGTCGTGATGTCATGCACACGGGTTTGTGCGGCGTCATTCCGCAGATATTCCAGTTTTCCGGTAGGCTCGTCATTTCGATGGCGGAGCATGGCTTTCACACCGAATCCCGTCAGCGTTTCGAGTTCGTAGTTGATGGTAGCGTCACGCATGTATGACATCTGGTCTACCGTTGTCGTCTTCATTGAAAGGAAGATGTTGTCTTTGTCCGTAAACAGGAACTTGTCCATCGGCGACATTACATCATAACTGTACGTTGCAGATATAAAATGTTTGGGAAACTCCCATACTACATAATCTCGTTTGTTGAAGGAGTAAGTCAGCGTTCCGCTATATTTCCACTTTTCGTCTTTCAGACCGTAAGCTCCGTATCCGCTCAGGAACCAATGCTTGTCAAAGTGGGCAGTAGTCATACCACTCAGGCGGAAACGGGTTCCGTCGATGTAGTTGCTTGAAATCATGGTGTTGATGGGACCGATATCCACTTTGCTCTTATGCTCTTTGCTGCCTGTTTCCACAAAGTTCTCGATCAGTGCTTTCGCACCGAAGATGATATATTTGAATCCCGGAATCTGTTCCAGACGGTTGACGAATACATCCATATTGCTTTCCTTTCTGGTCAACGGCACTTGGCGTACACTCGCCCAGTATTCGTCACTCTTCGAAAGCATGTCGGCCTCCTTGATCACAGGACCTTTCAAACGGAACAACCGCTGTTCTATCGGATCAAACTTATAATTGCTGTATTTAGTCGTTCGTTCTACCTGTAACCCTCCCGAGGTTTTGTTGGAACTCCATGAAAGGTCTACCGTCATGTCGTCATCCGCCAATACCCAGTTCCCGTTGGGAAGCTGCTCGTACTGCTGCACGATGTCCATGCGGTTGACAAAGTTGACACCACTCTTTTTAGGCAGGTTCATCGTACACTTCTGAACGGCATAGGTCGAATCTTTCAGCACATAAAGATGGCCTGTAAATCCGAAATCCTGTGAGTTTTGCGGTACGAATGTCAGATGTACGCATTCGCGCTTGTCCACCATCAGCGTATCCATCAGGTAGTATTTATAGAACGAGATGGCATTGTTGCCGATAGGGCTTACGAATCGCTGTTGGAGCAGCCGGATGTCATCATCATAGATGTTGATATCGGCAAAAATATCCTTCAGAACAGTCCCCAGCATGTCTCCTGTGGAGAAAAACTCTTCGATACCGTTTGAGTTCTTTCCTTTGATAATGGTCTTTTTGCTTTCGGGGTCTTTCCGGAAAATGGTTTGTGAGGCCGTTTCCTGTACGGAGATAGGGAGAATCAGTTTGTTGGTCGTCTCCGACACTTCCACCTGGTCTTTGAGGAATGAGTATTTCTTGTAGATACCCTTTTCCAGTTTCTCCGGAGTCAGGTCGTTGATCGACATTTTCATTTTCTCGTACTTGTCGTACTGGTAGTAATCGTTCACTTCGAGCACTTGTGCTTTTTTGTGTTCGATCACTTTCTTCATGAATTCGACTGCCGGATTATTCTTGCGGGAGTATTTTTCTTTCTGTGGTTTTACGACTACTTCGGTGAGCATTACATCGTCCGGAGAGAGTTTGACATTGACGGTCTGATTTCCGGAGCCTACTTTGACGGTTTTGGTGACATATCCGATAGAAGAGAAAACGAGCGTTCCTCCGTTTCTCCGTGCGTCGAGCTTATATTCTCCGTCAATATTGGTGACAGTACCCATTTCTCTCTTGTCTTGATAATAGACAGAGATATACATTAGTGGTTCATGAGTGACTGAATCAGTTACAACCCCCTTTATTTGCTGCGCAAAAGCATTTGAAACTGCAAATACGACTAAGAGCAGTATTATTATTTTGTTATATCGTTGTATCATAACGTTCGTAGTAGGGCTGCAAAGTTAACAAATAAGTCTGAGTAAAATAGAGTATATAACTTTTTTTACCCATCGTTTTTTGTTATTTACAAGCTTATATTATTCAACAATGGAAGGAGGCAGATTGTTTTGGTCCTTTTTGTCCTTCCCTTTTCAACGTATGTCACATCATGCGAACCGACTTGCTCCGATTGTCCTCCGTAGTTCCAAAATCAGTTTCAACCGTTGAAACCAAAAGTTTCATGCTTTGAAACTCTAGTTCCCACTGCTTGAAACTCTGGTTTCTACGCCTTGAAACTTTGGTTTCCTCGGCGTGAAACTTTCTGAAACACTTGTCGAACCTGATAGTGGTCGGCTACTTCTGTCTGGCTATTAAGCCGGACTCATTGATTCTTGAGTCCGGTCAACCACTCCGGTTATTTACTTGTTAAAATTTGTACGATTCGTTCGGCTGTTCGTCCGTCCCAGCGTTCGGGGAGCTCGCCTTTCTTCCATTCACCTTTCATCAGCGTATCCATAGCCTGAGCGAGTGCCGCCGGATCTTCGCCGACCAGTTCATTTGTTCCCACGCGCCACGTTTCCGGATGTTCGGCATACGTGTTGAGCGTGATACAGGGGATGCCGAGGAACGTAGCTTCTTCGGCTACATTGCCGGAGTCCGTGATGATTCCTTTGGCTTTATTGATCAGATATCCGAAGAAAAGATAATTCTGCGGGGGCATGATATGAAGATTCGGGGCTTCTATGCCGAGGTCTTTGATTGCATTGCGCACATATGTGTGCATGGGCGCTACGATAGGCATACCGGCAGCTTTTTCGATCATCGTTTGCATCAACTTCCGCAGGTTCTCTCTATTGTTGAGCAGTACACGTCGGTTGAGGGTGAGCAGGAGATAGTTGCCCTCCTGAAGTCCCAGCACAGAGAACCATACCGGTTTGAGCAGCCGGTTCCGGTTGAAGCGGACGGTATCTACCAAAATGTTGCCGACGTAATATACGTTTTCACTTTCCGTGCCTGTCTGATTCAGATTTCGGTTGGCCACCATGCCGGCAGTAAATAGATAATCGGATACTCCGTCGGTAATCATCCGGTTTACTTCCTTCGGCATCTTCATGTCGAAGGAGCGTGTGCCGGCTACCAGATGGGCTACCTTGATTCCTTGTTTCTTGGCTACGATGGCGCAACTCATGGTTGCTGTCAGATCGTCCACTACCAGGACGACGTGTGCCGGATTCTCCGTCAGCTCCTGTTCGAAGGCGATCATGATTCCGGCTGCCAGACTGGTGGGGTTACTGCTTTCCACTCCAAGGTAGACATCGGGAGCTTTCATGTCGAGATCCGAAAACAGGGAAGCATCCAGACTTGTATCGTCCCGTCTGCCTGTGTACACCAAACGGTAGGAAATGCTTTTACCCAGCCCTCTTGCGGCTTCGATGGCGCGTGTGATAGGGGCTATTTTCATGAAATTGGGGCGTGCCCCGGCAACAATTGTTATTTTCATATTATTTCTATCTAATTCGTGTAGCAAAAGTACATTTTCTTACGGAATTTATTCGTTACTTTGCATACAAAATAACAAATATATGCCGACATTCGTTCAAATTCTTGATTTTATAGGCACATTTGCCTTTGCTATTAGTGGTATCCGGCTGGCTTCGGCAAAGCGTTTCGACTGGTTCGGAGCCTATGTCGTAGGTCTTGCTACCGCTATCGGTGGCGGTACCATCCGTGATGTACTGCTGGATGTGACACCCGGATGGATGACGAACCCTATCTATTTGATCTGTACGGGACTTGCCTTGATCTGGGTGATCTGCTTCGGTCGCTGGCTGATCCGTCTGAATAATACCTTTTTTATATTCGATACCATCGGACTGGCTTTGTTTACGGTGGTCGGTGTGGGGAAAAGTATCGCTTTAGGCTATCCTTTTTGGGTAGCCATCATCATGGGTAGTATCACAGGTGCCGCAGGAGGTGTGATTCGTGATGTCTTTATCAATGAGATCCCCTTGATTTTCCGAAAAGAAATCTATGCGATGGCGTGTGTAGTAGGCGGCATCGCTTACTGGCTGTGCGATGCCGCAGGGATGGAATCTTATGTCTGTCAGCTCGTTGGCGGATCAGCGGTATTTGTTACACGCATCCTTGCCGTGAAATACCACATTTGCCTTCCTATATTAAAAGGTAGTGAAGAGACTGACGGCGATTCTTGAAGATTTTATTTCTTGTCCAGATCCACTTCTCCCCGGTAGCTGATTGCCTGACGGTTCTGCATCGTGACATCGATGCTGGTGGTGCCGTCGGGGAACACTTTCGCCCTGAACTCAAAGAAGTCTTCCGGGCTTCGGGCGGAGAATTTGATAACGGCGTTTCCCTTCTTATCCATATCCATCGTGTATTCTTTGAGGGGAGCGTTGAATATCAGCCCGCTTCCTCCGCCGTAAGGAACGCTGTAAGCACGTCCGTAATAAGGGAGGTAAGAGAATACCGAATCATTTTTGATTTGCAGTGAGTATTGTGAAGTCAGAGGTATAGAACGTCCGCGCATGGGCATAGCAGTGTTGACGTCTATCTTGTAGTCTTCTGATACGATCAGCTGTTTGACAGCTTCTTTTTTCTGTTCCTTCTTCTCCTTCTTGGTCTGTGCCGAAAGAGTCGGGATTCCTGCTAGCATAACCAGCAGTAGCATAAGGATTTGTTTTCTTGTTTTCATATCAGTTACAGTTTAGTGTATATATGTATAACACTCAAATATACTAAAAATAAGGAGTCCTCCTGCTTTCTTTAATGAAAATTAAACAGAAATCCCTAGAACTGTTCCAGGATGGAGATTCGTTTCTCGATAGGGGGATGCGTGGCAAAGAGTCCGCTAAGCCCGCTGAGGGCACTTTTCGACTGGTCGCCCGGATTCTGAATGAATAATTGCGCCACATCCCCACGTTTTACCGCTTCTATATCCGGATCATCGGAAATTTTGCGTAGGGCACTTGCCAATGCCAACGGATTCTTAGTCATCTCCGCCGAACCGGCATCCGCCATATATTCACGCTTCCGTGAAATGGCAAAGCGCATCAGACTGGCAAAGAAGTAACCGACAGCCGCTATTACTAAAGCAATCAGTATGATAAGGATAGCTCCTCCACCGTTTTTTCCGTTGCTACGTATGCGCGTGTGCGTAATAGTATAGAAAGTAATTTGCGTCAGCATCGAGAAGATTCCGACAAATACAATCGAGACGATCAGCAGGCGCACATCCCTGTTGCGGATGTGAGTCAGTTCGTGGGCGATGACTGCTTCCAGTTCTTCGTCGTTCAACTTCTGAATAATCCCTTTCGAGAGAGTGACCGTATAAGTGCGGTCGTTGATACCGCTGGCAAAAGCGTTCAATGAATCGTCGTCGATGATATTGATTTTCGGAGCCTTCATTCCGTTTGCCATGCAGAGGTTCTCGACCAGATTGTAGACACGTTTGTTTTCTCTGCGGTCGAGAGGTTTGGCACCTGTGGCGGCTTTGATGATACTCGTATTCGCCCAGAAAGCTATCAGGAACCAAATCAATACGACACCCATCGTATAAGGGAGGGCATTGATGAAAAGAGGATTAGCTAATTCCAGGATACTTACTTCCATGCTTTCACCGTGTCCCATAGCGGCCAGCAGATAGCAGGCAAGATAAAGCAATGCTGCTACCAGGCAGGGAAATAGAAATAATAGAAGAACAGAGCGCCGGTTGTTCCGGCTCTGCTGTGTTTGGATTCCGACGTACTGCATACGTGCTCGTTTTTAGAAACTGATCTTCGGTGCCTGTTCCAGATTCGCACGTTCGTTGGTACCCAGGTCGAACATGATTTCTCTGCGGAAACCTGCCATGCCTGCTATGATGTTGGACGGGAATGTCTGAACCGCATTATTATATTCCTTCGTGGCCGAGTTAAAGTAACGGCGTACAGCAGCCAATTTATTCTCTACATCGGATACTTCTTCTTGCAGTTGCAGGAAATTCTGGTTTGCTTTCAGGTCCGGATAAGCCTCCAACGTGATTTTCAATCCCGATAAAGCGGAAGATAATTGATTCTCAGCTGCTATCTTTTCGTCGATTGTCTTGGCGCTGACTGCACCGTTACGTGCCTGAATCACCCGTTCGAGGGTATCTTTTTCGTGTGCGGCATATCCTTTCACGGTATCCACCAGTTGCGGGATAAGGTCGTGGCGCTGTTTCAGCTGCACGTCGATGTCTGCAAAAGCATTTTCACGGTTATTTCTCAGTCTCACCAATGAGTTGTACATGGAAGCAAAAATGATTCCCAACAGTACGATTATTCCTACGATAATAAGTATAGTCATGTCCTTTACTTTAAGTTAATAATACTACCCAAAAGTAAGTTATTTTGTATTGCCAAGCAAGAAGAAGAGAATAAAAAACGTCCTAAACCACCTAAAAACTATCAAAAAGCACCTAAAATCTATCATTTGACAGTTTCACCCCCTAAGAAATGACGAATTTCCCCCTGTTTGAGTCATAAAATACCTTTAAACTTGCAAACGTCAAGAAAGAAACGAAATATTAACCGTAAAACCCTTAAAGTATGAAAAGTTTAAGTTTCAGAAAAGATTTAATTGGAGTTCAGGAAGAGTTGCTTCGTTTTGCTTATAAATTAACTGCCAATCGTGAAGAAGCAAATGATTTATTGCAAGAAACATCATTAAAGGCCTTGGATAACGAGGAAAAATATGTTCCCGATACAAATTTTAAAGGATGGATGTACACAATCATGCGTAACATCTTTATTAATAACTACCGTAAAATAGTACGTGACCAGACATTCGTAGATCAGACCGACAATCTGTATCATTTGAATCTCCCCCAAGATTCAGGATTTGAAAGTACGGAAGGCGCTTATGACTTGAAAGAGATGCACCGCATCGTCAACGCGTTGCCGAAGGAATATAAAGTACCATTTTCAATGCACGTATCCGGTTTTAAATACCGTGAGATCGCTGAGAAACTGGACCTGCCCCTCGGAACGGTGAAGAGCCGCATATTCTTCACACGCCAACGTTTGCAACAAGAGTTGAAAGATTTTGTATAAATAGGGATAACACATTAGTCAAACAATTAATTCTGGTAAGGAGCAACGGGTAAAAACTCGCTTGCTCCTTTGATTTTGTGACAATATGATATTAAACATGTCTTTGTACCCCAACTTATTCTCTCTATATTTGTTATTATGTCAGAGAACTCAGTATATTTGTATCAACTAGTTAACCTAAGTAATATAAATCTCATCTATTTACGGCAATGAAAAAGGAAATCAAATTCAGTCTCGTTTATCGGGATATGTGGCAGTCGTCCGGCAAGTATCAACCGCGTGCCGATCAGTTAGTAAGAATTGCTCCGTTAATTATCGAAATGGGTTGTTTCTCCCGTGTAGAAACCAACGGAGGCGCGTTCGAACAAGTCAACCTATTGTATGGCGAGAACCCGAACAAAGCCGTCCGGGCTTTCACGAAACCTTTCCACGAAGCCGGCATACAAACTCATATGCTCGACCGTGGTCTGAATGGTCTTCGAATGTATCCCGTTCCGGCAGATGTGCGCCGGTTAATGTATAAAGTGAAACATGCGCAGGGAGTGGACATTACCCGTATCTTTTGCGGCTTGAATGAAGTCAGAAATATTATTCCTTCCATTCATTATGCCCTTGAAGCGGGGATGATTCCGCAGGCAACGTTATGCATTACGTTCTCGCCCGTGCATACCGTAGAATATTATACTGCCATCGCCGAGCGTCTGATAGAGGCCGGTGCACCGGAAATCTGTCTGAAAGATATGGCAGGTGTCGGTCGCCCCGAAATGCTGGGACGTCTGACGAAAGCAATCAAGGAACGGCATCCCGAAATCATCATCCAGTATCACGGACATAGCGGACCGGGGCTTTCGATGGCTTCTATCCTCGAAGTTTGTGAGAATGGCGCGGATATTATTGATGTTGCAATGGAGCCGATCTCGTGGGGGAAAGTTCATCCGGACGTAATCTCCGTGCAGGCTATGCTGAAAGACGCGGGATTTCAGGTGCCGGAGATTAATATGAAAGCCTACATGAAAGCCCGTGCCATGACACAGGAGTTCATTGACGATTTTCTGGGTTATTTTATGGACCCTACCAACAAGCATATGTCTTCTTTGCTCTTGAAATGCGGACTTCCCGGAGGCATGATGGGGTCTATGATGGCCGATCTGAAAGGAGTACATTCCGGCATCAATCTGATATTGAGAGGTAAGAACGAACCGGAACTGAGCATCGATGATTTGCTCGTGATGCTGTTTGACGAAGTGGAATATGTGTGGCCGAAACTCGGCTATCCTCCATTGGTGACTCCGTTCAGCCAATATGTGAAGAATGTGGCATTGATGAATGTGATGTCTCTGATCAAGGGAGAGGAGCGTTGGACGATGATCGACAACCATACCTGGGATATGATTCTGGGTAAGAGTGGTCGTTTGCCCGGTGCACTTGCTCCGGAGATTATCGCACTGGCAAAAGAAAAAGGATACGAATTTACGGACGAAGACCCGCAGAAGAACTATCCGGATCAACTGGACGAGTATCGTAAGGAAATGACAGAAAACGGCTGGGACTTCGGACAGGATGATGAAGAACTCTTCGAACTGGCAATGCACGACCGCCAATATCGGGATTATAAATCGGGTATTGCCAAGAAACGTTTCGAAGATGATTTGCAGCGTGCCAAAGATGCCGCATTGGCAAAACAGGGATTCTCCGAAGAAGAAGTGAAACGGATGAAACGTGCCAAAGCCGAACCGGTGACGGCAATGGAAAAAGGTCAGATCATTTGGGAGATCGACGTGGAATCGCCCTCCATGCCGCCCGAAGTGGGACATAAATATGACCCGGACGATGTGTTCTGCTACATTGCTACTCCTTGGCATACGTATGATAAGGTGTTGGCGAATTTTAGCGGTCGTGTGATCGAGGTATGTGCCAAGCAGGGTGCATTGGTAGATAAAGGCGAACCATTGGCGTATATCGAGAGGTGTGAGGAACCGGCATAGTCTGTCTCTTAAATAACGGAAAAAAGAAATCCCTTTATCCTTGTCTTGTTTCTTGATGAAATAGACTGTGATAAAGGGATTGCTTTATTTCTTTTTCTTCTTCCTGGTGTCTTTCTTATCGACCGCCTTCTTCTCTACAGGCGGAAACTTAGGAACCAGATTCATTAATCGCAATATCTGTTTTTGTCGTTTCAATAGGTAAGCCGAAGGCTTCGCAGAGTTAAACCGTATCGGGTTAGGGAGCGTAGCGGCAATAAGTGCGCACTGTCCTGAGCTCAACTTGGCAGCTGTTGTGTTGAATTTATACTTTGCGGCAGCCTGTGCGCCATAAATCCCTTTTCCCATTTCGATAGAGTTGAGATATACCTCCATAATCCGTTCTTTCGACCAGAACAACTCTATCAGAAAGGTGAAATAAACTTCGAAACCTTTGCGTACCCAAGACGATTGCGGCCACAGGAACACATTCTTGGCTGTCTGCTGACTGATGGTACTTGCTCCGCGCTTCCGTTTCCGTTTTTCGTTCTCCTTTATCGCTTTCTCTATCTCGATGAAGTCGAATCCGTTGTGTTCGGCAAAGCGGTTGTCTTCGGAGGCGATGACCGCCATCGGCAGGTGAGGAGATATCTTATCAAAAGAAACCCACGTGTGTTTCCACGTGGGTTTATCTCCTGACGCAAGCTGCTGTACACTTCGGATGACCATCAGCGGAGTGACATACACTGGCATAAAGCGGTAGACAATCACAGCCAGAATGGTAGATGCAAAGAAGAAAATCAGCAGGTTGCGTGCATAACGCAATATTTTTTTAATTGGAAGCGGCCTGTGCATCTTTAATCATCTGCTCACTTGCGTACATGTAAACTTCTACACGACGATTCTGTTCTCTTCCGGCAGCTGTGTCGTTGCTGGCGATAGGATCGCTTTCGCCCATTCCCTGCACACCTTTAATCTGATTGGAAGAAACGCCGCAGTTTAACAGGTAGCTGGCTACACTCTGTGCGCGTTCCTGTGACAAGTTTAGATTCTTCTGACGGCTTTGTTCGGCGGTACTGTTTCTCCAGCCCTGATTGTCGGTATATCCGTAGATGGATACGTCCATGTCTCTGTTCTGGTTGAGTACGTTGTTGGCGAACTTGCTCAATGCAGACTTGGCAGCAGCACTCAGAGTTGCATTACCGGTAGTGAAAAGAATACCTGAATCGAATGTAACTTTTACTGCCTGCAATCCGTTGTTGTCAGTTATCTGCTCTACTTGTGCGCCTTCAATTTGTTTTGCTTCTGCTGCCGCTTTATCCATCTTCTTTCCGATAAGGGCACCTGTTCCTGCACCTACTGCAGTACCGATAGCCGCACCGATGGCAGCACCCTTGCCTTTACCGATAACACCGCCGAGGATAGCACCCAATGCAGCACCCGAACCACCGCCGATTGCGGCACCTTTGCCCGTATTGTTCATGCTTGCGCAGCCACTGAATATCATGGTTATACTCATGAAGAGAACCATCCATTTCATCTTGTTCATAATGCAATGTTTTTTAAATAGGTTTATAAAATAATACTTTAATAAATTAACAACGCAAAGATACATATTATTTGCCAAGGTCATACTTTTTAAGTTAAAATAACTCCGGACGATCTTTGTATATGTAAAATAACAAACGACACGGCTACCTTGTTGACACGGAAGGCAGATTTAAGCATTTTTTCCTGATCATGGTGAACCATCCCAAGAGAATCAGTCCTTTGGCAATCGTTGTGACGCATACTGCCCACCAGATACCTTCCACTCCCATACCCATCCGTACAAACAGGATGGCAAGCGGAATGCGCATATAGTTGCATACAATGCTGACAATGGCAGGAGGCACGGTACGCCCGATGCCGTAGAACACTCCCTGCATCGTGATTTCGAGCATCATAAATAACTGCGAATATCCGTCGATACGCAGAAATACACCTCCGGCTTCGTAAGCCGCCTGTTCGGGGACAAAGATCGAAAAGACCTCATTGCCGTAAAAGACAAACAGCAGCGTGCAGAACGTTCCGAAGATTCCCGTCATCCATAGGGTGGTGTGCCAGGCTTTCAGTACCCGTTCTATTCGTCCGGCGGCGAAGTTCTGGGCAATAAAGGCGCTAAGTGCGGTGGAGAAACCTTGGGAGGTATTCCAGGTGATGGCTTCTATCTGTCCGCCGGTGGTGAAAGTCATCAGTCCGATGTGTCCGCCCTGTTCGGATGCGGTACGGCAGAGGAACATATTGACGAAGGCGAACAGTGTGTTTAGGGTAGCTACGGGCAGGCCTAGTTTCAGAATACGCCGCGTGTACTTTTTCTTCAGTCGGGAGAAGAAGGGGAAACCACCGAGCAGGGCGTCTTTGCGGAAACGCAGCTGGTAGATGAAGATGGCGAAAACCGTTGCCTGCGAGAGCCATGTAGCGTAGGCGGCACCGTTTGTTCCCAGCCCGAAGCCGAAGATAAACAGAGGGTCGAGAATGATATTCATAATCAGTCCCGTCCCACTGATATAGAATGGAATTTTGCTTCGTCCCGCTGCATTATAGATACCTGTGAAGGCAGCGGACAGGAATATGAACGGCAATGCGGTGGAAATAATCCGCAGGTATTCGATGGCATTGGCTGTGATGTGTTCTTCTAGTTCATAGATGCGGATAATGGGGCTTGCGAACATGAACAGCAGTCCGCCCCAGCAGATCGAAATGATCAGAGCAATCGTGATATTGTGTGAAGCGAACTGGCGGGCATCTTCCTGATTCTGCGCACCGATGGATTGGCCTACGCTGACTTCGGATCCTACCTTATTTAATAAGGAGATAGAACCGGACATCCACGTCAGGATTCCAACCGAACCAATGGCAGCTACGGCCTCACTGCCCAGTCGTCCCACCCATGCCATATCTGTGAGGCTGTATGCCATCTGTATAAACGACGTTGCCATGATAGGCATCGCCAGATTGAAAAGTTGGCGGTTGATAGGGCCGTGTGTCAGATTCTTAATTCCTTGCATATCATTTTTTTCTATTTAAAAGGAGGCGCAAAGATACATAAAATTACTATCTTCGCACATCAAATATTCATTAATCAAAGTATACAGATACTATGAAACAGAAATTCTCTTCTCTTTTTGTATTGCTGGTCCTGCTATTGACAGGACTGCAAGTCTCGGCACAAAGTACGCCAAAACCATTTGATATTGAACAGCCTTCTCTTCGTGTTTTCCTGCCGGCACCGGAACTGGCGACAGGTCGTGCTGTGGTAGCCTGTCCGGGTGGGGGATACTCCGGTTTGGCGGTCAATCACGAAGGGTATGACTGGGCGCCGTATTTCAACAAACAAGGAATTGCATTGATTGTTCTCAAATACCGGATGCCGAAAGGCGACCGCACCCTCCCGATCTCCGACGCCGAAGCAGCCATGAAAATGGTACGTGACAGCGCTGACGTATGGAATCTGAATCCGAATGATATTGGTATCATGGGGTCTTCTGCCGGAGGCCATCTGGCTTCGACCATCGCTACACATGCGCCTGAAGCACTTCGTCCCAACTTCCAGATTCTCTTCTATCCGGTGATTACGATGGACAAATCTTTCACTCACATGGGCTCTCATGACAATCTGTTGGGTAAGGACGCTTCTGCTGATCTGGAAAAAGAATTCTCCAACGAGAAGCAAGTGACCAAAGAGACTCCCCGTGCTTTCATTGTTTATAGCGATGATGACAAGGTAGTTCCTCCTGCCAACGGAGTCAACTATTATCTGGCTTTAAATAAGAAAGGTGTTCTTTCCGTTCTCCATATTTATCCTACAGGCGGACACGGTTGGGGAATCCGTGAAGATTTCCTCTACAAGAGTGAAATGCAAAACGAACTGACTTCTTGGTTGCGTAGTTTCAAGGCTCCTCGCAAAGATGCCGTCCGTGTGGCTTGCATCGGCAACAGTATTACGTTCGGAGCAGGAATAAGAAATCGCAGCCGCGACAGCTATCCTTCCGTACTGGCCCGTATGCTGGGCGACAGCTACTGGGTGAAAAACTTCGGAGTGAGCGCCCGTACCATGCTGAACAAAGGAGATCATCCTTATATGAACGAACCTGCTTATAAGAATGCGTTAGCTTTTAATCCTAACATCGTCGTTATCAAACTTGGTACAAACGACAGCAAATCATTCAACTGGAAATACAAAGCAGACTTTATGAAAGATGCGCAGACCATGATCGACGCTTTCAAAGGTCTTCCTTCGCAGCCGAAGATTTATCTCTGCTATCCTTCCAAAGCTTATCTGACAGGTGACGGCATTAACGATGATATTATCTCTAAAGAAATCATTCCGATGATCAAGAAGCTCGCCAAGAAAAACAACCTGTCTGTTATAGACCTCCATACTGCTATGGACGGAATGCCCGAACTCTTTCCGGACCGTATTCATCCGAACGAAAAGGGAGCGCAGGTAATGGCAAAAGCTGTCTATCAATCTATCTCTGCTTTAAAATAAAAAATATGTTACCGATCATTGAGCTTTTAACCGGATAGTTGTATTAATAATATAGCCCCTGATAAAAGAAAGGAGAATATTATGATTAGAACAGTTGCTGTCTTTGTTTTTGTGTCTTTGGCTTGTGTTGCTACTGCCTTTTCTCAAACTATAGAAAAGGAGAATAAAATAGATGTGCAAAAGAAAAATAGCTCCGCGGAAGTGAGCGGACGTCAGTTGCCCGAAGCAAAAAACATAGAACCGAAGTTACCGGATATAGAGGCTAAAAAGCTCGCAACAGATGATAAGTCCATGCAGACATACGGTCTGACACCTTCAAGTCCTGCATCGGGCTTATCTCCCTATTTTTACGATTTTCCGGCATTGCTGGAAAGTAATCCGACATTGACGGATTTTTATAATTTGCGTCAGCATTCTATGAATGGACAGCTTTCCTTTATTGGGAGTGCAGAACAAAAGACTTATCTGGGATTGGGGCAATATGTAGCGGTAAATGCCGGAATGCGCTGGATTCCTTCTCAAAGATTTTTCGTTGAAGCGGGAGGAACCTTAAGCCGGCAATTCTATTTGGCTTTGCCTATAGCGAGGCAAGATATAGCGGGAATATATACGAGAATGCATTATTCTTTAGCCAGAAATGTCCGGTTAAATGTCTGGGGACAATATTTTATGGGGGGGGAATACACCTCCTCCGGCTTACAATCCGTTATTTCCACATACAGGGGTAGGAGCCTCTATTTCGGTCGATGTGAAAAAGAATACGGAAGTAAGTGTCGGTGCGGAATACCAGTATGACAAGAATTCAAGAGAATGGAAAATGGAAACGTCAGGCTGCGTATCCATTGGCTTTTGACACATATTTCATCATTCATTTGGCTCTGTTATTTATTTCTCATATCTTTGACGCATTAAAATTATAATGTTTCATTAAAACTAGTGGATGTTTAAATCATCATTTATTACATCGGATTTGGTCTGATAAGAATCTGTTCACTTTAACAGATTCGAACTTCCATACTTTCGGATAATCTTTCCGGAAGTGATTCTCCTATATTATATAACTTTAGTTTTTATACCCGCATACAATAGCGAAAGCATTGTTATGCTTTCACGTGTATGCTATATATATTAAGATAATGAGTAACGAAAATAATAATCTGTCATTATATGGTTGGAGTGATAATCTATTCCGGCAAAAACAAATCTCACAATTTAAAGATATGTCTCATGGACGAATCATCGTGACACATAAAACCTGTTATGAAGTAGTTGCAGAGGATGGTGTACATTTGTGCGAGTTAACAGGAAATATGATTTATGGCAGAATGCCTGATGAATATCCTTGTACGGGCGATTGGGTGATTTTTCAGCCATTCGATGCAAACAAAGGGATTATAGTTGATATGTTGCCCCGTGAACGGGCGTTGTATCGAAAGAAGAACGGAAGGGTAGCCGACCGGCAGGCCATTGCTTCTTACGTCGATAAGGCATTTATTGTGCAAAGCCTTGATGATAATTTCAATGTTCGCAGGGCGGAACGTTTCATAGCCCAGGTAATGGAAGAAAAAATCAAACCGGTATTAGTGCTCAATAAAGCCGATTTAGGTTGTGACAGACAGAAAATAGATGAAGCGATCAAACACATTGCCCGTCAGTTTCCTGTATTTATCACAAGTATTCGTCAACCTCAAACGATTCTTCGGTTACGGGAATCCATAACAAAAGGCGAAACAGTTGTGTTTGTCGGCTCTTCGGGTGTCGGCAAGAGTTCTTTGGTGAATGCCCTTTGTGGGAAATCGGTATTGAATACTTCTGATATAAGCCTGTCTACAGGGAAGGGGCGGCATACTTTAGGGGGCTCAGATTAAAATGTACCATGATGAGATGCTGAGCGGCTGCGCTGGAA
>CAMQVH010000043.1 GCA_947038155.1 uncultured Bacteroides sp. | reverse complement strand
AGTTCCTGTAGAACTTAGGTGGTATTTTGCCGCAGCTTCATTAGCTCTTTTATTAACGATAGGTGGATTCTGGTTAAAATTAAATGGAGACAAGATTGCAGATGAGTTTATTAAAATCACTGCCCAACAAAGCCAGATGTACACTTTGCCGGATAGCACCAAAGTATGGATGGAGCCCGGAAGCGCTATAAGATACGCAAAAACATTTAATAAAGATAGAAAAGTATGGCTCAGCGGTAATTCACTATTTGAAGTCTACAAACATGAAGGCAGTACTTTTCAAGTATACATTGATAAAGCTTTCATAGAGGTAAGGGGGACATGTTTCCACGTTAAACAAAGTAACGCTGAGAAAAATGAAATAACCTTGTTTAACGGTAAGATAGAATTTAATGTGGAAGCTACCGGACAGAGAACTGTCATGAAACCTTTGCAGAAGGTGATATACAACCCCAGTAATGCTGAAACGAGAATAGAACAAATCGCTAACATAAAATGGGAAAACGGGAAATACAACTTCACCGATATTCCCTTGCAAGAACTAATCAGCATTATCAACCAAATGTATAACTCCTATGTCATTTTAGACAAAGGTCTTAATCATGAGTCCGCATTCACCGGCAGTATTCGCTACGATGAACCACTGGAAGATGTTGTCAACAAGATTTGTTTCACGCTAAACCTGAATAAAGAAGAACATGCAAATAGAATCATTATAAAAAACTAATAATTAACTTATGTCTAATCTAAAATGCAAAAGCATGAGAAAAATTCATTTTTTTGACAAGCAACGATATCTGAAGTATATCGTATTGCTGTTGCTTTTTTACCCGCTCAACATTTTAGGAGCGCAAGGAGTAATCTCAGTAAAAGGGCAGGCAATGAGTATTAAACAAGCTATTCAGCTAATTGAAAAAAACAGTGATTACACATTTTTCTACAATGCTGCAGACTTGAAAAACACAACCAACAAAAATTTCAATTGTGAAGGTTCCATTGAAGAAGTATTAAAGGTAGTATTCAATGGAAGCGGAATTACCTACATGATCAAAGGAAACGAGATCATACTGAAAGTAAACAAAGAAGAAAGTACCCAACAGCAAACTAAAAAAAAGCGTAGTGTTACGGGTACGGTGGTAGACGCCGAAAATGGCGATCCGGTCATCGGTGCCACCGTTGTAGTGAAAGGACAAAAAGACGGAGTCATTACCGACTTGGACGGTAATTTCACAATCTCCGTGAGTGGTTCAAGAGTACAACTGGAATTCAGTTACATCGGCTACAAGAAAAAGACAGTCGATGTGGGCGATCTCGGTGTCATCAATGTAAAGATGGAATCGGATAACCAGTTGTTAAGTGAAGTAGTGGTAGTAGGTGCCGGTACACAGAAAAAAGTCAGCGTCACAGGTTCTATCACCAGTGTAAAAGGTATGACTTTGAAAGCCCCCAGTTCATCATTAACTTCTTCTTTTGCCGGCAAACTTTCCGGAGTTATTGCAATGACAAAGTCCGGTGAACCCGGAGCAGCCTCAGAATTTTACATCCGTGGCGTAAGTACTTTCGGTGGACGTGCCACTCCGTTGATTCTGCTCGACGATGTAGAAATATCCACTTCCGACCTGAATAACCTTCCTGCTGAAACCATTGAAAGTTTCTCTATCTTGAAAGATGCTTCCGCAACCGCCATTTATGGTGCACGCGGTGCAAACGGTGTCATGCTGATTACCACCAAGACAGGTAAGGAGAACGAAAAGACACGTATCAACGTAACTCTCGAAAACTCTTTCAACAAGCCGATGAATATGCCGAAGTTTGTAGACGGAGCTACATGGATGGAACTCTATAATGAAGCACAAACTACACGTAACCCACAAGCTACCCCCAAATACACCCAACAAGCTATCGACAACACACGCAACCATATAAATCCTTATGTATATCCAGATGTAGACTGGCAAGACATGATTTTTAAAAACATGAACATGAACCAACGTGTAAATGTCAATATTTCCGGTGGTGGTAGCAAGGCATCTTATTATATGAGTTTACAGGCCAATCATGACACCGGTCTGTTGAATACCAAGAAGGTATATTCCTATGACAATAATATCAATAACTGGGGATATAACTTCCAAAACAACATTTCATACAAAGTCACTCCAACCACAAAAATCGACTTGCACATGAATGCGCAGATCCGCAACCAGAAAGGACCAAACTACAGTACTTCCACTCTGTTTGCTATGATGCTGTCTACCAACCCTGTATACTTCCCCGCCACATTCCCCGCACAAGAAGGGGACACGCACATCCGTTTCGGTAATGCACGCTGGGCAGGTTCAAGTTTGCGTACCAACCCCTACGCATATATGCTAAGTTCATTTAAGGAAAACAACGAGAACACATTAAATACCTCTCTGAAAATCAACCAGAAACTGGACTTCGTCACCAAAGGGCTGAGCATCCAGGCTATGGTGAACTGGAAAAACTGGTCATCATCCAGTTACAACCGTAGCATCAATCCTTATTACTATGGAGTGAAGGCAGGCAGTTACAATCCCGCCACCCCGACAAATTACGAGATGGAAGCGTTGAACACCAACGGGACTGACTATCTGGCTACTTCCGCAATAGGCAAATCTTCCGACCAGACATTTTATATGGACGCCCGTCTGAATTACGACCGCCAGTTTGATTTACATCACGTCACTGGTATGTTGATGTATATGCAGCGTGAATACCGCAGTGATGTACTGCCACAACGCAACCAAGGTATCTCCGGACGTTTTACTTATGATTACGGCCAACGTTACCTCGTTGAATTAAACTTCGGCTACAATGGTACCGAACGTCTAGCCAAGAAGAGCCGCTTCGAATTCTTCCCTGCTGTTTCATTAGGATGGGTAATCAGCAACGAACAATTTTTCGAACCCATGACCGATATGATTGACAATCTGAAAATCAGAGGTTCTTACGGTCTGGTTGGTAGTGACGAAACCGGTATGGGTGCCGGAGCACAACACTTCCTTTACATCGACCAAGTATATCTCAACAATATCGGCTTCACCACCGGTGTAGATATGAATTACACCCTAAGCGGACCGCAGATGATTACATATGCCGTGCAGAATGCAAGCTGGGAACGCGTGAAAAAACTCGACATAGGTCTTGACCTTGAGCTGTTCCGCCAACTCACCATTACTGCCGACTACTTCAAAGAACGCCGTTACAACATCTTACTGAACCGGGAAGCATGGCCGGAATCGTTGGCATATTTTACCGCAAAACCGTGGAGTAATAAAGGTAAGGTAGACAACTGGGGACTTGAATTAAGTGTCAACTGGCACAAAGAAATCATCAAAGATCTCTTTGTCGACTTCCGCGGAAACTTCACTTACACAGAAAACAAATATGTCGATTTGGATGAGCCTATTTATCCGTACGTATGGAAAACCTCCACAGGAAAGCCACTTAGCCGTACCACCGGTTATGTTGCAGAAGGTTTATTCCAAAGTCAGGAAGAAATAGACAACAGTCCTGAACAAAATCTGGGCAGTGTAGTGAAACCCGGTGATATCAAATACCGTGACATCAACGGTGATGGCAAAATTGACGATAACGACCAGGTCATGCTTTCACCTTATGGTACAACCCCACGTATCCAATATGGTCTGGGTATGAACATTACCTATAAGAAGTTCGACTTCGGAGTATTCTTCAATGGTTCCGCCAAACGTAAAATCATGGTCAGCGGTGTCACACCATTTGGAGAAAGCGACTATAACGTGATGCAATTCATTGCTGACGAACGTTGGACGGAAGCTAATCCGAACCCGAACGCTACTTATCCACGTCTGGGATTGGTCGGTTCGCAAACAGCTAATAACAATGTAGCAAGTTCATATTGGATGCGTAACGGTAACTTCCTGCGTTTCAAAACATTGGAACTCGGATACAGTTTCAGATACGGTCGCGTCTACCTCAGCGGTGACAATTTAGCAGTTTTCAGCCCGTTCAAGCTCTGGGATCCGGAACTCTCTTACAATTCTTACCCGTTGCAACGCACATTCAACATCGGCGTACAACTTAATTTCTAAACAGTAACTTTAAATTTTATACTCACATATATGAGACTGAAAGATACATTAACCAAAATAGGCGGAATGCTCGCGATAGCAGCTTGCTGTCTTACATCTTGTGACTATCTGGACGTTGTTCCTCCCGAACAAGCCGGACTGAAAGATGCCACTAAAACGCCGGAATCGACTAAAGGTTTCTTATATTCCTGCTATGCCGGTATTAAATCGTTCTTCCCCTGGCAATATACAGGAGTAGAAGCATCAACAGATGAATATGCCCTGCCTCCACTATGGAGCCACGACGGACAGAAGGTTGCATGGGGACTTGCCACGCCCGGCAATGCCTCTGCCTGGAAATGGGGTACGTTCTACCGCTATATCGGTCAGTGCCATTTGTTCCTCTCACAATTGGAGAACGCACAAGGCATATCCGATGTATTAAAGAAAGAATGGAGCGCAGAAGCCAATTTCCTAATCGCTTATTATCACTATCGCCTGCTGGAATATTATGGACCGATTCCAATCACCGACTCATATATCGATATGGACACACCGTCCAACGAATATAACGGCCGTTCACACTTCGACTATGTAGTGAGCTGGATTTGCATGAAGCTCGACAAAGCGGCAGAAGATCTTCCGGCCTCCCGCGTGGGCGATGAATGGGGACGTGCTACTTCTACTATAGCCAAAGCTATCAAAGCTCGTATACTACTCTATGCAGCGTCTCCGCTATGGAACGGTGAATTTCCTTTCCCTGAATGGAAAAATGAGAAATATACTACACCGGGATATGGCTACGAACTGGTAAGCAAAACCTATGACCCTGACAAATGGGAGCGTGCACTGACTGCTTGCAAAGACGCACTGGAATGGGCGGAAGGCGACGGCGGAAATGCATTAATGGGTATTGCATCCTGCGACAATTTGATTAGTAATGACCAAATGGGTGACCCTTTCAAAAAATTGAAAGCCCCGGTAGACAATGACGCATTTACAGACGATTTCAAGAAACGTATCATGCTGATGCGTTACATCGTAACAACCCGTTACTCTGACGGCAACAAGGAAATGATTTGGGGAGTGGCAGGAACGGATACTTACAACCAAAAATTAGCTTGCTTGCCCCTGCATTGCAGCAAGCAGAACAATGGTACTTACTGGAACGATGGATATAGTGGCATATCACCCTACCTCAATGCCGTAGAAAAATTCTATACGAAAGATGGTATGTTACCTCGCATCGCTGCCGAACAGGGAACTTATGCGGCAGAAGATACATGGTATGAGCCTTATAAAGGTGACATCATTCGTCTTAACTCCAACCGTGAACCTCGTTTTTATGCATGGATTGCATTTGACGGCGACCAGTATGCTGTGAAGTTAAACAACGGCGAACCATTGGAAATCAATCTAAAGGATCCTGCCAAGCAAGGAAAAAGCGTCACAGGCAACAGTGCACGTAACTATTGCGTAACCGGTTATCTCTGCAAGAAATTTATCCGTCCGAACACTAACTGGACGCAATACGGAAACCTTGACCAGAAAGATTATCCCGCTACGCTCGTCCGTCTGGCGGAACTTTATCTGAACCTGGCAGAATGTTATGCGTCCAAAGACAACCCGGATGAAACCAGCGCATTAAAGTATCTGAATACAATCCGCCGCCGTGCCGGTATTCCAGAATTGACACATGAAATAATCGAAGCATCAGGAATGTCTTTGGTAGACTGGGTACACAACGAGCGCTTTGTTGAATTGTATGGTGAAGGTCATCGCTACTATGATGCCCGTCGTTGGATGACCGCTCCGCAAGCATTTGCTGCCGGTGTACGCAAAGGACTCAATATAGAAAAGTTGGAAAATCCTTCTTTCGAGGAATTGAACCAACCTGTTACCGTACAACAGGACTTCAAATGGGAGAATCGTATGTATCTGGCTCCGGTATTCGTGAATGAAGTGTATAAAAACACACAGATGGTTCAAGCACCGGAATATTAATCTTAAACAAGTATACAAATATGAAGAAATTAATATATTCATTCCTTTTCTTGGGAGCAATCACTGCACTCGGAAGCTGTAAGGAAGACAGCTACGAAGACTTGATCCCTGAGCAATATGACAAAATTCTCTATCTGAAAACCTATGGTCAACAGACTATAGAGCTCTTTGACGACGGATCACAGGTAGACTATTCACTGACTGTCGTAAAAACCGGAAGTAATCCGGCGGCTACCGCACAGGCACAAGTAAAAATCATGTCGCAAGCTGAAGTTGACAAAGACGCACGGTACCAAGGAAATAATTACAAGGTACTATCATCTGCTTGTTATACTTACAAGTCTGAGCCACTCGAGCTTACTTCTGCCGACGCTTATAAACAGGTAAAGATGAAATTGTCTCCTGCCAAAATTTTGGAGGAAATAGCCGAAACAAAGGACGAAAATCCCAATTACGTATATATCATTCCTTTCCGTCTCAGCAGTCCGAACGACCAGGTCAACCAAGATAAAAAAGATTTGATATTGAAACTGAATGTCACCAAGTTGAGCATTTATTTCAAGAAAGGAAGTCAAACGGTTAACTTGAACACTGTAACAGGAGACGAATGGGCGTTTGAAGCAGGAATGGCTATGGTATCAGGTGTACAGAATACGTGGAATTTCACCGCTCAAATAGAAGTAGACAGAAGCGATGAGGCATTAAATACGTATAACACAGCTAATGGCACTGCTTATCTGATGATTCCCGAAGCGGCAATCGTAAATATCAATGAAGGCGTATTCGAAGCAGGCAATAACGAAGCCGCGGCTGCGATAAGAATCAGACGAGCCGGATTAGCCAAAGGATATACTTATCTAGTTCCTTTGAAACTTAAACCTATCACAGAAATAGAAACCATTTCTATTAATGAAAAGTTGCATTATATAATATTGGAATATCCGCTGGATCCGGAAGCAGACAGAATAGCATTAAGAGTAGATATGTTATCAGATCCGTTCAATTGTGCTGGTGGCGACGGTACGACACTTGCTGATTTGATAAATACCGAAAACCTGAACACATACTATCATACTATCTGGGGAAGAACAGACGTTGGTAATGCAGAATGGGGACAACCATTCGATATTACATTTGATAGCCCACTCAAGAGTATACAATTTAAATATAGAACAAGAGCCAGCAATGCAAACGCCGTACCAAGGCTTATTAAGTTATATGTTGGCAACAATGCAAACAACTTAACGTTACTTGACATCATTGGTGATAATGAGAATTTGCCAACTGGTGCAGGCGATACATATACATCAAAAGTAATTATATCCACAGAAGAATTTACATTTTTAAGATTCTCTGTAATGGAGTCTGCTTTAGGAGCAACTATTGGTGCTGGAGAAGACACCTCTTGGGCAATGGGACAATTTGAAATCTGGGGTAGTAACTAAACATATTTGATTAATTATGAAACATATATACAATTATCTGACTTTCCTCTTATGTCTCTTTACCATGACCGTTTACACCGGCTGTAAAGACGACGAAGAAGAACTTGTAGCCAAGCAATTTGAAATTGACGGAAGCGAACTGAACAAAGAAATCGACTTCCGTAGCACAACAATCTCAATACCCGTAAAGACTAACATGCGTGTAAGTGAGTGGTCTGTAAATTCCAATCAGAAATGGGTAACTGCATTCCAGCAAAAGGATGAAATAATTTTATCTGTTCTGGACAGCAAATTGACAAACGAACGTACTGCCAAAGTCACTGTCACATCAGAAGTTGTTGATGCCAACTATACTATTACCCTGACACAATATGGTATTAATGACGTTCAGTTTAAGAATGACACCAGAGTTCCTATCATCAGCGCTATCGCAGACGCAAGTCAAGGAGAAGGCTGGAACATCGAAAAAACATTCGATGGAGTAAAGGACCCTGCCCTGACACAACCTGACGGAAATCATTTCCACTCGCCATGGGGAGAAACCAACTTCCCATTCCACATTACATACACTGTTGATCCCAATAAGCAGATTGACTACTTTATCTATTATCCGAGAAATGGAAATGGAAACTTCGGGGAGTTCAGCGTCAGTGTACTACCTGCCGGCAAAGCGGACAACGAACAAAATTATGTGGATGTCGGAAGCTTTGACTTCAAGTTTGCCGAAGGTACAATCAATGGAATTAGCGGTATTCTGACTAAAGGTATTATAGCTGATAAAGTAAAATTCACAATTCAAAGTGGATTAGGAGGCTTTGTAAGTTGCGGGGAAATGGAATTCTATGAAAAGACTAACTATCGCGACATGAATGCTCCTATACTGAATGTCTTTACAGACCTCACTTGTTCTGAGCTGAAACCCGACGTTACTAATGAAGCAATCGAAGCATTGACCAGCAATACCCTGAAACGCGTAGCTAAAGCACTCCAAAACAATACATACGATGAATGGGAGAAAAATTTCCGTATCCGGGAGTATGAAGCATATAGCAACAATAATTATTGGGCCAACCGAATACAGACTAAGAAATATTCAGATTTGGATAACCCGACGGGTATCTATGTGAAAAAGGACGAGGAACTGATGGTTTTGGTTGGTGCAATACCTGAAGGACAGCAAGTTTCACTGCAATGTATATGGGAAGAGGGTGGAGTCAAGCAAGACTTCGATCATCAGGACCCGAACGCGCAAAACTACGTACAAACAGCAGCCAGCGGAGATAAATACTCATTAGTAGAGGGCGTGAATATGTTGAAGATGAATGGACAAGGACAGCTCTTTATCATGTACAATGTGCAAGGAGAAGGATTGAAGCAGAATCCGGCTCCGGTCAAAATCCATATTCCACTGGGACGTGGTATTGTCAATGGTTTCTTCGACCTGAAAGAGCATAAGACGGATGCCAAATATGCGGAATTGTTGAGCAAAGCAACCCACAAATATTTCTGTGTGCGCGGTGAACGGATGATGTTCTACTTCCACCGTCTCAAAATGCTGGACGCAGCTCCTACTGAAATCTTGTCCGCAATTCATCTTTGGGATGATATTCTGAGATGGGAACAGGAAATGAGTGGTATTGAGAAATACCGTCAGGACGGATATTACAATAACCATATGTTTTCCATATCTCCGGAAGGAAGCTACATGTGGGCGTCAGACTACCGCATAGCTTTCGTCTACACCTACCTGAAAAATATTCTGCTTTATGACAACGTAATGGCAGCAGAAGATAATGCGTGGGGACCGGCACACGAAATGGGACACGTTCATCAATATGCCATCAACTGGCCAGGCTCGACGGAATCAAGCAACAACTTATTCTCCAACTACGTTATCTATCGTCTGGGCAAGTACAAATCACGTGGACGCGGTCTGGACTATATGGCAAAAACGGTTTATGGAGACGGACGCGCATGGTATAACATGGGCAGTTCTACACACCAAAACGAAGATACCGAGGTGCATATGCGTATGAACTGGCAACTTTGGATATATTACGAATTATGTAAGGGAACTGCAGAGAATCCGACTATTTGGCCGAGAATATTTGAAATCATGCGTACAACATACAAGGATATTCCGGAAAGCGACCCGGGCAGACGTCAAATGGCATTTGTAAAGGCGGTATGTGATGCCACACAGGAAGACTTGACGGAATTCTTCGAAACATGGGGATTCTTCAAACCTGTAAGTGAATCTATCAATCAGTATGGTACGTTCCAATATACGGTTAGCAAATCGATGATCACAGAAACCAAGCAGTATATCAAGAACAAGAATTATCCGAAAGCCGCTCCGATCCAATATATCGAAGACCGTAAGCAGGAATTCTTCTCTGAAGGTGATTACCGCTTCAAGGAGGTAGGTAATGTAGGTTACTATACTACATTCAAAGATAATGTACAGATAAGCAAGACCCCGACTTACACAGAAAAAGCTTCCACACAGGGAAAAGCAATCAGTGTCAGCAACGGTGAGCAAGCTGTAGCTTTTGAAGTCAGAAAACAAGAAACCGACAACAACGGGGAAAAGATTATGGGTGATGTCGTTTACTTCTCCAATTCTTTCGAATTCTTTGTTCCGCGCACCGTCTCTATAGCAGGTTGCGGCATTTACGCCGTACAAGCAGACGGAGCACGCATACTGATGGAAAAGAAGTAAGTTAATCACTAAATAAGAGAGGAAATACTACAAAAACTATTTATACGATATTGTTGTATCATAATAGATAGACTTTTGCTGTATTTCCTCTTCTTTTATCAACCGCTAACATATGAATGACATGAAAAACATAACTACGCACTTATTAATTCTTTTTCTCTGCGGAAGCATACTTCACGCTTGTTCTTCCAGCGATAAAACCCTGACTCCACCTTCTCCCAGCTTTGAAGAAGAGGAAGAAATAAAAGAGATAACACTTCCCGAGGACATCCAGATTATCCCAGTCGGTGGAAAAGCCAGTGAATGCCAACCCGGTTCTGACATAGACAAATCATATGACGGCAAATTTACGACAGGAGCCGCCGAATCCCATTATCATAGCTCATGGAGCAACACCTCTTTTCCGGTTACTTTGGAGTACTTCTTCAAAGGAGATACAGAAATCAATTACCTTATCTATTACACCCGTTCCGGTAACGGTAATTTTGGTGAACTAGAAGTGTACACCTCTACCGACTCAACCAGAAAGAA
The DNA here is from genome assembly GCA_947038155.1 of uncultured Bacteroides sp. GTDB lineage: Bacteria > Bacteroidota > Bacteroidia > Bacteroidales > Bacteroidaceae > Bacteroides. Next base: position 11,017 of record CAMQVH010000043.1, on the reverse strand, counting down.
TTATACCCTACAAGGAACTTATGACTTCAAAATGAAAAATGACCCAAGCAGGATCGTTTTCAAGGAAGGTATAAAAGCCACTGGAGTAAAATTCGTTGTAAAAAGCGGACTTGGCAATTTTGTCAGTTGTGATGAAATGCATTTTTTCCAAAAGAATACAGACAAGACATTAGAAAGCAAATTGCTGACTGTATTTAAAGATATTACTTGCAGCGAATTGAAGCCTGACGTTACTGATAAAGAAATCAACAAGTTACCCAACAAATATTTCATCCATATAGCCGAAGCATTGAAAAATAATTCGTATGACGAATGGGAGAAAGAATTTCGTATACGCAAATACAACGCTTATAGCAATGTCAACGAATGGGCCGAAAAGCTAATGACCAAACATTACAGCAGTCTGGACAACCTGACCGGAATCGCAGTGGAGAAAGACGATGAAATTATCGTTCTCGTTGGTGACACTTATGGACGGGAAATCTCACTACAATGTGTAGGAGAAGAAAAAACGAACTTTGGGGAAGTAAAGGAATATGTGCAGACTGCCGCCTCGGGAGATGTCTATTATCTTGAACACGGTATCAACAAAATCAAGATACGTAACAACGGGCAACTTTTTGTCATGTACAACTGTGACCTGACCAGTAATCCGAAACCTATAAAAATACATATTCCATCAGGAAGCGGAACGGTCAGCGGATTCTTCGACTTGAAAGAACATAAAACAGACAGTAAATATGCAGAACTACTGTCTAAAGCCACAGATAAGTATTTCGGAGTACGTGGGGATAAGATTATCTTCTATTTCCACCGGGATAAACTCCGGGAGTTCGTAAAAGATGAAATATTATCCGCCATCAGCCTGTGGGACAACATCATCGGATGGGAACAGGAATTGATGGGTATTGAAGATGTACGGCCCGCACTGGTAAACAACCACTTGTTTGCCATTTCGCCCGAAGGTGCTTATATGTGGGCGTCTGATTACCGCATCGCATTTGTATATACTTATCTCCAAAATATCTTGTTATACGATAATGTAATGAGCGCCAAAGACAATGCTTGGGGACCCGCACATGAAATCGGACATATCCATCAACAGGCAATCGACTGGCCAAGTTCCACCGAATCATCCAATAATCTATTTTCAAACTTCATTCTATATAAACTTGGCAAATATTGCTCTCGCGGCACAGAATTAAATCTCCCCAAAGCAGCGGACAACCGTACTACCGACTCTAACGGAAATATAACCAAAATGACCCTTTCGGAAGCCCACTGTGTACTCAACCGCCCATGGTGCAATTTCGGCAGTAATTATCAAGGAGAAAATACAGAGCTACATATGCGTATGAACTGGCAACTATGGAACTACTATCACCGCTGCGGACATAAACCTGATTTCTGGCAGAGGTTGTTCAAACTCATGCGCGAAAACCGTACTACTTCCAATAATCCGGGAGTCAAACAACTTCTGTTTGCCCGGATGGCAAGCGAAGCGGCACAGGAAGACCTGACCGAGTTTTTTGAAATGTGGGGATTCTTCGTACCAGTAGATACACAATTAGACCAATATGGCAGCTACCAATATACCGTGACAGAGAATATGATTAAGGAAACCAAACAAGCTATGGCCAAATATCCGAAGAAAGCCAAGCCGTTCTACTATCTGGAAGACCGGAAAGCAGGTGATGAAGGACTGGACACTACCCCACCGGATGTCGGTTATTACACCCAGTTCCAAACGATACGACCTATCACTAAAGATATAAAAGGACATATCAACGGACGGGAAGTGACAATCACCAATGGAGATGAAGCGGTAGCCTTCGAACTTAGAAATAATAATGCAGATGGAAAACTGCTTTATTTCTCCACTTTCACCAAGTTTGAGGTTCCCCTGACGGTATCATTGACGTATGCAAAGCTATATGCTGTACAAGCAGACGGAAAACGTATTCTTTTGGAAGAATGAGTTTTCCGGCCACAAATGATTGCCATATACTTCGTTCATGCGAAAAGTTAAGTAATACAAAAAGAAGATTGATATTTTAGGAAAATGCTCTTGTAACGTGTCTTATTTTTGAATACGCTCAAATAATAACTGTAAACTCAAATATTAAGAAATGCTAAATAAATCGTTATCTCATAGGGGAGTACCCTTTACGACGTGTATTTATCTCGTATGTAAGAAATATCACCGTCACAACTCAAACACATTAATACAAGATGAAACCAATGAGAAAAGTAGAACTCATTTTCTACCCGAAATATGAATTTATAGTAAAAATATCTGTGACAAATATACAGAATTGACTATTAATTACTACTTTTGACAACTAAATGAAAAACGACAAATAACCCCTATTAAAAACATAAAATTATGATGAAAAAGCTATTTACAGTCGCAGCTATCGGCCTTACTTTGTTAACCTGCCATACAAGCTGCACATCTTCGCAAAAAGCTCAGGAAGCATTTGCACCAATCAAAGTAGAAACCCCTGCCCGCCCAGCCGGTCAAGAGGATGTAATCCAACTCGTTGCTCCCAAAATTGATACCGTACGTGTCGGTTTCATCGGACTGGGAATGCGTGGTCCCGGTGCCGTAGCACGCTGGACACACATCCCGGGAACTAAAATCATAGCTTTATGCGATCTTGCTCCCGAGCGTGTAGAGAAATCACAGGAAATTCTGAAAAATGCCGGACTGCCCGAAGCTGCATCTTACAGCGGTTCGGAAGATGCATGGAAACAACTTTGCGAACGTGAAGACATCGACCTCGTGTACATCGCAACAGACTGGAAACACCATGCAGAAATGGGCGTGTATGCTATGGAACACGGCAAGCACGTAGCTATCGAAGTGCCTGCCGCAATGACACTGGACGAAATCTGGCAGTTAATCAATACGTCTGAAAAGACCCGTAAGCACTGTATGCAGTTGGAAAACTGTGTATATGACTTCTTCGAACTGACTTCTCTGAACATGGCACAACAAGGTGTATTCGGTGAAGTGCTCCATGTAGAAGGTGCTTATATCCACAACCTGGAAGACTTCTGGGGTACATACTGGAACAATTGGCGTATGGACTACAACCACAAATTCCGTGGCGACGTTTACGCTACTCACGGTATGGGTCCGGCTTGCCAATTACTTGACATCCACCGTGGCGACCGCATGAAGACTTTAGTGGCAATGGATACAAAAGCTGTTAACGGTCCGGCTTATATCAAGAAACAGACAGGCGAAGAGGTGACCGATTTCCAGAACGGTGACCAGACTTCAACTTTGATCCGCACCGAAAACGGCAAGACCATGTTGATTCAACACAACGTAATGACTCCCCGCCCCTACAGCCGTATGTATCAGATAGTAGGTGCAGACGGTTACGCAAGCAAATATCCGACTCAGGAATACTGTCTGAGACCGTCACAAGTGAAATCGGACGATGTGCCCAACCACGAAAACCTGAACGCACACGGTTCCGTACCTGCCGATGTAAGAAAAGCCCTAATGGATAAATACAAACACCCCATCCACGTAGAACTGGAAGAGACTGCCAAGAAAGTAGGTGGTCACGGTGGTATGGACTTTATCATGGATTATCGCCTGGCATACTGCCTGCAGAATGGTCTGCCATTGGATATGGACGTTTATGACCTTGCAGAATGGTGCTGTATGGCCGAACTTACCCGCCTTTCTATCGAAAACAATTCAGCTCCGGTTGAAGTTCCCGATTTCACCCGCGGCGGATGGAACAAGGTAAAAGGCTACCGTCACGCTTTTGCAAAATAATAGAATAGAATTTTCCTTTTTTACACGAACACTACGAACCAATCCGGCTTTCCCCCAAAGCCGGATTATTCATAGGTTCGTGTTCGAACATTTTATAGAACATCATAATCGCATTTATGAAAACAGCTATTCCAAGGCCTTCCAAGCAAAGCATTATCCGCGAAGCTAAAGATTATGTAATGATTGCCATCGGCATGATTTTATACGGCATCGGCTGGACAGTTTTCCTGCTTCCTAATGATATCACTACCGGGGGAGTACCGGGCATTGCTTCTATCGTATATTGGGCTACCGGCTTCCCTGTTCAATATACGTATTTTACTATCAATTTCTTCCTGCTGCTACTGGCGCTCAAACTGCTCGGTTTGAAATTCTGCATCAAAACTATTTTTGGAGTATTCACCCTGACCTTTTTCTTATCTGTCATACAGAAATTGGCAGCAGGTATCAGCCTTCTTCACGACCAGCCTTTTATGGCATGCGTTATCGGAGCATCCTTCTGTGGCGGTGGTATCGGGGTGGCCTTTTCGGCCAACGGAAGTACCGGCGGCACTGACATTATAGCGGCCATTATTAACAAATACCGGGATATCACATTAGGGAGAGTTGTATTAATTTGTGATATGATTATTATAGTATCCAGTTATTTTGTCTTAAAAGACTGGGAAAAAGTAGTGTATGGATTTGCAACTCTCTATATTTGCAGCTTTGTACTCGATCAGGTAGTGAATAGCGCCCGGCAGTCCGTACAGTTTTTCATTATATCCAATAAATATCAGGAAATAGGAAAACGAATCAATGAATATCCGCACCGGGGAGTTACAATTATCAATGCAACGGGGTTCTACACCGGACGAGAACAGAAAATGATGTTTGTATTGGCCAAGAAGCGGGAATCTACCATTATCTTCCGGCTGATAAAAGACATCGACCCGAAAGCCTTTGTTTCACAAAGTGCTGTCATCGGAGTTTACGGAGAAGGATTTGACCATATTAAAGTGAAATAAAAAAGAATGAGAAACCAATATTGAAAAACATGAAATTTCGATCGTACCCCCTCCTATTAACTAACATTTTTATGGGAATATTTTCCCTGGTGACAACCAATACCATAGCTGATAATGCCCAAAAGCCATATTGGCAAGACATGCAGGTGGTAGCAGTCAACAAAGAATATCCCCGTTCTTCGTTTATGACGTATGATAACCGGAACGATGCCATGAGCGGCAAATTTGAACGGAGCAAATACTACCGGTTACTAAACGGAACATGGAAGTTTTACTTTGCAGATTCTTACAAGGATCTTCCCGACAACATTACCGACCCGAATACCAGTACGGACTCATGGTATGATATTCAGGTACCCGGCAACTGGGAAGTACAGGGACATGGAGTAGCCATCTATACAAACCACGGCTACGAATTCAAGGCTCGTAACCCGCAGCCGCCCCTCTTACCGGAAGCTAATCCCGTTGGTGTATATCGCCGCGACATCGACATTCCTGCCGATTGGGACGGACGGGATATTTATCTGCATCTGGCAGGAGCCAAATCAGGCGTATATGTATATATCAACGGCAAGGAAGTAGGATATAGCGAAGATTCAAAGAATCCTGCCGAGTTCTTAATCAATCCGTATGTAAAACCGGGCAAGAACGTGCTTACGTTGAAGATTTTCCGTTGGAGTACAGGTTCTTATCTCGAATGTCAGGACTTCTGGCGTATCAGCGGTATTGAACGTGACGTGTTTGTCTATTCACAACCCAAAGCTGCCCTTAAAGACTTCAGAGTAACATCAACCTTGGATGACAGTTACAAGAATGGTATTTTCGACTTGAACGTAGACTTGAGAAACCATAAAAAAGAAGCAGCCAATCTAACATTAGTTTATGAATTATTGGACGCTCAAGAAAAAGTCATCGCTACCGAAGAGAAAACAGCCTATATCCCTACCGATGAAGTACGTACACTCTCTTTCGATAAAAAACTGGCAGATGTAAATACATGGACATCCGAACATCCGAACCTGTATAAATTACTGATGACAGTAAAAGAGAATGGAAAAGTAAAAGAAATTATTCCTTTCAATGTCGGTTTCCGCCGTATTGAGATTAAACCGATCGAACAGAAAGCCGCCAACGGTAAACCATATGTCTGCTTGTTTATCAACGGACAGCCATTAAAACTGAAAGGCGTAAATATCCATGAGCATAATCCTGCGACAGGACACTATGTAACAGAAGAACTGATGCGCCGTGACTTTGAGTTAATGAAACAGCACAACTTAAACAGTGTACGTCTTTGCCACTATCCGCAAGATCGCCGTTTCTACGAACTCTGTGATGAATATGGACTGTATGTATATGATGAAGCGAACATCGAAAGCCATGGTATGTATTACGATCTCCGTAAAGGCGGCTCGTTGGGCAACAACCCGGAATGGCTGAAACTTCATATGGATCGTACCATCAATATGTTCGAACGCAATAAGAATTATCCCAGTGTCACATTCTGGTCGTTAGGTAACGAAGCCGGAAACGGATATAACTTCTATCAAACATATCTGTGGCTGAAAGAAGCGGATAAGAATATTATGGCTCGTCCTGTAAACTATGAACGTGCCCAATGGGAATGGAACACTGATATGTACGTTCCCCAATATCCGGGTGCTGACTGGTTGGAGAATATAGGCAAGAACGGCAGCGACCGTCCTATAGCTCCTTCCGAATATGCGCACGCTATGGGTAACTCCACCGGAAACCTGTGGGGACAATGGCAGGCAATCTATAAATATCCGAATCTTCAGGGCGGATACATCTGGGACTGGGTAGATCAAGGTATCCTTCAGAAAGATAAGAACGGAAGAGAGTATTGGGCTTATGGTGGCGACTTCGGTGTAAATATGCCTAGTGATGGCAACTTCCTTTGCAACGGTCTTGTAAACCCCGACCGCGGTCCGCATCCGGCAATGGCCGAGGTGAAGTATGTACATCAGAATGTAGGGTTTGAAGCGACAGACGCCGCATCCGGCAAATTTAAGATTACCAACCGCTTCTACTTTACAAACCTGAAAAAGTACCAGATTCATTATAATGTCGTTGCTAATGGCAAGAATATAAGAGGTGGAAAAGTATCTTTGGATATTGCTCCGCAAGCATCCAAAGAGTTTGCAGTACCGGTAAATGGATTGAAAGCCCAACCAGGAACTGAATATTTTGTCAACTTCAGTGTGACAACGACAGAACCGGAACCTCTGATTCCTGTCGGATATGAAATTGCATACGACCAGTTCCAACTTCCTATCCATGCTGAGAAAGGAACGTATAAGGTGAGTGGCCCCGCATTGAATACATCTACACAAGGAGATGAATTGATAGCCTCATCCTCAAAAGTGAACTTTGTATTTAACAAGAAAAGCGGATTGGTTACTTCTTACAAAGTAGACGGAACAGAGTATTTCAAAGATGGATTTGGTATTCAACCTAACTTCTGGCGTGCTCCCAATGACAATGATTACGGAAACGGTGCTCCCAAACGTTTGCAGGTCTGGAAACAATCGAGCAAGAATTTCCATGTGACAGATGCCAGCATGACTACGGAAAATAAAGTCGTTTCATTGAAAGTGACTTATTTATTGGCTGCCGGCAATCTATATGTCGTGACTTATAAGATTTATCCGAGTGGAGCGGTGAATGTAAACGCTACGTTTACCTCTACGGATATGCAAGCTGCCGAAACAGAAGTGTCCGAAGCCACCCGCATGGCTACCTTCACCCCAGGAAGTGGTGCTGCCCGCAAAGCTGCTTCCAAACTGGAAGTTCCCCGTATCGGTGTGCGTTTCCGCTTGCCTGCCAAGATGAATAACGTACAGTACTTCGGCCGCGGCCCGGAAGAAAACTACATTGACCGCAATCATGGTACACTTGTCGGAGTCTACAAAACTACGGCTGACAAGATGTATTTCAACTACGTTCGCCCACAGGAAAACGGACATCATACGGATACTCGCTGGATTGCCTTGTCACCCGACAAAGGCAGCGGACTGGCTATTGTGGCCGACAGTCTTGTCGGATTCAATGCTTTGCGCAATTCTATTGAGGATTTCGACTCGGAAGAAGCACTGCCCCACCCTTACCAATGGAATAACTTCAGTCCGGAAGAGGTTGCCAACCATGATGAGCAAGCTGCCCGCAACGTATTGCGAAGAATGCACCACGTCAATGACATCACTCCAAGAGATTTTGTGGAAGTTTGCGTGGATATGAAACAACAAGGAGTCGGTGGTTATGACAGTTGGGGAGCACACCCGGAACCTTTCCATCAGATTCCTGCCAACCGCGAATACAACTGGGGATTCACCCTGGTTCCTGTTCGCTCGGCCGGTCAAGCTAATGAAGCTGCCAAATATGAGTATCAATAACCTTAGTATAAATTTTAAAGAAAAGACCCATGAAAGATTTATCTAGCATTGTAGCTAAATTCAAAGTCCAAGGCACAGTAGAAGAAATCAAGCCGTTAGGAGCAGGACTTATCAATGACACCTACAAAGTAAACACAAAAGAATCAGACGCTCCCGACTACGTTTTGCAACGCATCAACCATGCTATCTTCCAGAATGTAGAAATGCTTCAATCCAATATTGCTGCTGTCACAGGACATATCCGTAAGAAACTGACAGAAGCGGGAGAGTCGGATATCGACCGTAAAGTCTTGTCTTTCGTTGAAACAGAAGAAGGTAAGACTTATTGGTTTGACGGTGACAACTACTGGCGTGTTATGGTATTCATCCCACGTGCCAAGACTTATGAAACCGTAAATCCCGAATATTCAAACTATGCCGGAGAAGCTTTCGGTAACTTCCAGGCTATGCTGGCAGATATACCTGAGACTTTGGGTGAGACTATCCCCGACTTCCACAATATGGAATTCCGTCTGAAACAACTGCGTGACGCCGTTGCCGCCAATGCTGCCGGACGAGTGGCTGAAGTGCAATATTTCCTGGACGAAATAGAAAAACGTGCAGACGAAATGTGCAAAGCTGAACGCTTATACCGCGAAGGCAAACTGCCCAAACGAGTATGCCATTGTGACACAAAAGTGAATAATATGATGTTCGATGAAGATGGCAAGGTGCTTTGTGTCATCGACCTGGATACGGTTATGCCCAGCTTTATATTCTCAGATTACGGTGACTTCCTTCGTACGGGAGCCAACACCGGTGATGAAGATGACAAAGACCTTGACCGCGTAAACTTCAATATGGAAATATTCAAAGCATTTACGAAAGGCTATCTGAAAGGTGCCAAGTCATTCCTGACACCGATTGAGATAGAAAATCTTCCTTATGCTGCGGCTTTATTCCCATATATGCAATGCGTACGCTTCCTTGCCGATTATATCAACGGAGATACTTACTACAAGATTAAATATCCGGAACATAATCTGGTTCGCACCAAGGCACAATTCAAACTACTTCAAAGCGTAGAAGCACACACACCGGAGATGGTGGCATTCATCAATGAATGCTTAAAGAGCTAAGAATAAAAAACAGAGAGAGTGGAGAGTTTATTTAATAAAAGCTCCATGCTCCCAACGATAAACAATAGGACGGCAGAGAAACGTTTTCAGTTTTTCCGCCGTTTCTTTTGACATATAGTCGGGCGTAGTAAGTGTAACGGTCAGGTCTGTATTCTCCTTGTTGAAATCAGCTTTCATCAAGAGTATGTCTGCCGGACGGCGTGCTTCGTCAAAGGCATATATACTTGTACTTGTGGAATCCGGCGTGTTCAGGAAATCATTCATTGTGGGCAAAGTGATGAACTGAGACTCAGCAAGCGGTTTCCAGTCCGTCGTATAAAAACGGATACTGCTATCACAGGCAGGAGCACAAGCTGTAGATATTGTACAGATAATATTCGTTGTATCGTTCAACACAAGCACTTTCATCTGCCACGTAGTTTGCGGAGAGATTTGCATACGGATATAGTCCTTGCCAAGCTCCGTCATTTCGGATTTCTTTCCAAAACGATTTTCCACTAGTGCTTTCATTTTGCTTTCCAGAAAATCGACACAATCGGCACGATTCACTTTAGTCAGCAAGGGACTCAAAGAGTCTGGCATATTCACAAACAAAGTTTTGGCCTCTTGTGCGTGCAGGGAAGTCAGGGAAAATAACCCGACAACCGAAAAAAATATAGCAATACAAAGTTTATTTATTTTCATATCAATCTTATTTAGTCCCCAAATATAAGAATATCATTCCGATTAACACCAGTATAAGGTCAATCGCCTTGCTTTTTAAATTCTTTTCACGGAAGAAAAGAGCCCCGAAAATGAAAGAAACGATGACACTTCCGCGGCGAACCATCGAAACGATAGAAATCATAGAATCCTCATAACTCAGCGCATAAAAGTAGGCAAAGTCTGCTGACGAAAGGAAAACAGAAATCAGAATAATCGTCCAGTCCCAACGAAACGCAGTGGTGGACTTTCTCTTCGGCCACCAAAGCAGCAACAAAATAGGACACATGATAAAAACCTGATAAACATTATACCAGGACTGCACTAGCATCGGATTCAACGACTTCATCAGATACTTATCGTACAATCCGCTGATAGCCCCTGTTATCGCAGCCAATACAATAAAAAATATCCATCTGTTATGTTTAAAATCAATCCCCTCTTTCTTTCCCGAACGACTCAGCATGAAAAAGGAGACAATAGCCAGCATCACACCAATCCATTGATAAAGATTCAACCGTTCGCCAAACACAAGCATAGCTCCGACAAGTACCATTACCGGGCGGGTGGCATTAATCGGCCCTACGATGGTAATAGGCAAATGCTTCATCCCGAAATAACCGAATATCCATGAGGAAAGCACGATGAACGACTTGATAATAATATATTTATGCTGTTCCCATCCCGCAACCGGGACATTGAATACCGTTCCTTCCAATACGGCAGGTTGAAATACAGAAAGCAGAATAAACGGCAGAAAGATGAGACTGGAAAAGAAAGTGTTCAAAAACAGAACGGGCAGTACCGCATTGTCTTTCAGCGATTTTTTTTTGAATACATCATAAAATCCCAGCAAAGTAGCTGAGAGAAATGCTAATAATAACCACATAAGGATATTTACTATTTTAGGGTTTACTATTTATTACTTTCAAATATACTTTCGGGGTATTCCACATTTACCAGGAAAAGAGCATTTCC
>CAMQVH010000042.1 GCA_947038155.1 uncultured Bacteroides sp. | reverse complement strand
CGGCTGAAAAACAGCCGATAAAATTGTCGTGGCGGAAAATAGAATGATTACGAAAGGAGTAATAAGTGAAATCGAGGCGGATAGTATCCGCCCCGATATTCCAAGTTACGGGCGACGCCCGGAATAGTCTAGCCAATGAAAAACCGGAGTCTAGTTCTCCTACCACTGAGGAGCAATGAGATTGATATAAATAATAAAGGAATAGGTTATCTTCTTGAACTGCTGCTTCTTTCAGAGGAACGGGAAGAACTTTGAGTGTTATTACCTCTCGTACTTCCGGAAGAAGAACGTCTTTCTGTTTGTCCGCTGGAAACATTGCTCCGGGTAGAGCTAGAACTACTACGGCTAGAATTACCATGACTGGAATTACCACGACTGGAAGAACGATTGTTTCTTTCGGAACTGTTATTTCTATTATAGGAACCACTACTATTGTTTCGCCTGCTTGAACTTTCCCTTGAGCTGCTACTTGTTTTTCCACTTTCACGGTTCGGACCGGAACTTGCTTCCGGACGGGGACGAGTCGACGTCCCAGGTCGCGTTGTTGTTCCGGGACGAGACGTATTAGGACGAGTAGATGTGCTTGGACGAGATGTTCCGGGACGTGTTGCCGATGCCCCCGGACGGGAAGAATGACCCGGACGCGTCGGTGCATTATGCGGACGCATGGAAGTATTGGGACGGAACCGGACAGAACCGAAGTCCGAACGACGGTAAGAGTGATATACTCTCTGATCTCTCACCCGGTGCGGTGCAGAGTAATGGTTGAAATTAGTATATCTTCCCCGATAGTAGCTTGCATGGTGAAAGTGCGGACGATAATGCGCTCCACAATAAGTACGGTAATGATAAGGCACACCAAAATAAAACAAGCTATGGTTCGGGTAATTGATGTAAACCCTGAAACTCCATTTCCCTCCGGTTACATAAATCGGTCGATAGAAATACTCGGCACCCAGAAACCGGCGATACTGTGCATCGCTCAATACCCAGCGAAGATCGTCGTTACGGATATCCAAAGCTTCATAATAATCATCCAATGCCCATTCGTAACCACGTGCTACGTAATCCATTATATTACGGACAGAATAAATAAAGTCGTAATTAATCTCATACGCATCATTATATTGCTGTGTACTCAAGCTCAATTCATACGCCATCTTATCGGTAAGAAAACGTGTCTCCTTACGTACCTTGCTGGTGCTCATTCCAGCCATTACGGTCATATTGGCAGCCAGACCGACCGCAAAGAGTAAAAACAGTATTCGTTTCATCATTCAATCTCCTATCATTTATTATTCTGATAATATTCCTCAATAAACATGCGTAACATATCTCTATAATCGTACAGTTCTATAACCGTACAGTCAATATAGTATCAATGCTCACTGTATTCCTTCACAAAATCATACATCTTTTTTTTGTTAGAAGAAAATGTCAGACTATTAATCACCATAAAGAAAGCCTCTTTATCCACAATCTGCGGATATATCATTTTCATAATCTTCATTCGCTCATTATCGAACGCATAGAATTTCACCAACTGAAGACATTGATCGGCCGTAAAATCAGAACTAGCCAATGCAGCATTGATTAACGCGATGCGATCTTTCTCGAAAGGCTCATTCTTGACATTATCAAAAAACGCTTGAAAAAGCTGTTTGTTCATTACCCTGTCATACCGATCATAAACCGGGCGATGTCCACCGTGTTCCGGACGTCCGGGTCTGTTGTCCGGACGCATCTCATCACGTCCATTCACCATTATTTCCATTACACCGTTTCCTTTGAAATAAACACGTTCATTATACAATCTTTCCCCTTTCCATACTCGTTCACTGGGCCGGGTAAACCGGGTGGCATACACTTCGACGGTATAATAGCCCGATTTCAAATTAGCAACGAAACAAGTGGTAGTTGGCAAACAGATTTGGTTTCCTCCTATGTAAACAAGTATCGGAGTATTCCCACCGTCAATGCGGATTCCGTTAACAGACTGTGCTTGTAAGGAAAGGGCAGCGAACAGGATGCAGAAACTTATTATAATCTTACGCATAACTTATTTGGTTTTTATTATTTATATCTTTAATCTGATACCACAAAAATAGGGTGAGGAAACTCCCCACCCCAATGATTCTCTCTATTCGTATGTAGGGAAATCCCTATTCTGTTTAGGAATCCGCCAAAACAATGCCATCCTCGTGCAAGGTAATCAGACGTTTCTTATACAAGTCGCCCACTCCTTTCTTAAAGGTTTTCTTGCTGACACCAAACGTGCCGTAGATATCTTCCGCAGGGCTTTTATCATTCAAGTTGATTCGTCCCCCGTGCTCTTTGATATATTCTAGCAGCGTTTTCGAAAAATCGTCAATCTTTTCAAAACCGGGTTTCTGAAGAACCAAATCCACCTTGCCATCTTCACGAACCTGTTTCACAAAAGCTTTCATCTCCATCCCTGTCTCCAACGGACAGAATATTTCATTTTCATACAACAAACCGCTATACATATCATCTATAATTGCCTTAAAGCCTAAGTCCGTCTTCTGCCAGATAAGAATATTCACCTCTGCTCCCGAAGCATATTCCGGCTTTTCTTTCGACAGATAACGTTCCACTTTTGCCGAAGCTACAATACGATAACTCTCTTCATCCAAATGTGCATGAACCACATACTTCCGTCCAACCTGCATTTTCATCTTCTGCTCACGGAACGGCACAAACAGGTCTTTCATCAATCCCCAGTTCAGGAAAGCTCCGTATTGATTTACCCAGGAGACTTCCAGACAAGCAAACTGTCCGACTTGCACTAACGGGGTCAGTGTCGTAGCAATCAGCCTCTCATCCATATCCAGATAAAGAAACACATTCAAAATATCCCCTATCTTACAATCCTCAGGCACATAACGGGTAGGCAACAAAATCTCACCTTCTTCCCCACCGTCGAGATATACGCCGAAATCGACTTCTTTCACGACTTCAAGCTGGTTGAACTTTCCTAATTCGATGCTCATATTCTTATCTATTTATTATATAAGATACAAAGATAATCTATTTTGAACAGATCTCTCAACGAGTCAGCTATAACTTTTCGTTATCAGGCAAAACTATTTGCAATGAACAATCTGCTTTCTAATATGTTAACTTTGTAGCGGCAAAAAAGAAAAAGTAAATTATTCACCTTTTAAACATATAAGTATGGAATTTCTAACCAACGAGAAACTTACAATTGTGGGAGCTGCCGGAATGATCGGCTCCAACATGGCACAAACAGCCATGATGATGAAACTCACTCCGAATATTTGTCTCTATGATCCATTCGCACCAGCTTTGGAAGGAGTGGCAGAAGAACTGTATCACTGCGGTTTTGAAGGTGCCAACCTCACCTATACTTCCGACATCAAGGAAGCGCTGACCGGAGCTTCTTATATTGTTTCTTCCGGTGGAGCAGCCCGCAAGGCAGGTATGACCCGCGAAGATCTGTTGAAAGGAAATGCAGAGATTGCCGCCCAATTCGGTAAAGATGTCCGTCAATATTGCCCGAATGTGAAACATATCGTTGTCATCTTCAATCCGGCAGACATCACCGGTTTGATTACCTTATTATATGCAGGCTTGAAACCTTCACAGGTTTCCACATTGGCTGCCCTTGACAGCACCCGCCTGCAAAACGAGCTGGTGAAATACTTCCACATTCCCGCTTCCGACATTCAGAATTGCCGCACCTATGGCGGTCATGGCGAACAAATGGCTGTATTTGCATCTACCACCAAAATAAAAGGAGAACCTTTGACCGATCTCATCGGTACTACCCGCCTTCCGTTGACGGAATGGGAAGCACTGAAAATACGTGTCATCCAAGGTGGAAAGCATATCATCGACCTGCGCGGCCGTTCTTCTTTCCAAAGTCCGGCTTATCTTTCCATTGAAATGATTGCTGCCGCTATGGGCGGACAACCTTTCCGCTGGCCCGCCGGAACGTATGTTTCCAATGGCAAATTCGACCATATCATGATGGCAATGGAAACTTCGATTACTAAAGACGGTGTTATTTATAAAGAAATAGCCGGAACTCCTGCCGAACAGGAAGAACTGGAAAAGAGCTACGAACATCTGTGCAAACTTCGTGACGAAGTGATTGAAATGGGAATCATCCCCGCTATCAAGGACTGGCACACGCTGAATCCTAACATCAAGTAAACATACAATATTAGCGGAAAGCCGGAAAAGAGAAAACACATCTCTTTTCCGGCTTTTATTCCAATTACTCACATATACCCCACGCTTAGTCTATAAATCTTTCAAGACTCCAATTCTAATGACCATGCAAAGTTGGGGATAATTCATCAATTAAAAAAACAGACAAAATGGAAAAAGTACCTAAACTGAAGTTACAGGTACTTAAAGTGCGAAATATAGTGCTTATCCTATCCAAATTAGTGAATGAAATAAACTCCCTATCAAAGTTTATAGAATATCTGTCATTTTTGAGAAGTACATTCGGAACAAATCCCTTTTAGTACATAGTTTATGCTGTGCAAAGTAAATCCTCCAGGCAAATCAATCACCGGGATATGGGTGCCTTCCAGGCAGAATGTCCGATGACATTTCTCACAATAAAAATGCGAATGTAAATCCTGTACTACACAATTACAAGAGTTGTCGCAAACGGCATACTTCAACGAGCCACTTCCATCGTCTATGCTATGTATGAGGTGATGAGACAAGAAGAGAGCGATAGTACGGGATATGGTCGATTTATCGACTGTATCGAGCAATGTTTCGAGGTCAAGCAATGACACTGCACGCTCTGCCTGCATCATCTCTTTTATCACCAAAAGCCTTATTGCAGTTGGCTTAATGTCTCTTCTGACCAGCTTATCCAAATAAATATCTTTTTCCATCTTTTTCCTATTTTATCATTTTCTGTATTCTGACGGCGTTCATTATGGCAAGTAACGCAACGCCTACATCTGCGAAGACAGCTTCCCAAAGAGTAGCGATTCCACCGGCTCCCAATATCAATACAAGCAGTTTCACTCCGAATGCCAATGAAACATTTTGCCAGATAATCCTGCGTGTCAGCTTTCCTACTTTGATAGCTTCGGCTACTTTCGACGGTTGGTCTGTCTGTATCACGACATCAGCAGTTTCAATAGCCGCATCGCTACCCAATCCACCCATGGCAATACCAACGTGACTTAAAGCAAGCACCGGCGCATCATTCATTCCGTCGCCGACAAATGCAATCCGGTTTGCCTCATCCTGACGCAATTCTTCCAAGTGTTTCACTTTCCCTTCCGGCAGCAAGTCGCCATAGGCTTTCGATATGCCGAGCTTCTCCGCAAAGTTAGTAACAATACTCTGTTTATCACCGGATAATATCTGAATGTTTTTGATATGCAACATTTTTAAATCATCAATAGCTTTCTTTGCATCCTCTTTTAGAGTATCAGCCAATAACAAATAACCTGCATAGTCGGTTCCAATGGCGCAGACTACCATCGTATCGGTAATCTGTAATAACTCTGCCGAATATTCGATATTGAATTTAGATAGCAGACGACAGTTTCCAACCCATACCGGAGTTCCGTTAATCATTGCCTCCAAACCAAAGCCAGCAAATTCTTTTGTATCGGTGACAGGCAGCAGTTCTACATTTTGCAGCTTTGCATAGCTCACTATGGCTTTAGCAATCGGATGAGTACTGTCGCTCTCTACCGAAGCAACCAGCTTAATCAATTCCTTTTCTGAAATACCGGGTGCGGATTTACACTTCTGTACCTCAAAAGTTCCTTTAGTCAGAGTTCCTGTCTTATCGAATACAACCGTATTGATTTTAGTGATTGCATCCAGATAATTACCGCCTTTGAATAAGATTCCCAACCGGGAAGCAGCTCCGATGCCACCAAAATATCCCAACGGAATACTTACTACCAAAGCACACGGGCACGAAATCACCAGAAAGACCAAGGCTCTGTACAGCCAGTCATTAAACACAAATGCAAACTGAGTGTCAATGAATGAATAAACAAACGGAAGGATAACTATCAATATCGCCAGTCCTATGACAATAGGTGTGTAGATGCGTGCAAATTTACGGATAAACAATTCTGCCGGGGCTTTTCGTTCCGAAGCATTTTGCACAAGTTCCAATATCCGGGCAAGCGCACTCTTATCGAATGTTCTTGTCACCTTGATCCGAATCACTTTATCCGTCACAATCATTCCGGCAAGCACTTCTTCGCCTTCGCGAATATTACGGGGGACACTTTCACCTGTCAATGCGGCTGTATTAAAGGCGGCCACTCCGTTGAGCATCACTCCATCCAAAGGAACTCTCTCGCCAGACTTTACCTCTATAATCTCACCGACTTTTACATTCTTCGGGTTTTCTATAATCAGATTGTTATCTCTAAGCACCAAAGCCTTCTCCGGTCTTGCATCCAGCAAAGCCCCAATATTACGTTTCGCTTTATCAACCGCCTTGCCTTGAAATAGTTCGCCGATTGTATAGAACAGCATCACGGCCACCCCTTCCGGATACTCGCCAATATAGAAAGCTCCGATGGTGGCAACAACCATTAGTGTAAACTCACTGAAATAGTCCTTTTCTTTCATGCCCTCCCATGCCTCTTTCAGTACAGGAAGCCCAACCGGGAGATAAGCCACGATATACCAGGCTAAAGCAACATATTCTTTATGAAAAAAGGCGAAATCCAGGGCATTCATTATAATACCGCTAATCAGCAATATAAATGAAAGCCCTGCCTTCCAATATTCTTGAAATATAAAAATCTTGACTTCAACTTCCTTTTCAGATGCACATCCGTGTGCACAGCAACTACAATGTCCCATATCTTTCATCTTTTAGTTGCTGCAAAGGTAGTGAATGATTCGTGCAACAAAGTTGCAAAATCGGTTTTAGCACCTTTCAATGTCAGCAATACCGCAACAGCCATTTCCAAACCGGCACGACTTCTATATCCAACTCATTCCCTGAAATTGTCCTTTCTCCATCCCAAGTAATAATAAAAGTCTTTTTTAAGCCAAAAACTTCCGACATTTTATATAAAGCCCTGACCTCCCGTTCCCGGGTAATCGGATCATCAATGCTATATGATACTTGTATAGCCATTCCTTCATCAGGAATATAAAAGTCTACCTCAATACCTTTATTATAAAAGAACACTCTATCTTCTTTTCCATATCGTTCTATTAAATTTACAGCAACGATATTCTCCAATAGTTTAGTTTCGGCATTTATCAGAAAATTACTAAGCAACCCGTTATCATAAAAATACCTTTTACAACTAGACATGCGTTCAGCTACTGAATCTGTAAAATTAGGAATGTTAAAAGTCAAATAAACATCATTCATATAGGTGAGATAATCTGCCAATGTATTACGGCTGATACCACTACCTGAGGATTTTACAATATGCAATAGTCGTGTCTGCGTAGTTGGCTGCATGACACTTTCAGCAAGCTTCTTTGCCAATAGCCGGATGGCACCGCTATTGCGAATCTCGTTGCGTGCTATAATATCTCCTAGTAAAATCTTTTGATATAACGAATTAATCCATTCCCGTTTATCTATCAAAGAGAACGTTTCGGCAAATCCTCCGAAATGAAAATAGGTATTGAACTGCTTAATGACTTCCAACCGTTGTTCTGGTTCAAATTCCCAGTTTGCTTTCAAGTGAATCTGATGAAAAGTGAGATACTCTGCAAATGAAAAGGGAAATACTTCCCGTATGATATATCGTCCACCCAAAGTAGTGGCAATATCCCTACTAAGCATTCGCGCATTACTTCCGGTAATGAAAACCCTATATTTAGAATCAGCCAGCCTACGAACAAATTTTTCCCATCCGTCAATATTCTGAATCTCATCAAGATATATCAAAGGCTTACGGTTATCATACATTTCAGCATAACACTCCAACAGAAGTCCTAGTTCCGAAGCTTCAATAGAAGAGATACGCTCATCCTCAAAATTAATATAAAGACAGTCCTCAAAAGTCACTTTGCCCAATTTTACAAGATTCTGTATATCCTGATACATTTGATAAGACTTACCCGCACGACGAATACCAACCAGAACATAATTCGCCTGCTCCTCAAAATATATCGGTCTTTCAACCAGCTGAATCTTACTAATTTCTTGCTGACGCTCGACTATAATTGCCTTTATTATTCGTTTTTCCATAAAATATGCTCTTTATATTGCACAAATATAGCAAAATTATGCTCAATATATTAAGCAACGCCCTCTTTTTCTCTATCGTAACAATCTTTCCTAGTTCTGTTTCGACCTTCAACCTATTTTTCAGAACATATATCCCAATGAAATCATCAGGTTTCTGTTCTTCATTCCTAAATCTTTTGCCACTTCTACCAGACCGAAATCATAGCTTATAGCAAGCTGATATTTCTTACTGAACTCAACACCGGCTTTCAGTCCAAGGCCAAAATCGAATCGTTTTAATCCGTCATCGCCAAATATATCTTCGGATGCAGAGTTAGTACCCAACTCTCCTAAATCGGCAATATTACCGTCAACTTTTGCTTTAGCCTTTCCAAACAAGCCGACAGCAATGTAAGGACCCACATTACCAAATAATGCAAAGTCATCATTTACTGCATATTTATAACCAACATGTACCGGGACCTCCAAATAATACGGATTAAATTTAATACTTGCAATTGAACCACCATCAATCTTCGCACCTTTTAATGTCAGTAACGCTGCAAAATCCATATATGCCCCGCTCGCTTCCTGAGACAACCCTAATTCGGCTTTTACACCTGCATGAAAACCGATCCTGCTGTCAAAGCCGGTAATAGTGTATTTGCTGACATTCATACCTGCCATCACACCCCATTTCAGGTTATCTTGCGCGTTGACACTCACTACACTCATCGCCACTAAAACGAAAAATAACAAAACTTTTTTCATAAGAATAAACAATTTAATTATTAGTTAGAAATTATATGCTGCAAATATAATGAAACAAGTTTGATCTATTACGGAAAATCAATAATTTCTCAACAATCAGGCAATGGTGGACCGCTTACGAGAAATCACCAATGAAAATATCCAAGAATGTGTTTTCAAAGATTTCGGATTATGGAAACCGGAGATCTTGAACGAGGTAAGTGATATATCAAATAAAAGGCATGCCATATACATTGAATTTCTACCGATTGCCTGGAAAGCTCCATGCGACGGTGTACAAATTTCTCATACATCAAAAATAGTATTCTCATAGTCTAATCATCAACGCTTAATAAGCTACAGCAAAGCCGCCGTCCGCCTTCATCATAACCAACTGATTATCAAAGATTATATTACTATAATCAATAGATTTTCAATAAGACATCTCTATCGTTCCACTCCAGTGAACAGACTCGTTCACTAGAGTGCACAGGTCTATTCACTCTAGTGCAACGTTCTGTTCACTGGAGTGGAACAATACATATGAAGGCAGAAAAACACAACAATGTCAGTTATGAAAGATATGTTATCTACCGAGTTAACATACAAACTACGGCTATGTTGACCTACACGCATTAGTATCCTGAAACAAAGACAAGCATAATATGCAGCATGAGAAATGCAAAATAAAGTATGAGAAATACCTTCTTTTAAAGCATTTTAGAGGTATAAACTATGAGAAATGCATGTAAATATTTTAATTCTCATAGCATATACACCTAATTATCAAGCAAATAACATTATTAATGAGAATATGAGAAATGATTTTGCTTTTTTCTTATAGGAGGGAATCCCTTCCCTAAGTTCAAAAATGACAGTCGTTACCGGTCGTCGTAGAATTGGGAAGACAAGCCTCATCATGAAAATCAGGCACGGATGATAGAGTTTCTATGAGAGCAGTCACTCATCACCTGTCATCCGTGCCCAATATAATATCATTGCTGGTTTTCTTCCTGGTCTGTACGGATAAACTCCAGCAATCTTTCTACCGCCTCTTCTTCAGGAATATTCTTTTCTACACAGGCCTTGCCTTTATAAAGACTGATTTTACCCCGTCCGGCACCGACATAACCGTAGTCAGCATCTGCCATTTCACCGGGGCCATTCACGATACAGCCCATGATACCGATTTTCAATCCTTTCAGGTGTGAGGTAGCAGCCTTGATGCGGGCAATCGTTGCCTCCAAGTCATAGAGCGTACGACCGCAACCGGGACAAGAGATATATTCTGTCTTAGAGGTACGGGTACGTCCGGCCTGCAAGATTCCGAAAGCAGTGGCGTCGACAACAGCATGGCTCAGGTTACCTTGATTGAACAGGAAGATGCCATCGCAAAGTCCGTCAAAAATCAATGCGCCCATATCGGCGGCAGATTTTATTTGCAAATCCTCTGCATTATCTTCTGCATAATGTTGGAAGAAGACAACCGGATTCTGCAAACCTTCCGTTGTCAGTTGATGCACCAATGCACGGTGTTCGCCCAAACGGTTCGGATGATTGCTTTGGGAAACAATGACCACTTCCGGATGTTGCTTCAGACAGGCGATTACTTCTTCTGTCTGTGCCATATAAGGCATGAACAGGAATTTGAGTTCCGCATTGCATCCGCCCATCAGCGGTAATTGCACATGATTAAAGGCAGGCCAAGTTCCGGTTTCCCCTTGCCATACGTCTGCATCGAGGATATATTCCACACCTTCTTCCCGTTGCTCGGGCAAGGCTCTTCCGGCATAAATATAGTCCGGAGTGAATTGCGGATTTACTTCCGTCTTTCCATCCATGCGGTCGGCAATGACTACGGGCACATGTTCGCCTCCGATGTTACGGACCGCTTTTGTCTTCCGGCGTTCAGGAGACAGGTAATTGAAATCCGGTGCTTCCAAGCCCGGAATATAGGGATGTCCCTGCCTCAACAGAACATAATCCACCAATTTACGGGCTACCGGAATTTCAGCTTCGGGTGCTTCACTCAAAGATACGCGGATGGTATCGCCCAACCCGTCGCTCAACAATGCTCCGATGCCGAGAGCAGACTTGATACGCCCGTCCTCACCGTCTCCGGCTTCTGTCACTCCGAGGTGCAATGGGAAAGCCATCCCCTCTTTTTCCATGACGTCCACCAACAGACGGACGGTTTTCACCATCACGACCGTATTGGACGCTTTGATGGAAATCACTACGTCAGTGAAATTCTCCTCGACACAGATGCGGAGAAATTCCATACAGGATTCCACCATCCCCGCAGGCGTATCACCATAGCGCGACATGATGCGGTCGGACAGAGAACCGTGGTTCACCCCGATACGGATAGCCGTGTGGTTCTCCTTGCAGATATTCAGAAAAGGGACAAACCGGTCGTGAATCTTGCGTATCTCCTGAGCGTACTCCTCGTCTGTATATTCCAGTTTCTTAAAAGTACGCGCAGCATCTACATAGTTTCCCGGATTGATACGCACCTTTTCTGCATATTGGGCAGCTACATCCGCCACTTTCGGATTGAAATGCACATCGGCAACCAAGGGAACCATATATCCCTGACTGCGCAGCCCGATATTGATATTCATCAGATTCTCCGCTTCCTTGACACCCTGCGTTGTGAGGCGGACATACTCGCCACCTGCATCAACAATACGTTTCGCCTGTTCCACACAAGCCGACGTGTCCTGCGTAGACGTATTAGTCATCGACTGGACACGAATAGAATTGGGGCCGCCCAACGGCACAGCCCCAATATTTACTTCTGTGGTTTCTCTTCGAAAATAATTGAATAGATCCATTAGTTCGTTTTATATTCAAACTTAACTTCTTTCAGTTCTTCGTTTGCTTTTACGATTTTCTTTTTCAGTCCTTCTTTGTAAGCAGCAAAAGCTTCTGCCAATTTCTCGTCACTCAATGCCAACATCTGAATGGCAAGGATAGCGGCATTCATCGCTCCGTTTATAGCAACCGTTGCCACAGGAATGCCCGGAGGCATCTGAATGATAGAATAAAGTGCGTCTACACCATCGAGCACGGAACCTTTTACGGGTACCCCGATCACCGGCAGTGTAGTGTTGGCTGCAATTACACCGGGAAGGGCGGCAGCCATTCCGGCAGCAGCGATAATCACTTTAATGCCGCGGTTGCGGGCATTCTTGGCAAATTCTTCCACAGCCTCAGGCGTGCGGTGAGCAGAAAGCGCGTTCATTTCGAACGGTACATGCATATCATTCAGCAGTTGCGCAGCCTTCTCCATAACAGGAAGGTCGGACGTGCTACCCATGATGATACTTACAATTGGAGTCATTTTGATTTACTATTTTACGATTTACTATTTACAATTTAAAGTGAGGTAAGAATTATCCGTTTACCACAGCTTTATACGCTTCGGCATCCAGCAGGTCCTCAACGGCTTTCGGGTCTGCCGGTTTCATTTTAATCAGCCAGCCTTCGCCATACGGGTCTTTATTAACCAGTTCCGGATTTTCTTCCAATGCCTCGTTTTGTTCGAGCACCTCACCTGCTACAGGCAGGAAAAGATCGGAAATTGTTTTCACTACTTCGATGGTTCCGAATGTCTCACCGGCTTCCAACGTTTCGCCAACAGTAGGTATGTCTACAAATACAATATCACCCAGTTGTTCCTGAGCATAGTCTGTGATACCAACATAAGCAATTTCTCCTTCAATGCGAATCCATTCGTGTTCGCTTGTGTACTTCAAATTCTGTGGAAAGTTCATAATAATTAGTTTTTAGGATTTATACTGTTTTAAAACAAAAATACTCGAAATAATAGGTTCATCATCGGATGGAGCACCAAAAGAGCACATATCAGTCCGACAGCAAAACCGGAAAGCACCTCACCCAACGTATGATGTCCCAAGATAATCCGTGCAGAACCGAGTATGCCGGCTATCAATATAAACAGGCATAACCACACTACCGGATTATAACCGAATAATGCACTGAAAGATACCAGTCCGCCTATCACGCCACCTATCCCGGCCATATGCTCGCTCAGTTTCCATTTTAGATTTACTCCGATACAAATGACGGACACGAGCAAAGAGGTCAGGATGATGCCTGTCATATACCAGGGGATATTCAGTTTGCGCATCATCAGCCAGCAGAACACGTATGAGATGATAGTCAGCAGAATCGGTATATACCGCTTCTTACGTTCGCTCAGTTCCTGACGGTCAAATCCATTGATTTTACGAAACAGGAAAATCGTGATGGTAGGTGTCAGTATGGTGAAACAATAGATGATTCCCAACACAATCAGCTTATACTGCATCGGCATGATACGAAGATAAGAAAATAGGAATAACACCAGGAATGATAAAAACGGGATAGAAAATGGGGTGAACACCATTGAAGTGATTCGCGCCACTTGCAACATTGTCTTATCCGCTATGATATGTTCTCTTTCTCTGTCCACTCTTTTTTTTATTACTGATTACTGATTACAAAATTATAATTCTCTTACGGACCCGAACGACTATTATTTCCTTAGTCGCGCAACCGGAATATTCAACTGCTGGCGATATTTCGCTACCGTCCGGCGGGCAATAGGATATCCTTTTTCTTTCAGGATGTCTGCCAGTTCATCATCCGTCAGCGGTTTCTTCTTGTCTTCGCTGTCGATACACTCTTTCAAAATCTTGCGAATCTCGCGGACAGACATCTCCTCTCCGTCTTCCGTTGTATATCCGTCAACAAAAAAGAATTTAAGCTGATAGATACCGAAATTCGTCTGCACATATTTACTGTTGCTGACACGGGAGATGGTCGATATATCCAGCCCTGTACGTTCGGCCACATCTTTCAGAATCATCGGCTTCAACAGCGATTCGTCTCCTTCGAGAAAGAAAGGCCGTTGCAGGTCAACAATTGCCTGCATAGTAGTCATTAATGTATTCTGACGCTGCTTGATGGCATCGATGAATCCTTGTGCCGCGTCCATCTTCTGTTTCAGGAACATCATCGCTTCCTTGGATTCTTTCGACTGATTGGCCTTATTCTTGGTATGTTCTTCCACCATTTCCGTAAAGTCCCGGCTCATACGGAGTTCGGGGACATTGCGGTTATTGAGGCTTATATTAATCGTTCCGTCATCATATGTTTCTACGATGAAATCGGGAATAATCTGCTGAAGGTTTCTGCCGATTGCTTCTCCCAAAGAAGCACCCGGACGGGGATTCAATTTGGTAATCTCACTGATAACCTCTTTGAATGTCTCTTCGTCAATATCCAATTTCTTTATAATCTTTTCCCAATGCTTACGTGTGAATTCTTCATAACAGTCACGAATCACACGTTCTTCAAGGCCGAGTATAGGATTGGGCTCTTTTTCTTCATCTTTCTTCCGGCAAATCTGTATCAGCAGACATTCCTGAAGGCTACGGGCACCGATACCTGCCGGGTCAAAGTCCTGCAAGATACAGAGTGCTTCTTCCAGTTCTTCTTCTGTCGATTCGATACCGGCATAAATTGCCAGTTCATCACAGATGCTCTCCAATGACTTACGGAGCAGTCCGTCGTCGTCCAATGAACCGATCAGGTATTCCACCAGGTCACTCTGATGTTCGGTCAGGTTGCGTTCACGCAACTGTTCTTTCAGAATTTCATAAAAAGAGGTGGTGTCGGAGAAAGGTATATTTTCCGCCTGATCGTCCTTCGAGCGGTTGTTCTCCTGCAGTTTGTAATCGGGAATGTCGTCTTCGGTGAGGTAATCACTTAAAGAATCATAGTCGTTAGCATCATTCTCCATACCGTCTGCCACACTGTCGGCATCGGAATATTCATCGGTGGCGTTTTCTTCTTTACCTTCTTCAAGTGCCGGATTTTCAAGCAGTTCGGCATGGATACGGTCTTCCAGCTCCACTGCGGGAAGTTCTAACAGTTTCACGACCAGAATCTGCTGAGGCGAGAGCGTCTGTACCTGCTGTTGCGCCTGAGATTGTATTTGACGGGAACCTTGTGCCATATTCGTTTTTGCTTTCTACTATTTCTCGCTACAAAAGTAACTTTTTAACGAGAGATTACACAGATTAAGGGGATTATTTTTAATCCTATAACACAAAATTCCTTATCTTTGTTGCATGAACTAAAAAAATTAGGACCATATGTTTGCCAAAGAAACGTATATGCAGCGGAGAGCCCTGCTGAAAAAGAATATAGGCTCTGGAGTATTGTTATTTCTTGGAAATGACGAGTGCGGATTGAATTACGTGGATAACACATTCCGTTATCGACAGGATTCCACTTTCCTCTATTATTTCGGACTTTCATGTGCCGGACTTTCAGCAATCATAGATATCGATGAAGACAAAGAAATCATTTTCGGTGATGAACTGTCTATTGATGCTATCGTATGGATGGGGTCACAACCGACATTGCACGATAAATGCGAACGTGTGGGTGTGGCTGATTTAATGCCGTCTGCCGAGATTGTAAGCTATCTTCATAAATGTGTACAGAAAGGAAAAGCAATTCATTATCTGCCCCCTTACCGTCCCGAACATAAGCTAAAACTAATGGACTGGCTGGGGATACCGCCTGCACGCCAGGAAGGTTCTGTTCCATTCATCCGTGCCGTCGTCGCTCAACGTAATTATAAATCAGAAGAAGAAATCGTAGAAATAGAAAAGGCTTGTGACGTGACTGCCGATATGCATATCACAGCCATGAAGGTGCTTCGTCCGGGCATGTACGAATATGAGGTAGTAGCAGAAATGAACCGGGTGGCAGAATCCAACAACTGCCAGCTCTCTTTTGCCACAATTGCCACTATCAACGGCCAAACGCTGCACAACCATTACCACGGTAATCTCGTGAAACCGGGTGACTTGTTTTTAATTGACGCCGGTGCGGAAGTTGAATCAGGATATGCGGGCGATATGTCGTCTACGGTGCCTGCCGACAAGAAATTCACGACCCGCCAGCGTGAAGTGTACGAGATTCAAAATGCGATGCATCTCGAATCGGTGAAAGCTCTCCGTCCGGGAATTCCTTATATGGAAGTTTACGAATTGTCCGCCCGCGTGATGGTAGAAGGCATGAAAGCCCTCGGACTGATGAAAGGAAATGCCGAGGATGCTGTTCGCGAAGGCGCTCATGCCCTGTTCTATCCGCATGGATTAGGTCATATGATGGGACTGGATGTACACGATATGGAAAATCTGGGTGAGATATGGGTAGGATACAACGGTCAGCCGAAGAGTACCCAGTTCGGTCGTAAGTCACAACGTCTCGCCATTCCGCTGGAACCGGGATTTGTACATACCGTGGAACCGGGCATTTACTTTATCCCCGAACTGATTGATATGTGGAAAGCGGAAAAGAAATTTGCCGATTTCATCAACTATGACGTGGTGGAAACTTACAAGGACTTTGGCGGCATCCGTAACGAAGAAGATTATCTGATTACAGAAACCGGCGCTCGCAGACTGGGCAAGAAAATTCCTTTGACTCCGGAAGAAGTAGAAGCCTTAAGATAAAAGTTTTCTGTCGGAATCTAACGATATTATATCTATCATACAATAGCGGAAGTTTTTCACTCGGATGAAAAACTTCCGCTATTTTTGTCAAAGTACCAAATAATCCATTTAATTGCACATTTTTTCTACACTCTCTTTGCCGAATCTTCCGTAATATTGCATCAGAATTTAATTACTTACTTTTATATTTATATACAATGATGAACAATACCATGAAGAAACTACTCTTATCCGTATGTCTACTGTCAGCAATCTTGTTATCTGCCGTAGCCGAAAACTATCCTTATAGAAGCGATGTGCTTTGGGTTACTGTTCCCAACCATGCCGACTGGATTTATAAGACAGGAGAAAAAGCGACCGTGGAAGTACAATTCTATAAATATGGTATTCCCGGAGATAACGTAGTTGTCAACTATGAAATAGGCGGAGACTTGATGCCTGCCGATACAAAGGGAAGTGTTACACTCAAAAACGGCAAAGCCATAATTCCTATCGGCACAATGAAAGAGCCCGGATTCCGCGATTGCCGCCTGAAGGCAACAGTGGACGGAAAAACGTATTCGCATCATGTCAAAGTCGGTTTCTCACCGGAAAAGCTTAAGCCATATACTGCTATGCCCGCCGATTTCAACGATTTTTGGGAAAAGGCTAAAACGGAACAAAAAGAGTTTCCACTGACTTACACGAAAGAGCACGTAGAAAAGTATTCTACGGACAAAATAGATTGTTATCTCGTGAAATTACAACTGAATAAAGGCGGGCAATGCATCTATGGCTATTTATTCTACCCCAAGAAAGAAGGAAAATTCCCTGTGGTATTGTGTCCTCCGGGAGCAGGCATCAAAACGATTAAAGAACCTTTGCGCCATAAATATTATGCGGAACAAGGCTGCATCCGCTTTGAAATAGAGATACACGGGCTTAATCCGGAAATGAGTGAACAGGAATTTAAAGAAATCAGCAATGCATTCAATGGCAGAGGAAACGGGTATTTAAACAATGGTTTGGACAACCGTGACAATTACTACATGAAACGGGTATATCTGGCTTGTGTCCGCAGCATCGATTTCTTAACTTCCTTACCGGAATGGGACGGCAAGAACGTGATTGTTCAAGGGGGAAGCCAAGGTGGCGCATTAGCTTTAATCACTGCCGGACTTGACCAGCGTGTCACCGCTTGCGTCGCCAATCATCCCGCATTAAGTGATATGGCAGGATATAAGGCAGGCCGTGCAGGTGGTTATCCGCACTTTTTCAAAAGAGCAACGGGTATGGATACGCCTGAAAAGATAAAGACAATGGCTTATTACGATGTAGTGAACTTCGCAAAGCTAATCAAAGCGGACACTTATATGACATGGGGGTTCAATGATGACGTATGTCCTCCGACCACCAGTTATATTGTTTACAATGTATTGAACTGCCCGAAAGAGGCGTTGATAACTCCAATTAACGAGCATTGGACTTCAAATGATACCGAATACGGGCATTTGCTTTGGATAAAGAAGCATCTGAAATAAAATTTTGCCACTGATTACACAGGCACATACCTGTATAATCAGTGGCAAAACTCTGCTTCTTAAATTCTTTTACCTGTCTTTAATCATCCCAATCAGATAAAGGCAACGTTTTCTTCCCGTACCACTTCATCCATGCATACGATTTTCTTTTTCTGATATAAAGCGTATCGCCGCAATTCTCTATCGCTTCCCAATCGAAAACGGAATGAGGACGGAATGACTTTTCCAGCCAGTAAAACACATGATAAGTCATAAAAGGGAGTATCATCCACCACCATGAATACACTAATGACAAGACTAAGGCAGGCAACAGTGTCAAAAGAAAGCACTCCCAAAACTGCCTTGCATGAATCCGTAGCTCCATGTCTTCCCAAACTTCCAAATACTTATATCGGGTAAAGAAAAAACCACCGAACATAAAATAATGACTCTTATTCCTCTCTTTTCCTAAGAACCATTTTGCTAAAAGATTGTTATAAAAAATCATATCCTCTCTCTTTCTTTATTGTATGTAGATTCATAACATAATAAACTATTAAAGGTTCAATGTTTTAAAGTTTAATAGAAGGTCCAGACACTATTTTTCGGAAATAGAGTCCAATCATCATCTATTTTGTATTTCCTTTGCGTTTTTACAGCACAAAAAAAGTCCTTGTGTTCTCATTGTAAAAAACACAAGGACCAACAATTGTTTATTATATTTCTACTTAATATTTAAAGCTGCTCCCCCCCAAAAACTCGCGAAGCAGGGAAGTCGGCGGAATTTCCTTATCCTGTACCGGAACAAAATATTTAATGAATTTCAGCAACCGGTAGGCTTCACAATATTCGGGACAATTGCGCGGAACTCCCATCAAAATAGGCTCGGCATGCAGACGAAGAACAGCAAATTCAAAAAGCAATGCCGAATTGAACATGACATCGGCATTCTCTTGATAAGGGAATATCCACTTGTCTTCACCGGCACGTACACTAGGCCAGCGTGAAATGGTTTCGCGGGCGGAATATCCACGATAATTAAAGTCACGGATAATACGGCGCAACAGACGGTTATCTGTGGTCGGAATCCAGTTATGGTCGTCCAGGGAAATGGTAGTCAGTGCAGATACGTAAATCTTAAACTTGCGTTCAGCCGGAATATGGGGAGTCAGTTCCGGATTCAAGGCATGAATACCCTCCAGAATTAAAATCGTGTTATCTTCTATTTTCAGTTTGTCACCTTTATACTCTTTCTTGCCAAGGGAAAAGTTGAAACGGGGAAGCTCCACTTCTTCGCCACGCAGCAGAGCTTGCAATTGCCGGTTGAACAAATCCAGGTCAAGAGCGTAAAGTGATTCATAATCGTAGTTTCCGTTTTCATCCAGAGGGGTGTCTTCACGGTCTACGAAATAGTTGTCCAAAGAAATGGGATAGGGTTTCAAACCGTTTGTCATCAACTGGATAGAGAGCCGTTTGCTAAAAGTAGTTTTTCCCGAAGACGAGGGCCCGGCAATCAAGACAAGTTTCACACGGTTGCCGTTTTCTCCACGGTGGAAGATGGTATCGGCTATCTGAGCTATCTTCTTCTCCTGCAAGGCTTCGGCCACATTAATCAAATCTGTGGCGTGCCCTTCTTCACAAGCCAGGTTAAAGTCTCCGGCGTTGTTGAGTCCCATAATGTAACTCCAGTTCAGATATTCCTTAAAGACGTCCAGCATCTTCTCCTGCTTCACAACATCTTCCAATACTTCGGGATTCTCGCGGCTCGGAACCCGAAGAAGCAGTCCATCGTAATATTTCACGATGTCGAACAACTTAATATATCCGGTACTAGGCAGCAGATTACCATAATAATAATCGACCGTATCGCCCAGCGTATAATAATAGGTATAGAGAGAGCCGGAAGTTTCGAGCAGCCGCACTTTGTCATTCATCCCCCGTTCACCGAATACGCGTACAGCTTCCGCCGTATGACACTCAATGCGGTGATAAGGAATGTTTTCGGCAATAATTTCCTGCATACGCTGCTTGATGCGTTTCACATCTTCCAGTTCAATAGGACGCCCGATACGCAAATTGCAGAAATAGCCCTTTGACACAGGATGTTCTACAAATAACTTTCCGTCGGGATACAACTCCGTGACAGCCTTGAACAAAACAAAACAGAGCGAACGTACATAGGTACGCATACCGGACTGGTCCCTTACATCCAGAAACTCTATATCCTTATTGTTATATACCCTAAAATTAAGTCCCTCAGAGCGGTTATTGACTTTAGCGCTAACCACTTGATAAGGAAAATTAAGATTAAAACCGTAATAAATATCCAAAAGTGAGCTCCCGATAGGGAATTCTTTGGAAATATTGTTATTTTTGCAACATATTTGTAACATCTGTTTCATCGACTTCGTTAAAAGGTGAATAATTTGGGACTAATATACTTATAATCAGACTGAGAACAAATAACCATTAAAAATATTATAGATGGAATATTCTTTTTATGATTTTTTAAAGCTCATAGGTTCATTAGGGCTCTTCCTGTACGGAATGAAGATAATGAGTGAAGGCTTGCAAAAGGTCGCGGGTGACAGACTACGAAGTATCTTGACGGCAATGACTACCAACAGGGTAACGGGAGTTTTAACAGGTGTGTTAATCACAGCCCTTATCCAATCTTCTTCAGCGACGACGGTAATGGTCGTGAGTTTCGTTAATGCCGGGTTGCTTACTCTTGCCGAATCTATCAGTGTCATCATGGGTGCCAACATCGGTACTACGGTCACTGCCTGGATTATCTCAATTTTCGGATTTAAGGTTGACATGGCCGCCTTTGCCCTTCCGCTTCTAGCCATCGCCCTTCCGCTTATCTTCTCGGGCAAAAGTAACCGCAAATCTGTCGGTGAATTCATTTTCGGTTTTTCTTTCCTCTTCATGGGGCTTTCTTATCTGAAAGCAAATGCACCCGACTTGAATGCCAACCCGGAAATGCTCGCCTTTGTACAGAACTACACGGATATGGGATTTTTCTCCATTCTCCTGTTCCTATTCATCGGTACGATACTGACCATGATTGTACAGGCTTCTGCCGCCACGATGGCAATTACGCTGATTATGTGTGCCAACGGATGGATTAGCCTGGAACTGGGAGCAGCCCTCGTACTAGGAGAAAATATCGGAACAACAATCACCGCCAATCTTGCCGCATTAACAGCCAATACACAGGCTAAACGGGCAGCATTGGCGCATTTTGTTTTTAATGTGTTCGGTGTCATCTGGGTATTGATTATCTTCCACCCTTTCATGCAACTGGTGAACTGGGTGGTAGACACTTTCTTCCAAAGCAGCAACCCCGAAGTTGCCATCTCATACAAACTGTCCGCTTTCCACTCTATCTTCAATATCTGTAACGTATGTATCTTGATATGGGCCGTGAAACTGATTGAACGTACCGTATGTGCTTTAATCCACCCGAAGGAAGAGGACGAAGAACCAAGACTGCGGTTTATCACCGGCGGTATGCTGTCTACGGCGGAGCTTTCCATTCTTCAGGCACGCAAGGAGATTCATCTTTTTGCAGAACGTACCCATCGTATGTTCGGCATGGTGCAGGACTTGCTGCATACGGAAAAGGATGATGATTTCAACAAACTATTCAGCCGGATAGAGAAATACGAGAATATCAGTGACAATATGGAGTTGGAAATAGCCAACTATCTGAACCAGGTATCCGAAGGTCGTCTGAGTTCCGAAAGTAAGTTGCAGATACGTGCCATGCTACGTGAAGTGACGGAGATTGAAAGTATCGGAGACAGTTGTTACAACCTGGCACGTACCGTCAACCGGAAACGTCAGACAAACCAGGACTTTACCGAAAAACAATACGAGCATATCCATTTCATGATGAAGCTGACGAATGACGCTCTTGCACAAATGATTGTGGTGGTAGAGAAAACGGAACATCAGAGTATTGACATCAACAAGTCTTTCAATATTGAAAACGAAATCAATAATTACCGCAACCAACTGAAGAATCAGAATATCCTGGATGTGAACAACAAGGAATATGATTATCAGATGGGAGTTTACTACATGGACATTATCGCCGAATGTGAGAAACTGGGTGATTATGTGGTAAATGTGGTAGAAGCGAGCAGTGATGTAAAAGAAAAGAAGGCTTCCTGATAAAAAAACAAATAACAGAAAAGGAGAATCACTAATGTTAATGCATAGAACTGATTCTCCTTTTTTTATTTATCCATTGTATCCCTTAATCTCATAATTCAGGGAGTTCTTGGTTCAAGCCCAAGTGGAACAACCTCTTAAAGATCAAGTAGTTACGAATCCAATCGTAGCTGCTT
Source organism: uncultured Bacteroides sp. (assembly GCA_947038155.1). Taxonomy (GTDB): domain Bacteria; phylum Bacteroidota; class Bacteroidia; order Bacteroidales; family Bacteroidaceae; genus Bacteroides. Next base: position 472 of record CAMQVH010000042.1, on the reverse strand, counting down.
TTTCTTTTGTCTTGAACACAAATCCGAACCAAACCCAAAAAGGTTACGCTATTGAAAAATAAATTTAGGCTTTGATAGTAAGCATATACCCTATTCCTCGCTGATTTATGAGCGATATTGACTGGTCGTGCTGCAGATAGTGTCGCAACTTGTGGATGAAACCGTGTAGTGAATTACGGCTATATGGGTCATCGCGTTGCCATATCAGCTGCATCATAGTCGAGGCATCTACTGTATGCCCTACATTTACTATTAGTTCTTTCAGTAATTTAGCTTCAATAAGTGACAATTCTATATTTCCTTTTATTGCTGTCCGATAAAACTTTTTGAGGCAAAACAAAATTAGGACTGACACCTATTGCAGGAGTCGGTCCTTTTAGTTTAGTTTGTGTTCGCCAAAACATTTTCTAAACTATACCCAAAAGTAGTCATTTTAACGGACAGCCGCTCTATGGTCAGGTAATAAAGTTGC
>CAMQVH010000041.1 GCA_947038155.1 uncultured Bacteroides sp. | reverse complement strand
GGTCGGTAAAGCCTATCTAACATAATCTCAGGAAAATTTAAACAGGCTCTAAAAACCACCAAATATAAAAAAAGAACAAGTAAAAAGCAAAAAAGAGGGAAAACAATACCTAGGATTTATGCAACGCTTCAATCAACAACGTAATATTTGCTGTAAACAGCCTTACGGAAATAGCCAACAGGATAATACCGAAAAACTTACGGATAAGATATATACCGCCTTTCCCGAGAAAACGTTCCACACGCCCGGTCATACTCACTACAAAGTAAACCCAAATCATATTCAAAACCAAGGCTATAATGATATTGATACTGGCATATTCCGCCCGAAGAGAAAGCAAAGTTGTAAAAGCTCCGGCACCTGCCAGCAAAGGAAAGACAAGCGGCACTAGAGTGGCTTCTTTGATAGGACCCTGGTTCTTGAAAATCTCAACGTCCAGAATCATTTCCAAAGACATAAGGAAGATAACAAATGCACCGGCGACAGCAAACGATTCAATATCTACATGAAAGAGTTTCAGCATCATATCTCCCGCATAGAAGAACCCTATCAAAAGGGCAAAAGAGATGACAGTAGCTTTCGTAGCATTCACATCCTTCCCTTTTTCCTTTAGGTTTATTATAATAGGTATGGAGCCAATAATATCTATTACCGCAAAAAGTACAATAAATGCACTGACCATCTGCTGCCAATCAAAACCTGCAAACATAATTCCCTCCTTTTTTTCTGCAAATATAATCTATTTTTATGCATTCAAACAATAAAAAAACAAAAAGAAAGGTCATATATTGACTGCAGTGTTGCATTATGAGTAAATTTGTACGATTAACAAAAGATTACGATGTATGGAAACGATGTTCGACACTTTGCTCCAATTACCTTTATTCCAAGGACTTTGTCATGAAGATTTCACCAGCATACTGGATAAGGTAAAGTTACACTTTATCAAGCATAAAGCGGGAGAAACTATCATTGAAAGTGGCACTCCTTGTACACAACTCTGTTTCCTGCTAAAAGGCGAGGTTTCAATCGTCACAAATTCCAAAGAAAACATATACACCGTTATCGAACAGATAGAAGCACCTTACCTGGTGGAACCACAGTCGCTGTTTGGCATGAACACCCATTACACCTCTTCTTATGTAGCACATACGGAAGCACATACTGTCAGTATCAGCAAAGCATTTGTACTTAGCGATTTGTTCAAATATGAAATATTCCGCCTCAACTATATGAATATCGTGAGCAACCGGGCACAAAATCTTTACTCCCGTTTATGGAATGAACCCACGCCGGATCTGAAAGGCAAAATTATCCGCTTCTTCCTGTCACATTGCGAAAAGCCACAAGGGGAAAAGACTTTTAAAGTAAAGATGGACGATTTGGCACGCTGTCTGGATGATACGCGATTAAATATTTCTAAAACACTGAATGAATTACAGGATAGTGGTTTAATCGAGTTACACAGAAAAGAGATTCTGATTCCGGATGCTCAAAAACTACTTTAAAGGTTTGCCCTCACGTTGCTACCATTCATTCTATTTTCAGTAAATGATAAAGTGTCCCCTTAACGGACTTCCGGCAGGGAATATTCAGCTTCTGAAGCGCACGGCCAAACACAGCTACTTTATTGATAGCCAACTTGTCTCGTGTCTTCGTCTGCAAATAATTAAGAATCTGCATGGACGTCATCCATTCACCTTCCTCCCCTTCTTCCGCCGGACGGAAATAACAATGGAACAACTGTTCCAACGGGCTCGCCTGCTCAAATTCGCGGTTCGTCTGCTTCAAAATCTTTTCATCCTCATCATCCAGCCAGTAACGCTCACCCTTATAAATGGCTTCCATCGCCTGCGCGTAAAGCTGTTTGTAATTGACGGTAGCATTGATTTTGATAGGAGCTATCACCTCAATGCAGATAAAACGACGGCTGCCAGTACGGATTCGTGCATGGAACCAATCCTGCCAATGCACGGATACGGTCTTTCCCGTCCCAACGGCCGACATCATAAAGATATTCTTCTACAGGATTGTACAAAGGAACATATTCCGAATTCAGAAAACGGTCTACATCACGATCCCAGGCATTGATACCTTCTTTCAAGGCACAGATAGAGATACTGTTGCGCACACGTTTGTCCACGGGCTTAAAGTAAAAGTGGATGGAATCACGCTGGCGGTATTCCAGATCATCCAACACGGTGTTAAAACGAAATTCATAACGACGGTTCATAAATTCTTCCAGCAGAAAAGCCGTCTCCTGCTCCCTTCCGATACTGTTTTTCTTACCAAAACCCTTACATTCCTGATAAAGATTATGAATCGTCGAGCGTATAACCCGCTCATCCTCTTCCCGATAGTAATGAATGAGTGTCTGCCGGACCGCTTCTTCTTCGGGGATACCCGCTTTGAAACAATGCTCGGCAAGGTGTACAAGCAAAGGTTGCAAATCATCTCCACGCTTCCAGTCTTCCATTTCCTGAAATGCCCTGTTCAACGCCGCTTCATAAATTTTCGTGAAGGTTTTCGCAGACTCATATCCCGGTTGCAGGCGCGACAAGAAATTCTTCTCGCCCTGTTTACGCTGCCGGAAAGTTTCTTCACCGGGCATCGTGAGTGGTTGTTCCAGACAGAACGGAACAGCATCGGGATTATAATAAGGAGATTCGTCCAATGTCATGCGGCATTTCTGCGTCAGCACCGGTGCTTGCAGATTAATATCGTAAGGAAGCATCGGCTGGTAGCACTTTACCGCCAGCCAGTAGGCATGAGCATGAAATAATTCTGCTTCTGCTTCTTTTTCGGGCAGTCCTCTGTCATCCGGCAGGGCAAAACGTACCCATATCTTCACGCTACGGCCACTGGAACCGCAGAATGCGGCAAAAGTCTGGGGTAAAAGCGCCGCCTGCCGTTTCACATATTCCATTTCGGACGGGCCTGCCAGCCGTTTCACTTCCAACTGTACCAGTCCGTTATATTGTTTCATTTTTCGTTCACCTTCTTTAGTGCGGGTATATTCTACGGCAGAATAGATATATGGCAGTTTGTCTATATGTTCGTACTGGCTGTACGTACCTTCCAGCATCGGTATCAGGTTTCGCAGAGCCGTAATGTGTCCCGATTTTGTCTCCGTTTTCATTTTGTTGAATAATGTACCTGCTTCACATATGCTTAGAGCTTCTTTTCCACTCCCGCTGTCTTGTCTGATTAAAGTTATTTTCATCCTTTATTATCTGTTTATCTACCAATATTGCTTATCATTTAATTCCTGTAAAGATACGATATTATATTACGGCATACAAACTTTTCCTCTAATAAAAACAGGCTTTTTTCTAGCATTAACCTTATAACAAAATGCGACATCAATCACACGTAGATGTCGCATTTCTTTCTTACCAAGATTTCCCTATATCATTGTATCCGAATGGTTTGCTGTTTCCCAAGCAGGAAACTGCCACTGCGCCTATATGATTGGATTGACTTGACCGCATGAAATGTTTCAATGAACCTGATCTTTCAGGAAGCATTCAATCACATATCGGTCAATAATGTGTGAGTTATCAGCTATTAACACCTGATTTCTCAGTTATTAATGACTGAAATGACAACCGTTAATAGTTGAGACTTCAGATATTAATACTCTGTAAATCAAACAATAGCACCTAAGAAACGATGCATAACATTCTGTAACAGAGTGAGGGCAAGCGGTTGCTCTCATACTTGCTACCACACTTACTGCCACACCCGAAACATCGATGAATAAAGGGATACAGGCGAATAGTGAGAGCATGAGGGCAAAACTGCTATCAAATTGCATGTGGAGTTTTAAGGAGAATGCAGTTCATCCTATATCATGAATTATAATTTTAATAGCATCTAACAAAGGAGGCAGATTATGCCTGATTACCTCAAACACAACATCGAATAGTCTCTTCTATTTTCCGCAGAATCCGATTTTTTTTATAACTACTACCCAAATAGCATTTTATCTATTAGGTTGAGCCGGTTCCCTCACTTTTTCCACAAAAAAAATCCCAAAGCGGTTTGCAGCCTTGGGATTTATATATCAACAGGAACAATTATTCCCACTCTATGGTTGCAGGCGGCTTGGAACTGATATCATAGGTTACACGGTTCACTCCTTTCACCTTATTAATAATATCATTCGACACCTTACCCATAAATTCATAAGGCAAATGCGCCCAGTCAGCTGTCATAGCATCCGTAGATGTCACAGCACGCAAAGCAACGGCTCTTTCGTATGTACGCTCATCTCCCATTACACCGACAGACTGCACCGGCAACAAGATAACTCCTGCCTGCCATACTTTATCATACAATCCCCAGTCACGCAATCCCTGAATAAAGATATCATCGGCATCCTGCAGAATACGTACTTTTTCAGGAGTAATATCACCCAGAATACGCACGGCCAACCCGGGTCCCGGGAACGGATGACGAGTAATCAGATGTTCGGGCATACCCAATTCGCGACCTACCCGGCGCACCTCATCCTTGAACAACAAACGAAGCGGTTCACACAACTTCAGATTCATCTTTTCGGGAAGACCGCCTACATTATGATGGCTCTTTATCACCGTACCCGTAATAGACAATGACTCGATGCAATCCGGATAAATGGTACCCTGTGCCAGCCATTTCACATCTTTGATCTTATGAGCTTCTACATCGAACACATCAATGAAACCCTTACCTATAATCTTACGCTTACGTTCCGGTTCAGTTACGCCAGCCAATTCATTGAAGAACTTCTCGCTGGCATCTACGCCGATTACGTTCAAGCCAAGACATTCATAATCAGCCATCACATTCTTGAACTCATTCTTGCGTAGCATACCGTGATCTACAAAGATACAAGTCAAGTTTTTGCCAATAGCTTTGTTCAACAACACCGCAGCAACGGAAGAATCAACTCCACCGCTTAAACCAAGAACGACTTTATCATCACCCAACTGGGCTTTCAGTTCGGCAACTGTGCTCTCAATAAAAGAAGCCGGCGACCAGTCTTGCTTGCAACCGCAAACATCTACCACAAAGTTCTTCAAGATTTGAGTTCCGTCTTCACTATGGAACACTTCCGGATGGAACTGTACACCCCATACTTGCTCGCCTTCTATCTGATAGGCGGCAATCTCGACCTTATCCGTCGAAGCTATTTTCTTGAAATTATCCGGGATAGCAGTAATCGTATCGCCGTGGCTCATCCATACCTGCGAACAGTCGCGCACACCTTTAAACAGCACATTGTCTTTGCAAAAAGACGCCAAGTGTGCACGTCCGTATTCACGTGTGCCGGCCGGTTCCACTTTTCCGCCATTGGTGTATGACATAAACTGTGCACCATAACAAATACCCAATATCGGATATTTACCACGAATTTCACTCAAATCTACTTTGAAAGCATCTTTATCGTAAACCGAAAAAGGACTTCCGGAGAGAATGACTCCTTTAATAGTCGGGTCTTCTTTAGGAAATTTGTTATAAGGAACAATTTCACAATACGTATCCAATTCACGTACACGACGGCCTATAAGCTGTGTTGTCTGCGAACCGAAATCAAGAATTATTATTTTTTCCTGCATATCAATTGGTTGGATTTTGAATAAATGATGTGCAAAAGTAGGAAAAAGTCAGCAAAGAGATAGAAGAATAGGCATAAAAATCTACTATTAAATCTTTTTTTGGCTGATAAGTAGGTTAGACCGTCACACATGAAGTTGAAAGATTCTACACCACTTTCTTATGCAGTCGGCATAAATGGTTTACCAATATCCGGATTAATCTGAAAAAACGGATTGGAGTAAAATACTCTCTCATATAATATGAAAGAGAGTATCTTATTCATTTCTGTACCGATATATAAACCTGCTTTTAGAGATACGCTTGTCCAAATCCTATAAGACATATTTCTTAAATGAAAAAAGCCGTGGCGGTTACCCTACAAAAACAATCAAATATTTCATTAATTCAAAATTAAACATTAATTTTGCCGCGTTTCCTACGCCGAAAACCTTGCTCGACAAGGTGGATAGGGAGGGAAACGGACATATTAAAGAAAAGACGTTTATTTGGCGTTTTGTTCAGGCAACTCAAAACTTCGCGGTTTTATATAAATTCTGTCTAAACAAAGCAACGATAGATGTCCGTGGGGTATGTTATTTTCTTCTTACCACTTTTCTCTCTTCGCGTGAAGAAAGAGAAGTGTGCTAGGAGTATACATATCGGCGTGGGCTTCTGCGTTGCTCGTTCAACAGAATTGGGCAATGCGAAGGCCTTGAGTTGCGGGACGAGTGACAGGTACAGATTCCCGCGCTTTCTTTATATGCCCACACTTAATCATTTACTAAAATGTCAACTCAGGGGAATCGATTGACTGATTGAATACTATGGGATTTTTAATCAGTGGAAAGAAAGAAGTTTCCAAAATGTCTGACAAAGAGAAGATTAGCCTCCTCAAATCTTTACAAACAAATTTAGAAGAAGAAGGATGCTGGACAGCAGAATGGTTGTCCGAACAGAACATCACACTCCCCAAATGCGGTGAAGAAGAGGAAGAAGAAAGACAGCTGGCCGAAACGCACAAGAAGTTGACCGACACCATCGCCGAACTGGAGAAACAGGAAAAGGAAAAGGAGGCTTTGGACAGAGAATATCAGGAACTGTCTGCCAAACTAAAAGAGATCCGGCAAAACATTGCCGAAGGAGAAAAAGAGCTGCAAGAAGAGAAAAAGACAGTCACTCCTTCCACTACCACACCTCTTGATTTGAACGAACTGAAAAATGAGTTGCAAAGCAACCTTACACAAATTCTGGAAACCTTATCAGGCAAGATCGAACACGAGAACCACGAACTGACGCGCATACTGGATAAGGTAGAAGACAAACTGATGCGCAAGGAAGCCGACTTACAAGGATTCCAAGAAGACTCATATTTGAAGGCTACCGCTCCTTTCTTAAAACAATTCATCCACTTGGGCGATATGATGCGCAAAGTAGTAGAAGAGAATCCGACAGATACGGAAACTTCAGCCCCCTATCTCTTAAAGCAGTTTGAACAATTGATAGATAGTATAGACTTCATCTTAAGAGACTTCTCCGTAGAGGTGTTCCGACACGATGAAGAGGATACACGCTTCGACCCGCACACCCAGCAATCATTCGATTACCTTACCGATGACATCACGCTCGACAAAAAGATCCGTCGGACAATAAACCCCGGTTATATTTGGACGTTACCCTACATTTTAAGAGCCAAAGCCAATGGAGAAGCACATCCGTTGAAAGAATACCGCATGATATTCCGCCGCGAGCAAGTGGAATGCTACAAATACATGGATAAAAAACAATAAAAAATACAACAACATGGAAGAATTTTACGGAATAGACTTGGGAACCACCAACTCTTGTATTGCAATCATCGATGAAGAAGACTCGGTAACGGTAGTCACCAACGAAGAAGGACAACTGACCACTCCTTCTGTAGTGGCTTATGACGAAGACGGCTCTCCATACGTGGGAACAGCCGCCAAATCCAATATGGCAAACGATCCGGAACGCACGGTTTCCTTCATCAAACGAGAGATGTCTAACGATAATTACAAACGGAGAATAGGAAACATCGATATCAATCCTATAGACGTTTCCGCCGAAATCCTTAAAAAGCTAGTGAGAGACGCCAATCAAAAACGGCAAGACGAAGAAGGAAAAGACCCGATACATAAAGTAGTAATCACCGTACCGGCCTACTTCGGAAACGCGGAACGGACACGTACCATGGAAGCCGGCAAACGTGCCGGATTGGAAGTCATCTCCTTAATCAACGAACCTACAGCGGCAGCCTTGTCCTTCGGTATCAAGAACAGGCAGAACCGCACAATCCTGGTATATGATTTGGGCGGTGGTACGTTTGACGTCAGCATCATGAAAATACAAAATGGAGTGATGGACACTTTAGCCACCAACGGAAATCACCAATTGGGCGGTGTGGACTGGGACGAGCAAATAGTCGACTATGTCCTGCAAAAAGAAAACTTCAACACTACATGCAAAGAGTTGAAAGAACACGATATGGCCAACTACGGCTCCTTGATCATAGGCGCAGAAGAGGCTAAGAAAATCCTGTCCACTCCCAGCCGGGAAAAAACAACCCTTCGCTACAACTACAAGGGAATACACAACACAGAAATCACCCGAAGCGAATTTGAGGAACTCACCATCGAACTGATGAAGATGACCGACCAGCTTATCGATACCACCATGGAAATGGCGGGCAATCCTAAACTGGACGATGTGTTACTTGTAGGCGGTTCCTCACGCATGCCCATGGTAAAGGCATTTATTGAAAAGAAATTCGGAATCACTCCCCGTATATTTGAGCCCGACCTCGCCGTGGCCAAAGGAGCAGCTTTGTATGCGGCACAAGAAGAAAAAGGATACACCGAAGTCGGCATACAATTGGGCAACGACAAAGGCTCGGCCTCTTATGGTGTGGCAGCCTATGTCAACGGAAAAGAAATGGTATGCAACTTGATTCTGATGAGCGACAATCTGTGTGTAGAGAAAACCTTCGATGAATTTTCTACTTTGAACGATGGACAAACATCCGTAAGAGTAGCTCTCTACGAGAACCGTGTCAATAAAAGTCTTTGCGAAGTACCCATGTCCATACTACTACAAGATGGCGATGTGACATGGGGATATCCCGTTCCTAAAGGAACACCTTTAAAGTATGTCGTGAACAGAGGAAAAGATGGCATCATCAAGGTACATTGTGAAATAGAAGGCAAAACAGCTGATTTTGTTATCAACACCAAAGGTGTATCACTAAACCGATAAATAAGAAATGGTTACTCCTGTATTTGAAAACAAAGTAAAAGAATGGGAACGCAAAAGATTGGAGGTGCGCAAAGGCATCTCCGATCCCCATTACAATGAACAAGAAAGCTATTTCACCGAATTGGAACAAATGGCTTTCAGCAGTCCGGTCAAAAAGAAAGAGATGAACGAGCGTATCGTGCAACTACGTGAGTTTGCCTTAGGAATAGCCGGAATCAAGCCGGATCTGTCCGCCGCACTTAACTCTTTTCTGACATTGAGCGAAACGCTATTCGGAAATCCCGATTTCAAATCGGTAGCCATCAAAGAGAAGCTGGCGGCAGACCTGTTGTCATCGCCAGAAAAAGAAAAACCGCGTCCTCAACCCAAAGACAACGGAAAAACCATCGTAGAAATGGACACCATAGCATGGGACAATGCCACGTCCAAACTGTGGACCGGCAACATCTGGGCCTACGATTCTGTGGCAAACGACTTCCTCATAGTGTTATTCAATATGATAAACGCAGAAAAAAGTGTTCCTTCTGCTGAAATTAAAAGACTGATTACCTTTGCCAATCAAATCAGTGGTAAAGAGGCGCAACTAGCTGCCGATGTACAGAAATTCGCAGCATTGTCCGACAAATACTTCAGCAATGGAAAGATGGATCTTTTCCAAAGGACACTTGCCAACAAAGGAATCCTTGATAAATGGATAGAAACTTACAATTCATTTATCAAGAAAATAAAAGAAGAAGGAGAAAACAAAAGAAGAGAAGAAGACAGGAGAAAAGAGGAAGAAGAAAGAAACAAAAGAGAAAAGGAAGAACCTAGAACCAAAGGAAAAGAACGAAAGAAAGAGAAAAACTCGCACGGTTGCTTATGGTTCCTATTCCTCATCGGAATATTTTGGGCCGGTTATCAATTCTGGTATAAAGACTACAAACGGGACAAAAACGCCCCGCGGAGCTATGTATACGCTACCAATCTTTTTTTACGTTCTTCCGCCATAGCAGATGTAGAATACAACCGGATAACCACCATCCCATACGGTTCGGAACTGATTACCTATTCCAATGAAAACGGATGGGCTCATGTCAAGGCAGACGGGAAAAAAGGTTATGTCGCTTCTGACTATTTGTTGAACTCAGAAGAATTTCATTTACTGAATGGTGTCTGGGGAAATGAAGATGCCAAAGATGCCGTATCCACAGCCAAATGCAGACTGGCTATATTAAATTATTTAAAGAACAATGGTATAAAGACAGGAAGTACAGCTTGGCAACTATACGCTAAGCCCAAAGAAATAAAACCGAACAGTGTCTTGTATCCTCGTTTGAACGATGGTTATGACAACTTCACCGAATTTGCATTCATATTGAAGGACAATCAAACCGGAAACAGGAGACTCGCTTTGTATTCCTTTGAAGAGGATGAGACACCCGTGTTCCGCTATACGGAAGACGCACCAGTCAAAGGTGACATCAAGTCCATCACTTACAACAAATGGAATAATAAGTATAAAGTAACTTATTCGAATCAAGAATCCGGCACTCCGCCAAAGACAAAGAAAGAACCCGTGAAAGAGACACAACCTGTTTCTTCCAACAAGTTGACGGTGCTTTCCACTGTTTTCGCCAACATGGATGACAATGGAGACATCTCAAGTGAATATGGTCAGCAGCTTTATTCCGACATGCAATATTTAATCGGTAAAGTTTCTTACAGAAGACAATCAGCCACTCCGGAAACGGTTACATTAAAAGTTAAAATCATAAGCCCGAACGGTACGGTTGCCAAAGGCAAAGTATCACCGGCAGGGTATACCTTTGAACAAAAGATTACCTTATCGGAAAAAGAAGGCACTTTTGAAACGACCGGATGGGGAAGCAGCGGAGGAAAATCATATCTACCGGGAACATACCACTATGAAATCTGGATGGATGGAGCCAAACTATACACTAAATCCATAAACATCAAAGAAAAGAAAAAAGAAGAAGAAAACACAAATCTTTCTGACGACCACATATATGATGCTGCCGAACAGATGCCGGAATTCCCTAATGGTGGAATGGCAGGAGTAATGCAATATTTGAGTAGAAATATCAAATATCCGGCTATCGCACAGGAAAATGGAACTCAAGGGCGTGTGATCGTGCAATTTGTAGTTAACAAAGACGGTAGTATCACGGATGTAAAAGTAGTAAGAGGTGCCGATCCATACTTGGACAAAGAAGCCATACGTGTAGTTACAAATATGCCCAAATGGACACCCGGAAAAACAGGCGGGAAAGCTATACGTGTGAAATACACCCTGCCTATTACTTTCAAACTTACTTAGATGAGAAAAACAACGAAATTATTAGGGTGCTTCATATTAGGTGCCGTAGCAGCATGGTTTGCTTATAAGTGTTATTTCGATAACACATTGCAGAACATACAAAACGCCAATCTCCTGCTTATATCCAAGCAGGAGATGAAGCTAAGATTGATTGATTATAAAGGAAGGGAATTGTTTGCCGCCCATATCGCTTGTGGATTAAACTATGGAAACAAACAAAAACCGGGAGACATGAAAACACCCGAAGGAGTCTTTTCCATTTGCGACATTCAAAATTCACAGAAATGGACACACGACTTCCACGATGGAAAAGGAGAAATAAAAGGGGCATACGGTCCCTTCTTCATCCGCCTGGCTACTCCCGGACATAAAGGCATAGGCATTCACGGCACGCATGATTCTCTTTCCATTGGCACAAGAGCGACCGAAGGTTGCATCCGTTTAAAGAATGAAGATTTGGAAAGACTGGTGCCCATGCTGAACGTGCCGATGACCGTAGTAATAACCCCTTCCGCACAAGATGAAATAAACAACTAAAATCCAAAGCCTATGAAAACTTATGTATGGACAATCATTCTGTTGTGTTATTGCCTGTGGTGCACGGCACAAACAAAGTACGAAGTAACCGCCAACACTTTTCTGAATATCCGTAGCTACGCAGACAAAGAGGCTCCGGTGTTAGGAACAATAGACAAAGGCGGGAAAATAGATGTGTATGAAATAAATGACGGATGGGCTAAAATCGGATATGACAACGGTTATGCGTATGTCAGCGCACAATACCTGAAGAGAGTGGAGGAAAACAGCACGGTCTCCAATCCTACAGACTCCAAATTCCATTTTCCCTTATTAAACCTGGCGACAGGCAATGCGGAATGGATGGTTTATTTAATTGCCGCTCTTTCTGTGGCACTATTCTTCATCAGAAAAAGCAGAGGAGAAACGCCATTGGAAGATGGTTTACATACCGTTAATTGGCTACTGTTTTTGACAACCGCTATATCAGAGCTTGTCTATTTGATATTGATGGGAGGAAATGCCATTTGGTTTTGCATTCCGGACACTGTAGGTTGGCTATGGACGATTATCAATTTTCTGTTGTTCGGCTTTGTGGTATTCAACCAGTTCGTATGTTTCTTCAACACACTGGAAGATGTAGAATACAACAGTTACGGTTCTTTTGACAAACGATGGGGAATCTACTCTTGGGTAGGCGGTATTATTGCCGGTATTGTAACCGGAATATTTTTCCCGGTTGCTGTTGCATTTGTAACCATTGCATTCATTGTATGCCAAATTATTCAAATAGTATTAATATTCAAAGGAGTGGTCCCTAAAGGAGGGTGGACAAGGGCTTTTCTTTGCGTGGCCGTCTATTTGTTGGGCTCTTTATCCACGATATTGATTCTGGCACACTTTGTCGTACTACTCATTATTGTACTAATAGGATACTTCATACTTTATATCATCGGAGAAAGCAGCAAGCGTTCATCTAAGGAATGTTGTGCGAACTGCAACCATTATAGCAACGGTTATTGCCATTATCACAATATCCAAATCAGCGACAGTGACGCATGCAATAAAAAGTGCAGCAATTATAGTTGACCCACCCTTTTTCACGCATAAGTCCCTACTTGGTATGCACCAATTTTTGCCTTGCAACCATGTTTCAGACCCGACAACTCCAAGCTTCTTATATTTTAGAATCCGAGTCATCGGGTCTGGATCCATTACTTTTTCTCTTTCAGCAAGTCGCGGATCTCCGTCAACAGCACTTCCTCCTTGGTAGGTGCCGGAGGAGCAGGCGGCGTAGCTGCAACTTCCTCTTTTTTCTTTGTTGTCAACTTCGTTATCAAACGTATAAATAAAAATATAGAAAAAGCAATAATCAGAAAGTCGAACGTAGCCTGTAGAAACTGACCGTAATCCAAAGAAACCGCCGGAGCTATCTCCTTACCGTCGGCTCCCACTTCTGCCGCTTTCATCACCCATTTCAAATCTGCTAAGTTCACACCACCAACCAGTAAACCAATCGGAGGCATAATAACATTAGCCACCAATGATGATACGATTTTGCCAAATGCACCACCAATAACTACACCGACAGCCATATCGATGACGTTGCCTTTCATCGCAAACGCCTTAAAGTCCTGTAAAAATGTACTCTTTCCCATCTTTTTTCAATATTTAATGTGAATTTAATGTGCGAATATAAAAACATTTTTGTAATTTTGCCCCGCATTTGAAAATAAAACAAATGCGCGAGCTGAGAGATATTTGAACAAATATTATAAAACCCTTAAAAGTTTAAACAAAATGATTAAAGTAGGTATTAATGGATTCGGACGTATCGGACGTTTCGTTTTCCGCGCTGCAATGAAGAGAAACGATATTCAAATCGTAGGTATCAACGACCTTTGCCCGGTAGATTACTTGGCTTACATGCTGAAGTATGATACTATGCACGGTCAATTCGACGGTACTATCGAAGCAGATGTTGAAAACAGCAAATTGATCGTTAACGGTCAGGCTATCCGCATCACTGCAGAAAGAAACCCGGCTGACTTGAAATGGGATGCTGTAGGTGCTGAATACGTTGTTGAATCTACAGGTTTGTTCTTGAGCAAAGACAAAGCTCAGGCTCACATCGAAGCTGGTGCAAAATATGTTGTAATGTCAGCTCCTTCTAAAGATGACACCCCGATGTTCGTTTGCGGTGTAAACGAAAAAACATACGTAAAAGGTACTCAATTCGTATCTAACGCTTCTTGTACTACTAACTGTTTGGCTCCTATCGCTAAAGTATTGAACGACAACTGGGGTATCACTGACGGTTTGATGACTACTGTTCACTCTACAACTGCTACTCAGAAAACAGTTGACGGTCCTTCTATGAAAGACTGGAGAGGTGGTCGTGCTGCTTCTGGCAACATCATCCCTTCTTCTACTGGTGCTGCTAAAGCTGTAGGTAAAGTAATCCCTGCATTGAACGGCAAATTGACTGGTATGTCTATGCGTGTTCCGACTTTGGACGTATCTGTAGTTGACTTGACAGTTAACTTGGCTAAACCGGCTACTTATGCTGAAATCTGCGCTGCAATGAAAGAAGCTTCTGAAGGCGAACTGAAAGGTATCCTGGGTTACACTGAAGATGCAGTAGTTTCTTCTGACTTCTTAGGTGACACTCGTACTTCTATCTTCGACGCTAAAGCAGGTATCGCTTTGACTGATACTTTCGTTAAAGTTGTATCTTGGTATGACAACGAAATCGGTTACTCTAACAAAGTTCTTGACTTGATCGCTCACATGGCATCAGTTAACGCTTAATTAGAAGTTTGAACCATATAGAAAACCGCTGCGGGAAACCGTAGCGGTTTTTTTATACATTTCATTTTATATATTGTTAAAAAGCAACGTGTTATCCGTTGAATAAGCAACAATTTTAGTAGTTTTGTATTTCTATGGAGAGATTATTAATAACATTGATACTAGTTTGCACTATGAGCAATATAACAAACGCCCAGAATCCTTTCTACGGGCAATATCATACGCCGCACGGAACCGTGCCGTTCGACCGGATTAAAACTGAGCATTATGAGCCTGCTATCCTCGAAGGAATCAAGCTGCAAAATGCAGAAATAGAGGCTCTCATACAGAATCCGGAAAAGGCTGATTTTAGCAATACGATAGAAGCTTTCGAAGAATCAGGGGAATTACTGGATAAGGTAGTTGCTGTCTTTGGTAATATGTTGAGCGCAGAAACGAATGATGATTTGCAAGAACTCGCTCAAAAGATTATGCCGTTGCTTAGTGAACACAGCAATAATATCACACTGAATGAACAGTTATTCGCACGTGTGAAAGAAGTGTATAACCAAAAAGAGACTTTGCAACTGACGCAGGAACAAAAACAGTTATTGGAAAATGCATACAACAGTTTTGTTCGTCATGGTGCCAATCTGAAAGGGGAAGCGCGGGAAGAATACCGACGCCTGACTACCGAATTGAGTAAACTGACACTCACTTTCAGTGAAAACAACCTGAAAGAAACAAATGCCTATCAGATGCTATTGACAAAAAAGGAAAGTCTCGCCGGACTGCCCGACATCATCATAGAAGCTGCTGCTGAAACAGCCAAAAGCGAAGGAAAAGAAGGATGGGTGTTCACGCTCCATGCTCCAAGCTATGTTCCTTTCATGACGTATTCCGACAATCGTGATTTACGCCAGAAGTTGTATATGGCTTATAATACAAAATGCACACATGATAACGAATTCAACAATATCGATATCGTAAAAAAGATAGCTAATACACGCATGAAAATAGCCCAGCTATTGGGATACAAAGATTATGCGGAATATACGCTAAAGAAAAGAATGGCCGAAAACAGCGAGTCTGTATACAAGCTGCTCAACCAACTGCTGGAAGCATACACTCCTACCGCACAACAGGAATACAAAGAAATCCAAGAACTGGCCCGCGAAGAACAGGGTAATGATTTTGTTGTAATGCCTTGGGACTGGAGTTATTACTCAAACAAACTGAAAGACAAAAAATTCAATATCAATGAAGAAATGCTTCGCCCTTACTTCGAATTGGAACAAGTGAAGAAAGGAGTGTTTGGGCTTGCAGAAAAGTTATATGGAATTACCTTCCGGAAAAATACAGAGATCCCGGTTTATCACAAAGAAGTGGAAGCCTTTGAAGTGTTTGATAAAAACGGAAAATTCTTAGCCGTCTTATATACTGACTTCCACCCGCGTTTAGGTAAGCGCGCCGGAGCTTGGATGACGAGTTACAAAGACCAATGGATAGATAAAAAGACTGGCGAAAACAGTCGTCCGCATGTATCCGTTGTGATGAACTTTACCAAGCCAACCGAGAATAAGCCTGCTTTATTAACATTCAATGAGGTAGAAACATTCTTGCATGAGTTTGGACATAGCCTGCATGGTATGTTTGCCAATTCCACTTACAGAAGTTTAAGCGGAACCAATGTATACTGGGATTTTGTGGAGCTTCCTTCGCAAATTATGGAAAACTTCGCCATAGAGAAAGATTTCCTCAATACATTTGCCCGTCATTATCAGACAGGAGAAGTTTTACCGGATGAATTAATAAAACGTCTTGTAGACGCTTCTAATTTCAATATTGCTTATGCGTGTCTGCGACAACTGAGTTTCGGCTTACTTGATATGGCGTGGTATACTCGCAACACTCCTTTTGAAGGAGACGTGAAAGCTTATGAACAGGAAGCCTGGAAAGATGCACAAATATTGCCGGTTGTACCAGAAGCATGCATGAGTACACAGTTCTCCCATATCTTTGCCGGTGGATATGCTGCAGGATATTACAGTTATAAATGGGCGGAAGTACTGGATGCCGATGCATTCTCATTGTTCAAGCAAAAAGGAATATTCAATCAGGAAGTTGCAGATTCGTTCCGCAACAATATCCTGTCGAAAGGAGGAACGGAACATCCAATGACGCTTTACAAACGCTTTCGCGGACAGGAACCGAGCATTGACGCCTTGTTAATCAGAAACGGAATTAAGAAATAAGTAATAGATGTTAAGTATGAAAAAGAACATATGCAAAATTATAGGATTGCTGTTATTGCTTCCTCTATTTTCCGAATGTAATGATACAGATGATTTATCCGAAATATTTGTAAGAAAATGGAAATTAACGTATATAACTAAAGTAAACAGTCATGGATGGTATACGTTTCCTGGGATTGATGATAGTAACTATAAAGAATACCGCGACGGCAATAAGTCTTTCACTTTAACATTAAGTGGTAATGAAGCTGATAATGTAATACAAGGGACATTTATTGGTGCTGGTTCAGTCATTACAAGCGGAAAATGGAATGCTAATGGCAAAAGCCAACAATTTGGCATGCATGATGTCGAAGGAAGCCCGACTGATGGTAAGGATAAAATTGCCAATAAAATTTTGGAAGGACTAAAACTAGTAAACTCTTACAAAGGTTCAGACAGTAATAATTTATTCCTTCATTATGAAGAGCCGACAAGCAAGGAAGAACTCTGTTTAGTATTTGCACCAAGTAGGAATTAGAATCAAAACGACATGGACTCAGAAAAGAAACAATTAGAACTTGACAAACGTTATATTCGTATGGCTAACATATGGGCTGAAAACTCCTATTGCCAACGCCGTAAAGTAGGTGCATTAATCGTTAAGGATAAAATGATTATCTCTGACGGATATAACGGAACACCTTCCGGTTTTGAGAATGTATGCGAAGATGAAAACAATCTGACAAAACCATACGTTCTGCATGCGGAAGCAAATGCCATTACCAAAATTGCACGTTCAAACAACAGTAGCGACGGTGCTACCATGTACGTCACCGCCTCTCCTTGCATCGAATGTGCGAAGTTAATCATACAGGCAGGAATCAAACGGGTAGTTTACTCCGAACATTACCGTCTGGAAGATGGAATTGAGTTATTAAAACGGGCGGGAATTGAAGTTATCTATACAGAATTAGATGCCCATTCCTCTCCGAATAAATAAGAAGACGAACGTTAAAAAAAAGGAATAGACATGAGTACAAAAAACCCTTCACGTTTTACACCTGTCATCATAGCAGTCAGCGTGGTAGTCGGGATTCTTATCGGTACATTTTATGCCAAGCATTTTGCCGGCAATCGTTTGGGCATTATCAACGGCTCTTCCAATAAGCTAAACGCATTGTTACGCATTGTAGACGATCAATATGTTGACACCGTAAACATGGCCGATTTAGTGGAAAAAGCCATGCCGCAGATTCTGGCCGAATTAGATCCACATTCAACGTATATCCCTGCCCAGAATCTCGAAGAAGTCAATTCGGAACTGGAAGGTAGCTTTAGCGGAATCGGTATCCAGTTTACCATACAGAATGACACCATTCATGTGAATGCAGTTGTTCAGGGTGGTCCTTCTGAAAAGATAGGATTGATGGCGGGCGACCGTATTGTTACTGTAGACGACAGTTTGTTTGTCGGTAAGAAAGTAACCAACGAACGGGCTATGCGCACTCTGAAAGGCCCCAAAGGTTCACAAGTGAAACTAGGAATCAAACGAACGGGAGAAAAAGACTTACTGCATTTCAGCATTACCCGTGGAGACATTCCTCAAAACACCGTTGATGCAGCTTATATGCTAAATGATGACATCGGTTACGTGAAAGTCAGCAAATTCGGCCGTACCAGCCATGTAGAATTGTTGAATGCGCTGGCACAACTCAACCATAAAAAATGCAAAGGCCTGATCATTGATCTCCGTGGTAACACCGGAGGATATATGGAAGCTGCCATCCGCATGGTGAATGAGTTCCTGCCCGAAGGCAAATTAATTGTATACACTCAAGGCCGTAAATATCCACGTGCAGAAGAATTCGCCAACGGCACAGGTAGCTGTCAGAAAATGCCACTCGTTGTATTGATTGACGAAGGTTCTGCTTCTGCCAGTGAAATCTTCACTGGAGCTATTCAGGATAATGACCGGGGTACAATTGTAGGACGCCGTTCCTTCGGTAAGGGACTTGTGCAACAACCGATCGACTTCAGTGACGGTTCAGCTATCCGCTTGACAATCGCCCGCTACTACACTCCATCCGGACGCTGCATCCAACGTCCATACGAAAGCGGTAAAGATCGTAACTACGAACTGGATTTATACACCCGTTACGAACATGGGGAATTCTTCTCACGCGACAGTATCAAGCAGAATGAGAACGAACGTTATAACACCAGCCTGGGACGTACTGTTTACGGCGGTGGTGGTATCATGCCGGATATATTCGTACCGCAAGATACAACGGGAGTCACCTCTTATCTTTCTACTGTTATCAACCGGGGATTGACTATTCAATTCACATTCCAGTACACCGACAACAACCGGAAGAAACTTAGCCAATATGAAACAGAGGAAGAATTGCTGAATTATCTTCGTCATCAAGGATTGGTAGAACAGTTTGTCCGTTTTGCCGACAGCAAAGGAGTGAAAAGAAGAAATATTCTAATCCAGAAATCTTATAAGCTGCTGGAAAAGAATATCTATGGCAATATCATCTACAATATGTTAGGGCTAGAAGCCTATCTCCAATACTTCAACAAAACAGATGCCACGGTCAATAAAGGTATCGAAATACTCGAAAAAGGAGAAGCCTTCCCTAAAGTTCCGGTAGCAGTTGAAGAGGAAGAAGTGAAAAAGGATAAAAAAGATGGAAAGAAAAAAAGAACTGCGCAAGCATATCGCATCACTGAAGACCCGTCACGCGGATTCAGCTATGCGGAAGTTGCAATCAGCTAAAGTACTTGCCGCCCTCGAAGCCCACCCGGCTTTCAGGGCGGCAAATACTATATTACTTTATCATTCGCTGAAAGACGAAGTAGACACACACGCGTTTATCCGGAAATGGAGCGACAAAAAACGGGTTCTGCTTCCGGTAGTTGTAGACAATGACCTGGAATTACGTATATACAGCGGTCCCGAAGATATGGCAACCGGCAGCTATGGTATAGAAGAACCGACCGGTGAACTCTTCACAGACTATGCCGCCATAGACTTCATCGCCGTTCCTGGAGTCGCTTTTGATGCCAAAGGTAACCGGTTAGGACGAGGAAAAGGATATTACGACCGACTGTTGCCACGTATTCCGTCTGCCTTCAAAGCCGGCATTTGTTTTCCATTTCAATTAGTAGAAGAAGTTCCTGCGGAACCATATGATATCCGTATGGATATAATTATAACAAATAATGAAGACGAATTATCACACCCATACCACCCGCTGCCATCATGCGACAGGGAGTGACGAAGAATTTGTTTTAAGCGCCATCAAAGGCGGTTATCAAGAATTAGGTTTCTCTGACCATACTCCGTGGAAATACCACACCAATTATGTATCCGATATCCGCATGACTCCCGAAGAATTGCCGGAATATGTAGAAAGTCTCCGTTCATTACGGGAAAAGTACAAAGGCCAAATCAGCCTGAAAATAGGATTAGAATGTGAATACTTCCCGGATTATCTCCACTGGCTGAAAGGAGTCATCAAGAAGTACGAGCTGGATTACGTCATTTTCGGGAACCACCATTTCCATACAGACGAAAAGTTTCCCTACTTCGGACGATATACAGATACGGTGGATATGCTCGAACTTTACGAAGAGAGTGCTATCGAAGGGATGGAAAGCGGACTGTTCGCTTATCTGGCGCATCCTGATTTGTTCATGCGCTCCTACCCCCGATTCGACCGTCACTGCAAATTGGTCAGCAGACATATCTGCCGGACAGCAGCACGGTTAAATCTGCCATTGGAATATAATCTCGGCTACGAAGACTACAATGACAAACATGGAATTATAACCATCCCCCATCCTGATTTTTGGGAAATAGCCGCACACGAGGGCTGCACCGCCATAATCGGAATAGACGCGCATAACAACCAATATCTGGAAACGCCCTTCTATTATGACCGCGCAGTCAAAACACTGAAAGAACTGGGAATTAAGACAACAGACAGGATACCTTTCCTCAACGGAAAATGATATTTGTAATAACCGTGGCCCCTACCTTCTCATTGAGTGCGCGTATCAGCATCTCGCGCCCCATCAGCAGTTCCTGACGAAGGGCGGCAGAAGTAAGATGTACATACAAAGTCTGGTTACGAATATAAAGGTTGTTGGTATAAGTCGCCGCAGGTCCCAGGATTTTGGGCCAGGCATCCAGCAATCTTTGTTCGTTCAGCGGAGACTCCAGACTCTCCTGACGAAGAAACTGCTGAATCAGTTTTCCTATTTGTTCGGCATCATTACGCCTCATTGTCAGCCTCCATTTCTTGAATTGCCCCCTCTTCTACACGAAATATTTTATAATCACTACCTACCTTATATAAAATACGGTCGAGATGTTCCCGGTTTGTATCTGTTATAAATATCTGCCCAAAATTGTCTCCGGCTACCAGCTTCACTATTTGCTCTACACGGGACGCATCCAGCTTATCAAAGATATCATCTAATAATAATAAAGGAACAGTTCTTCCGGTACGTTTCAAGAAATCGAATTGAGCCAGTTTCAATGCTACCAGATACGTTTTATTCTGCCCCTGCGATCCCTCTTTCTTAATCGGGAACTCGCCCAGCAGCATATTCAACTCATCCTTATGAATCCCACGCAAAGAGAATCCCATAATCTTGTCCCGCTCCCTGCTTTGCCTCAACACTTCCAACAAAGAAGCGTCACGCGCATGGGATTCATATGACAGCCCTACATGTTCCTTATCCTGGGAAATGAAAGAATAAAAAGACTGAAAGATAGGAATAAACTCTTTGATAAACGCTTCGCGCTTCTTGAATACAATTTCACCAGCCTGCGCCATCATTTCTTCCCAAACCAAAAACAGTTCCTCTTCGACAGGAAACTCACTTTTCAGCAAAGTATTCCGTTGTATCAGTGCTTTGTTATACCGTATAAGCGCATCCAGATACTCCTTATCATACTGCGAAATCACGACATCCATAAACCGGCGCCGTTCATCACTTCCCCCGGCAATCAATTCGGAGTCCGCAGGCGACACCATTACCAAAGGCAGAAAACCGATGTGATCGGAAAAACGGCTATACTCCTTCTTATTACGCTTGAACTGCTTCTTCGAACGACGTTTCATCCCGCAATAAATCTCCTCGGGAGTCCCGTCCTCAGCTTCATAAAATCCCTGAATAACAAAGAAGTCCTGTTCGTGACGAATATTCTGGGAATCAATCGGATTGCCGGAACTTTTGCAAAAAGACAAAAAATACACCGCATCCAGCAAATTTGTCTTTCCCATCCCATTCTGCCCGAAAAAGCAATTCAGTTTGGCGGAGAATCCCAGCTCCACTTCTTCCAGATTCTTATAGTTTAATATGGATATTCGTTTCAGTATCATTGTGTATGCGTTAATTTGCTCACAAAAGTAGCAAGATTTTCGCGGTTTTCGGGTGTAAAACAAAAAAAGATGGCTCTAAATTTCATTTGTAGATATAAAAAAACTAATTTTGCGAGTCGAAATATCAAACTGTGAATAATAACAAAAAGAATCATATAAAATGGCAGAACAAAAGAATCAGAACGAACATCTGAACGTAGAAGATGCACTGACACAATCGGAAGCATTTCTTATCAAGTACAAAAACGCAATCATCGGCGGTGTTGTTGCTGTAATTATTATTGTAGCAGGTATTATCATGTACAAGAACCTCTATGCTGAACCACGTGAAGAAAAAGCACAGGCAGCCCTCTTCAAAGGACAGGAATACTTTGAGCAGGATGCTTTCGAGCAAGCACTGAACGGTGACAGCATCGGTTTCGCCGGTTTCCTGAAAGTAGCTGACGATTACAGCGGAACAAAAGCGGCTAACCTGGCAAAAGCATACGCAGGTATTTGCTATGCACAACTCGGCAAATACGAAGAAGCTGTAAAGATGCTGGATGACTTTAACGGAAACGACCAGATGGTTGCTCCCGCAGTTCTGGGTGCTGCAGGTAGCTGTTACGCACAACTCGGTCAGTTGGATAAAGCAGCCTCCACTTTGCTGTCGGCAGCAGACAAAGCAGACAACAACACATTGAGCCCTATCTTCCTGTTACAAGCCGGAGAAATCTTGGTGAAACAAGGTAAATTTGACGATGCAGTGAACGCATATACCAAGATTAAAGACAAATATTTCCAGTCTTACCAAGCTATGGATATCGATAAATACATCGAACAGGCTAAACTGATGAAGAAATAATATACCTTATTATATATAAGATATCAGGCACGGATTACACAGATTGACACGGACTAAAACAATTATCACAACCGTGAAATCCGTGTAATCCGTGCCTTTTTTCTCACCCCCTTCCTAAACTTTCATTTTTTAATTTTTAATTCTCAATTTATTATGGCAACAGCTTATCATAATTTATCCGAATACGATTTCAACTCCGTTCCGAATGCTGAAAATATGAAATTCGGCATTGTCGTATCCGAATGGAACTACAATATTACAGGCGCTTTGCTAAAAGGCGCAGTCGAAACATTAAAAAAACATGGAGCAAAAGAAGAAAATATTCTGGTGAAAACTGTTCCGGGAAGTTTTGAACTAACTTTCGGTGCGAACCAAATGATGGAAAATTGCGATATCGATGCAATTATTACAATTGGTTGCGTAATTAAAGGAGATACTCCACATTTTGATTATGTTTGTATGGG
>CAMQVH010000040.1 GCA_947038155.1 uncultured Bacteroides sp. | reverse complement strand
AAGTTGAAATATCAGCTATAAAATTATGACTGAAGAGAATTTAAACAGGCTCTTAGTCCTTAATAGCCGGGTCATCAACTCTTTTAACCAAACGGATAAAATAAACTGCTCCAGCAGTATTTCCCGGAATGGATTGAAATTTAACTCTTATATGATTTTTACCTTGAACCATTGAGCTAGGTATCTTATATCTTATATCTTGAAATTTAGATTGATTCCATCGCCCTGTATTATCCTCAGTCAGAAGCTTTTCATCATCAATGTAAATATCAAATTTGCGTCCTCCCCATTCTGCACCCCAATAACGAACCATTAAAGACAACTCAGTTTCCGCATTAGTTTTCATTTCGTAGCTGAAGTAACCTTCCGAAGATGCTTCACGGAAAAATTGTTGGTTTGCATTGCCTGTTCTTGACTTTTCTTGTAGTATTTTGTGGTCGGTTTCGGGTTGTTGTTCGCCCGGAGCGACAAAATCAACTGTCAGTTTTTCGAGGATTATCTTTTCCTTTTCGATAGTCGATAAAGAGTCAATATATGTCTGATACCCTTTGTTGGTTAAGGTTAGCCAGTACATCATGTACCTTGCGTCATGGATATTTGCAAAAGGTTCCAGTTTTATATCAATAGAATTAGCCGCTTTGATATTTGCTTTAAAGTGTAAAGGTTCATTCTTAATGGGAACTAATTTGCTCGTGATGTTTTCCATATCATCAACTATCAGAATGGGGGCTTGGTCCACAGGCAGCAATTTCCCACTTGGATATTGCCCCCAACGTCCATCGCCTGCGATAAGCCCTCGTAAATCCTCGGTGCCGGTTTTTGCTCCTAACAATATGGGACCATGCATAAATGCGATATAATTGGGAACATTTGGCAAGTGCTCAATGGTACTTCGCATAGGCAGTTCCACTTCCACTACATCACCTTTATTCCATTTTCTGTCAATACAAATATATGATGAAGGAAGAGCAGAGTAGTTTATGGGTTTTCCATTCACAGATACCTTTAAAGCACCTTTATCCACCCATCCGGGATATCTGATCATTAGTTTAAAGGGGGATGATGCTTTTGTCACAGTCAGTTTTGTGCGCTCTTCGTAAGGAAAGTTTGTTTCCTGCCTGAGCGATATTTTCTTATTTTTCCAATTAAGTTCTGATGCAATAAACAAGTTTACGAATAACGAATCATCCGAATGAGTATAAATAAACTGGTTGTATTTACTGTGGTTTTCCATGCCGGTACCTACACAACACCACATTGCTTCGTTGGGTGCAGAATATACCCTGTAGTGGCGCGGACGGGCAGAAGTAAAATATACGTATCCACCATGTTCAGGATGTTGGGTAGATAAAATATGGTTGAAAACAGTACGTTCGTAATAATCTGCATAGTGAGCTGATGGTTGCATGCGAAATAAATCTTCAGTCAATTTTAACATATTGTAAGAGTTGCACGATTCGGGGCCATCAACGTCATTGATATAATCACTACACGAAGTTACGCTTGGAAAATGTTCTCTCCGGCTGTTACCACCAAAAGCTAAAGAACGGTTTCCTGTGATCGTTTCCCACGAAAAGCGGCTGGCATTGGTATATTTTGTGTCTCCACTAAGTTCTGCTATTCTGGCAAAACCGATGAATTTGGGTATTTGCGTATTAGCGTGTTTGTTGTCAAGATTGTCAATACCTTGTGATAAGGGATCAAGAAGTATGTTTTGTGAATACCTTTTAGCCGCGAATAAATATTTTTTATTTCCGGTAATCTGATAAGCATCGGCAAGAATCTCATTCATACCACCGTATTCCATTTTAAGTACCGTCTGCATTTGTTCTTCATTCAGGTCATCCGTGATGCTAATGGCCCAGTCGCAGAACTTAAGAAACAGCGTTTTTGCTTGTTTGTTATTACAATAAAGCCAGGCATCTCTGAGGCCGGCATACATTTTATGCAAATTGTAAAATGGTGCCCATGCGGAATTATAGATACGGAGATCACCTTTTTTGAAAGTCGACCACAGATTCTTACTATTGGGAAAGCCACCGATATAACCAATTGCCCATTCTGTATTGTTAATGGCATTTGCTTCAAGGCATAGTTGAAGCTCCGAAATCATATATTCCATACGCCGTCCACATTCCTTATTGCCTGTTGCAGCATAATTCATTGACATAGCCGAAAGGTAATGCCCTGCCACATGGCCGTCAAGACCATCCCAGTTGGGATAGGTTTTCTTTCTCTCGGTCAATCCTGCTTCTTTGCGGTAAGGCGCCAGCAAACGGTCAACGTCATATTTGAGCAGGACTTCAATATTTAACTCACGGGCATGTTTGAATACTCCGTCAAGTAACTTCACATCCGCTATAGGGAATTCATTTTTGTATAATTTTTCCTGAGCGTTAGTAGGCGTTAATAACAATACTAACGCACAACTTAATAAAAGAAATTTTTGTTTTATCATTTTATTCTTATTTATAATAGAAACATTGATTCTCAAACCAGATGTATTCTCAGTTTTATTATATGTTTTGAATTATTTCAGTGTTTCCGGTGCTCCCAGATAGCTCGGTTGCAATCCGCCGGTATTGATTTGGATTTTCTCAATTACGATTCCCGGATCTAGCGGACGGATGCGAAGTGTATGTTTTCCTTCTTTTGCTAATAAATGATTAGAACGGGATTCGATAATCGGATTTGCCTGCCACTTGCCAAGTTCGCCCTGATAATGCCCATTGAAATTAATAATTTGTTCTTTATCTCCGTCAAGGCAGATTGCATATCTTAATCCTTTATTATCGTTGAAATTAAGGGTAGGGGCGAGTAAAAGTGTGACTTCTACGCTACCTGCTTTTTCTATTTCAATATCATATTCCAAGCACATTTTATCTGGAGTTTTAGTGACGGGAAGAGTCGTTACTCCTGATAATGTCTTTCCAAAATCGGGGATAAGATTCCATGTCGTTTCACCTTCTGCTATTGCTCGTGTGAAGTGCTCTGCTTCGATAGAAATATATCCGTTTGTCTCTATGAAAGTATACGTTCCCGCCTGTTCCGGAACTCGTGTGATCTTAGGCATTATTTGTTTGGGAGGATTATTCCATGAAGTATAACCTATATGAACTTGATCCATTAGGTGGTTCCACTTCCCTTTAGACATCACTTTATGGTAATAATGGGTTAGTAGAGAATCCCGCTCATAGCAGGCTACAACTTTGTCGGCCCATCGGTTAGCTTCCGTCTTTTGTTCGGCAGCAAGACGTTGGTTTTGGGCCTGTGCGTAATACATGTTGTACAAGTTGGCGCATGCTTGTACCGGAAATAAAATTAGTTGGTCGTATGCGTCTTTGTACGAGGCCGGCATTAGAAATCCTAGATTATGTGCATCCAATGCCAACAGATTATATTCATTTACTACCCGTTCCCATTCGTTATAATGAAAGCTGTATGTTTGGGCATTTAAGAGTTCCGGTGTCACACGACGATTGTATTTAGCATATTGGGAAAGAATACGGGCAGCTTCTTTCGCATATTTCTCACCGAATTGTTGGGCGCAGAAATCTTCTGTATGTCGTTGTAAGTTTTGAGCATTGAATTTTTCCGGATTCCATGCCATATCCAAGAAGAATGTAATAGGATATTCCATTGGTTTCAAGTCTCCTACATTTACAATCCATAGTTTACGTACTCCATATTCGTAGGTAAGATTCATTTGTTCCCATACACGTGGAATCGGACTGATATTGATCCATTTGGAGTTTCGTGGAGCTCCTACGTAGTCGAAATGATAATACATGCCATATCCGCCCGAACGTGGTTTTTCGTTTAGGTTAGGGAGCTTGCGCACATTGCCCCAGTTATCGTCACATAAGAGTAGAGTAATATCATCCGGTACTCGCATCCCTTTATCGTAATAGTCTTGTACTTCTTTGTAGAGCGCCCATACCTGTGGGGTGTTTTTAGCTTTTTTCTTGGTGACGGTTTCGATAATTTTTCGTTGGTCTTTGACGATATTTTCCAGTAGTGAGATATTGGCGCCTTCACTCATAGGCTCGTCGCCGTCACCACGCATACCTACGGTAACAATGGTTTCCCAATTTTTTACACGTTCCATTCCGGAAGTCCAAAAGTTACGAAGTTCTTTAGCGTTGTGATTGTAGTCCCATTCACCTTTTCCACGACGTTTCCAGTCTTGTTGTGCCAGTGCCATCGGTTCGTGATGAGAGGTGCCCATTACAATTCCCATCGTGTTGGCTAATTCTCCATTTTGTGGATCATCGTCGTAAAATGCGCTTGCCCACATGGCAGGCCACATAAAGTTACCTTTCAAACGCAATACCAACTCGAAGACATGTTTATAAAATTGGCTGTTGAATCCTCCGAACTTTTCTTGAGACCAGCTCCCCAGGCAAGGCCACTCGTCATTCAGGAAGATTCCCCGATATTCCACTTTCGGTTCTCCATCTGTGTATGTACCTGGTTTGATGTATATGTCCGTTTGTTTCTTGACGGGTACGTCTGCCCACCAATACCAGGGCGAGACTCCGATTTGTTTGGACAGTTCGTAAATACCGTAAATTGTTCCCCGTTTGTCACTTCCGGTAATTACAAGTGCTTCATCCACTCCTTCCAAAGGAGCGGTAACAACTTGCAGGATATATTTTTCGTTTTTGCCTTCCAGCTCTTTTCTATCTATTTTACCGGAGGCTATTAATTTTTGTATAAGTGGAGTTTGAAGGGTACCTATTAACAGGCATTGCTTGTCACTAGCCTTTGTGTTGATTTCGGATTGGCTATCGCAGACATTCAACAAATCCTGTTGTAGATTATCAATAGCCATTTTAACTCCTTTGTCTTCGTTTATATCCATCAGAATAGAACAAGGCTTTCCATTTTTTATTAATGGGAAATGGTGGTCAGCTGGTGTGAAAATAACGAATGTATCTGCTGCTGATATTAAAAGGCTGATTATTGAAAAATACAAGAATAGAAATACCTTCTTCATGGTTAAGAAATAAAATGGTTAATCATAATTTATTTTCTTGTTTACAAAGGTAGGACATCTTAAAATAGAATGTACAAAGAAGATGTTTCTATTCCATATAACCGGTGTTACAATGTTATTCTGTACGTTTCATATTGCTTTAGAGGTGTTACATCTTGCTTATTGTGAGTATATAGATACTAAGAATGTTGATATGCATCAATAGCCTTTTTTACTGACCCATGAAGTAAAAGGAGTTTTTGCGCACGGTCATGGTCCAGTCCTAATTCATCCATAATCATCTGCGTCCCTCTTTCTATAAGTTTATGATTGGTCAACTGCATATTCACCATCCTATTCCCTTTCACCCGTCCGAGTTGAATCATGACGGAGGTACTAATCATATTCAGAATCATTTTCTGTCCGGTGCCTGATTTCATCCGGGAACTGCCTGTCACATATTCCGGCCCTACAATCATTTCGATGGCTACATCCGCTTCTGCTGCCATTGGAGAATCGGGATTACTGGTGATACAACCTGTCAGGACACCGTGTTTACGGGCTTCCCGCAAAGCACCGATTACGTACGGGGTAGTGCCGGAAGCGGCAATGCCGATAACGGTGTCTTTTTCGTTGATCTGGTGTTCGACGAGTTCTTCCCAGCCGCGATTTTCATCATCTTCGGCTCCTTCTACCGGATTGCGCAGGGCTGTATCGCCTCCTGCAATCAGTCCGATAATCCAGTTGGGAGACATACCGAAAGTAGGAGGAATTTCGGAAGCATCCAATACTCCCAGGCGACCGCTTGTACCGGCCCCCATATAAAAGATGCGTCCGCCTTGTTTCATGCGGGGCACAATCTGATTGACAAGCTCTTCAATTTGTGGAATAGCCTTTTGTACGGCTAATGCTACTTTCTGATCTTCCTGGTTGATATCTTCTAATATCTCTCGCACAGATTTCTTTTCCAGATGATCGTAAAGTGACGGTTGTTCGGTTATCTGCATTTTTATAATTACTGGTTATAAATTACAATAGGTAAAAGAATTATTGTTGATGGTATTGAATCAGTCCTTCCATCGGACTTTGAAGAATCTTACCGATCTGAATACCTGTTGTTTGCGCAGCCTCCTGCAAAATCTCCTTGTAACAGTGGGCTACGGAACCAATAAAATGTACCGGATATTGCTTATAATCATATTGCATCACGTTTCTGTGGAGAAAAGCGATGAAGCTGTTGAGTACTAGTGAGCGGATAGCCGGTTCTTCCAGGTGTTGTGCAAGGAAAGGGGAGAAACTAGCCAGAAAACGGTTCGGGAAAGGCTGGCGGTAAACACTGTCGATGATTTCGGGAGCCGTCAGGTCGAACTGTTTTAAGAAAGATTCTTTGATGGCGGGTGGGAGCTGGTTTTTCAGTATATCGCCTACCAATAGTTTTCCTAAGACTGCGCCGCTTCCTTCATCTCCCAGGATGAATCCAAGAGGGGAGATGTTGTTGACAATCTCTTCACCGTTGTAGAAACAGGAATTGGAACCTGTGCCGAGGATGCAGGCAATCCCGGCTTCATGTCCGCATAGTCCGCGGGCAGCGGCAAGCATGTCCGAGTTGGCTTTGATATTTCCGATTACAGGCAGGCTGTCGGCGATAGCCCGCCGGAGGAAGGGAGCCCTTTCGGGAGTGCATCCTGCACCATAAAAAAAGACGGAGTTGATTGTTCCTTCCGGTAGTTGTGGCAGAAGGGAATGTGTCAGCTCTTGTTGAATCTCTTCTTTTGATTGGAAGAAGGGATTAATTCCCTTCGTTCCCATTCGTTTGACTGGGGTGCCGTTGGAAACGATGCACCAGTCGGTTTTGGTAGAACCACTATCTGCAATGAGTATCATATCTTAATGTATATTTTCTTTTTGTATAATATATAACCTATTGACCAGTTGAGTAAGACAAAGAGGATGGCATAGGCAAGAGAGCCTCCTTCATTCCCGAAAATGGGTTGCAGGATGCCGACATAAAAGGCTTGCTGCAAGGAAGCGCTTTCTCCCTGGTAAGTGACGGTAATAACGCCTAGCAGAATGGCGAGAACGTCTGCCAGCACATAGATAAAGAGCGGATTCACTCCGAAAGACTCAAAGAAACGGCTCCATCTCTTGTATCCTTTGATGTCGATTATCCAAACCAACAAAGCCAACAGGCTGGAACCCAACCCGCAAGTGACCACAACAAACGTGGGCGACCACACCTTCTTGTTAATCGGACATCCGTAACTCAGCAGAAACCCGACAAAAGTAAGAATAGTGCCTATCAGGAAAAGGCGTTCGAGTTTGACGTGGATGTCTTTCGTCTCCATCAACAGTTTGCCCACACAGAAACCTATCAGAACATGAGCAACCGAAGGAACGGTGCTAAGCAACCCTTCCGGGTCGATGGGATGTCCCTGATACATATGGGCGGCTCCTAACACAAAACGGTCGGCAATGGAAAGGATGCTCGTTTCGTCGCAGGCAAAACCATTGCTGGTGATAAGGATTACAAAATAACCGGCCAATAACGCAACAATCACATAAGGGATGTGCTTGTGTCTGACGAGCAGCGCAATCAAAGCGGAAGCACCGTAGCAAAGCGCCAGGCGTTGCAACACTCCTAAAATCCGAATTTCACCGGCCGCAAACGTTCCGTTGCCATAACAATACTGAAAAAGACAATTCACCGCCACTCCGATAAGGAAAATAAGGCAGGTTCTTTTGACAATCTTGAGAGCGGCGGGAGTACCGAATGTGTAATTGTACTTTCCGAGCGAGATGTAGGTCGAAATTCCCATGATAAACATGAAAAAGGGAAAAATCAAGTCTGCGGGAGTAAGTCCGTTCCATTGTGCGTGCCGGAGAGGGGCATATACATATCCCCAAGTGCCCGGAGTGTTCACTAAAATCATACCTGCGATGGTGAGGCCCCGCATTACATCGAGTGCCAGCAGGCGTCTGTTGCTTGTTGCATTCATAGTTGTTGTTTTTTAGATGTTAAAAACAAAAGTAATATAATATTAAAATAAAATAGGATTGTTTTTGGAAAAAAATCGGTTGGAGGCGGATATGAAGGAAAGAAAGGAATATGACATTTGTACAGTTATATGCGTTTGCTTGCTGTTAATATGTTTATTTTTCCCGTTTATGATAAACTTTTTTATGCATTTCTTTTGTAAATTAAAATATGTGTGTATTTTTGTGGTATTTAAATGTAATTATTATATGTTATGAATGTAGATAGACCTGTATTGACAAGAGTGAAGTGCTCGCTTTTTCTGTCGTTAGGAAAGAGGGCGAAATACTTCTGCTTGGTTTTCATTTTGTTAGGTAGTGTCGCGACAAATGCTGTTTATGCCCAGCAAACGGTGACAGGAGGGAAAGAAACGGCTCGTTCTCCGCAACGCACGGTGTATAAAGGTATTGTAATTGATGAAGACGATTTGCCGTTGGCAGGTGTGAATGTGACCTTGAAGGGTGATAAGAGCATAGGGGTTACTACCAACGAGAATGGTCATTTCCAGATAGCTCTTCCCGAAGGAAAGAATGTGCTGGTATTCTCTTACATCGGTATGGCGTCTCAGGAAGTGCGTGTGCACGAAGGAAAATCGGTGACGGTGCGTATGTTGCCGGACGCGCAGCAGTTGGGCGAGACGGTGGTGACCGGTATTTATACCCGGAAGATGGACAGTTTTACCGGTGCTGCTTCTACTTACAAGGCAGAGGAACTGAAAGCAATAGGCAATCAGAATATCCTTCAGAGTTTGAGTGCCTTGGACCCCTCGTTCGTAATTGCTGAAAACAACTTGGCCGGAGCCGACCCGAATAGTATGCTGGACATCAGTATCAACGGAAAAACAAGTATCAACGGTCTGTCGGACACGTACGGAACCGACCCCGACCGGCCGCTTTTCATTCTGGATGGTTTTGAAACAACGTTGGAGAGGATTTCCGACTTGAGCATGGATAGAGTGGAAAGCATCACCATCCTGAAAGATGCTGCCTCCGCCGCCATCTACGGTTCGAAAGCTGCCAACGGAGTTGTGGTGGTGGAAACAAAGAAACCCGAAGCGGGAAGATTGCGTTTCACATACAATGGAAACTACCAGGTGAGTTGGGCGGATTTGAGTGACTACAACTTGATGAACGCTGCTGAAAAACTGGAATTCGAGAAATTGTCAGGACGATACGGAGCGCTTGACGAAAACGGGGAAATACTGATGGATGCCAATCGCGCACTCTACTATTCGCGCTATCGCAACGTGGTAGGCGGATTGGATTCGTACTGGCTGAGCGAACCTCTGCGTACGGCTTTTGTGCACGACCATAGTTTGAATGCCGAAGGCGGTGATGCCGCTTTCCGCTACGGGCTGACGTTGCGTTATAAAAATGCAGAGGGCGTAATGAAGAATTCCGGCCGGCAGAATATCGACGGAACGGTGAACTTGGGCTATCGCATCGACCGTTTTAACTTTTCGAATCAGACGAATATCTACTATACGAAAACGGACAATAACGTTGTGTCATTCTCCGAATTCTCCAGTGCCAATCCTTATTATGCGAAGTACGACGAAAACGGTGAAGTGTACAAAGTGCTCGAAAGCTATCAGGTATTGGGAGGAACGGAGTATGCTTACAACCCGTTGTGGGATTTCCAGCAGAAAAGTTTTAATAGAGGCGATCAGTTGACGTTGAATAATAATTTCAATGTTGAGTTCCGTCCTTTCGACAAGATGCGTATCGTTGGTAAATTCGGATTTACGACCACACGTGGAAAGACGGAAGTGTTCAAATCGCCTTTTGACTCCTCCTTTACGAGTGTCGAAGAACTGAAAAGAGGTACTTTTTCACGCTCGGACAACAACAGTACGAGCTATGACGGAAGTCTGCTGGCAAGCTACGGAGATGCTATTGGCGTGCATACGTACAACTTTGTAGGCGGTGCGCAGCTTTCCGAAAACAACACCACGATGGGCGCATATCTGACGCAAGGGTATATCAGTGATAATTTCTATAATCCGAATTTCTCCAATTCCTATCCCGACGGCGGTAAGCCGAGCTCTTCGGTTGCCAAAGCACGTTCTGCCAGTTTCTATCTGAATGGTAACTATGCATATGATATGCGTTATTTGTTCGATTTTAATGTGCGTTCGGACGGTGCTTCGGTGTTTGGAGTGAATAATCCTTTCTCTACGACCTATTCGTTGGGTGTGGCATGGAACATTCATAACGAGAAGTTCTTCCGTCAGTCGAAACTGGTAAATACGCTGCGCTTGCGCTATACGTTTGGTAATCCCGGCAATCAGAATGTGGATGCCAAACTGGCAAATAACGTATATACCTATTATACCAAATATCCCAATCCGTTCGGACTGGCAGCCATAGCCAGCAAATGGGGAAACAAGAACTTGAAGTGGAAGCGTACACAGACACATAACATCGGTTTGAATGCTACCTTGTTCGACAGGCGGCTGGCCGTGGCGCTCGACTACACATTGCGCAAATCCGACCCTGAACTGATTAATGTGGAGCAGCCGACCTCTACCGGAACCTCTTTTATCCCGATGAATATCGGGGCGACCAAAAACAACAATGTTTCCATGACCCTCGGGTACGATATTATCCGCCGACGTGAACTGCTGTGGAAAGTGACCGCCAATCTGTTGCATACTACCACTACCTATTATAATATAGGCGACCTATTGGAGAAACTGAACCAGGAAGGACGTGCGGGACAGACTTTGATACGGTATTACGACGGAGCCAGTGCCACTGCCTTGTGGGCAATCCGTTCGATGGGTATCGACCCGATGAACGGAAATGAAGTGTTCCAGAAGAAGGACGGAACGTACACTTACAAGTGGGATTCGGCAGAAGAGGTGGAATGCGGCGACTCGACCCCCAAGATTCAGGGAAACTTGGGAACTACCGTACGCTACAAAGGTTTCTCGCTGGGCGTGAACTTTGCTTATCGCTTGGGTGGACAGACTGTTTTGCAAACGCTGCTGAATAAGGTTGAGAATATTAACAATGTTGCCGTACGTTACAATCAGGACAAGCGCGCCTTGCACGACCGTTGGCAGAAACCGGGAGATGTGGCCCAGTTTAAGCGAATTGATGATACGTCGGAGACGAAAATCTCTTCCCGTTTCATTGCCGACGAAAATACGTTGCAGTGTACGAGTATATCATTGGGATACGAAGATACTACTTCCGATTGGATAAAAAAGGCAGGGCTGTCATCGGTGACATTCCGTATTTATACCAACAATATCTTCCGCCTGTCTACCGTCAAGGAAGAACGAGGACTCGATTATCCTTTCTCCAGAAGCGTATCCGCTTCTTTGGGCTTACGTTTTTAACCGTTTAAATTAAGAGTTTTATGATAACAAAAGATAAAATAAAGGCAGGAGCGATGGCGCTAATGTTGGTAACGTCTTTCACGTCGTGTGCCGATTGGCTGTCTGTTGATATGGAAGACTCCATCATGGAAAACAAGTTGTATGAAACAAACGAAGGTTTTTTGTCTTCTCTGAACGGGGTTTATGCCAAGATGAACGAGAACTACTCGTCGACGCTGACAATGGGCGCTATCGACGTAATGGCACAGTATTACGATGTGTCGAAAAACAGTACACATACTTATTATGCTTATGCAAATTATCAGCCGGAACAGTTTAAGAGCACTTCCAATGCGCTTTGGACTACGCAATATGAATTGATTGCCAATTTGAATACTCTCTTGGAGCATTGTGACGAGGCGGGGTCTGCCTTGAATGCCGTTTACTATCCTTACGTGAAAGGGGAGGCGCTGGCGTTGCGTGCATTCTTACATTTTGACTTGATGCGGGTGTACGGTCCTATTTATAGAGAGAATACGGCAGAGACCGTCACGATTCCTTATGCGGAAACTTCATCGAAAGAGATACAGCCTTTGTTGTCGGCAAAGACGGTGATGGAAAAGGTGATACGCGACCTGAGTGCCGCTGCGGATTTGTTGAAAGACGACAGGATACGTACGGAAGGTGTATTGAACGGTGCTTCCGACAATCCGAATGAAAATACCAACTTGCGCTACCGGCAATATCGGGTGAATTATTTTGCCGTGCAGGCCTTGCTGGCAAGGGCGTATCTTTGGATAGGCGACAAGGAGAAGGCTTATCAGACGGCGAAGGGATTGATTGCAGAGAGTGAGGAAAAGGAAATATTCCCGTGGACGAAAAAGGCGGCGGTTACGACAACACTCAATCCCGACCTTCTTTTCTCGTCGGAAGTGATATTTTCGCTTTACAACACTTCGCGTACGAACCTGTTTGACCGGATGTTCAACCGGTCGGTAAACCTGAATTCTATTCTCTGCTTTCAGGGTGAGACATTGGAAGAGGGGAATGCCGAATCCAAGCTGACCTATTATTTTGATGACATGGGCGACTTGCGGAGAGAATATATGTGGAAAGTGGAAGAGGTGAACCAGAGCGACGAAGAAGGAGGTACGGTAGGTTCGCACAAGGTGCTCTGTCTGAACAAGTACGAAGGAGTGACCGCAGCCGCGCATCGCTACATGATTCCGCTTGTACGGATGAGTGAGATATATCTGATTGCCGCTGAATGTACGGACGACTTGGAAGAAGCCGTGGGTTATGTGAATGCCATTCGGGCAGTTCGCAACTGTGTGAACCTCACACTGACGGAGAGTGATACGAAAGCGAGCATACAGGAGTATATCACCAATGAGTTCATGCGCGAAGTGATAGGCGAAGGCCAGTTGTTTTTCTATTATAAACGCCACGCCATGCCTTCCATATTGGCAGGCAACGGTTTTAAGAAAGATTGGAGTGGAAATGCGGTGAAAAGTACCGTAGCAATAGATATGCAGAATTATGTATGGCCGATGCCGGAAGTGGAAATGGATAAACGCGTAGTATCTGAATAATAAAAACGAAATCGTATGAAGAAACATATATTAATAGGTTGCACTTTGATGGGAATATTTTCCCTATTGACGAGTTGTGAGAAAGAACTAATGGGATACGAAGGAAAAGATTGCCTTTATTTTGATGTACGTAGGGGGGCTACCCATATTCTTCCTTCTTTGTGGGGGCATCAGTTTTATACGGATATCTCTTTCGGAACAATCGTAGAGGATGACGTTGAACTGTCGTTGAAAGTGATGGCTTCGGGCACGCTGAAGGAGTATGACCGTTCTTTCCGGTTGTCTGTAAACAATGACAGTACGACGGCTATCAGTGGAGTCGACTTCACAGGACTGCAAGATGAGTATATAATTAAGGCAGGAGAGGCAAGCACGGAAGTGAAGTTTACAGTACATCGCTCTGAACAGATGAACGAGGATACCTTGCAGTTGCAATTGCAGTTGCTTCCCAACGAACATTTCGATTTGAGATATGAGAATTATGGAGATTATCCCGGTGTCTACAGCCCGACGGACAATGTGGCTTTTTCGGGCAATCATGATGCGTCTATTCATAATTTATTCTTTTATGATGTGCTCTCCATGCCTCGTGGTGCAGACGGGCTGACCTCTTCGGGCGGATGGTACGGACAGGATAAAGGTGGAACGGGAACCGGGCTTTTCGGTAACTTCTCGGCAAAGAAATTCCGTCTGATTATGGAACTGACAAATACGACAGTGGCAGACTACGCTGACAAAACGGTAATGCCTATGCCAAGAGCCGAAGCCATCAGTCAGACTGTAGCTGCGTACTTGCTGGAGATGGCAGAGTCGCGTGAAACAGTAGTGCTAGACGAAGACGGAACAATGATGTTTGTTAGCAATGTGACAACTTTAGGGGGTAGTAAAGGCTGGGCGCCTTTTACGAAACCGGAAGATTATTTTAAATAAACGAAAATTATGATGGCAATGAGAAAAATACAGATACTGTGCGTTGGGCTTGCAGCTTTGTGGTTGGCTTCATGTACGGACGACAAGGGAAATGATTCGCTTTCTCCGATTAATGAGTTGGAAATAAGCGGTATTGAGGATGAATATTATAACGTCGGTTATAAGGAGACATTGGTTATTCCGGTCACATTGAAAGGGTTACTGTCGGGCAGCGACGAGAATCAGTTCGATTATCAGTGGTATCTTTGCAACAAGGAAGTGACGGAAAATGCGCATAAGCATACAGTGATTAGCACAGAAAAGGATTTGGAGTATCCGTTGGATATTCCTTCCGGAAACTACCGTCTCTATTTCCGTGCTACGGACAAGGAAACCGGTATGCAATGGGAGAAGGTGACTTCGCTGACTGTGTTGAGTCCTTTTGTCCGCGGTTTCTATTTGTGGGGAGATAAAGAAGACGGTACGTGTGGTATGGACTTTGTAAGTATGATTGAAGGACGTGACACTACGATGATGGCAGATTTGTTTGATAACACTGTGGGATTGAAGAAAGCCGGAAACATCGTTTTCACAGGTACGTATGTTGCTACTCCTCATGTAGTCAACTTATGGGCGACGGCGGAAAACGGGGCGTACTCTTTGGAACATTCGTCTTCGTTGGAGAAGTTCGGAGTATTGGAAAATATATCGCTGGACAAAATGGTATTCCCCACTCTTGAGGTGACGCGTCCGTTGAATTTTGTCGATATCGTTCCTCATCCTTATGGTTCGAGCAATATGAACCGGGCACGTAGCTGGCGGGTGTTGCTTACCGAAAGAGATGCTTTCTTTTGCGGCTCGCTACTCTCTTCCGAAGCATACGGCAATCCGATGAACCGATATGATGCGAATACTTCTGTGCTGTACAAGCCTTCTCCTTATGTGTTTTATCAGGACAACTCGACCTATTTGCAGGCTGTGGCTTTTTTTGACGAAACCAATCATTGTTTTACGGTTCAGAATGGGGCAAGTTATGCCGTTACCCATACTGTGAAATGCACTGATTCCGAATCGCCTTTCTGGTTCGACCAAAATAAATACACCCCAGTCCGTGATTTGGTGTATGGCGAAAACGGATTTAACGGGGGATACTCGTATGCGTTGATGAACGATGCCAACGGCGACTATTACATCTATAAATTCAAAGTAACCAGATATGGAGCAGCAGGAGTTACCAAGTCACTTGCACGTACGGTCGACAAAGCTGTGGCTACGGATTTTGATAAAGCCGGCCATTATACCTTCTTCTCCGTGCAACCTGTGATTCTTTATGCGGTAGGAGCCGATTTGTGGGCTTACGATTATGTGCGCAACATCGCCAAGAAAGTGGCTACGATGGATGGAGAAATCACCTATCTGGCTATGGATGCCCATTCCAGCAATACTCCGACCGATTTTATCGTAGCTACCTATAGCGAATCTCAAAAAGGTACGGTTTATAAATATACCATTAAAGACGACCCGAACGACATTGTTGTGGAACCGCACACTTACCATACGGAAAGTTATCCGTGGAAAACGAATCTGAAAGTAGCGAAGGTAGAATACCGTAATTCAAGTTTATAAATTTATTAAAAGCAGAATAGAATGAAAAAATTGTTATTGATCGCCGTGGCGATAGGCCTGTCTTTCCCGTTGCTGGCACAAACGAATTTCCGTTCGCTCTCTTTTTCGGAAGCGATGGATGCTGCCCGCCAAGAGAAGAAGCTAGTGTTTATTGATTTTTATACAGACTGGTGTGGTCCTTGCAAGAAGATGGCACGCGAGACATTCCCGCAGAAGAATGTCGGCAACTTTATGAATCAGAACTTCGTCTGTCTTAAGTTGAATGCCGAAAAAGAGGGCAAGGAGCTGGCAGCCCGTTATGCAGTGAAGGCTTATCCCACCTTTATCATCCTCGATTCGGACGGAAAAGTTCGTTCGGAACTGAAAGGTGCGATGGACGGCGATGCATTTATAGCGAAGCTGAAGGCGGGACTGGACCCCGAACAGACGCCAGAGCGTATGGCAGAGCGTTATCAGGCAGGCGAACGTACGCCGGAACTGGTGAATAACTACGCATTGCACATGATGGAGCAGCGAAAAGAGAAGGAGGGCTTTGAGATAGTGAACAATTATTTCGAATCCTTGTCCGAAGCCGAACGCCTCAAGGCGGTGAATGCCTTCCTCTTCACTCGCTATACGCTCAACATAGACGATGCAAAGGCACGTTTTATGGTGGCACATCGCGATGAGTTTGATGCGGCGGTGAAGGAAGAGATTGCAGAAAGAGTAGCTCGGCTGTATCGTGCGAAGTTAATCATGTATTTCTCCGGCTACCAGCTTCGTTCCAATCTTTATAAAGAAGAAGAGTATCAGACGTTGAAAAACGAGATTTGCAGTCTAGGACTGGACAAGGAGTACAAATACGCCCCGATGTTCCGCTTGATCGAAGGAAGGCTGATTTGCGATGATGAGGCCTATGTGGATATGTGCGTGAAAGAATATGACGGATTGGAAGAGGCCGACCGCAGTTTGCTGATAATGAATCTGACACGCCTGATTCAGACGGACGATGTGGCTATTTTGAAGCGGATGTCCGAATTCATACGCAATCATTTGCGCGAAATGGTGCCGAGTTGCATATCCGTTGCCAGTCGTGCGTTGGAGGATATCGAGTCGCGGATGAATAAGAAATAAGGAACTTACAGGCTAATAACCAACTTGTTACAGCATCCCTATATCCTGTGTGCAGGACATAGGGATGCTGCGTATTGTACATATAGGTGCTGGAAACAGGACGTATATGTACTGTAAATCAGTGCTAGGACAAGTGAAAAAATGGTTCGATTCCTCCTTTTATCTCTCTATTTGCTTGCGAATCATAAGCGAAGCGGCAATGCCGGGTATGGTACAGATACACACCCAAATGAAGAAATTGGTGTATCCGAGTTGCTCCTGTATCCAGCCTGCGGGCATTCCCGGAATCATCATGCCCAGTGCCATAAATCCGGTGCCGATGGCATAATGTGCCGTCTTGTGCTCGCCTTCCGCAAGATAAATCAGATAAAGCATATAAGCTGTGAAACCGAAACCGTAGCCCAGTTGCTCGATAGCTACGCAGATGGATATAAACAGGGGATTATCCGGAGTGGTGGCAGCCATCCATACATATAAAATATCCGGTAGGTTGATAGCTAGTGCCATGGGGAGTATCCATTTTTTGAATCCGTTGCGCGAAACAAGGAAGCCACTGATAATCCCTCCGGTCAACAAGGCGATGACGCCTATTGTGCCGTAAATCATCCCGACTGTTGCCGTCGACAATCCCAGTCCGCCTTTATCCATAGTATCGAGCAGGAAAGGAGAGGCTATTTTGGCTAACTGTGACTCTCCCAGCCGATAGGTGAGCAGGAAAAAGAACATGAATCCCAAATGCTTCTTCTTGAAGAAAGTGACGAAAGTCTGGAGAAAATCTTCTAGTAACTTTCTCGCTGTCAGCCCCGGACGTTTAGTGTCGGAAGCGGGATGGGGGAGAATAAAACGGTGGTAGATAGTAAGGGCAAGAAATAATCCCGCCATAAAGTAGAATGTAATGCTCCATGCCAGAGGAATATTGTTTTGCGATGTCTCCAACCAACCTGCCAACATCACAAGAATACCTTGCCCGAAGATATTGGCGAGCCGGTAGAATGTGTTTCGGATACCAACAAAGAAAGACTGTGCTTTGTCGGTAAGCCCGAGCATATAGAAACCGTCCGCTGCAATGTCATGCGTAGCCGAACTGAACGCCAACAGCCAGAAAAAGGCAAGAGTGAACTGCACATAATGAGGCGTAGGGATAAAAAAGGCTATCCCTGCAAATCCGGCAGCGATGAGTCCTTGCATGGCGATAACCCAGGCACGCTTCGTTTTCACCAAATCAACGAAAGGACTCCACAAAGGTTTGATGGTCCAGGGCAGATAAAGCCAGGAGGTATATAAGGCTATTTCTGTATTCGACAATCCCAGGCGCTTGTACATGATGACGGCAATAGTCATTACCGCTACATAGGGCAGCCCTTCTGCAAAGTAGAGGGTTGGAATCCAACTCCAAGGATTTTTGTTTATGGTTGGCGTTGTCATGGCATCAGTCTGATTTTATTTATATTGTCTCTCAATCGTACTACCGGGGTAGTAGTGAGATAGTATCTCTTCGTATTTATAACCTTGTTCTCCCATTACGGCAGCACCAATCTGGCAAAGCCCCACTCCATGACCCCATCCGGCACCGGTGAGGATAAAGCGAGAAGGGATTTCTTGCTCTTCTTCTTTGTATTCCTTATCCACAACAAAAGCTGAACTGTAGAGATGAGAGGTCGATAGCGTGCGGCGTATTTCCAATTCTTTTCCGATGGTGAGCGTGCGTAGCGTACCTACTATCTTCAGTCGGACGAGACGACCGGACGTTCCCCTTTCTATGGGAATTAAATCTATAATTTTCCCGAAATCAATATCCGAGCGTTTGTGAATCAGTTCGGACAGTTCTTCTTGCGAATAGCTTACCTTCCAACGATAGAAGTCCGCAGTCTCCTGGTCGTAGTTATTTAAAACCTGACTGAGAATCTTCTTGTCCTGTGTGTTGCAGAATGCGACGGGCGAAGTGCGTATCCACTTGTCAGCTTCAGCTTCTACGGTCAGGTCAGGTAGTTTGTTTTCTGTTTGGCTGTCCCGTTGTCCGATAAGATAGGGATGCCTTACATTCTCCCAGCAGTTCTGGAATTCTTCGAAAGCACCGCCGCAGCATTTGGAGAAGCGGGCGTCACAAATCTTTCCTTCATACATAAGCACCTCACCCCGTGTAGCGGAAACAGCCTCAACAGCCTGCGGAGTTGAGGCACGTGTAATCCCTTGATAACGTTGGCAATGGTCGTCGGCACATACGTCAAAGTTCTTGTGGGCTTCATGGTCGTACCATTTGATAAGTTGAGAGTGGAGAGTTGAGAGTGGAGAGTGGGCTGCGTTATCCGGCTGCATAGTAACTCTCAACTCTCCATTCTCAACTCTCAACTTGTTAACCACTCTCAACTTGTTAAGTAGCCAGCTTCGGGAGATAACCGCATGTGCTTTCAACAGCTCTAAAGAGGCCGTTGCACTCATTTCTGATGAAATCACACTGGTGAGATAATCTTCGATGGAAATTATATTGATGGCGGTTAGCTTGTCATCTTCAACGATAATCTTCAGTTCACCTTTGAACCTTTGCACTTCTTTACGTTCCCAATGGAAGTTGATGCCGATGGTTACGTCTTGCAGTTCAAAAAAAGAAGAAGTATTCTGTCGGGGAATGAAGGACAATTCATCATATTCTTTTTCCTGCCAATAGATTTTCCCTTTCCGATAAACGGCTTGTTGTATTCCGGAGATTGCCATTCCATCAGAAGAAATGAATTCATCCGGGAAAGAGAATTGAATCTCTTTCCCGGAAAGAATACCAACTACTATTTGAGGCTCTGTCATAAGGCGGCTTTAATGCGTTCTGCTATTTCTTGTAGTTTTTCTTTAGACATCGATACTTCCTGATAGATA
Source organism: uncultured Bacteroides sp. (assembly GCA_947038155.1). Taxonomy (GTDB): domain Bacteria; phylum Bacteroidota; class Bacteroidia; order Bacteroidales; family Bacteroidaceae; genus Bacteroides. The sequence goes on along the minus strand of CAMQVH010000040.1, from coordinate 4,149 downwards.
TCATATACCTTTTCGGGAGTCAGTTTCTCCATATCCTCTTCGCGTACTATAGGGAATATGCCGTTCATTTCAGCAATAGCAGGACTGATGAGAATTTGTTCGTCTCCTTTGGCGTAATAGCAGTCAGGGCGATGTTTGCTGCGTAAGAAGATGCAGCATTTGTAAGGGTATCTGGTTGCGGCTTCAAGTTCGTCTTCGTAGTTTTCTCCAAAAAAATCATCGGTGCGTTCCAAGCCATACCAGGCAAGAATATTCATCATGGGTTCCTTGCCGTTGCTATCGGCGGATAAAATGTCGTAAATCAAATGAAAGGTCTTTGACATTGTTTCCTTACTATCCGCTTGAACATTGATTAAGCTGACCGGTGCGTATACATAATTTATTTGTAACTTGTCGTCATCTATTAAATCCGTACAATAGTTGGAGAGATCGTAAGAAATTCCAGCCATATCTTCTTCTTTTGTACAGGCTTGAAAATGGGCATGATCGGGAGCGGAAGCACCACATTCCGGCCCGTTATACATGAGGAAGTATTCTCTCATGATGTCGGTGAATTCTATCATGTCATCAAAATATCCTGCTATGGATTGTGGGCGGTGCTCTTTGTCCGCGATGGTGAAGTGGTGTTCAAATACGGGGTAGGGGTTGACCAGTATCTGATAATTCTTATAGCTGAGGAATTCTTGTTCTTGCGGACGGTTTTTCTGGCAGAGGAAACAAGGTCGTGAGTGAATAGAGGCAGTATCTGTTTGTGCCATAGTCGAAAGAATACGTTTCGGGTTAAGGAACGCACCTGCTTCTATGAGGGTCTTGCCTATCCATTTGGAGAGATCTCTTTTTTGCTTTTTATATTGTTCCAATGTCCGATAATTCTCTTTGGCAAGTTCCCATGAAAGGGTCTGCTTTTGGAATAACTGTTCGATTTCCTGCTGAAAATTCTCTAATGTCGTTTTTTGTTGCAGGATGCGCTGTTCCAATTCCCATGTACGGAGCCGGTCTTTGTATAGATTATTCCGGTTGACTTTCTCAACAGGCAACGCGGCATCCGAATTACCTTCCCAACGGCGACAGAGGTAGACGACATCATATACCCTCCCGATTTGATAGTCGTGTGAGATTCTCAGGCCGAGTGCATAGTCCTCTCCGTAACTTGTGTTCGGCACATTGATTTCCCGAAGAATAGGAGTATAAAAAGCTCTCGGTGCTCCCAGTCCATTAATGCGCAAAGCGTTATTCCGTCCGTTATCGGGTGTCCATTCTTTATGATCGATGATGCCGGGAGCTATCTCGTTCATGTTGAAGTCCGTCATCATGTAAGTGCCGATAACCATCGCGCAATTCTGTTCATAGAAAGCATTAACCATAATTTGCAGCGTATGTTCGTCTTTATACACGTCGTCGCTATCCAGTTGGACGGCAAACTTTCCGCATTTTTCGTGATGGATACCTACATTCCAACATCCGCCTATACCGAGATCATCTCTTTCGGGAATGACGTGAATCAGCCGCTTGTCCGAACTAAGTTCACGCAGAGCTTCACTGGTTCCGTCTGTCGAATGGTTGTCGATGACAATGACATTGAACGGGAAGGTTGTTTGCTGGTTTAGTGCCGAGCGTACGGCATCTTTGATGGTGCGAATGCGGTTGCGTACAGGTATAATGACAGAAGCTTCATATTCAAAAGTATGGGAAGAGAAGTCTACGGGACAGAAGTTGGGATAAAGATATCCGCCAATCTCTTTCAAATGGTTGGTGCATGCCTGTTCCATTTCAATCTGTATCTGGCGGTTTTTAGGATCTACATAATCGAACTGCTTTTCACCGCTTTTCCGTTTGTCACTTTCAACTTCCGTATATAGATATTCGTTGATATGTACCAGTTTGTTCTTTTGGGATGTTTTAAGTCTCAAATCATACAAGCCTGCATATTGATATTCCTCTTCCGTATCTTTTATCGCTTCCTTGAATGTGTTGGCATCGAACAGCAATACCGAACCGAAATCGAAATCATCTCGTAGGCTACCGGGTTGATAGTCAATGACCGGAGCAGGTTTTAGCACACCGTCCATTTGTTGGTAATGGTCTGCATAGACCATGCCAGCTTGGGTCATTTTCATGACTTGAACCATTCTTTCAAGAGCGAATATGCCCAGTTGCAGCGCAGTACGTTTGGTGTAAACTAAAGTATATGCTTTATCAGAATGTTCTGCAATAGCCCGCATCGCTTGTGTCGATTGCATTTTCTCTACGGAGATGAGTTCGCATCCGGGGATGCAGACATTGGTAATCGGTGATGCCAGTAAATAAATCTTGTCTACCAGCGCCGATGTGCGTAACTCCTTAACCGTCTGTGTCGTTTCTTCCAACCTGCTGAAAGGAAGAAAACAGTTGATTGTTGCTTTCATTATTTTATTTCTTGTTTTGTAGTATGAGTTGTGTGAGATGTTTCTTTGTCTTGTCTTTTGATGAGCAAACAAAGCCCGAGGAATGTGAACAAAGCATTGGTAATCAACAACTCGTAACTGATTTGGTAACCGTTGAACCAGGCTCCCGTCTTATAGGATGAACATCCGAACCTGTTTTCCAGATATTCGTAAATGGAAACCAGATTCATACGATAAAAGAGAGGAACGAGTACAAACGCTATGATAATCTGCCCGACTATAAATCTCAGTACCATTTGCAGATAAGAAAAACTGCTTGTCTGAACCATACCCGGAACGGAAACAAAAGTAACTCCGGAAATCGTGGAACCAATCATGGCAAAGGCGACGATATACCAAGCCGATTTACGGTTTCCTACAAAGAATCCTTCATTGTCGGCTTTACGTCCTGCTATATAAGAGATAGTGAACAGGATTATAAAGTATGCCACAATAGTAATGGATATAACGGCTGGGCTCATATCTGCTGTTTAAATTCGTTTGGGGATAAAATATCCTGAATTATATAGCAAATATAGTAGTTTTTAATGATATATTCCAATAAATCGGTGTAATAAAGAGAATTCTTCCTCTATAAGCGGGTTTTGTGCAAAGTCTTCCCTAATTTTCTCCATCAAAGTTTCAAATTCATCATTTTTATTATCACTTGCCATGATAGGGGCCGATGTGTAGAAAGCTAAATATTGAACGAAAAAACGATACTTCCAGTTTTGAGTGAATGTAAAGAAATAAACAGTGACTGTGGATGAAAAAAAATGCCGGATGTAACTCTTCCATTACAACCGGCATTTCATTCTGGATAGAACGTTTCTTGTTTATTTCTTATCATTCTGACGAATCTCCACCCGGCGTATCTTACCGCTGATTGTCTTTGGGAGTTCTTCCACGAACTCGATGACACGCGGATATTTATAAGGAGCGGTCACTTTCTTCACGTGATTCTGCAATTCCTTAATCAGTTCTTCTCCGGCGCGATTCTTATAGTCTTTGGATAGAACAATCGTAGCTTTTACCACCTGTCCGCGAATCTCGTCGGGTACTCCGGTGATGGCACATTCCACAACAGCCGGATGAGTCATCAAGGCACTTTCCACTTCGAATGGACCGATGCGGTAACCGGAACTCTTGATAACGTCGTCTGCACGGCCTACAAACCAGAGATAGCCGTCTTCGTCTTTCCAGGCAACGTCTCCTGTATAATAGATGCCGTCATGCCAGGCTTCGTGTGTACGTTCCGCATCGCGATAATACTCTTTGAAAAGTCCGAGAGGTTTTCCTTTATGGGTACGGATTACGATTTGCCCCTGTTCACCGGCTTCAACGGAACGACCTTCGTGGTCAATCAAGTCAACATCGTATTGAGGGTTCGGCAGCCCCATGCTTCCCGGTTTCGGTTCCATCCATGGCATGGTGGCGATGGTCAGGGTAGTTTCCGTCTGTCCGAAACCTTCCATCAGTTTGATACCTGTCAGTTTCTTGAATGTATCAAATACGGCAGGGTTCAATGCTTCTCCGGCAATGGTGCAGTATTTGAGTGAAGACAAGTCGTACTTTGTCAGGTCTTCGTGAATCAGGAAGCGGAAGATGGTAGGAGGCGCGCAGAGAGAGGTGACATGATAGTTTTGTATCTTTTCAAGAATGTCTCCCGGCGTAAACTTCTCGTGGTCGTAGACGAAGATATTGGCTCCGGCAATCCACTGTCCGT
>CAMQVH010000039.1 GCA_947038155.1 uncultured Bacteroides sp. | reverse complement strand
TCCGATAACAGACAATATTCTCATCATTTTTTCTTCTGATTAAACAGCCACTCCATAAAACCAGGATAGTTGAAAGCCGGATTCCAACTACCATGATTACAACCAGGAAATTCAATATATTCCACATCGGCACCAATAGCTTTCAAGGCCCGATATGCTGCACGCGATCCTTCAGGAGTTACTACATTATCCGCATCTCCATGAAAAATACGAAACTTGACCGATTTGCCAGCCTTCAACCGTGCCGGATTCACTGTTCCACAAATAGGCATTGCCGCCGCAAAAATCTCCGGATAGCGGACAGCCATGTCAAATGTACCCATTCCTCCCATAGAAAGTCCCATAACATAGATACGGTCTTTGTCTATCTGCGGCATGGCCAGATAGATATCCAACAACTCCTTCAATGTACGGAAAATAGGAGAAACAGGCACTTCCAACGGCATATCTGCCGGAGCAAAAGATGAAGGGCGCTCCGTATATGCCCAATATCCGGTTTCAGGACACTGCGGAGCCAAAATAAACGCCGGATACTTTTCGCGGTTTACAGGATTAAGCCACATCTGCCCACCATGAACCAATTGTTTCTCATTATCATTGCCACGCTCTCCGGCACCATGCAGGAAAAGCACCAAAGGATACTTTTCATCAGGTTTCATCACCTCTGGACGCAACAAACGATATAACAATGTATCTCCACGGGAAGAGATATAAGTTTCCTTTTGAAAGGTTTCTTGTGCAAACGAAGACAAGAAAAAGAATAATCCACAAAGGACGCCGATTATACGTTTCATCTTATTATTTATTTTACATGTTTAACTTCCGAACGTAAAGATACACCATTTTCATTGAAGGCCTCCACACAAAAATAATAATCCTGATCAGCAGTAAGGGCTTTCATCAACAAATCAGTCTTATCATAGACCATCCAAGAGCTGTAAAGTTTGTCCGGTGCAATGCCCCAAAGTATGTTGTAACCTTGCGCACCTTTCACAGCCTCCCAACGGATGGAGATGTCACGACGGTCTGCTTGGCGGTCAAGTACCAACTTTTTGGGTTGTTGCGGTGCCTTCCCCATACCCAATCCAAAGACGCGAAGTTCAGATATAGCCAGATTCGGTGTCGGTATATCTATATTTTTATAACGGATATAACGGGCAGACTTGGGTAATGCCAGTTCAACATAATCATTCGGAGTATCCCTATAACTTTCCTTACGGTCCACCAATATCTCCCAATTCTCACCATCAAGAGAACCTTCGATGAGATAACGGTGATGGAGTCCTTCGTAGCGACCGTACATATTACTTTGATAATCGTGATAGTTTATCTGAACAGCATACACATCAGCAGGTTTCTCCAAATCAATCATCACCCACTGCCGTTCGTCATTAGCCTCAGCAAGCCAAAAAGTTTTAGTCAGTTCATCCGTCAGGGCATCTGCCTTAAATTCGTCTTTTGTAGTAGAAGCCGTCACCGGCTTGCCATACGAAAGCAACATCCACCCACGGAACTGTCCAGCCTTGCCCGATACGGCAGGTGCATAACGGGGATAGTCTCCGAAACGAGTATCTACATACATAATGCCATCTTTATCGAACCCCGCCGGAAACATACAAAGGCGACGTTCCCAATTCACATTGATAGAGAGTGACATCGAAGCAAAATGCCAATATTGTCCGCCAGGGCCAAGCACGGTACTTCCATGTCCGGCACCGTTCATATAACCACCCGGTTTGTAGGACACCGGATTATGCTTTTGGTAAGTATAAGGCCCCATCGGATAATCGGCCACATAAACACCATCGGCATAGACATTGAATTCCGTTCCCGGAGCACCGTATTGCATATAGTATTTCCCATTATACTTCGTCAGCCAAGGTCCCTCAATATATCCGCCCAATACAGTATCCGTATGATTTTCACCGAAACGTTCCCAGCCATGTTTAGGCATATCCAAATTGAAGAGTTCTTTCGTTTCTCCCTTCTTGATGAAACGCTGGTTCTTGTCCAGTTCCATTCCCCTGATAGGATACACATTGGAAGAGTCCCAGAACATATACGCTTTACCGTCATCGTCAATAAACAAATCGGGATCTTGCAGATTATGCAAGATTGCCGGAACAGCTTCCCAGTTTCCTGAAGCTGGATTATCCGTATAAAGGATACTCATGGAACCGGAAGGATCACCGGTCACATAAAGTACCGAATCTTTGTAATTATGTGCCGCCGGAGCATTACACCCTTGCGGATACCAGTTCTTACCCGGACGTACAAACTCCCAGTTCAGCAAATCTCTGGAACGCCAATAACCATGTGAACGGGTAACAAACATATAATATTCACCCCGGAACTCCACCACGGCAGGATCGGCACCGGAACGGTAGGAGATATTCTTATCCGAATTATAAATCATGTACGTGTAATCGATATTCAAAGGATTACAATAAGTATCCATACGCATGTCCTGTGCAGAAAGGAAATTTGCCAAACACAACGGCAGCACCAAACCACTTAATCTTTTCATCGTATTATCCGCATTTATATTTCTAAATATTCATTTATACATCACGAAATATGCACCATTATTTACACAGAGATTCAGGAACATCATATTCTCCCTGCAGGCGGGCAAGTTCCGCTTCCAATTCTGCAACAACCTTTTCCATCCCTTTTTCACCATACAAATTATGCATTTCTGCCGGGTCTTCCTTCAAATCATAAAGTTCCCACGTGTCATCCACATAAAAATGCATCAATTTATAGCGCTCCATCTTGACACCGTAATGTGCACGGACACTATGAAAACCGGGGAATTCATAATAATGATAGTAAAGTGACTTCCTCCAGTTTCGTGGAGTGATTCCTCTCTCTACCAACCGACGAAACGACACTCCCTGCATGTCTTCAGGAATCTCAATTCCACACATATCGAGAAAAGTGGGAGCGAAATCAATATTCTGAGTCAGTCCTGTCACCTGCGTTCCGGGCTTAATATGTCCCGGCCAGCTCATTACCATCGGCATACCGAAAGACTCCTCATACATAAAACGTTTATCAAACCAACCGTGCTCGCCCAGATAGAACCCCTGGTCTGTGGTATAAACGACAATCGTATTTTTATCCAATCCGGTACGCTTCAAATAATCCAATATTTCTCCTACACTCTCGTCCACGCTTGCCACGCAAGCCATATAATCCTGTAAATAACGCTGATATTTCCATTCTGCGACTTCCTTGAAAGTACGCTGTTTCGAATAAAATTCATTGTTCCGTTCACGATAGGCATCCATAAAACGGCGGCGCTCATCCGGCTCCATCGTATCAAGAAAAGCATGAGGCCACGGGTCGAATAGCAGACTGTCGCTATTCATACCCGCAACCATCTTCAAGTCGTGGCCTTCGTACATATCACGGTATATATTCATCTTCTGCATTTGTGCCGCATAACGTCCTTCGTATGCATCATAATAATTATCGGGTAAAGGGAACTGCGTATGTTCGTACAAATGATAATGCCGTTCGGCAGGCACCCAATTACGATGAACGGCTTTGTGATGCATCATCAGGAAAAAAGGTTTATTCTTATCCTCGCGCCCACTCATCCAGTCTTCACAATATTGGGTGATGAGGTCAGTCACATATCCTTTATGCCGAACGGTATCTCCCTCGGTAATAAAATACGGATTATAATAATCTCCCTGATCATTCAAGATCATCCAATGGTCAAACCCGGTAGGCTTTGAAACAAGATGCCACTTGCCGATAATGGCTGTCTCATAACCGTTTGCTTGCAATATCTTCGGCAGTGTCTGCTGCGAACCGTCAAATCCTTTATTTCCATTCCTCATAAAACCATTTTTATGGCTATGCTTACCAGTCAGTATGGCTGCACGGCTGGGGCCGGAAATGGAATTGCAACAGTAATTATTCTGAAATACCGCCCCTTCATGCCCAATACGGTCAATATGGGGAGTAGGAGCTATTTTACCTATGGGATGTCCATATATACTCATTGCTTGTTGGGCATGGTCATCACTCATGATAAAAATAATGTTAGGATGCCCGTTTCCTATTCCTTGTTTCTGTTCTTGTCCTTGCATCCAAACCGAAGGAACAAAGGGCAACAAGGCAATTCCCCAGGATAGTTTATTTTTCATGTATTCATTATTTGTTGTAATTTATCAAAAGCGTAACGTTGTTTTATAATCTACTGATTATCAGTGCGGTTAAAATACAGTGCATTCAGTATACGACTGAGCCCTATTCAGTATACGACTGAATGGCATTCACTATACGACTGAATTAGGTTCAGTATACAAGTGTTTCTTGAACCCTTATGATTTGTAAATAATGCAGAATAGAATTAGACGAGTCCTCTTTACAGTTTCAAAGTAACCAATACGGGAGCATGGTCGGAAAGATAGCCATTGTCCGGCTTATCGCCAACTGTGCGGTAACGCTCCACCTCTACAGAAGCATTTACGAATATAAAATCTATCAGCCTGCGCTTCTCCACCGGAATACGTCCGAAGTCATGAAAGCTCCATGTCGGTCCGTAAACGGCCTTTGCCGTGGAACAAGCGTTCCTCATTCCACCTTCCGTCAATATAGTGACCGGCTCGGAGTCTACCGTTCCATTAAAGTCTCCAGTGATAATTGCCGGAAGCTCTCCCGCTATTTGCTTTATCTTCTTGAGTATTAACTTAGCGCTTTCTCGACGTGCCACCTCACCTACATGGTCAAAGTGGGTGTTGAAAGCAGCTACTTTCCCGCCACTCACCTTGTCTTTCAACACAGCCCAAGTCACGATACGTTCGCATGCCGCATCCCAGCCTTTCTTTCCGATGGAATCGGGAGTCTCACTCAGTCCGAAATCTCCGTTCTCCAAAAGTTCAAAACGATCTGTCTTATAAAAAAGGGAGCAATATTCGCCTTTCTCTTTTCCATCTGCACGACCTACGCCAAGGGCAGTATATTGAGGAAGACGCTCCTTCAGGTCATCAAGTTGATTCTTTACCACTTCCTGCATGCCCACAATGTCCGGAGCATAATAAGCAATCATCTGTGCTGCATTATCCTTACGGTATTTCCAGTTATTCATACTGTCCGCTACATGATCCAGACGGATGTTGAACGACATCACTTCTACCCTGGCTTCCGGTTGCTTGCCGCACGAGGCGACAAGCAATGCGAAAGCAACCAATACACTATTGAAAAGCACGTTTTTCATGGTTATAATTCTTTTTAATCTATATAAAATCTTACCAAAATCAAATCCTGCCAAACCTAATCAGCCTTATTCAAATAAGGAGATGTAAAGCCTAATCTCTTCAATCCCTTCTGTACATCGGGATGGCTCATGAAAAGCTTCCAAATTAAACCGGTGCGATAGTTCTCTATCATCACGATAATCGGTCCCTGGTCAATGGCAAGATACGAAGGCGCAAACCAATCCTCAGTCAGATTAAATGCATCCTTGAACCCATATTCACCCCAAAGACGGTCACCCAGTTCTTCATAGAAATAGCGCATGGCCTCCAAAGAATACTCCGGTGTATAAGGAACGGATGAAAGAGCCGCAGTAGGCGTAATCACGCCGCGGTCATTTCCGGGGCTATGGGCAGAATAGCCTTTATCACCGTCACTGGCTGTCAATCCCCAGCATTTCTCACCGTAACCCTTATATCCCTTCGGATTTTCGATACAATAGGCACGGTTAATCAAGGTATGGGCCTTCATTTGTTCCTCGTAGTCAGCATAGCGGTCCTTCAATCCATGAGGGTCAAGCCCCATGTAAGAGTAATGAGTAAAGAACAAAGGACTGCCCTTACCGTTATCGTTTCCGAGAGGAAGCCTGATGCCATAATACTCCTGACCATTCAGAAAAGTGTTCGCATTGGCCCAGCCCTTATGATAAACGCTCTCGGCAATCGGATAAGTAGGAGAAGACGCACCTAAAATGTAAACAATGTGACACTCGTTATGACCTTTAATCTGGTGATTCATCGCCCATCCGTTATTGGGTGACCAGTGCCAGTACATCACATCTTGCCCTTGAGTGAAGAAATTCCACTCTGCTTGGCGCCACAGATTATTAATCATTCCCCGGATACGGTTTTCCGTCGGCTTATCCTTTACAAAATACTGATGGGCAGCCAGCAAGCCTTCGAACATGAAAGCGGATTCTACAATATCGGCTCCATCATCCTTACGGCTGAAAGGAATGGTCTTACCGGTTTTACCGTTCATCCAATGCGCCCACATACCGTGATAGCTGTCGGTATTCTTGTCGCTCAAGAAACGAACAATCTTCAGTATACGTTCGGCACCTTGTTCGCGGGTGATAAACCCACGTTCCACGCCGACAATGACAGCCATCACTCCGAACCCCGACCCGCCAATGGTAACAATCTCGGCACCGCCGTTGCTCCGCTCACGCGCCAATCCGGATTCGGGATGGGCAAAGTCCCAAAAGTAACGGAAAGTTTGCTTCTGGACGAGGGTCATGAGTTCGTCGTCAGAAAGCTGCTTCTGCTTATTCTGTCCCGAAATCAAATTAAAAGGGTATAGCAAAAGCATCAAATATATTAATATTCTCATCATAATCATTCTTTTAGTTTAAGCACGGACTCTGGAAGCCAAGCTTCTTCAGTCCTTGTTGGATTTCCGGTATAGACATAAATAAATTCCAAAGGAGGCCTGTTCTATAATTCTCTATCATACAGATTATCGGCCCTTGGTCAATGGCTATGTACTGAGTATCGTACCAATCTGCCGTCAAATTAAAGGCATCTATAAAACCATAATCTTTCCAAAGTTTGTCTCCCATCTTATAATAGAAGAAATGCAGCGCTTCCATTGACTCCTCCGGAGTATAAGGAAATGCAGACAAAGCAGCTGTTGGAGCAATGACCCCTTTATCATTAGTAGGTGAATGAGCTGAATATCCCGTATCACCGTCACTTGCCGTCAACCCCCAACAAGAAGCGCTATAACCCGTATATCCTTTGGGATTTTCCTTACAATAACTGTAATTAATCAACGTATGATTGCGATTTTGCATCCAGTAATCGGCATATTGGTCTTCCAGTCCTTGCGGGTTAATGCCCAGAAAAGAATATTGAGACAAGAATAGCGGTCCCCCCTTATCCGAACCTAAAGGAAGAGTGATGCCATAATAAGATTTTCCATTCCTGATTCCTCCATTTTTAGCCCAGCCTGCTTCATATACAACTTTATCTATAGCATGTGTTGGAGACGACGCAGCAAGTATATAAGTAATCAGGCACTCATTCCACCCTCTTATTGCCAAGTTCTTCTCAAAACCGTAATCGGGACTCCAATGCCAATACAGTACATCTTCACCATTTTTCCGGAACCAAGTCCAGTCAATAGCTTCCCAAAGACGGGTTATGTCGGCACGCAACCTACTTTCTACTTCCGTATTTTCCTTGAAATAGGCTCGAGCAGCAAGCAAACCTTGAAATAACAAGGATGTCTCAACCAAATCGGCACCGTTGTCTTTCTCACTGAAAGGTTTGGTTGCTCCCGTTGCGCCATTTATCCAATGTGCATAAGCACCATGATAAGCCGTACATTCCTTATCAAGAAAAGTAACAATCTTCTGCACTCGCTCAACGGCTTGCTGACGGGTAATAAAGCCCCGTTCGGCAGCTACCAGCATGGCCATCACGCCAAAGCCGGTACCGCCGGTAGTAACGACATCGCCCGAAGCAGTACGTTCGCGCGCCATTCCGGAATATTCATGCCCAAAGTCCCAGAAGTACTTAAAGGTCTGCTTCTGTATCAATGTCAACAAGTCCTCATCAGGGATACGCTCAAACTTATCTGTATCATCCATTCCTGTCTTAATCATACAAACCTTGCCATTGGAAAGCAGTGTCCCGGAAGTGGATTTCACCCCCGGATTGACAATCAATTTATACGATGACAAGATTTTAAACCCCTCCTTAGGAGTCATCGATACTTTTTTCTCTTGCAGGAACTCATAATCGCAGCTTATGGGAAGCTCCTCATGTTTCAAAGCAATATTGTTACGGGCTGAAGCCTCATCTACAGCATCCGAGAACTCCAAAACAATAGCTACATTGGGAGCAACATTCTCAAATGTCTGTTGGTTTTGTTGGTCACCCACAATAATATTCTTCAACTCGAAAGGCTGATTCACCTCAGGTTGATTATCACCACCGCACGCAACCAACAAAAGACATACTATGAAATATAATACTTTCATCTTAGCATCAGATTAAAGTGTAGCTTCATTCTTTTCCAGAGTAAATACTCTGAATCTCGGTTGCCGTCAACACCTTGTCATATAAGCGGAACTGATCAAGCTGACCGGGAAAGTTCTTTGCCCAGGTTTGTGCTCCTGCACCCGAAGTAAGACTCGGAGTAGTGCTGAACTGAAATGCACCAACAGCCAAAGAAGCACCTACATTATTAAACTTCAATTTCCCACAATCAGGCAATTCTTTGGTAAAGACCCCCTCACCATTACGATAAACAGTAATGGTAGAAGTATTGCCATCATACACAAAAGCCAGATGCACCCATTCGCTACCAAAAATATCATCTATTTTTGCCTCAACCCATCTTTCATCATTCTCTTTTGCTGCCTGATTGAAGATATGAACCTTGAAAAATGCCTGAGTCTCGCTATTATTATTCTCCAAGAAGATGTCGAAGTTGCCCCAGAATTTAATAGAGTTAGGGATAGAGAACAAACCTTGCGCAGAGGTATTCTTAGTGGTTCTCATCCAAAAAGCTACAGTCAAATCACCGATAGTGGGTATGTTATTTTCCAAAATAGAAGGAGTTTTGGCCAAAATGTAAGCATTTTCAGCACCTTGATAGGCCATGCCAGCGATTCCGTCTTCCACAAACTTGGCATTCCCGTTATCTGCTACCAAAAATCCCCATTCACCTTTATCCCGAATGTCCTCTTCATCAAAAGGAAGATACATCTTCAAAGGGGTAGTAGGTACTTCACCTGTACTCTCAGGGTAGTCGAAAGCAGGATGATCCATATCCTGAAAACAAGACTGCATACACAATGCAAACAGGCAAGAAGCCACAGATACTATATATTTTTTCATAAGCAGTTAGTACATTTATAGATTAATAATTGGGATTTTGAACCAATACACCATTCGACTTGTCGATTTCGTCTTGCGGAATGGGCAACAAAGCATGTCTGTCTTGATAACCGGTCTTGCCTGCCGCATGAAGTACCTCTTTAGCAATACCCCAACGAACCAAGTCGTAGAAGCGGTCAAATTCCATACCCAACTCAACACGTCTTTCATGACGAATGGCCTCACGCAGTTCATTCTGATTGTTGGTCGTCACTTCCGGTAGGATTCCGATATTATTGCCACGAGCACGAGCGCGCACCATCTCCAAATAGTTACGGGCAGAAGATAAATCACCCAATTCACAAGCAGCTTCGGAAGCCATTAATACCACATCAGCATAACGTATCAGACGAATATTTACCCAATATCCTCCCTTTGTGAATTTCAAACGCATCGCCGGGTCTGTATATGCCTTCTTGTTAAAGTATTTAGCTATAACATCAGCATTCGAAATAGGTTTCTCACCATAAGGCTTGTTAGCAGGTATGGACTCTGGATCGTCCTTGCCGTTGCGTATAAAATAAAGCAGAGTTTCGTCTTTTCTCGGATCTCCCTCTTCAAAAGCATCTGCCAATTCTTGAGTAGCGGTGTGTTGCCCCCAACCGAGATTCCACTCGCCTGCACCACGTACACCCTGAACGGAAGCAAACTGGCTTCCTATGTCATTAGAACCTGGTTGTGATTCTGTTGCCGTACATTGCAATTCAAAAACAGATTCACTACAGTTTTCACCTTTTTCTCGGAATATGTCTTCATAAGGTGTTTTCAGATTATACAAACCGGAGTTAATCACTTCTTCAGCAGCAGCCTTCATATTCCCCCAGTCATTACGCATCATGTATGTGCGTGCATGAAGAGAACGAGCAGCTCCCCAAGTGAGACGACCTACATAAAGTTGCTCCCACGTTCTGGGCAGACTGTTTTCGGCTTCCGTAAGATCAGAATCTATTAATTCATATATCTTTGCCACAGAAGACTTTGGAACATTTGCCTCAGCTGCATCATAAACTTTAAAGTCGATCAAAGGCACTTCACCAAAAGCGCGTACAAGGTTGAAATAACAGAAAGCACGTACAAACAAAGCTTCCCCCTTATTGACGAGGTCACCTTCCGTCAATGACGGGTTCCGGCTCATTTCATCAAGCAAATCGTTTACCTTATGTATCAATGAATAGTTATCATTCCAATAACTCTTAATCATCCCATTACTTGCCAAATATTCAAAGTCATCGAACATCTTGCCGGTGGCTGCTCCATCGGACAATGTACTTCCTTTCTCTGCGTCCTCAGAACGCATACCGTGGATTGCCAATGCAGTATTGCCGCTTGTCAAATGAAAACCGCGCAACTTGGCATACATATTAAAAACCTGTGTTTCATAAGTACCACCAGTCAAATCATCCTCTGTCTGTTGTCCAAGCGGTTTTCTATCAAACATATCCTCACACGAAGTTAGTGCAAAGCTTACTGCTAAAAATGCTATATAATAAAATATCTTCTTCATAGTCTGTCTTTATATAATTTTAGAAAGTCAAATTAAAACCAATCGTATAAACTGTAGGCATAGGATAGCCTCCACCATCAATACCAAACGAAATAGCACTTCCGCCCACTTCCGGAGTATATCCTCCATTACGGCTCCAAGTCTTGGGATTCTGCACATTAGTGTAAAGACGCAGTGACTGTACCTTGATACGATTCAACAGTCGTTTGTCAAAGTTATACCCCAATTCGACATTACGGATTCTGAAGAAACTGCCATCTTCGATGAAATACGTGGAAGCCTCCTGATTTATTTTGTGTGAAGGGTCGAGCAAGGGCTCCCAATTGGAAGTGCCCTCTCCATGCCAACGATTCAATTGCTCTGTGCGATAATTCAGTTGTGCATAGCTACTGCTTCCCCAATTACGGTAAATCTCGTTTCCATAAACACCCATCATGTCAACAGTCAAGTCCAGATTCTTCCAACCCAAATTAACATTAAAACCGTAAGTAAAATCAGGAGTAGGGTTGCCTATCATTGTACGGTCATTATCAGTAATTTTACCATTGCCGTCAACATCAGCGAATTTCAAGTCACCCGGTGTTACCGAGCCAACCGAGTTAATCGGAGAGAAACGAATGTCGTCTTCGTTCTGATATACACCCTCAACCTTGTAACCATAGAAATAGCCAATCGGATAACCTTCGGAAACACGTGAGGGACCACTGATAATATTATAGTCTTTGTTTACCAATGAAAGCACCTTGTTATCAATAGTGCTCAGATTAGCACCTAATCCATATCTCCAATCTTCCCCAATCTTGTCGTTCCAAGAAGCGCTGAGTTCAAAACCTCGGTTGCGAATCTCACCCACATTCTGTAATCCGGGAACAGTACCTGCAATCCCCGGAATGGAAGTCAACATATCTTTTGTTGTTTTGTTATAATAAACCGGAGAAAGCTGCAAACGATTATTGAACATGTGCATGTCAAAACCTACTTCCCATGAATAATTACGTTCCCATCCCAAAGTAGGTGAAATCAGTTTGTTAGGGCCTTTACCCGCAATGATATTGTCACCGAATACAGCTGATCCCGAACTAACAATGGTAGCGTATGCCGGATAACTGGAACCGGTATTCTGACTGCCCAACACACCCCAAGAGCCTTTCAACTTCAAGAAGTTAATTACATTCTGATTCTGCATAAACTTCTCTTCGGTCATTACCCAACCGGCACCGAAAGAGTAAAAGTTGTCCCAAGTATTACCTGTCTTATAGAAAACAGATGAGCCATCCCTACGGAAAGAAGCATTAAATAAATAACGATTCTTGTAGTTATACAATGCTCTGAACAAATAAGACATGGTAAATCTGTCACTCTGAGAACCGCCATTAGTTGCCGTAGATACATCGTCGATGGTAGAGAGCCACCATCTGTCCGGGTCGTCGCCCACCAAAATGCCGTAGCCCGCAAGCTGACTGCGTCCACCACTCAAACTGGAAGACTCATTGTAATTGGTTGTAAGACCGGCAGTCAATGTCAATCCATGATTGCCAAACTGTCCGAGATAAGTCAACACATAGTCAGACTGTGCAGCAAGAAAAGTAGACTTGCTTTGGTTCACACTTTCTCTTTCAGTCAACCGTTCTTTCCCCCCCTCCACATCGGGATTATAAACATAAATCAGCGGAGAATATGAACGTCCCTGACTGGAAGCATAGTCCATAGAGAAAGTTGCTTTGAACGTAAGGTTCTTCAGAATATCTATCTCTCCGAACACATTACCTGCCACACGATAGTTTTCAGACTTGTTGTGAGCACCGCGCAGCTCTGTTTCAATGAGAGGATTCCACACTTGTGCACGCTGGAAGTCAGGCAGCGTATGTATCAGTCCCGATTCAAGGTCATGAGTAGGAGCAATAGGAGCAGCCTTCAAAGCACCATCCACACCCTTTGCATCAGGATACTTGGCACGAACTCCATTAAGCTGGAAACCAAAACGCAGAAAATCGGTTACGCTATATTCACTGTTCAAGTTTACGGTAAACTTATTGAGCTTTTCCGTTTTAATGGAACCTTCTTCCATGACGTAACCCAAACCCAAATAAAACTTGCTCTTATCCGTTGCACCCGTAATGCTCACATTGTTATTGGTCAGAAAACCTGTCTGGAATATCTCATCCTGCCAATCAGTATTACCAGTCCATTGAGTATAATCATAAGGGTCGCTTCCTTGAGATATCAACTGCTCGTTGTACAGCATCTTAAACTCTTCGGCATTCGTCACACCTACACGGTCATAAATAACCTTCCAACCCACTGAAGAGTTGATGTTAACCATCGTCTTCCCTATTTTTGCTCTTTTAGTAGTAATGATGATTACACCATTGGCACCACGCACACCGAAAATAGCCAAAGAAGAAGGATCTTTCAAAATTTCCATAGATTCAATATCCACAGTGTTCAGATAATTGATATTGTCCGTAAACAGTCCATCTACCACATAAAGGGGTTTGAAACCGTTAATGGAGTTCGTACCGCGAACACGGATTTCAGGGTCTTGTCCTGCACGGCCCGTATTCACCACCTGTACACCGGCAACCTTACCCTGTATGGATGCCAGTGGATTGGTAGAAGGCTTAGATGCAATTTCATCCGCTTTCACAGTAACGATAGAGCCGGTCAAGTCGCGTTTCTTGGCACTACCATAACCAACTACAACCACCTCGTCAATGAGCTGGCTGTCCTCTTCCATCTTCACATTGATAGTTGAACGCCCATTTACGGCAATCTCCTGCTCACGCATACCTATATAACTAAAAATCAAGGTAGCATTAGATGCCACATCAACAATCTGATATTTACCATTTATATCAGTAATACTACCTTTACTCTCCTGCCCTTTTACACGAACAGAAGCACCGATAACAGTTTCGCCTGTCTTGTCCGTAACGACACCCGAAATCGTAATTTTGTTCTGTGCCATCGAAGTAATGGCAAACAATAACATCACACATGTAATTAGTAGATTTTTCTTCATCTTGTATTGATTTAAAATTCTTTTGCAAACATACCGGAGAAGTTTATGTACGTCAAAAAAATAAACTACCATAAGAATACCACAGTTCACCGGAGGGGTACATCATTGCTACTACTGCATCACATAAACAACAGATTATAAAGAAGATAGAAGTACAATAAATATTTAGGTAGTATTCATATAATAGAGCAAGAAGATAGAAAAGAAAAGGAGTTCTTATCCTATTCTAAATAACTTTATCCCATTCAAGAACGTCATACCTTTCACTGTTTCAAAGCCGACCACAAGATTTCCATAACCGATTGCAATTATACGATAGATTATATATCAAGCAAATACTGCAAAACGTTTGCAGTGAAGATGTAGACAATATGCAGCAACAATGCCATCTCAACGCAGTGGCTCGAATGTTGCATATTGCCGCCTTGGGAATCAGTTAGAGTAACTTGAACGCTGCTTTCTTTACGTCCCGGCTACTTCTGCCAATCATCACCTCAAAGTCACCCGGCTCGCATACAAAATCAAGATTGTAGTTGTAGAACTTCAGCAATTCGGGGGTAATCTTGAAAGATACTTTTTTAGATTCTCCGGCTTTCAGTAAAATCTTCTCAAAGCCTTTCAACTCTTTCACCGGACGGGTTACACTTCCCACAAGGTCACGAATATAAAGTTGAACCACTTCTGCACCGTCTCTCTTGCCGGTATTGGTCACAGTCACGGTAGCAGTCAGTTCACCCTTATCCGTCATGCTAGTCTTGTCCAAAGCCACGTCGCTATAAGAGAATGTGGTATAGCTCAAGCCGAAACCGAAGGGATAAAGCGGTTCATTGTCTATGTCTATATAGTTGCTGCGGAATTTCTGGAACCATGCACCGTCGGCAAGAGGGCGGCCCGTATTCTTGTGGTTATAGAACAAAGGAATCTGTCCCACGCTCTTCGGGAAAGTCGTAGTCAGCTTCCCACTCGGATTCACATCACCAAACAGTACATCACCGATGGCAAAACCTGCCTCACTGCCCGCAAACCATACATTCAGAATGGCCGGCACGTTTGCCTGCTCCCAGTTCAGTACCAGCGGACGACCGGTAAACAGCACCAGTACCACAGGTTTTCCCGTTTTCAATAATTCCTGTAACAGTATGCGTTGGGTGTCCGTCATTTCAAGATTCGTGCGACAACTGCTCTCTCCACTCATTTCCGAAGACTCACCGAGCGCAGCCACAATAACATCCGATTTGGCAGCCACGGCAAGAGCCTCGTCCAATAACTCCTTGTCCGAACGATTGTCACGGTGTAAAGAACGTCCGAACATAGTGGCACGTTTCTCATATTCGGCATCACTCATCAAATTACAGCCTTTCGCAGTCAGTATTTCGGCTTTACCACCTGCTACCGCCTTCAAACCTTCAGCCAAAGAAGTTGCATTCTTCAATACGGCAGCCACACTCCAAGTACCCGGCATATTACTGCGGCTGTCTGCCAACGGACCTACCACAGCAATAGTGCCTTTTTTGGTCAGCGGAAGCACATTACCCTCGTTCTTCAGCAACACCAAACTCTCCGAAGCAATCTTACGCGCAACGGCACGATGCTCTTTGGTAAAGATTTGCTTCTTAGCACGCTTCACATCACAGTATTTATAAGGATTATCGAACAAGCCCAACTTGTACTTAGCTTCCAAAATACGGCGACAAGCCGCATTAATTGCTTCTTCTGTCACTTTTCCTTCTGTCAATGACTTTTTGAGCGTACCTACAAATGCATCGCTCACCATATCCATATCTACACCAGCATTCAGCGCCAACGCGGCAACAGTCTGCGTATCGCCCATGCCATGGTCGGTCATTTCTGTAATTCCGGTATAATCTGTCACTACAAAACCGTCAAACCCCCACTGCTTACGCAATACATCCGTCATCAACCACTTGTTTCCGGTAGCGGGAATGCCATCGACCTCATTGAAAGAAGCCATCGCACTTCCCACACTAGCATCAACCGCCGCTTGATAGGGCAACATGTATTCATTGAACATGCGCTGATGGCTCATATCTACTGTATTATAGTCACGTCCTGCCTCACCGGCACCATACAAGGCAAAATGCTTTACACAAGCCATAATCTCATCCTCGCGGCTCATATCCTTTCCCTGATAACCACGTACCATGGCCTGCGCAATGGCTGCTCCCAGAAACGGGTCTTCACCGTTGCCCTCGGACACACGCCCCCAACGGGCATCACGGCAAATATCCACCATCGGACTGAATGTCCAGCAAATACCGTCGGCACTGGACTCAATGGCCGCAATACGCGCCGATTCCTCAACCGCCTTCATATCCCATGTACACGACAATCCCAAAGGAATGGGAAACACCGTTTCATATCCATGAATAACATCCATACCGAATAAGAGAGGAATTCCCAAACGACTTTCTTCAACCGCCTGCTTCTGTACATCGCGGATACGTTCCACACCTTTCAGATTGAAAAGCCCGCCCACTTCACCGGCACGAATACGTTTGGCCACATTACTACTTTTAGCCTGACCGGTCGTAATCTCACCGGTAACCGGCAGATTCAACTGACCTATTTTCTCTTCCAGGGTCATCTTCTTCATTAAATCGTCAATGAAACGATTCATATCGACCGGAGATTTCTGCGCATACGCACTAACGGCAGTAAACACCAACAAGACTAAAAATGATTGTAACTTGAAAAGTAAATGCTTCATGTCTTCCATGCTTTTAATTTATAGAAATATTATTTTGCTGCAAATAAAAGGAAAGCATGCGACAACCTCCACATCCCGCACTACAATAAAAGTACATCCATCACTAAAAAACAAAATAGGAAGTACAATATTAGTACTTCCTCCATTAATATTTCTCTGTAAAACAGCTATTTAAAATTTATAAGAAAATCAGTCAGACTTTCTTCCGGAAGCAGATTGAATTTCTTGCGCAACCGGTATCTTGCAGCATCAACCCCACGCGTGGAAATGTTGAGCAACTTCGCTATCTCTTTTGTCGGCATATTCAAGCGGAGCAATGCGCAAAAGCGCAAATCTCCTGAAGTCAAATCAGTATATTGAAGTTTCAGATTACGGAAGAAATTCTCGTGTATACGGTCAAAATTAGCTTGAAACATTATCCAGTTCTCTTCATCAGACACTATATTATTGTTGACCAAAGCAAGAAGCTTATCCAAGTTCTTACGGCCATACTGCCCTGACAACTTTTGCCGCTGTATCTCTTCTTTCAAGGAATTCAGAAATTCCTGATGGGCGATATTTGTCATTACCACACTGGACAACTCCTTGCTTTTAAAACGCAAATCGGCCTCAAGCTGCTCCTTTTCCAACTCGATAATCTTCTTCTCCTGCCGTTCAAGCTCTGCCTGATGGACTACACGCTGCTGCTCAATCACACGGTCCTTCTTTTTCTTCACAAAACGATAAACAATATATTGCAGCAAGGCCAGCAGGCACAACCCTATCAGAATATAGCCTCCCACAGCCCAATAAGACAAATACCACGGAGACAAAATCTCAAAAGGCAACTCTACTGATGCCAAAACCCTGTCGGTATCATATATCTCCGCCCGAAAAACATAACTTCCATAAGGAAGACGGGCATACTTTTGCTGCAAATCGCGTCCACCGGATACCCATTGATCGGAATAGCCTTCCAACCGGTACCTCACCTTATAAGTATAATCGTTATAAACAGGATAGCACAATGTAAAACTCACCGTATTAAACTCATGTTCGACCTTGACTCCCGGTTGCACGACCAATGTCTTCCGTTTATCACTGAATTCCTCAGTAACCTGCATCTCTGAAATCCATAAAGAACGTTTGACCTGGGATTTATATAACGAGGAACTATCTGTTTCAATACGGGCAATGGCATTATTCAAGCAAAGATAGGAATGATTATTTCTCTTGTCATAAACCACGCTTCCCCGCTCTTCCACTGCCAGACCGTCAAACAAAGAATATGGAATCCGGAGTTCTATATTGAAAGTATTTATCGCACACTTCACCAAATACACAGTCCTGTCGCCCACAAACCAATAACAATCTCCGTTCGCATGACTCACAGTCTTTATTCCCTTCAATTCCACCAATTGTTCATTCATTGTTTCATAAGGAACAATCGAATCAGTCATATCTTCGTAAGTATAGAAATATTCCCCATTAGAAAAAACTACCCGGCCATTGATTTTGAACAAAGTGAAACTCCCACCTTTCACTTCTCCCAAACTCTCATACTTCCGTACATCCTTTACCTGCTTCATATCCGAATCAATCCGAAAGCGATACAAACCATTCCTCAAATGTTTCGCCCAAATATTCCCTTGATAGTCCACTTCCATATGGCGAATCATGTGGCTGAACCCGCGTAAGGACCGAGTAAAGCAATACTCTCCCGAAGCATTTTCCGTATATAAATTCAAAAGTGCATACGCTCCTTCCAACAAAAAAGATTGCTCCTTCGATTCAATCTTTTCCATACACATTCCTCCCTTTCCGTCAGATGCCAACTTCGATTTCAGCCCTGATATAAGGAAAGTCCCCTTGTTGTGCCCGCAGAAAATCTGTTTTCCCCATTCATCGACGAACCACGCTTGTTCTTCCAAACCCGGAACCAATTCTGCCTTTCCGTCCTTAAGCCAATAGAGTCCTTGATTAGAAGCAATATAAGCTTCATCTTCCCTTACCAGGACATCATATACCATACCTATTTTACGAAATGGAGGTTCATAATAATAGATTAGAGAATTGTTGTGTATATAGGCAATACCTTCATCCAAAGCTGTCCATATATTGTTGTCATCATCACAATACAACTTCAAAACAGTATTGTTCTGTAGTTTATTGTCCGTATTGATCTTCCAAATCAGCTTCCCTCCTTTATCCAACGCATATATGCCATCGGATATCGTACCAACAACGTAGCAACTGTCCTTAGTCATCACCGCACGATTAATGGTATGCTTCTTGAACACGCCGTCACATTCAGTCTCCCATTTTTCGACCCTCCCATCCCGATAGAGAAAACCTCCCTGATTACGGGTAAGCATTAAAACCGCATCATCATAAGGAAAGCCGGCCAGGACATCACTATCTCCAAATTCCTTTCTGGGAATAAGTTCTTTCATTTCCCTACCGGAAAAGACATAAAGTCCACCGTCTATTCTTTGAGAATAAGAAGTATTTCCTACCTGAAACAAGTTCAGTGGAAGGTTCTTCATCCGAATACCTTCTACCGAATTTCCATCATAAAAAAAGAGAGAGCCGAATGATTGAAATACAATTTCTCCTTGGACGCAAGCAATATCCCAGATTTCGTCATTATGAAATGTAAAATCTTTCACTTCATTTTTCAGCGAGTGATATTCAAGGGTATCATAAGGAGTACGGATAAAATAACCGAACTCTTCGTAAGAGCCTACATAAATTTTTCCATCTTCACTGATATATATAGCACGCACAATTCCTTTTGTCGGTAATTCATACAGCCGCCAAGCACTTCCATCAAATTCCAACAACCCACTGTTATTGCCGAAATACATCACCCCTCTTTCGTCCTGAGCAATGGCCCAATTCTGAATACCGGCATTATAATCCGACACCGAATAGCTCCTCACTATAGGAGAAAAAGGTATGGGTGAAGCTTGTAGCAAACTACTGAAAACCAAAGACAAGAGAAACGTTATTGCAATTCTCATGAGTACTGTTTATAGGTATTTACCAGCAAAGATAAAGCTTTTTGCGTTTTCGTAAAAACAAAATCGCAGATTATCCCCCTTTATAGAAGAGACAACCTGCGACAACATATAACTCATTTTATAAGATTTCAGCTTTCTTCTGTTTTCCCAAAGGAATGGAAATACCCAAGTAAGCATTGACATTCTTCGTATTCTTACCAAAGAACATATAGTCTGTTCCCGCAAAGAAAGGCCCCAGCTTCAATGCCAGACCGAAGGTTTTACCGGCTCCTTGAAGTACGGAATAGCTGGCAGCCACATTGAAAGCATTCGTCGGACGGATGCAGGCAGAGAAAGTCAGCTCATTCAAAGTTTTCGGTTTGGCAAAACGACCGGTATACAAGGCACCCACTACCAGCCAATCATTCAGTAAGGCATATTCAGCGCCAAGAACCATTGTAGAAGTCAATCCACGGGTACGGATCTTCTCAGAAGCCTCCTCCGTCTTGAGCTGCAACATGTCATAGTTAAGAATCTCACCGCTGTTCACAATATTCATGAACTCCTGCTGCGAGGCCGGGTCAAGAAGATCATAAGTCTGCTCTGCATTGGCTCGCGCTATACTGGTATTCGATTTAGACCATTTGATAAAACCCAAATCAAGAACTGAAGCAGAAAGTGTCAATTTATCCAGTAACTTGTAAGATACTCCCAAATCAACAGCCCCACCATATCCGGCAAAACCGAAACTGCCAAAATCGATTTCATCGATATAATCGCCACTCTCATTCTTGGGAAGCTCCAACAGCTTTGACGAGTTCTCCAAAGTTGCATCCACTTGAATGGAAGCTTTACTCGTCGCTCCTGAAGAGCCGACAGAAGGAGTTTCCACATGAATCCGGTTGATGTTCAGCTTTAAGTTACCGATACCCAGCAGCATCTTCACCTTACCGCCTACAGCCAGCCGGTCTGTTATGTTCCTTGCAAAGCCAAGGCCGACTTCCGCATAGGAATTTATCTCAAGCTTCTGTCCATTAATGGTTTCGTTAATACCCAAATAGTCAGAAATATTATCACCAAGCTCCCGGCTGCTCATGTTATTCATAAACTGGAACATGGTTTTCGGTATGGCGGCACCGATATCATTACGCAACCCTACATTGACTGACCAGAAGTTCTTTCCTTTATACCACCCGGCCGACAGAATGTCGGTACTCAAATTCACATTCAAGTTATTGGTAGCATCCAGTCGGTTCATAAAGTCATTGCTCATGAAATAGTCGCTATCATCACTATTCTCAATAATGTCCATAATATCCCTATACCCCAGAGAACCGGAGTTGACGGTAGCATTCAACGAACCTATCACGGGAATATTCAGATAACCATGTCCCGGCATCAAGGCCGGATTGAGTTGCATACGCTGGTTACTTCCTTCCATAAAGTAGGAAGTACGTAGGAACTGGGCTTGTCCGGAAAGAGAGAAGCAAAGCAACAATACCACAGACAGCCACACTTTCAGAGAATTCAATTGTTTCATAACCTTGTCAATATTTTCATTATCACCTGCAAAAATATAAAACAAGTTAACACCCAACAAACAACTTAACCGGATAGTCGTGTATAAAAAGCTGATACAGGGACTATCCGGTATAAATTAAGGAGCAAACAAAAGAATCCTCTTAAGAGCGTCCTTATACTATTTCATCATAAACATGCTCATTTGCCCTCGTAAGCAGTATTCAAAAAAAACGAGGCTGTCTCCTTATCTTTATTGCAAAGACATTGACGTCACTGCCGGAGCACTCAGCATTTCCTTGTATTTTACCGGAGCAGTCAGTATTTTCACAGCCTCTTTCAAGTCATCATCATCTTTCAGCTGCTGGATAATGCTTCCACGCTGGAAATAATAACGCTTGATGATTTCTACCGCAATCATGCTCTTGATGTCCTTGGAGAAATGGTCAAGGTCACGGTCCAGATTATGCGACAGTTTCTTCTCCAGCGCTTCAAACTCTTTCGAGGCATCAGTCAGATAGCCCTCGAATTCGGCCATCTCCTTCAGGTTCTTCAGCATCTTCTCTGTCTGCTGGTCGTATTTGAAGTCCGCCTTTTTCACCATCGCCTTGAATTCCGCATAATCGGCATCTGTAATTTCAAACTTCTCTGCTGAAGGGATAGTAGGATGTTTCAGGCAATAGTCCGTAGCATAATTGAAAATAAGATTGTCATTGACAAGATAGAACAGAATGTTGGGCAGCTTCTCCTGCTTCACCACAATATCCGGAGTCACGCCTCCGCCATCACGCACTTCACGTCCGGCAGCCGTATGAAACACGGTAGTAAGGCTGTCCGGAATACGTCCCACACTGCCATCCTCATTCCGGTGCTTGTAGTCGATAGCCTGCACACAACGGCCGCTGGGAATATAATATTTGGAAGTAGTCAGCTTCATGGTACCACCGTATGGCAACGGACGGGTGGTCTGCACCAATCCCTTACCGAATGTACGGTTACCAATAATGACAGCACGGTCGAGGTCTTGCAAGGAACCCGCAAGGATTTCTGACGAAGAAGCAGTTCCGCCATTGACCAGAACAGCCAAAGGAATTTCCAAATCCAGCGGTTCGCGCAATGTCTTGTAAGTGTTGCTGGCTTGCTTGATTTTGCCTTTTGTCGTCACAAGTGTTTTACCGCGAGGCAAAAAGAAGTTGGCAATCTCTATTGACTCATCCAACAAGCCGCCTCCATTATTCCGCAAGTCAATCACCAAAGAAGTAATGCCCCGCTTCTTCAAGTCCAGAAAAGCCTGCTTGAACTCTTTGGAAGGATTTCCCGAAAATGTACTAAGGTTGATATAGCCTATATTATTATCCAGTACCGTATAATAAGGTATGAACGGCAATTGGATGGAACGGCGCACAATGTCGAAATCCAACGGTTTCTCTGTACCGGGACGTTGCACTTTCAGCTTGAAGCTAGTGCCTACTTGTCCACGAAGCATCTCGCTGACCTCCTGGTTATTCTTTCCGGCAAGGTCTTTTCCGTCAATCTCCATCAAAATATCTCCAGCTTTCAGACCTACATCGGCAGCAGGCATATCCTCGTATGGCTCGGATATCATGGAACGTTTCAGTTTCGGGTTCCAGGTAATCACAGAGCCTATACCACCATAGGAATTCTTCAACATCTGTTCCAGTTCGCTTTGGTCATCTTCCGGATAATACTCCGTGTAGGGGTCGAGCGAGTAGAGCATGGCGTCAATGCCTTCACGGATAGTCTTGTTCGGATCAATCGTATCCACGTAAAACATATCCAACTCTTTCACAATAGAATTGAATATATCCAGATTCTTTGCTATTTGGAAACTGCGGCTATCACCACTCTTAAACCCCCAAAAACAAACGGCTCCCGCTGCAATCAGCAAAGCAACCATCCAGCGTATCTTTAAAATTCTTCTCATAATATGTCTATGTGATAATATGCTAATTAATTAATAAAATTTCTTCCTTGATTTTTTCCCATTGTGCAGCCTGAAGCTCCGTACCCACTACCTGTATCACATCTTTGGAAAGAAGGGAGCCTATCTTGCCACATTTCTCCAGCGAGTAGCCACACGTCAGTCCATACAAGAAACCGGCAGCGAAATAGTCACCCGCTCCTGTGGTGTCCACCACTTTCTCTACCGGAGCTGCTTGTACCTGTACCATCTCTGTCCCTTTACGAATCAGAGAGCCACGGGCACCCACTTTTACAATGGCTATGCTACACATTTTGGCAATGATACCCACAGCTTCCTCCGGTTCTTTACCCGTAAAGGCCTTTGCCTCTTCCTCATTGGCAAAAACAATATCCACATATTTATTGACCAACAGAGAGAAAAATTCATGGTCTCCTTCTACTATATTATAGCTTGCCATGTCCAAACATATTTGCAGGCCGGCCTCTTTAGCCAGCTCGATAGCACGGAGAATCATATCATGGTCTTGCACCAGATACCCTTCTATAAACAAGCAAGCATATCCTTTGAACATATCCAGCGAAAGATCTTCTGCCTTCAATGTAGAAGCCGCCCCCAAATAAGTGCCGAAAGTACGTTCCCCATCAGGAGAAATGAAAGTAGAGGCTACACCGGACGGAAGGGTAGTGGAAAGCAATAAATCCGCCTCTGTCCCATGCTTCAGCAGGCTATCTCGGAAAAAGTTACCATAAAAGTCATTGCTCACTTTTCCGATAAATCCCGTACCCGCACCAAGGCATGCCATTGCCCGAATTGCGTTTCCGGCAGAACCTCCGTTAGCCAGATAAGTCTTCATCCGGCTGAAATACTCACTAATTTTCAGGAACTTATCTTCATCTATCAGAGTCATGCTTCCTTTCGGGAGCTGCATCTCCGTCAAAATATTATCATCCTCAATGATTACCAGCGCATCGACCAAAGCATTGCCCAGCCCAATTATTTTATCCATCTTCGATATTTTTTTTGCAAAGATATTGCATATTTCAAAATATCCTATTACTTTTG
>CAMQVH010000038.1 GCA_947038155.1 uncultured Bacteroides sp. | reverse complement strand
GGTTATCGCAGTGGCTTCGGCTTTGGCAGGCGTTTTGGGCGCTAATGCGATGAATCTGTAATTGGAGAGAGAATAAATAATGATATAGTTGACAATCAAGTAAATAATCCAGTTTTACACGCCCCCGTTGTCCGTCTAGACCGAACGGGGGCATGTGAAACGCTAACAAACCATACAATGAAAAAGAAAAAACTGAATATAGTACTCCTCTTGATATTATTCATAGTGGAGTTTCCCGTGCTTTCGTATGCTCAAGAAAGCGAACACTTAATCAAGGGGCAAACGGTGTATTCGCCGCAAGTGGCGGAGATGATATGTTATGACCGCGTTTCACTGCAAAAGAACAAGGGATGTGTAGACCTTTCCATCTCTCTGCTCGAATGGAAGGACAGGGATTTCAACCTCCCTCTCACGCTGTTTTATAACTCGGCAGGTTTCCGCCCACGTGAAGTGGACAATTACGTAGGTCGAAACTGGATGCTGAGCGTGGGAGGCGTGGTGTATAGGCGTGTGAATGGCGTCCCCGATGATATGAACAACGCTATCAACCCGCTAGACGCTCAAACGGGAAGAATAGTTCATACGAATGGATTCCTGAACATTCTTAACCGAAACATGTTCGACCTGAATATGGAGGAAGATTTTAAAGATAATCCTTACCGCTACACCCATCGTAAGGATATAGAAACGAGCGAATCTACTATTCCCGGTACGAATAATGTCGAATCTTCTGCCGATGTCTTCTATTTTTCATTTGGCGGTCATTCGGGCAAGTTCCTGATCAACTATGACGGCAGTGTGAGTGCTTGCGGCAACAACGGCGGCAGGTATGAAGTAGATCTCTCCAGCATGGCGCTGTTCGACACTCCGCATTCGCGTGAGACGTACATACGCATCAAGACTGCTGACGGTTATGTCTACACCTTTGGCGGTGGCGGCTATTCATCTCTCGAGTACAACGTAGGGTGGGAGGAAGCTCTCGGCCAACAAGAAGGACTGAACGTCCAGAATGAGATTACCGCCTATCACCTGACAGAGATAAAAGCCCCCAACGGACGGAAAATGACATTCGTCTACCGTGATATCGACGAGAAATGCCACAGCACTGCCAACTGGCTGAGGACCTTGGTAGAGCAGGGCACGGACT
Organism: uncultured Bacteroides sp.; assembly: GCA_947038155.1. Classification (GTDB taxonomy): domain Bacteria; phylum Bacteroidota; class Bacteroidia; order Bacteroidales; family Bacteroidaceae; genus Bacteroides. The sequence goes on along the minus strand of CAMQVH010000038.1, from coordinate 23,133 downwards.
TGTCTGAAGATATAGCCATGCAGTATACCTTGTCGGGTAAAGCCGTTTACCGGAACTATAACATGCACTCCATTTATTGTTGGGAGAATGAACCCTTGAAACCCAACAAGCAGTTATACACCCTCACCAAAAATGCTTTGATGGACCATATAGCTGTTGATGGCAAAACGATCATCAAGTTTCATTATTCCATGCGCGACAAGCATGTCACTTGCCATCCCGGTGAAAACGAATCCGTTTTTCCGTACCTCTGTGGCTGTAAGCTCGATAAACTGGAAATGTGCCTTTCGTCGACCGTCGACCGTTCTGTTTCGTTCGATTATACTTATCAAGCAGGAGGACGTATGTTTCTGCAAAGTGTACGTCATTCGTCGGAAGGCAGGTATACCTTCTCGTATCATCTTCCTTCATTGCTCACTGCTCCCACGCCTTTCACGCACAACATTGACTATTGGGGATTTTGGAGGGGACGGACAGCAAACAAAGGTATTCTTCCCGCTTTGCGGTCGAACCGAATTTGTCCGCAGGAATACACTGTTGTAAGTGACGATCGGCAGCCTACGGGAGAGGACTATGACTACACGCTGCTTAGGCAGGTGACTTACCCTACCGGAGGAAAAAGTGTCTTTGAGTATGAGGCTAACCACTATTCGAACATACCTTATCTGGATGTCTGCACCGACAGCCGTCCATCTTTCGCCAACCGGAGAGACTGTGTGGCGGGGGGAGCACGTGTACGTTCCATAACGCATTATTCAACGCCCGACACTGCCGTTCGGAAAAGCATTTTCACTTATGGTGAGCCTCTTTGTTTAGGAGATATCCTCTACATGCCCCATTTTAAATATACAGGGACTTTGATGAAAGAGAATGGAGGACAGGAGTATGTTATCGAGTATGTGTGTATGGACAGCGAGGGGGTTGCCACCTTGCCGCATTCCTCCACGCATATTCTCTATCCCAACGTGACTGAGCATTTTGTTCATCCCTCGGTGGAAGACCTGACGGAAGCCCACCCTTTCAAGGTAACTCTATTTGAGGGAGCCCATTTGTTTGCCGCAAATGATTTCGTATTTCCTACTTACAGGGCAGGAGAAGGAATAGGTGTTAATCCTGACGCTTTTTTTCCTACTTTTTCTCTTCAAGCGTATAATAGAAGGCTGCTCGAACAGCCCGACCTGGATGCTTCGTTGTCACAAGGAAAGATTATTGCCGAGAGATGGTACAATACTAAAAGCGAACTGATTCGTCAGATCACCTACGAATATGAATACATCAACAGAGACAAATACGCCTTGCGCACCTATGCTCCTTGCCCGTATTTCAGGTTGCGTACGGGGCTTTATACACATCTGATGAAAGAACCTCTTTTCAGTTATGCATTGAAACAAACTACCACAATAGACTATCTTGTTTCCGGAGAATTCTCAACGGCAAAAACGGATACAGAACGCTATCTGTATGATACGGACGGCGACTTGTTGGAGAAAAGCAGGCTTAAAAGCAACGGTGATACTCTGATAACCCGTTATAATCGGGAAGTGGCACGAAACTCGTCCGGTTTTCAGAAATATCTTAATGAAGAACTGGTCTATAAGGCGCCTGGCGGTGAGATACGTACCCCGTTGTGGAGAAAAGTCACTTCTTATTATCCCATCACTACCCCGCAGGGCTGTACATGGAATGTGCCGCTTTCTTTCGGAGTATATCATTCCGGCGATACCTTCGTCTCCCGGACATGGTGTTCGGATGTTGACGATTTCGGAAATCCGCTGGAGGTAGGGCAACATACTGGAGACCGGGTGACGTACATCTGGGGATTCAATGGAAAATACCTGTTGGCGCGTATTGAGAATGCCTCGTGGAAAGAGGTGGAAGAGCTGCTGGAAATCCCCGTCAAGTCTTATTCGCACACTCAGGGCAACCGCGAGGAGCTGAACGATCTTCGTGTCAAGCTCCCTCAAGCAAGGGTGTATACATATACCTACAGTGACGGGGTGGGGCTGACAAGCGAGACTTCGCCGAACGGGTGTACCATTTACTATAACTACGACCGGCAAGGCAGGCTGTCGCAAGTGTCTCGTCTGCATGAAGGCAAACAGAGTGATATCCTTCAACTTTATAATTACCACATCGTGAACCAATAAATACATCTTTTGGATATGGAAACAATAAAAAGATTCTTATTAAGCTTCCTACTGGCGTTTTTTTTCTGCCCGTTGATACTTGCACAATACGGCTATTCTTTCGACAGTGCGATTCCGGTGGAATTTCCGCCCGGGCAGTCTTCTTTCACCGATATGTGCGACACCAACTACTTCGGCTTTTATCCGTACGCCTATTATTCGGAAAGACACGGTCGCCTTATTTATACCGATGGGAGCGCTGTGTTCTATCGTTTGCAGACCACACGTGAGGAATCCGTCACGATTCACAATTGGGGGTCTCCCAGTTTGGGATTTACTACCCTGTTTCTCGTGGCACCGATCGATCCCGATGCAGTGCCGGGCGCTGAGTATAATTGTGATTCGGTATACAACGTGGCTCTGTCTGATGTAGGGGCCTGTTACGATTTGGAAGCCTTACAAGCTCCTACCAGTATGACTACTGAAAATCAGGGGTACATACATATAGACCGTTTGCCGGCGGGCGTTTATTACATTATCGCTGCGGGATATAAAGGCAGCAACGGGTCTGTGAACAACGGTTTCTTACAGACGACGGTTACCCTCCACCAGTCAGTGCCGGAAGAACCGGAAGTTCCTGACGAACATGTGATGGTTACTCCTTCGTCAGACCATAATTATATTGAGACGATTGTGCCTCGCATTGCGGGTTTCGTTCCTTCTTCTGTCTTGTCGCTGAAAAGCGCCACGCATCACATTGCCTACTACGACGGCTTGGGACGCCCGGTGCAGACGATCGATTATAAAGCCTCTCCTGACCGGAAAGATATCATTTCGTTGCAGGAGTATGACGAGCAGGGACGTGCCGGCAGACAGTGGCTTCCCACTGAGCGTTGCCGTGGAGTGGAAGGAAGATTCAGCGACTCCGAACGTTTATCCCGCGATATACAGAATTATTATGAGGATGTGGGGGCTTTCAGCTACCCTGTCTATGAGGATTGCCCGCTAAACCGCATGAATGAGTCTTATGGTCCGGGAGAGGAATGGCATGTTGCCGGTAAAAGCCACCGACAGCGTTACCGGACTAATACACCTGCCGACCGTTGCCTGTATTTCGAACTTGAAGGAACATCCGCTTGCCCAAAGCCCCGTTTGCCCATACCTTATCCCGCTTACGAACTGGATGTGCAGGAAACCGAAGACGAAGACGGGCATCTCCTCTTTACTTTTATCGACAAAGAAGGACACGTCGTCCTGCAACGTCAGGTGGCTGATTCGGATACGCTCGATACTTACCGACTGTATGATGACTTCGGCAATCTTTGTTTTGTACTTCCTCCCTCCGCTGTGGATGGCTTGGTGGATGGCACTGACGCATGCAGTGATATTTTGGACCGTTATGCGTATCAATACCGCTATGATTCTAGGCACCGCTGTTTTTGTAAGAAACTTCCCGGTTGTGATTGGGTGGAGACCATCTATGACAATGCCGACCAGCCTGTGTTCACGCAGGACGGTGAGCAGAGAAAACGTAACGAATGGAGCTTCTGTTTCACCGACATGCTTGGGAGAGTGACACTGAGCGGTATCTATCATGGCACTCCAAACAGGACAGCGTGCGGTTCGTCGCGCATTTATTCCGTTTTCGGTGCTCCTTCGCAGCGCGATTTTTACGGTCATGGTCTTTTCTATTTTCGGGATTCATTCGATCTCGACAGCATAGACGTATTGCAACGGAATTATTACGATACTTATGATAGTCTTCCAGATGCTTTTCCCGACCTTGTTTATGACGAAGATCCGCAATACGGGAAATGCTACATAAACTCTACGGCTTCTACCGGTCTGCTGACCGCAACAGTGGTTCGTGTCCCGGATGGCGATAAAGGTCATGAACAGTATACCAGGTTTTATTATGACCGAGACCGTAACCTGATCCAGTCCCGTCAGTTGAGTCTTGCCGGTCGGCTGATTGTCCATAAGACTTCTTTTGATTTCAGTGGTCAACCTTTGTCTTCCTGTGAGGAATACGATGGGCACGTCGGCCTGTCAAAACGTTTCTATTACGATCATGTGGGGCGCTTAGTTCGTGAACTCCATGTCATAGATTCGGATACTACCCGTTTCTTGTATGATTATGATGGAGTCGGGAGGAATATCCGCCTGACGCGTGTTCATGGTTCGGATTCCCTTCGTATGGATTATCAATATAACCTTCGTGGCTGGTTGACTTCCGTCGCTTCTCCTTTTTTCTCTCAGGCTTTGTTTTATACGGACGGTCCTGGTGCTCCGTGTTACAATGGCAACATTAGCGGTATGATGTGGAAGGCGGATAACGATTCTGTAATTAAAGGTTATCGTTTCTATTACGATGGCTTGTTGCGTCTTCAAGATGCGGCTTACGGTGAGGGGGCATCATTGTCTGACAGTCCGAATCGCTTCAACGAACAGGTGACCGAGTATGATAAACAAGGCAATATCCTCGGCTTGCTGCGTTATGGGAAAACACGCAATGGTGATTACGGGTTGATAGACAATCTGAGTCTTGTCTATGACGGTAACCGGTTGCAATCGGTTACCGACAACGCCACGCTCTCTTCCGCATCTTTTGGAATGGAGTTTATGGACGGAGCAAATTCGTCAATAGAGTACTTTTACAATGCCAACGGCAACCTGACTAAAGATTTGAATAAAAAGATAGTTGATATCCAATATAATTTTTTAAATTTGCCATGTCGGGTAGAGTTTGAGAACGGAAATAGTATCTCTTATTTGTATGACGCCAACGGCACGAAGCTTCGCGCTACGCATGTGATAGGGAAGGATACTACCGTAACTGACTACTGTGGCAATGTGATCTATGAAAATGGAGTGCCCTCTACGTTACTGACCCAGTATGGCTATATATCGTTGAGTGACAATAAGTATCATTACTTCCTTCAAGACCATCAGGGCAACACTCGTGTGGTTGTAGACGAAGATGGAAAAGTGGAGGAAGTGAACGATTATTATCCGTTCGGTGGGTTGATGGCTTCTTCTTCCGGTGATGTTCAGCCTTATAAGTATAACGGCAAGGAATTGGATAGGAAAGGCGGTTTGGATTGGTATGATTATGGGGCGCGGATGTATGATGCGGTGCTGGGCAGATGGCATGTGGTGGATCCGATGGCGGAGGAATATTCTTCGGAGACTCTTTATGGATATTGTGGTAATAATCCGATTAACTGTATTGATCCTTTTGGAATGGATTATTGGAGCACGAGTGATCCGAGTGAAATATCCCGCTTTATGAGTGCTCTCCGTTTTGGCAATGGTTCTATTTTTGAAAGTTTCAATTTTGATACTTGGAATCACGCCACTGATAACGAGTTCACAGGCCATTTGACATTCAATGATGAAACAAATACTTTTTATTCAAGTTATGGTATTGTTGAGGATGGAGTCCCTACCAGAGTTGGTGTTTCTGTCAAAGCATCCAATGTTTGGGAAGGTGGAGCTTCAATAGATGGAGGTAGAGGAAGATGGTATCGAAAAGCATCTGGTAGCCTGAACAATGTATATCCTGAGTTTGAGATTCTTACTTTTGCAAGAGGGATAGCTAATCTGTTATACAAGGGAGGGCAGAAGTTACCTATTCAGATACACCACTTTGCTACAAATAAAAACTCTAAATATACGAGAAAGATGGAAGATATCGCTCAAATTTATGGATTAAAGCTAGATGAGGCTTGGAATAAAATGGCACTTCCGCATTTGGGAAGACATCCAAACGCATATCATGAATTTGTATTGAGAGGTATGAAACAAGCTAGTATGGAAGCCGGTGGAAATCCTAAAAAGTTTCTGAAACTCTATAATAAATATGTGAAACAAAAAGTGATTAATAATCCCAATTTATTAAATAAATCAGGTTGGAAATGAAAAAATATTATTGTGTATATTGGAGAGATAATCCAGAGATTGCAAGTGCATGTTATGAGGGTGAAAATCAATTCGATTATGAGTTAATATCTCGGTTGGAAGGCAAAAATGAAATGCCGTTAGATTTTAACTTGAGAAGAATTAAGGAGGGAAAAGATGGCTTAACTATTGATGACAATACGGTAATAGTAAAAGATGTGTGGCTGGATTATCAGCCTAATAGCTTAGTGTGGCCTATAATGTCTGAAAAGTTTAAAAGTATAATTGAAGCGAGTTTGAAAGGCAATGAGCAAATAGATTGGATTACTTGCAATCTTAGAAATTTAAGTGAAACTAGGGAGTATTACATTTTGCGATTCAATAAGCAAATGGATGTGCTGGACAAGAAGAAAACATTATTTATGGATGAAAGAAAAGAAAGTGTAATAAAGCCTGTTTTTTCTTTCTCTAAGATTAAAGATTATAGTTTGTTTGTATGTCCTTCATCCTATAATTTTTGGAAAATACCTTCTTCATTCTATGTTAATGAAGAAATTAAAAAGAAAATACAAAAAGAAAAATTAACAGGAATAGAGTTCGAAAAGGCGATTATAACGGAATAGATATTTCTGAACCATGTTGTGATTTAGTTAATCATGTTCGAGTCTTATTATGTTTTGTGAAATATTCCTTTAAGTCATGACTTCCGGTATGGATCAGCTTTGAACTTTGATACATACCGGTTTCTTTTTGTTTGGTCATTTCCTCTGATGAATCGAATGTTGTCTCTTCCATTGTTCCGCCTTGTCGAAATGTTAATAGTCTATTATAGTCTCATCAATCCAAGTATAGAAACACGGGTTTCTCCGTTAATCTGATTTTTTAATCTTTCTTCAAAAAGATATCTTGTTCCGATATGAACAGTGTCAAAACTGCTCTTATCTTGTATCAGAGACAACTCTTCTATTAAAAGTCCTTAACGAAACCCCAATCCATCACTTTTTATTTGTTTCTTTGCACCAAATTCGGGTATAGTGTTGTCTTGTGATTCGGGGGCAACACTTAATTTTGTTTGGAATTAATGGAGAAACTCAGTATAAATGCTTGTCCGGTGTGTGGCAGTACGCACTTGAAACGCGTCATGACTTGCACGGATTTTTATGCTTCGGGCGAACAGTTTGAACTGTATTCGTGTGAGGACTGTGGATTTACATTCACACAAGGAGTCCCCGTGGAAGCAGAGATAGGCAAGTATTATGAGACTCCCGACTATATCTCCCACACGGATACGCGCAAGGGCGCGATGAATAGCATTTACCATTATGTACGTTCCTATATGCTGGGCCGCAAAGCGCGCCTGGTAGCCCGGGAAGCGCATCGTAAGACGGGGCGTTTGCTTGATATAGGTACGGGAACCGGTTATTTCGCCCATACGATGGTACGTCGTGGCTGGAAAGTGGAAGCGGTGGAGAAGAGTCCGCAGGCACGTGAGTTTGCGAAAGAGCATTTCAAACTGGAGGTGAAGCCCGAATCGACTTTGAAGGAGTTTGCTCCCGCCAGCTTTGATGTTATCACCCTTTGGCATGTGATGGAGCACTTGGAGCACCTCAACGAAACTTGGGAGATGCTTCGTGAGTTGCTGACAGAAAAAGGTGTGCTGATTGTAGCTGTACCCAACTGTTCTTCTTATGATGCTCAACGCTACGGCGAGTATTGGGCGGCTTACGACGTTCCCCGTCATCTCTGGCATTTCACACCCGGCACTATACAACAATTGGCTTCCCGTCACGGGTTTATTATGGCGGCACGCCATCCGATGCCGTTCGATGCGTTCTACGTATCCATGTTGAGCGAGAAACATCGTGGCAGTTCGTGCAGTTTCCTGAAAGGGATGTTTGCCGGAACATTAGCGTGGTTCAATGCTTTAGGACGGAAAGAACGCAGCAGTTCTATGATTTACGTATTCCGAAAAAAAAGATAGCGCATGGGAAGTAAAAACAAATATAAGTCAGGTTCAGTATTCGACATGCAGTTCATCACGTCGAGTATCAGTACGACGCTGGTGTTGCTGCTGCTGGGGCTGGTTGTCTTTTTCGTGCTTACGGCGCATAATCTTTCCGTATATGTCCGTGAGAATATCAGTTTCTCCGTTCTTATCAGTGACGATATGAAAGAAGCGGATATACTGAAACTTCAGAAGAAGCTGAATAAGGAATCTTTTGTGAAGCAATCCGAATATATCTCCAAGAAGCAGGCGCTGAAAGAGCAGACCGAAGCGATGGGAACCGACCCTAAAGAATTCTTGGGATACAACCCTTTCACCGCTTCCATCGAAATCAAACTGCACTCCGATTATGCCAACTCCGACAGCATTGCGAAGATAGAGAAGCTGATAAAGAAAAATTCCAATATACAGGATGTGCTTTACAGGAAAGAACTGATTGATGCCGTGAATGACAACATACGGAATATCAGTCTGGTGCTGCTCGCCTTGGCAGTGGTGCTCACTTTCATATCCTTTGCCTTGATAAACAATACGATAAGACTTGCCATCTATTCCAAACGGTTCCTCATCCATACCATGAAACTGGTGGGGGCGAGCTGGGGATTCATCCGGGGGCCGTTTCTCCGGAAGAACGTATGGAGCGGTGTGCTGGCAGCCATGATTGCCGATGCCATATTGATGGGGAGTGCCTACTGGGCGGTGACGTACGAGCAGGAATTGCTTCAGGTCATCACTCCCGAAGTCATGCTGATTGTATGTGCAAGTGTATTGGTGTTCGGGATTGTAATAACGTGGCTGTGCGCCTATTTCTCCATGAACAAGTATCTGAGAATGAAAGCGAACAGCCTATACTATATTTAATTCAAAAAGAAGAAATAAACTATGTCTGACAAGCGGAAATTTGCCTTTGATAAAGTGAACTTTATCTTGCTCGCGATAGGAATGGCGATTGTTATTATCGGCTTCCTGTTGATGTCGGGACCCTCGTCGTCCGAAACGGTTTTCGAACCGGATATTTTCAGTGTACGCAGAATAAAGGTGGCGCCCGTCGTTTGCCTGTTTGGTTTTTTGTCAATGATATACGCGGTGTTGCGTAAACCTAAAATGACTGAAGTGCCTAAAATTAAAAGAGAATAAAGAGATATTATGAGTTGGTTAGAAGCATTAATCCTTGGACTGATTCAGGGATTGACTGAGTATTTGCCCGTAAGCAGCAGTGGTCATCTGGCCATCGGGTCGGCATTGTTCGGCATACAGGGGGAAGAGAATCTGGCATTCACGATTGTGGTGCATGTGGCTACGGTGTGCAGCACGCTGGTGATTTTATGGAAAGAGATAGACTGGATTTTCCGCGGGTTGTTCAAGTTTCAGATGAACGACGAGATGCGCTATGTCATCAATATATTGATTTCAATGATACCGATTGGTATCGTAGGAGTGTTCTTTAAGGATTATGTGGAGGCGATTTTTGGTTCGGGACTGCTGGTTGTGGGCTGTATGTTGCTGTTGACTGCCGCACTGCTGACTTTCTCTTATTACTATAAGCCGCGTCAGAAAGAAAAAATCTCGATGAAGGATGCTTTGATTATCGGTATCGCGCAGGCTTGCGCAGTCATGCCGGGATTGTCCCGCTCGGGTTCTACCATTGCTACGGGGCTTCTGTTGGGTGACAACAAGGCGAAATTGGCGCAATTTTCTTTCCTGATGGTTATTCCGCCCATCTTGGGAGAAGCGTTGCTCGACGGGATGAAGATGATGAAGGGCGAGGATGTGGTAGGTGATATCCCCGCGTTGTCGCTGATTGTCGGGTTCCTGGCCGCTTTCGTGGCGGGTTGCCTGGCTTGTAAGTGGATGATTAATGTGGTGAAGAAAGGAAAACTGATCTATTTCGCTATCTATTGCGCGATAGCAGGATTAGTAACGATTATATTGAGCTGATGAATTTTAAAAAAGGAGAAGTACTGTTTTTCAACAAACCTCTTGGCTGGACTTCATTTAAGGTAGTAGGGCATGCCCGCTATCATATTTGCCGGCGGATAGGGGTGAAAAAGCTGAAAGTCGGTCATGCCGGAACGTTGGATCCCCTTGCAACAGGGGTGATGATTGTATGCACAGGCAAGGCTACAAAGAGAATAGAGGAGTTTCAATATCATACGAAGGAGTACGTTGCAACGTTGCGTTTGGGCGCTACTACCCCGTCATACGATTTGGAACATGAGATAGATGCCACCTACCCTACTGAGCATATCACGCGGGAACTGGTGGAAGAAGTGCTGGCGCGCTTTATCGGTGCGATAGAACAAGTGCCGCCTGCTTTTTCCGCCTGCATGGTAGATGGGAAACGGGCTTACGAACTGGCGCGGAAAGGCGAAGAAGTCGAACTAAAGGCAAAGCAGCTTGTTATCGACGAGATTGAATTGCAGGAGTGCCGCCTGGATGTTCCCGAGCCGATGATTCGGATTCGTGTCGTATGCAGCAAAGGGACATATATCCGAGCCTTGGCGCGTGACATTGGTGAAGCGCTCCACAGCGGTGCCCACTTGACAGGACTGATTCGTACCCGTGTGGGCGATGTCCGGTTGGAAGACTGCCTGAACCCCGAACACTTTAAAGAGTGGATTGACGGACAGGAAATAGAAAATGAGGAAGAAAATAATTAACGTAATAAGGAATAGATATGAAATTATCACAATTCAAATTCAAGTTACCCGAGGATAAGATTGCTCTGCATCCTATGAAATATAGGGATGAGTCTCGTTTGATGGTACTGCATCGTAAAACAGGTAAGATTGAACACAAGATGTTCAAGGAAGTTCTGGACTACTTTGATGACAAGGATGTGTTTATATTCAACGATACGAAGGTGTTCCCTGCCCGTTTGTACGGTAACAAGGAGAAGACAGGTGCTCGTATCGAAGTATTCTTGTTGCGTGAGTTGAATGAAGAACTTCGTTTGTGGGACGTATTGGTCGATCCGGCACGTAAGATCCGTATCGGTAACAAACTGTATTTCGGTCCGGACGATTCGATGGTGGCGGAAGTAATCGACAATACCACCTCGCGTGGACGTACGCTCCGTTTCCTTTACGACGGTCCTCACGATGAATTCAAGAAAGCTCTCTACGAACTGGGCGAAACTCCCCTTCCCCACTCTATCATCAACCGTCCCGTAGAACCGGAAGATGCTGAACGCTTTCAGTCTATCTTTGCGAAGAACGAAGGTGCGGTGACTGCTCCGACTGCCAGCCTGCATTTCAGCCGTGAATTGATGAAACGTTTGGAAATCAAAGGTATAGACTTTGCATATATCACTCTGCATGCCGGTTTGGGTAATTTCCGCGACATCGACGTAGAGGATTTGACAAAGCACAAAATGGACTCCGAACAGATGTTTGTAGACGAGATGGCAGTGAAAACCGTCAACCGTGCAAAAGATAACGGCAAGAATGTGTGTGCGGTAGGTACGACCGTGATGCGTGCTATTGAAAGCGCAGTCAGCACCGACGGACATCTGAAAGAATTCGAAGGATGGACAAACAAGTTTATCTTCCCTCCGTATGAATTTACCGTAGCCAATGCAATGATTTCCAACTTCCACATGCCGCTTTCCACGCTGCTGATGATTGTGGCTGCTTTCGGGGGCTATGAGCAGGTGATGGATGCTTATCACGTAGCGTTGAAGGAAGGTTACCGTTTCGGCACGTATGGAGATGCCATGCTGATTCTGGACAAATAATGGCAAAAGTATATTTGGGACTCGGCACTAACCTTGGAGAGAAAGAACAGAATCTCCGGGATGCCGTGCAAAAAATAGAAGAGCAGATAGGGAAAGTCATTTCCCTGTCTGCTTTTTACGTTACCGCCCCTTGGGGCTTTGCTTCTGAAAACAGTTTCCTGAATGCGGCGGCTTGTGTAGAAACGGAATTATCTCCATTGGAAGTATTGCAAGAGACGCAAATGATTGAAAGGGAGTTGGGGCGTACCCAAAAGTCCGTCGATGGAATATATAGCGACCGCCTGATTGATATCGACCTGTTGCTTTATGAAGATTTGGTGCTATCTGTGACCTCTCCTTCCGGAGCAGAGCTGACCCTCCCCCATCCGTTGATGGCAGAACGTGACTTCGTTATGAAACCACTGGCGGAGATTGCTCCGGACATCCTGCACCCTGTGTCGGGAAAGACAATGAAAGGTATTCTGGGCGCACTCTGACCCTTGTGCGGTGGGCATATATACTCACCGTGCTGGGCATATATGTACAGCACGGTGGATATATATATCCAGTATGGTGAGTATATATGCCCACCAGACAGGCTGTTTATTTCTTTTTCTCCGCAATAAACACCGGCAAATAGGCGATGCATCCTATCAGTGTTGCATACAGCAAATGAATCTCCTGAAACGGCTTGTCGATGAAATGGCAGACAATGGCGTAGATAGCAATCGTGAATCCTACATAGAGCGCCAGCACCAAAAGCGTTTTTAATTTCTTATTTAGAATCATTATAAATCTATTTATGTGTTAAATACGCGTCAAAGATACTCATTATCTCCGAAATCTCTTTATCTTTGCAACCGAAATGAAAGTGTGGACAGATTTGAGTAGCTTGCAACCACGGAAAAAAATGCTAAAACACGTCTTACTGACGCTTTGCCGTTTACTCCTTGCAGCACTCATCTCTCCTGCCCTATTATTTTTTTAATTCTCAATTCTTAATTTTTAATTTAACAAAGATGGGATACTTATTTACATCCGAATCGGTGTCAGAAGGACACCCCGACAAGGTAGCCGATCAAATATCGGATGCCGTGCTTGACAAACTGTTGGCTTACGACCCCAGTTCGAAAGTAGCTTGCGAAACACTAGTGACTACCGGACAAGTGGTGCTAGCGGGTGAAGTGAAAACAAAAGCGTACGTTGACCTACAGCTCATCGCACGCGAAGTGATTAAGAAAATCGGTTATACCAAAGGAGAGTATATGTTCGAAAGCAACTCTTGTGGTGTACTTTCTGCCATTCATGAGCAAAGCCCCGATATCAACCGTGGTGTGGAACGTCAGGACCCGATGGAACAGGGCGCAGGCGACCAGGGAATGATGTTCGGCTACGCAACGAATGAAACGGAAAACTACATGCCGCTTTCTCTTGATTTGGCACACCGCATTCTGCAAGTGCTGGCCGACATCCGTCGTGAAGGCAAGGTGATGACTTACCTCCGCCCCGATGCCAAAAGTCAGGTTACTATCGAATATGACGACAACGGAACCCCTGTCCGCATTGATACAATCGTTGTTTCTACGCAACATGATGACTTCATCCAGCCGGAAGATGACTCGCAAGCCGCTCAGTTGAAAGCTGACGAAGAGATGCTGGCTATCATCCGCCGTGATGTGATCGAGATTCTGATGCCTCGTGTGATTGCTTCTATCCATCATGATAAAGTATTGGCATTGTTCAATGATAAAATCATCTATCATGTGAATCCTACCGGAAAATTCGTGATCGGTGGTCCTCACGGAGATACCGGTCTGACGGGCCGTAAGATTATCGTTGATACTTACGGCGGCAAGGGTGCTCACGGTGGTGGTGCTTTCTCCGGAAAAGATCCTAGCAAGGTAGACCGTAGTGCGGCCTATGCAGCACGTCACATCGCAAAGAATATGGTGGCGGCAGGCGTGGCAGACGAAATGCTTGTACAGGTAAGTTATGCTATCGGTGTGGCTCGTCCGATTAACATATTTGTGGATACTTACGGCCGTTCTCACGTCAACATGACTGATGGCGAGATTGCACGTGTTATCGACCAGCTGTTCGATCTTCGCCCGAAAGCTATTGAGGAACGTCTGAAACTTCGTAATCCTATTTATCAGGAAACTGCCGCTTATGGCCACATGGGACGCGAGCCGCAGGTGGTTACGAAGAAGTTCTCTTCTCGTTATGAGGGAGATAAGACGGTAGACGTGGAACTCTTTACATGGGAGAAACTCGACTACGTAGATAAAATTAAAGCAGCTTTTGGTCTGTAAAGCAGTCTGAAACAGGGCTTGGCTTATTAAGAAAGAGCAGCAATGAGGATGTGTCAGAACTCAATTTTTGAGAAGATGAACTTTTAAGTTGAAATCAGACCTCCTAAAAGACTAAAGAAAGGGGCATGTCATTACTCAAAACGGAGTTTGATATGCCCCTTTTAGACATTGTAGTTACAATCTGTAACTTTTTGTGGAGTAGTCATTCTAGTTTCGACACACCCTCTAAATGTAGAGATAAAAATGATCTCTGATTAAGATAAATACGAATAACGGAATTTTTTCGTAATTTTGCGCCTGCGATATAATAACTCCATGGATAGTGTAATGAAGATGAACCAAATAAATTCCGTATGTGTATATAGCGCTTCCAGTACCAAGATAGATGCTGTTTACTTTCAGGCAGCCGAGGCTCTCGGCCGTCTGCTTGCCGGACATCGTATCCGCTTGATTAACGGAGCCGGAAATCTCGGTCTGATGCGCTCAGTGGCAGATGCTGTCTTGAAGAGTGGTGGCGAGGTGACCGGAGTCATTCCGCATTTTATGGTAGAACAGAACTGGCACCATACAGGATTGACAGAACTGATTGAAGTAGAATCCATGCACGAGCGCAAGCAGAAAATGGCGAATCTGAGTGACGGTATCATTGCCCTGCCGGGTGGATGCGGCACACTTGAAGAACTGCTTGAGATTATTACCTGGAAACAATTGGGGCTATACCTCAACCCTATTATAGTTCTTAATGTAAACGGGTTCTTTGACCCGTTGCTGGAAATGTTTGAGAAAGCTATTGAAGAAAATTTTATGCGTCAACAGCATAGAGATATATGGAAAGTGGCTCGGACACCTGAGGAAGCCGTAGAGTTGCTTTATGAGACTCCGGTGTGGGATGTTTCCATTCGTAAATTTGCAGCTATATGATAGGTGATACAATAGGTTCTTCACACACTGATACCCTGTTGCTTTTTCAACAAGGACAGTTTGCTTCGGCAAAGGCGGATAGTGATAGTTTGCAGTTGGCTGTAACTCATGCCACGCAGGAAGCTGGCTCAGGTTTTGAGGGGACCCCTATCCCCTACTCTCCCCGGACGGATGATGCTGTCTCGTTGACATTGTTGGCTTGCTTCTTCCTATCTTCCATCGCTTTGTCGCGCGGAAAGAAATTTCTCTCCCAACAAGTGAAAGACTTTGTACTGCATCGTGAGCGGGCGAGCATCTTCGATAGCTCTACGGCGGCTGACATGCGTTATCTCCTTGTACTTGTGTTGCAGACCTGCGTGCTGGCAGGAATCACCTTCTTCAATTATTTTCACGACACCTCTCCTGCCTTGATGAGCCATGTGTCCCCTCTCCTCCTGCTGGGAATTTATGTAGGTTTCTGCTTGGCTTATTTCTTACTGAAATGGTCGCTTTATATGTTTCTGGGCTGGGTGTTCTTTGATAAAAATAGGACAAATATGTGGCTGGAGTCTTATTCTGCGCTTATATATTATGCCGGATTTGCCCTTTTCCCATTCGTACTTTTTTTAGTTTATTTCGACCTAAGTCTCACCAATTTGATTATAATTGGTTCTATAATTCTAATTTTCGCTAAAATATTGATGTTTTATAAGTGGATAAAGCTTTTTTTTCATCAGTTTAGTGAGCTTTTCCTTTTAATTGTGTACTTTTGCGCTCTGGAAATCATACCTTGCCTGCTACTCTATCAGGGTATGATTCGAATGAACAATATTTTGCTAATAAAATTTTAGGACGTTGAAAATTAAAAAAGTACTAGTGTCGCAGCCTAAGCCTGCGTCAGAGAAATCTCCCTATTACGACATCGCTGAGAAGTATGGTGTAAAAATAGATTTCCGGCCGTTTATTAAGGTTGAAAGTCTTTCGGCGAAAGAATTTCGGCAACAAAAAATTTCGATTCTCGACCACACTGCCGTTCTATTCACTTCGCGTCATGCTATTGATCACTTTTTCAATTTGTGTACAGAACTTCGCGTATCGATTCCCGAGACGATGAAGTATTTCTGCGTGACGGAAGCAGTGGCATTGTATATCCAGAAGTATGTGCAATACCGCAAGCGTAAAATCTTCTTTGGGGCTACCGGAAAGATTGAAGACCTGATTCCTTCCATTGTGAAGCACAAGACAGAGAAATACCTCGTCCCGATGTCGGACGTGCACAATGATGATGTGAAAAACCTGCTCGATAAGAACGGCATCCGGCATACGGAAGCTGTGATGTATCGCACAGTGAGCAATGACTTTACATCAGAAGAAGAATTTGATTATGATATGTTGGTGTTCTTCAGTCCGGCAGGAGTGACTTCCTTGAAGAAGAACTTTCCCGATTTCAATCAGAAAGAGATTAAGATCGGAACTTTCGGCTCTACTACCGCACAAGCTGTACGCGATGCCGGACTTCGTCTGGATCTTGAAGCGCCTACGGTGCAGGCTCCGTCAATGACGGCAGCGCTCGATATGTTTATCAAGGAAAACAATAAATAAACAAGGTGGGTATATATACTTTGTGCAAAGCCGAAAGGCTGAATAGTAAAATACAGATCGGAAAGATGTTCGGGGGCGGCGTTTCGAAGTCGTTTTCCATCTTTCCGATACGTGTTGTATATATGCCTGTCGAACAAGGCGAGGTCGCGGCTTCCATACTTGTCAGTGTATCGAAACGGCGGTTCAAGCGGGCGGTAAAGCGCAACCGGGTGAAACGTCAGATACGTGAAGCCTACCGGAAAAACAAAGAACTCCTGATAGGTGAGCTGCAACGCCGGGAACAGCGTCTGGCTATCGCCTTTATCTATCTGTCGGACGAGCTTATTGCCACTGCCGAACTGGAAGAGAAGATGAAAATAGCGCTTGCGCGCATCTCCGAAAAACTATCCTCATGAAATCCCGTGGTTCCGGAATATCCGCTATGTGGATATCGGTGAAAGGTTTTTTAAGCAGGATATTTTCACTCCTGTTGCTTATCCCTATCTATTTTTACCGGATTTGTATATCTCCGCTGACACCCCCTTCATGTCGGTTTACGCCGACCTGCTCGGCTTATGCGGTCGAAGCGATTAAGAAGCATGGTCCTGTGAAAGGATTTTATCTGACTGTGCGGCGTATCCTGCGATGTCATCCCTGGGGCGGTTCCGGCTATGACCCTGTGCCTTGAAATAACTAAAATGAAGAGTCAGACATGGCTGGAAAGATGATTAATACTATTCTGGATATTCATACTCATAGACAGGAAGCCGATTCTGAAAGTAAATCCATCATCAATTATCGGTTATTGGAAGATTCGTCTTTTCAAGAAGGGTGCTATTATTCTGTCGGTATCCATCCATGGAAGCTGACAGTGGCTGATTTCGACCGACAACTTGATTTTCTTATCCGACAACTGCCGAATAAACAGGTGGTGGCTATAGGAGAGACCGGGCTGGATAAACTGACAGAAGCTTCGATGGCGCTTCAGACACTGGCATTTGTAATGCAGATACAACTGTCTGAAACATACCGTTTGCCGTTGATAATCCACTGTGTGAAAGAGATGGACCGGCTTTTGGCGGCAAAGAAGCAGTTTCAACCCAAGCAACCTTGGATATGGCACGGCTTCCGGGGAAAGCCTGAACAGGCGGCACAGTTGCTGAAACAGGGATTTTATCTTTCTTTGGGAGAACATTATCCCGATGAAACGATGAAGATGATACCCGACGACCGCTTGTTTCTGGAGACGGATGAGAGTTCGCTTGATATTGAAGACATTTTGTGCCGGGCAGCCGAAGCGCGTGGGGTAGAGGCGGGATTGCTGCGTCAGACTATCCGCCGAAATATCCAAAATGTCTTTTTTAAGGCGTAAGAGTTGTATCTTCCGAGAAAGAGTCGTACTTTTGTCGCACATGGGATTGAAATACAATAAAAAACAACTAATTAATAGAGTAATACGATGAATTTTGTAGAAGAATTGAGATGGCGTGGCATGTTGCAGGACATCATGCCGGGGACAGAAGAGTTGTTAAGCAAAGAGCAGGTGACTGCCTATTTGGGTATCGACCCGACTGCCGATTCGCTACACATTGGTCACCTTTGTGGAGTGATGATCCTTCGTCATTTCCAACGCTGCGGTCATAAGCCGTTGGCACTGATCGGTGGCGCTACAGGTATGATTGGAGACCCTTCCGGAAAATCAGCAGAACGTAACCTGCTGAACGAGGAAACATTGCGTCATAATCAGGAGTGTATCAAGAAACAGCTTGCCAAGTTCCTCGACTTCGAGTCGGATGTGCCTAACCGTGCCGAACTGGTGAACAATTATGACTGGATGAAAGATTTCACTTTCCTCGACTTTGCTCGCGAAGTAGGTAAGCACATTACCGTGAACTATATGATGGCAAAAGACTCTGTAAAACGCCGTCTGAATGGCGAAGCACGTGACGGACTGTCATTTACCGAGTTCACTTATCAGTTGCTTCAAGGATATGACTTCCTTCATTTGTATGAAACGAAGGGCTGTAAGCTTCAGATGGGTGGTTCCGACCAATGGGGAAACATTACTACCGGTGCCGAATTGGTCCGCCGTACCAATGGGGGAGAGGTGTTTGCTCTGACTTGCCCGCTGATTACGAAAGCTGACGGTGGCAAGTTCGGTAAGACAGAATCCGGAAATATCTGGCTGGACCCTCGCTATACTTCACCTTATAAATTCTATCAGTTCTGGCTGAATGTAAGCGACTCCGATGCCGAGCGTTATATCAAAATCTTCACTTCTATCGAAAAAGAAGAAATTGAAGCACTGATTGCCGAACATCAGGCTGCTCCGCACTTGCGTCTCCTTCAGAAACGTCTGGCTAAAGAAGTAACTGTGATGGTTCACTCGGAAGAAGATTACAACGCAGCGGTTGACGCATCCAACATTCTGTTTGGTAATGCTACTTCCGACGCTTTGCGCAAATTGGACGAGGATACATTGCTGGCTGTATTTGAAGGAGTACCTCAATTTGAGATTTCACGTGATGCGTTGGCAGAAGGAGTGAAGGCAGTAGACCTGTTCGTCGATAATGCGGCTGTATTTGCTTCGAAAGGTGAGATGCGTAAGTTGGTTCAAGGCGGCGGCGTTTCGTTGAACAAAGAGAAGCTGGCGGCTTTTGACCAGGTAATCACAACTGCCGACCTGCTCGATGAGAAATATCTGCTTGTTCAGCGCGGTAAAAAGAACTATTATTTGCTGATTGCGAAATAATAATTCACGATTTATCGGGGGCAAAGTAAAAAAGTGAACGAAATATTTGGAGGTTTGCTTGCAAACCTCTATCTTTGCACCGCTTTTTAACAGAAAGCACATAAGTTTGGACTATGGTGTAATGGTAGCACAACAGGTTTTGGTTCTGTTTGTCCAAGTTCGAATCTTGGTAGTCCAACAACCAATCAAAGAAAAGCCCTGGAAGAGACATCTTTCAGGGCTTTTTCTTTCGTGACTCTGAAGTCCCCGTTTTTGTATATCCTTATAAAGATTGAAGTATATAGGGGAGCAGCATATATAGAATTCATTCATCTTATTTTATTCGTTATATTGACTATTTCAATACATATCGTGTTGGTCGTTGAATAGCTTGTATTTTATTATAGAAGGTTCAAACTGTATTAGGTAGAAATCACTCCCAAATCGTATTATAGTTCGTTAAAAAAGTGTACATTGCACAGATTCTGGACATTTTTGGTGGATAATTGGAACAAAATTGCAAGGTAAACCCGTTTTCTTTTGCTATTTTTGCATCGTGTACGCAAACGGTGTGCATATAGAAAGAGAACTTATTCGATAACTATAAATAAATAAGGTATGAAAACGAACTATGAAATTCGCTATGCTGCGCATCCTGAAGATGCAAAAAGTTATGATACTACAAGAATCCGCAGAGATTTCTTAATCGAAAAGATATTTGTCCCCAATGAAGTAAATATGGTATATTCCATGTACGACCGTATGGTGGTAGGCGGTGCGCTGCCGGTAGGAGAGGTGCTGACGCTCGAAGCGATTGACCCGCTGAAAGCTCCGTTCTTCCTCACCCGCCGCGAGATGGGTATTTACAACGTAGGCGGCCCGGGTATCGTAAAAGCAGGCGATGCTGAATTTGAACTTGATTATAAGGAAGCCCTTTACCTGGGCTCGGGCGACCGTGAGGTGACTTTCGAAAGCAAGGACGCTGCACATCCCGCCAAATTCTACTTCAACTCACTGACTGCACACCGCAACTATCCCGACCGTAAGGTGACGAAAGCCGATGCAGTAGTAGCTGAAATGGGCTCTTTGGAAGGTTCCAACCATCGTAACATCAATAAGATGCTGGTAAATCAGGTATTGCCTACCTGCCAGCTCCAGATGGGTATGACGGAACTCGCTCCGGGAAGCGTATGGAACACGATGCCTGCCCACGTGCACAGCCGTCGTATGGAAGCCTATTTCTACTTCGAAATTCCCGAAGACCACGCTATCTGTCACTTCATGGGCGAAGTGGGAGAAACGCGTCACGTATGGATGAAGGGCGACCAGGCGGTTCTTTCGCCCGAATGGTCTATCCACTCGGCTGCCGCTACCCACAACTATACCTTTATCTGGGGTATGGGCGGTGAGAACCTCGACTACGGCGATCAGGACTTCTCATTAATAACAGATTTGAAATAAACAACTACAATAAGTTTTCCTAATTTAATAACAAAAAAATTATGAATCAGTATTTGAATTTTTCTTTGAAAGGTAAAGTAGCTCTCGTTACAGGTGCTTCTTATGGTATCGGTTTTGCTATCGCTTCTGCTTTTGCAGAACAAGGCGCTACTGTTTGTTTTAACGACATCAATCAGGAGTTGGTAGACAAAGGTATGGCTGCTTATGCAGAAAAGGGTATCAAGGCTCACGGTTATGTATGTGACGTAACAGACGAACCGGCTGTACAGGCTATGGTTGCTACTATCGCTAAAGAAGTAGGTACAATTGATATTCTTGTAAATAACGCAGGTATCATCCGTCGTGTTCCCATGCACGAAATGGAGGCTGCAGATTTCCGTCGTGTAATCGACATCGACTTGAACGCTCCGTTTATCGTTGCTAAGGCTGTTCTTCCTGCTATGATGGAAAAACGTGCCGGTAAAATCATCAACATCTGCTCTATGATGTCTGAGCTGGGTCGTGAAACTGTATCTGCTTACGCTGCCGCTAAGGGTGGTCTGAAGATGCTGACTCGCAACATCTGCTCTGAATATGGTGAATACAACATCCAGTGTAATGGCATCGGCCCGGGTTACATCGCTACTCCGCAGACTGCTCCTCTTCGTGAGCCACAGGCAGACGGAAGCCGTCACCCGTTCGATTCATTCATCTGTGCAAAGACTCCGGCCGGCCGTTGGTTGGATCCGGAAGAACTGACGGGCCCTGCCGTATTCCTTGCTTCTGAAGCATCTAACGCTGTCAACGGACATGTTCTTTACGTAGACGGTGGTATCCTTGCTTATATCGGAAAACAACCGAAATAATACAAGATAAGATAGAAAACTAATCCGGTAAGGTGATAGAATGGCAAAGAGCATCCTCTTTTCATCTGTCACCTTATTTTTATTTAAATAAGAACCAATCATGAAAAAGATATTTATTCTGATTGCCGCTGCTTTGATGGGCTTCGCTTCCTGTGCGGACAGCAAACAGGCGATGACGGTCACTGTGACCAATCCTCTGGCGTTGGAACGTGCAGGGGAGATGGTTGAAGTACCGATGAGCGATGTAGTTGCCAGACTGAAACTGGCAGATACAGCACAGATTGTAGTGCTTGACGCCGACGGCCGGCAAGTGCCTTACCAAGTGACATATGACGAAAAAGTTATTTTTCCGGCTGCGGTGACAGCTAACGGCACAGCCGTTTATACTATCCAGCAGGGCACTCCGGAGCCTTTCAACGTAATTGCTTGTGGCAAATACTACCCCGAACGTCTGGACGATGTTGCCTGGGAGAATGACCTTGGCGGTTATCGTGCCTATGGCCCTGCCTTGCAGGCAAGAGGCGAACGCGGCTTCGGCTATGACCTATTTACGAAGTACAACACCACAGAACCGGTTCTTGAAGGTATGTACGCTGAAGAACTGAACAAGGAAAAGCGTGCCAAGATAGCCGAACTGAAAAAGACAGACCCGAAAGCGGCAGGAGAACTGGGACGTTCCATCTCTTACCATATTGACCATGGTTACGGAATGGACTGCTACGCCGTAGGCCCTACATTGGGTTGCGGTACGGCTGCTTTGATGGCAGGTGATACCATTATCTATCCTTACTGCTACCGCACACAGGAAATCCTTGATAACGGCCCGTTGCGTTTCACCGTGAAACTGGAATTTAATCCGTTGGTAGTTCGTGGAGATTCCAATGTGGTGGAAACGCGTGTTATTTCTCTGGATGCAGGCTCATACCTCAATAAAGCAGTAATTTCGTATACCAACCTGAAGGAAGCCATGCCTGTAACTACCGGGCTTGTCCTGCGTGAACCGGACGGTGCAGTTGCAGCAGATGCCGCAAACGGCTACATCACTTATGTTGACCCTACGACCGACCGGAAAGGTGGAAACGGCAAGATATTTGTCGGCGCTGCATTCCCCGCGCAAGTAAAAGATGCTAAAGTCGTTCTTTTCTCGGAAACGGAGAAAAAAGAGCGCGGCGGAGCGGATGGTCATGTACTGGCTGTCAGCGAATATGAGCCGGGTTCTGAATATACTTATTACTGGGGGTCTGCTTGGGACAAAGCTGCCATCAAGACGGCAGATGTATGGAATAAATATATGGCTGAGTATGCTCAAAAATTACGTGCTCCGCTTTCGGTAGCATATTAGTATCTGATATAAGAGCTGAAAATAGTAGAAAAGTGGGGATTCCTGTAATTATATGGGAGTTCCCATTCTTTTTTAGTAGAAATAATCTGTGGGCTACCGGCTGATTGGCGGCGGATAATTTAGTCTGTATTTGTTATGGGAGTGTTTGATGTGGTTATTTAGTTCTTGCAGAACTTGGTGCATTACCGATAGTGAACTTTCCATCCAGATTGGTG
>CAMQVH010000037.1 GCA_947038155.1 uncultured Bacteroides sp. | reverse complement strand
TCACTTAAAAATTAGATGTTTAACAGCATAAATTTAAATTTTGTCATCTACTAAATCAATAAACACAAGTTTTTCCAACTTCGCCCGTGGATGTATGCTGCCGCGATGATTATCGTTGTCTTTATTTGCGGAACGATTGCCTTTCAGAGTGGAAAGAGAGTACTCCGGAATCAGTTGGCACAGATTACAATTGAAGCTCCATACGGTTCAAAAACCAAACTATACCTTCCGGACGGAACGCTGGTCTGGCTGAATGCGGGTTCTAAGATGAGTTATGCACAAGACTTTGGCATCAACGAACGGGCACTGAATCTTACCGGAGAAGCTTATTTTGAAGTAACTAAGAATAAACATATTCCTTTTAAAGTACATACTGATGAACTGGACGTAAAGGTATTAGGAACCAAATTCAATTTCAGAAATTATCAGGACGCTCTGGAAGCGAAAGTTTGTTTGCTCGAAGGTAAAGTAGCTCTCAGCACCCAACAAAAGGAAACGATACTTCACCCGGACCAGCAAGCCCTATTAGATAAAAAGACCGGAAATTTATTGATTTCAAGTACAAAAGCTGCTTACAGTGCCGAATGGACAAACGACCGTCTCTATTTCGACGAAGCGTTGCTCCCCGATATTGTGAAGGAACTGGAAAGAAGCTATAATATAAAAATCACTATTGCAGACGCTGCGCTAAACTCCGTCCGTTTCTATGGTAACTTCCGCAGAAAGGAACAGAGTATCCGGGAAATTATGGATGTACTATCATCTACCGATAAAATGACTTATACCATTGAAGGAAAAAATATTGTGATCACACTTCCTGAATGAAACAGAATGTTAAACCTTTTAAAACTTAAAAGAATATGAAAAGCAACTTTGAAAAAACATGATTTTTACCTCTCTTGATAGAAACATAAAAAGGCCAGGTTCCTTTTCCATCCCCTGACCTCTTGCCTTTCTATCTTAAAAGCCACAGTGACTTTATTGATGAAAGCTTAGGCAAATATAAATAAAATCCTAAACTTCTCATCCTATTTATCAATTATTTATTCATTGACTTATGAAAACTAAGAAAAAAGTTTTTTTCATGGTCCTGCTCATGCTATGTCTTCATCTGAGCTCATTTGCGCAGCATATCAGTATGCAGTTGAAGAACGTGACAGTAAAACAGGCCATTGAAACCATACAGAAGCAGAATGGATATTCATTTACATTTGCGGCAAGCGATCTGAATACCAAAAAGATTGTGACGGTGCTAGCCAAAGATTTACCTATTGAAAAGGTGGTAGAACAGGTCCTGGCAGGACAAAATGTTAGCTACACTATCCAAGGGAAAGATATTATCATCAAAAAGAAAAGCGGTCAGTCTGTACAACAATCCTCCAGGAAATACACTATTAGCGGGATAGTGAAGGATATGGCGGGCGATCCTGTCATCGGAGCCAATATAAAAGAGAAGAATGGCATGGCGGGTACAATCTCCGATATGGACGGTAAGTTTCAGTTGACAGTTAGTGAAGAGGGGGTTGTACAAATATCCTATTTGGGGTTTCTGACGCAAGAAGTGAGTGTGAAAAACAAGAACTATCTGACAGTTGTGCTGAAAGATGATACACAGACGTTGGACGAAGTAGTGGTGGTCGGATTCAGTACCCAAAAAAAGATAAACTTGACAGGGGCGGTAGAAAATGTATCATCGGATGTATTTGAAAATCGTCCGGTGGCTAATGTCACACAGATGTTGCAAGGCGCTGTACCCAATCTGAATATTTCGTTAGTCGACGGTAAGCCCAATCAATCGGCTTCGTATAATATCCGTGGTGTAACGTCTATCGGAGCGGGCGGTAGTGCGCTGGTATTGATAGACGGTGTAGAAGGTGATCCTGCCATGTTGAATCCGAATGATATAGAAAGCGTGTCCGTATTGAAAGATGCGGCTTCAGCAGCCATCTACGGTTCACGTGCTCCGTATGGGGTTGTCCTGATTACAACAAAAGATCCGTCAAAACAAAAAGATAAATTTACGGTCAATTATACAGGGAACTTCTCCTATGAAACTCCGTATGCTGTGCCGGATGTCGTTGATGACGGTTATGTCTGGGCTTATCTGTTTCGCGAGGCGGAATACAATTACCGCGGGATAGAGCCTACCAGCATTAATAAATCACAACCTTTCTCAAAAGAATGGCTGGAGACTTTCCGGCAGCGAAAGTTGGCTGGAAACACATTGCAGGCAGCTGTTGGAGCTGATGGAAAGTACACTTACTACGGGAATGAAGATTACTATGATGCGCTTTACAAAGATCATACGTTTGCACAGTCGCATAATGTATCCATTAGCGGTTCGAACGGAAAAATCAGTTATTACACTTCCGCGCGTTTATATGATTATGACGGTCTGTTCAATTATAACTCGGATACCTACCGCACTATGAATATGCGTACCAAAATCAGTGCACAGGTGTTCGACTGGCTGAAAATTTCTAATAACATAGACTATACTCATGATAAATATACGCAACCATTGGGGTATGTAGAACAGAATGAAGGTCTGGTTTGGAAAGCCATCAATATGGAAGGGCATCCGTCCGAACCAATCTTCAATCCGGACGGCACCTTGACACACTCCGGAGCACGTTCCGTCGGTGGACTGGTAACAGGTAACAACTGGATAAAGCGTACAACGAAGACGCTGAAAAATACGACGACCTTGAATATAATCATGTTGGACAACAAATTACGTTTCACCGGAGACTTCTCTTTCCGTACGAAAGATTTTATAGAAGACAAGAAAACGACCGTTGTTCCATATAGCGATTACGAAGGGGTGATTAAATATCTCGGAGTACCGGAAACGGATGATAAGATGTTGGAGAAAGTGCAACAGACCACCTATATATCCACCAATGTATATGCCGAATATGAAAATACATTTGCCGGAAAACATTATCTGAAAGCTTTGGCGGGATATAACTACGAACAACAGGACTACAAGGCAATCTCTTCAGAGCGAAATGGTTTGTTGATGCCTGATGTGGAAAATATCAACTTTGCTATGGGAGATAATATGTCCATTAAGAGTGACGGTAATCGTTGGCGATATGCTGGGGCATTCTTCCGGTTGAATTACTCTTATGATAACCGTTATCTATTTGAGGTGAACGGGCGTTATGACGGTTCTTCGAAGTTTCCTAACAATTCACAATGGGGATTTTTTCCTTCAGCTTCGGCAGCATGGCGTTTCTCGGAAGAGAAGTTCTGGAAAGTAAATCCGACTATTATCTCCAATGGAAAGTTGCGTGTCTCTTATGGCGCACTGGGTAATAGTAATGTGAAGCCATATTCTTATCTGGAAAAGTTCTCATTAAAGACTTATTCTACTACCGGCTCATCGAGCGAAGGCCGTTATCTCGACGGTAAGGCACAGTTACGCTACACGCTCAATCCTGCCCAAATTCCTGATAATATTGGCTGGGAAACCTCACGAACCATTGATGGCGGTATCGATTTGGGATTCTGGAACAACAAAATTACGTTGTCCGCCGATTATTACGTACGTAAGACTGTTAATATGTATACGGTGGGACCGACACTTCCCGATACATTCGGTACATCATCGCCCAAAGGGAACTATGCTGATATGAGTACCTATGGTTACGAGATTTCTTTGGGATATAACGACTCGTTCCGTTTGGCAGGCAAGCCGTTTAGCTTCGGCATCAAAGCAACACTTGCCGATTATCATTCAGTGATAGACAAATATAATAACCCGAAACGTGACTTGGATGATTATTATATAGGTCAGCGTATCGGTGAGATTTGGGGATTTGTTTGTAACGGACTGTTCCAGTCGCAAGATGAAATCGATGCGGCTTTTGACGGAAAAGGCTACAAAAACAACCTGATGCAGACATCTATCAATTACATTACTTATCCCGGTGATATGCGCTTCGAAGACTTGAACAATACAGGTAGTATTGATAACGGAGCTAACAC
The DNA here is from genome assembly GCA_947038155.1 of uncultured Bacteroides sp. Classification (GTDB taxonomy): domain Bacteria; phylum Bacteroidota; class Bacteroidia; order Bacteroidales; family Bacteroidaceae; genus Bacteroides. The sequence continues at coordinate 20,392 of CAMQVH010000037.1, read as the reverse complement.
AGTAGACTCACCGGGCGACCGGAAAATCATAGGAAATTCCGAACCGCGCTACATCTATACCCTCTCATTTAGTGCCGACTGGAATAACTTCTTTCTGTCAGCCATGTTCGACGGTGTAGGAAAACAAGACTGGTATCCCAGTGGTGAGAGTTCTTTCTGGGGACAGTATAACCGTCCTTATAACCAAGTCCCGGTGTGGCACTTGAATAACTATTGGACCAAAGACCGCCCTGATGCTTATCTGCCGCGTTATTCGGGTTATTACAATCCTTTATATAAAGGCACGGCCAATACACGCTACTTGCAGGATGTATCTTACTTCCGGCTCAAAAATCTGCAGTTTGGCTACAATTTGCCAAAGAAATGGATAGCAAAAGCCGGGTTTTCTAAAGTATCTGTCTATTTCTCGGGCGAGAACTTATGGTCGTGGTCTCCACTCTACCGTCACACGAAAGATTACGATGTGGCAGTGATAACAAAAGGTTCGGATAATGACCTGACTTCCGGTAATAAAGGAGACGGTTTCAACTATCCGACGATGCGGAATCTAAGTTTAGGAATCTCTATTACTTACTAAATAGAAACAAAGAAGATATGAAAAGATTAAGTACTATACGTAATATCCTGCTTCTGTGTGCAACGGTGTTGCTAGGAAGTTGCGATTTGACGGAGACGATGCAGGTAGAAGCTGACAAATCTATGGTTTTCGGCAGCGAGTCCGGATTGCGCCTTTATGCCTATTCCTTTTATCGGGCATTGCCTACACTTTCTACGGGCTATCAGCAGGATGAGATGTGCGATATTGCCGCTGTCCGGCAGACGAATGTGTTTATTCAGCAAAACGCGTACAATTCGGAAACAGCTACCAGCTGGTCATGGGGAACCCTACGGAACATCAACTATTTTATCGACGGGTGCTACTCAAAGGAGTGTACGGTGGATGCAGCTACCCGCGATAATTACTTGGGTATCGCCCGTTGGTTCCGCGCCTGGTTTTATTATGACAAGTTGACTCAATATGGCGAAGTTCCCTGGTTTGGCAGTGAAATCCAGTCTTACCAATACGATGTCATGTATAAAGAGCGTGATAGCCGGGACGTCATCATCAAGAATATGATCGAAGATCTCGATTTTGCTTATGAACATATTCAGGCAACTTCTTCTGTTAATAGCTCCACACTCACCAAATGGGCTGCAGCAGCGCTTAAATCACGTGTGTGCCTGTTCGAAGCCGCCTATCGCCGTTATCACAAACTGACAGGTTTGGAAATCACTCCGGAAGAACTTTACCGCCATGCTGCCAGTGCAGCCAAGCTGGTAATGGACAACAGCGGACTTTCGCTGAATACGGCAACAGGCACCAAAGGAGCCTACCGTGATTTGTTCTATCTGGAAGCGCCCATCACCTCCGAAGTAATTCTGGCGGTATGTGCCAATAGTGCATCGGGTATCTACGGAACTCAAAATTACTGGTATAACTCGCTTTCGTACGGCAAAGGCTGGAGTCTGGTTCGTCCGTTTGTCAATACTTACTTGAAATTGGACGGTACCCCGTTCACTGCCGAAACAGGCTATGAAACCAAAAATTTTGTAGAAGAAATGAAGAGTCGTGATCTGCGTTTGGCACAGACCATCCGCGGACTGGATTTCAAACGTGACGGAAAAGCCGTAGTAGCCGATATGACAGTTTGCCTGACTGGTTATCATGTGATTAAGTATTCTCTTGACGATACAAAATACGATAACAATGAAAAGAACAACAACAGTATCCCATTGTTGCGTTATGCTGAGGTGTTGCTCAACTATGCCGAAGCACAAGCTGAACTGGGTGGGCTTACTGATGCTGAATGGAACGCTACTATCGGCACCCTGCGTCGACGTGCCGGAATCACAGGTGGAACGGAAAAACTTCCTACAACTGTTGATTTGTATTTGCAGCAGACATTTTATCCGAATATCATTAACCCGGTTTTACTGGAAATCCGTCGGGAACGTGCCATTGAATTGGTAGCTGAAGGAACGAGGTTCAATGATTTGCGTCGTTGGAAATGTGGTGAACTGATAGAGGAACTACCTTGGATAGGCATGCACATCAGCGCATTGAATGTGGATATTGACTTGAATGGTGACGGAACTCCTGATTGCTACTTTACTGATAACGGTACGCAATCATCCAATAAAAACTGTAAAACAGTGAACGTAAAGAATGAAACAGGACTTTATGCCACAGTAAATGCCGCAGGCGGATACGATTTGAGATATAACCCCGGTACGGGAAACCGCATCTGGTACGATGACGACCGTCAATATCTTTATCCTGTTCCGGCACAAGTGATTCGCGATTATGAGAGTGCCGGATATAAACTATCACAGAACGCCAATTGGAATTAAAATATAAAAGATTTAGTATGATGAAATTTAACCAGATATTGCCTGTAATTGCTATCTATGTTGTAGCGTTAGGCGGATGCAGTAATACTACTCCTGATTATTCGGAATTTTATAAAGACCCGGAAACATTAAAAGAGGAAGACCCGTCACTGAATGATAACCAAATTAAAGTCATGTCGTTCAATATCCGGTATTATAATACCAAAGATACGGGAGAAAAGTCATGGGAAGCCCGTACGGCAGCTTTTATACCGATGATCGGAGAACATAAACCGACGGTGATCGGTATGCAGGAAGCGCGGCCGCCACAACTGAAGTGGCTGGAAGAGAACTGGAAAGATTATGGATATGTCGGTAAGGGACGCCGTGCCAACAATGCCAACAATGATGAGTTTGTCCCTATCTTTTATCGGAAAAAGGCTGTTGAACTAATCAAGTGGGATTGTTTCTGGCTTTCTGAAACTCCAGATGTACCGGGTTCTCTAGGATGGGACAGTACCGTTCCCCGTATAGCGACATGGGCTATTTTCAAGCACATTGCTTCCGGTAAGAAATTCTTCTTCGTCAATACTCACATCGATGTAGGCTCTACCATCGCTCCAGGCAAGTCGATGGAAGTGATTGTGAATAAAATGTCCGAACTCAATCCGGAAGGATTGCCGATGTTGCTGACTGCCGACTTTAACAAGCAGATTGACAGTGATATCTTTGACGGAGTTAAAACATTCATGACAAATGTCCGCTTATCGGCTCCGATCACAGACTCGAAATACTCTTATACAGGCTTTGGTACCGCCAATCCTTATATTGTAGATCACATCTTTTGTACAGGCTTTAAAGCTTTGAAGTTCGAGACAATAGATAAAGTTTATCAGAATATCACTTATATCTCTGATCATTATCCCATCATCGGTAAATTGGAATACGTGAAGTAATGAAACGATCATCTAAAATTACAGAAACGCAATGAAAAGAATCATATATGTATTGGTAGCTGTTATCGGTCTGTTGGTTGGGTGTACACCTGATGAAGAGACATGGGTACAAGCTGGATTCACTACAGATAAGGAATCCTATGAGATTGGTGACTTGATTACCCTGACAAACACGTCGACGGCGGAGAATGCCCAGATTGCAGTCTGCAAATGGGAATTTATGGGTAAAGTTTCCTACGAACTGACTGCTCCCGAACCATTTAGCGTGGAAGAGGGTGGAGACTATCTTTTTCGTCTGACTGTCACTTCGGATCGCGGTGCAATGAAATCAGTTTTTGAAAAGACAATTAAAATAATAGATGACGGTGTCCGTCCTACGGCAGACTTCAGCTGGCTGCCCGAACGAATTGTAGCGGGCGAAGAAGTTGTTTTTACGGATCAATCGAAAGCAGCGGAAGGGTCTGAGATTGTCAAAAGAGAATGGACATTCGGTGCTATCCTCTCTACAGAGGAAAACCCGAAAATCACTTTCGGTTCGCATGGAAAAATAAACGTATCACTGACTGTGACGGACAATAAAAAAAGGAAAGACACGAAGACTGTCACAATGGATATAGCCAAGGGAGCCGGTAGTCTTGGCGTGTTATGGTCTCATTCCTACGATGAACAGGGAGTGGTGTACGGCACTTCTCCGGCAACAAGCGCAGATGGTCAGTATGTATATGTTTCTTCCAGCAATTATAACCTGGTTTGCTTCACAAAACTCGGTGAACGGACTTGGGGATTCGACTGTGGGCAGAACAATGAACCGAATCGAGGTTCTGACTATCAACACCCGACTCCTACGGTGGATTCCGACGGAACGGTGTATGTAGCTGTCGGAGACAATACTACCAAGGCGGGAGCAGATGCATCCAAGTCTGCCAGTCTCTATGCTGTAAAAGGCGGTGCAGACGGTGGTACGCAGTTGTGGTTTACAGCGATTGGCGCAAAATCGAGTATGCGTCCTTTCGGTGCTCCGGTTGTCACAGACCAGTATGTGATGATCCTGACGAATTCGGCTCCAAGTACAGATGGAAAACATTTCCGTATTTATGATAAAGTATCCGGGGTACTTAAATATTCGGAAAAAACGTCTTCCGGAAGTTATGGCGGTTGTGTAGGATTGAAAGATGGCAAGATACTTGTTAACACGGGGCAAAGTAGCGGACGGTCGTATGGTACACACATCTTCTTCCCGAAAGGCAATAGTTGGAGCAAGTCGACCAATGAGCAGAATTATGCTCCAAATGACCAGCCTAATGGCAGCCAGATCGCTATTGGTGCAGATGGAAAAGCATATATCCTTTGCCTTAATTTAGGAGCCCGCATATCTACCAATGAGACGAAAGCATTAGTCTATTGCTATGATACCAAGAAGACTACCGAGGGTAAAGTGTCAACACCTGAATGGTATACTGCCGTGAAAGGGGAAAATAAACAAACCGGTTATGGCTTGGTGGTTGATGGAAATGAGGTTGTGTATGTAGCTACTGACAAATATATTACTGCCATATCTTCTACAGGTTCCGTTTTGTGGGCTACGGAAGTAGCGGGCACTGCTTATGGCGTTCCTGCTATAGATAATGAAGGATATATCTACTATAATGATGCAGAAAAAGGTTCTTTGGTGAAACTCGAACCGGTTACAGGAAGAGCTATCGCTTCACTCCAACTTGGAACCGAACTGAAATCATCGCCCACCATATCGGCTGATGGCACAATCTATGTGACTGGTATGCTGGAAGGAAAACCCACTTTGTTTGCTATTGAAGGAGCAGCGACAGGCTATGCAGCCAATGCCTGGTCGCAGATGGGAGGTAATCCGGGTAAGAGCGGATATATGTATTAGTTTTTAGTATAATAAACTTTTAGTTAGCATGTCTCTTTTCTCGTCGGAGCAGGCGTTGCCTTGCTTCGATGAGAAAAGACTGACTGTGCATTTACAAAAGGCTTATAAAATAGAGATAATAATGAGAAAAAGGAACTTTTTAATATTACTGCTGTTGAGCGGTCTATGGCCTGTCATTGGTGTGTCTGCGCAAGATGCTTGGAAAATAACTGCCGAACAGATTGAACCTTCGTCCTATTATGGAATAACGGTAGCCAATGGTATGCTGGGATTAGTCTCTTCCCCCGATCCTTTGAAGATTTCCCGTGTCGTGCTGGGAGGATTTTATGATATCTATGGAAAGGGAAGAGTGAATAATTTCTTGCATGGCATCAATATGCTGGATACGGAATTGCAGATAAACGGAACTAAGGTGAAAGCTTCCCAAATATCCGGTTATAAACAGACTTTGGATATGCGTCAGGGATTGTTTTGCGGAGAATTTGATTATCAATCGCTTGCCCGTATCGAATATCAATATACCGCATTACGTCATTTACCTTATTCGTGTTTACTGCGTGTACGGATCGTTCCGAAAGAAAATATAGAGGTAGCTGTGGCGAATATACTGACGGTGCATGAATCGTTGCGTAGTCCGCAGGAATCTTTCAACCGCATCTTCAATGGAAAGACAGCGATTGATTTCTGCACATCAATCGCAAAATCTCCGACCCGGGAACTTGAAATCGGGGCTTGTTCATCGTTTGTTTTCGACGATTCTTTTCCCCGTCCGGAAGTCTGCCACCGGAGTGCACACGGAGTCGGGGTACATACACAAGAATTTATGGTTCGTTTGCAGGCAGGCCAGCCTTACATTTTTTCGATTATCGGGACGACACTTTCCGCTGCTACTCATGCTGACGTCAAGAATGAAGTGGAACGGTTGACGGCATTTGCAGCAGTAGAGGGCGTCGAACGATTATGGAGCAAGCATATCGCTGCATGGGACAAGCTTTGGGAAAGCGATATTGTGATTGAGGGCGATCTTCAGTCGCAACAAGACATTCGCAGCATGCTTTATCACACGTATGCTTTTGTGCGGGAAGGTTCGGGATTGTCTTGTTCTCCGATGGGGCTTTCGGGTTTCGGTTACAACGGGCACGTATTTTGGGATGCTGACACGTGGATTTTTCCGGCTTTATTATTGCTGCATCCCGAATTGGCGGAATCAATGATAGAATACCGCTATCAGCGTTTGGATGCAGCCAGACATAACGCTTTCATGCATGGCTATAAAGGAGCCATGTACCCGTGGGAAAGTAGTGATAAAGGAAACGAAGATAATACAGTAACCAACATTTACGGTCCTTTTGAAAATCATATTACGGGAGATGTAGCTATGGCAGCTTGGCAATATTATGCGGTGACGCAGGATTTGGAATGGCTTCGTCAAAAGGGATTTCCCATTCTTAGTGCCGCTGCCGAATATTGGGTAAGCCGTTCGGAACCGGATGAAGCGGGAGAGTATGAAATCAGAAATGTGATTGGAGCAGATGAATGGAACCGGAATCCTCAAGGAGGAAAGAACGTGAATAATAATGCTTATACAAACGGTGTTGCGAAATCCACTTTGGAAGCTGCCTGCAAAGCTGCCAAACTATTAAATGTAAAGTCAGACCCTATGTGGACGACTGTGGCGGAGAAACTTTGTTTCCGGAAACTTGCCAATGGAGTAACGGCAGAGCATGATACCTATGACGGAGCTATAACCAAACAGGCTGATGTCTGCCTGTTGGCTTTCCCGTTAAAACTTATAACGGATAAAGAGCAGATTCGGAAGGATTTGGAATATTATCTACAGACTGTTCCGAGAAAGAAGACACCTGCCATGTCGAAGTCTATCTACTCTATTTTATTTACCCGCTTGGGGGAGCGTGAACGTGCATGGCATTACTTCAGAGATTCCTATCTTCCTAATCTGAATCCGCCCTTCCGGGTAATAGCCGAGTTTGATGGTGGTACGAATCCCTATTTCCTGACAGGGGCAGGCGGTGTATTGCAGTCCGTACTGATGGGATTCGGCGGACTGGATATTACGGATAAAGGAATTGTTGCCGGAAAAGGCTCAATCCCTGATGCATGGAAATCTCTGACTCTGAAAGGAATAGGAAAAGAGAAAAAGAATTATATCATTCAATAAATGGACGGGATATGAGATTTCTTGTTTTTCTTTTGGCTATATGGTGTGCGGTAAGTGTGCGCGCTAAAGTTGTATTATCTTCGTTCTTCACTGACAACATGGTTTTGCAACAGCAAACTGATGTGCAAATATGGGGGATGGCGTCTCCCAAGAAAACGGTTGCTATCCGTCCATCCTGGGATCAGAAACTTTATACAGTTCGGGCAGATGAAGCGGGAATGTGGCGTACAAGTTTGAAGACACCCGTTGCGGGAGGACCCTACTCAATAAGTTTAAGTGACGGTGAGGAATTGATGCTTCGTGATGTGCTGATTGGTGAGGTGTGGTTATGTGCCGGTCAGTCGAATATGGAAATGCCTCTGATGGGAAAAGCCAATCAGCCTATTGAGGATGCTGTGGATATGATTGTACACGCCAAACCTTCACGACCCATACGAATTTGTACGATTGGACAGGAAGGAGCTCGAATGCCACAAAAGAATTGCCGGGCACAATGGTTGAAAAACACTCCGGAAGTGGTATCTGAAGCGAGTGCAACTGCTTATTTTTTTGCAGACTATCTCCAAAAAGTACTTGATGTGCCGGTTGGCATTATTGTCTCTTCATGGGGCGGAACCGCCATTCAGGCATGGATGAGCCGTGAGGCGTTAGCTCCGTTTAAGGCATTCGATCTTAGTTTTCTTGACGATACAACGTTTATTGAACGACCGAAGTATAAGCCTTGTATGCTTTACAATGCAATGATTGCTCCTGTTGAGCAATATACCGTCAAGGGATTTCTTTGGTATCAGGGTGAATCCAATCGTAAGAATCCGGATTTATATCGCAGGCTACAGCCGGCTTTTGTCAAGATGTTGCGTGAGGCGTGGGGGCAAGGTGAATTGCCCTTCTATTATGTTCAGATTGCTCCTTTTGCATATGAAGGGACAGAATTGGTAGGGAGTGCTTTATTACGTGAGGCACAATTGCTGAACTTGAAAGAGATTCCAAACAGTAATATGGTTGTGACAATGGATATCGGTGATCGTAATTGTATTCATCCGGCCCGTAAACGTAAAGTCGGCGAACGGTTGGCGTTGTTGGCTCTTTCTGGGAGCTATGGATTAAGAGGCTTTAATCCGGACACGCCTGTCTATCAATCGATGGAGGTGGTTAATGGCAAGGCATACTTGACCTTTGATTGTGGTAGTGAAGGCCTTGCACCTTTGGGAGCTTCCATCTCAGGCGTGGAGGTGGCCGGGAGCGATCATGTGTTTTATCCTGCTACCGCACAGATTGAGAAATATACAGGACGTCTTGAAGTAAGTTGTGAAAAAGTCGCTATTCCAGTAGCCGTCCGCTATTGTTTCCGGAATTATGAGCAAGGGACGCTTTATAGTCGATATGGTATTCCGGTAGCATCTTTTCGAACTGATACTTGGGAGGTGAAGGAATAATCTTTATACCCAAAATGGTTCGATTTCAGTACGGTTTTAAATGAAATATGACTTGCTTAGGATAGATTTTGGAATCATGGTAGGGATAGCTGTGAGGAAGAAGGAACCCACAACCAAACAGGCATATCCCTACTCTCATTACCTACATATTCCTCACAGCCATCATTATGAAATTATTTAGTCAACGAACGAATACAATCCACCTCATCCTCCGAATAAGGGGTTCCATCACTACGGAATATATCGTGGAACCACAATGGAGGTTCAACAACATCAGGCAATGGAGTGTCCCATGCAAAGAACGTATTTGTTTTTCCGGCTACAAGTCCCCAGTTGATTGCACCGATATTTTCTCTCTTCAGCATTGGCATAATATCTTGGAAAGTACTATTTTGAGTACGTGCCATATATTCTGTACAAATCATCGGGCGACCGTATTGCTTCAATGTATCAATAAGTTGCTGATGCGAATTCAAGCCTTCATACGTGTGGTATGTTATCACATCCGAATTTTCCAATTGGAACTTATTCAGATTAGTCAGGCTCATATCCCAAACTCCGGCTGACAAGGGTTGCGACGGATTCACCGTTCGTCCCCACGTAAATATCTTCTGCAATAACGGCAGACTTCTTTCACCGTATTTATATCCACCCGAACCACCGGGTTCGTTATATAAATCCCATAACACAATTCTCTTATCATCCTTAAAGGTAGTCAGGATATCTTTCACATAGCTTTCCAATACCGGAAGTATCACTGCCGTATCGCCTTTATAATACAGATCACCCGGGTCACGTGCCCATCCCGAATTGTGTACTCCCGGCTGTGGTTCCGGCTGTTTTCCAGCCTGATATACAGGATTCCAACAATCATCCAGGAAGACGAAGATGGTAGAGATATGATGCTTGTCGGCAATAGTAAGGTATTCATTAATACGTTTCTTAAAACCTTCCTTATCTGTTTCCCAAACCAGGTGATGCAAATATACGCGCATACAGTTCATACCTATTTCTTCCGCCCAACCCAGTTCACGATCAATAGTCACCGGATCAAAAGTATCTGCCTGCCACATCTCCATTTGGTTGATTGCCGTGCTTGGAATAAAATCGCATCCACGAAGCCATCCCCATTGTTTATACCACTCATTAGCCTGCTCTTTTGTCCAGACTTCACGAACAGGAGTTGTTGTCTGATTACAAGAGCCAAACAATATAACGCCAATAAAAAATGCTACTAATATATTTCTCATAAGATTCTATATTTCAATATTCTACAATATAAAAATACTACTCAAAAACTGCTTTTCTGATACAGGCATTCCATGTGTCTCCAATATACATAACCCCGTTAGCATCCATGCATAATCCCGAAGGAGCACATAATTTTGCATCTTTGCCAATGCCATTTACCGCACCGGAACCATTGCCGCCAATGACAGTTGAAACTCCTATGTCATTCACCATACGAATAGCATGATTGTCCTGGTCAACAATATAAATATTACCTTCATCGTCCGAACACATCTGTTCCCCCCTCAAGAAACGGGCCTCGGCAAATGCACCGTCCCAATACCCAATCTCGGTAGAAGTATTCAACCAAGTAACTTCACCTGTCGTGACATCAATATATGCCAGTTCGGACGTCGACCTGATTTGCACATACAAATGATTCGTACCAGTAGCAACAGCAAGAGCCGTCGAAAACTCCTGGCTACCATGCCGTTCGACCAATCCTATTGTTTTTGCAGTCCATGCCGAAGGATCTATTTCTATAACAGTATTTGTCCATCCCTGCCGGGTATATAATTTACCATCCTTACTAGCAGTCAATCCAACACCCCAATAGCCGTCAATACCTGCTTCGACTGCTTTCACCTCGGTCGACCAGTTATTAGCCGGATCAACTACAATCAGTTGGATTGCCGTACCTCCACATTCAGCTATTGTATAAAACTTCTTGGAAACATTATCATAAACAACACTTGTAAAGCCATATCCTCCCGCCACACGATCATAACCGGCAAGGAAAGATACTTCACCTGTTTCCGACAAACGATAAAGTCCCAGTTCAGCCGGAATCCGGTCATCAGGGAAACGGCGTAAAAAGAGAATGTTCTTTCCGGCGTCGTCAACAGCGATTGCCGAAGGCAATACGTCCACTTTCAGATTTTCTATCCACCAACGTTTCTCATACATAAAATCATCGGTATAGGCTTCCTTCATTTTGTCCAGTTCCACACTTATCTTACAAGTCTCGCTATTCGTTATTTTAGGTACTTTCACCTGCAATTCCGTATCACTTGCTGAAAGGATTTCGGCAACAGTAGTTCCGAAAAAAACACGCAGATTGGCCGCTATATCTCCCAAGTTTTCACCTTTGAGCGTTACTATGTCTCCCTTTCCACCATTTTGCGGCTCAAATCCCGTCAGTCTTATAGGCAAGATGATACCTGACTGAATAACATCAACCTTAACATTCCGATAATCAGGAGCAGTGAGAGTTATAGTCGCTTTTCTTCCTTGCTTTACTGTATTTTCATCCACACTGATAGTCAGAACCGATTCGTCTTCCGTTACGTTCTTCAAACTAAACCGGCACCAAGCTGTCGCTTCCGCAGGAGATATACCAGTGGTAACTTCCAGATTAGAAAACAGGGTTATCTCCTTAGTGCCTGCAGTAGCTGCAAACGACTGGCTTAGCTCATCCTTATCAAGTGCCAAGTAAGGAGAAGCCTGTTCCTTATCTTCGCATCCTGTGAATAATAGCATCTGAGCTATTATACACATTCCATATAGAATTATATACTTCATACTGTATCAGGTTTAATTACTTAATGCCGAGAAAAAATCAATAGACAATTGTCCGTCATTATCAACAATCCGATGTATCGTAAGCCGTTCACTGCCTCCCGGAGTATTAGGAGAATGGTACGAGATGCGTAAAACTCCATCAAAATCTTTAAAAATCATGGCATGCCCCCCATTATCATTCGGGTTCAGAGGCTGAGGGTCTTGTATCCAAGGACCTGTAACAGTACCCGATTGAGAGCGAGCTACACCAATGGCATATTGCCCATTCCCGTCCTTTCCCAGCAAAAAACTAGACCATAGCATCAAAAGTTCACCATTATTCGCCCTGTATAGGAATGGAGCGTCTGATACATAATACGAATTTCTAATAACCCAAGGTGCTGCACTTGCCGCAAACAAGGTCACCGGTTCGTCAGCCGCCTCTTTCAAATCTTTTGTCAATTTCTGTGCAACGATAGTTCCATCGGAGATTTGTGTCCATTCATGGCTGAATACAATCCACGGATCCTTGTTTTCATCAACAAAAAGCGCAGCATCCAAGGCCTGCCATCCATTAGGAGTAACCGGTCTGTTGACCAAAGGAATAAATGGTCCTTCAGGTTTGTCGGACACCAATACGGACGCTCCCCGTACTTCATCCGCTCCGCTAAAAGTAGCAAACATATAATACTTGCCTTCATAATAATAAAGGTCGGGAGCCCAGAAGTCAGTCTTTCCCCAAAAGCTTGCCGGTGCTTCAAAACTGATTCCGGCCTTCCGCCAATCACACAAATTACGGCTAACAGCCACGGCAATCTGATTGGCTGCCGTTGGATAAAGTGCATCGTCTGCATGAACATGCAAATAATATTTTTTAGATACGGGATCCGCAAAAATAAACGGGTCACGCACACGGAATGAATTATACACTATCGGATAATCTTCCTCTACCGGTGGAACAGGCTCCGAGGACTTGCCTTCCTGAGTAATAGAAATATTGACAGGATAATCCTTTCCTGCCAGTTGTACGGCAAGTGATACGGAACGTTCTTCCTCACTTTCATTTTCCTTGACTGTTATCAGAAAACTTCCCGCTCCCTCACTCCTGCGAGGAGAAACTTTAGCCCATGTACCTATCCCTTTATGCACAATTTGCCATGGAGCATTAGCTTCTACTATATATTCCTGCTCTCCTCCTTCTGCTTCCACATGCCATTCTTGTAATCCATCTTCTATCTTAAAGAAAAAAGATTCTTCCACATCTTGCTTACATGATGTAACACACATCAGTGTAGCTAATAAATTTATTATAATAAGCATATGTGTTTTCATATTAATTATTCCATCCATCATTTTGTACTAAATTTGAGTTCTTTTCCATTTCCGAAGCAGGTATTGCCCATTTCCAAAGATAATCACCACCCCACAAATAAGAATAGGTAGTATTTCCCCAGACTTCCATCAACCCGTTGCCTTCATAAAACTTTTTCTCTTTCCATGTTCCCCATCGGAGTTCATCAAAAAACATATATTCTTCAAAAGCCAATTCCCAATATCGCTCCTTACGGACACGTTGGCGCATATCGTCCAAACCTTTTACTGTGGTATAATCGTTTGTATTCAACGCCTGTACTCCTACTCTGCTGCGGACATCATTGACATAGGGTATGGCTTCTTCCCATTTTCCCTGTTCTGTCAGTGCTTCAGCCAGATTCAGGAGCACATCTGCATAACGGATTAATGGAATATCAATCGGAGAACGTTCCATAATCGTATGTTCCGTACCTTCATACACAAACTTTCGGATCAAGTAATAAAACTTATCATTAGTGTCCGTCCGGATATCATAAGGTTCGGCATCGTCAGAGCCCCGATATGGCCAGCGCAATGTATATGAGACTGACGAACCTGTCACACCACCCAGATATGTGGAATAAGGGGTTATCACATTCATAGCCAAACGCGGATCCCTGCCTGCATAAGCAGCCTTAATACGCGCTTCATTTCCATTAGGAAGATATTGCTCCATATCAGCACCATAACTTCCCATTATTTTAATCTCCCCGTCAGTCAGGTTATCCCGCAAGAAAAATACGGAACGTTCTCTCGGAGTCATCGTAGAATAACCGGGAAGATAATCATCCCAGTCAAACGGTTTGCCGTCCGCACACTCATAACTGTCTATAAAGGCAGGATTCGGCAGATAATTGTTCCAACCTGAGCCACTCGTTGTCCGGTTACCAAAAGCCCAATTAAATACAGACCCGTAACCGGAAGGGTTTTCTATACAAGGAATGGTAAATATCATTTCATCACAACGTTCATTAGCTTCCTTAAAAAGAGCTTTGTAATCTCCGAATAACGAATACCCCATCTTAGTGATTGCCCTGAAATCATCTTCCGCCTTATCATATTGTTTCAGCCACAAATAAGTTTTCCCCCGTAATGAATAGGCGGCAGCTTTTGTGATCCGTCCGTAGTCCGAGCTACTGGCAGCATACTTGGCAGGCAGGTTCGGTTCTTCAACACAAGCTGTCAGATCAGCCAGCACTGCATCCCAGATTTCCTGTTCTGTAGAACGCCCTTTTATACATTCCTCGGCTGTCACCGGTTCCAAATAAAGCGGGACTCCTTTCCATAAAATATTCATCCGATAATAATTATACGCCCGAAGAAACTTACACTCTGCAATATATTGCGCTTTCTTCCCGTCACTCATATCGGGTGTCTTTCCTATATTAGCTATTACATCATTAGCTCTGTGAATCAATTCATAGTAACGCTTCCAGGCTGAGAGAAACTCTGTTGATGAAGGAGTGGCTACTCCGAAAAGCGTCGGTGTATGCCAAATCCAGTTGCGATCCATATCCATTATGCTGGAGCGATAATCATAAAAATGCAAATCGCCATCATACCCGCTATTGGTCGCATAATCGGCCCGCAAAGCGTTATATACTCCATTCACAACTTGAACAGCCAGCTCTGCATTATCCCAAACTCCGGCCGTAGATATGACATTAGCCGGTTTCGTATCCAAAAAGTCTGCAGAACAAGCATAGACAAACAACATTAATATGCCGCCAAGTGTAATAATCGAGATAGTCTTTTTCATTGTCGTACAGATTAAAAATTAATATTAATACCTAACGCAAGCTGGCGCATTGTAACATATCCCATACCAGTCTGCATTTCCGGATCCATACCTGAGAATTTGGTTATAGTCAACAAGTTTTCACCTGAAAAATAGACACGTACTTTATTGGCATAAAACTTCCGTGTCCATGTCTGTGGAAGTGTATAACCGATAGTCAGGTTACGCAGTTTCAGGAAATTACCTTTTTCGAGATGCAATGTACTCGCTTCTGTTGCCTGATTGGTTTGATTAAGCGTCAGGCGTGAGTTCTTCGAATGTAAATTGGTACGAAGGTCGTTGGGATTCTCCGGATCATAAAAATAATGGTCTTTTTGAAGTTCTTTCGATAATCCATAGCCCAAAATCGTGGATGTGGAATTTTGTCCTACCGAATACCAATAAATGGAAAAGCCTGCCGCTCCCTGCCAATTCATGGAAACATCAAATCCTTTCCATGACACCGCGCCCTGCAATCCATAATAATATTTTGGAACTGACGATACTTTCTGAAATTTCTTATCGTAGTCGTTTCCATAAAGTCCGTCCCCATTTATATCAGCATAAATATAATCGCCATACCATAAATTAGCCTTCCCTATTTTTTGGTTGGGATAGAACACGTAACCTTGATCTTGCATCGCTTTCAACCACTGCATATCCTGTTCCGTACGAATCATACCGTTTTTAGGACCTCCGGCAGGATTAACCAACCCGTTATTAAAGAAATAAGTGGCATCTCCCTTATAAGGTTCTTTCAGATAATATTCATTGATAATATGTCCTTCGATTATCCTGTTGTCCCCTCCGTCAGAAACATCTCCCAGATTCGACTTGTAGACATAATTGCCGTTCTCGTCATATTCCCAGCTATTCTTTAAAGTTCCTTTAAACTTGCTGACATAATTCTTATTATAAGAGAAATTTCCGAAGAGAGAATAGGACCATTCATTGATACGGTCGTTCCAGTTCAATGTCAACTCAACGCCCTTATTGGTAACTTCGGCATAATTTTGACGGGCAGGTATCTTGTTCCCCATTGTTGCATACACACCCGGACGGTAAAGGATGCCATCGGTAACTTTGTTGTAAATATCAAATTCTCCAACCAGCCTATTATTCAATATAGCGAAATCCAGTCCGAGATTAGCCTGCGTCACACTCTCCCAACGCAATTTTTGATTAGCAATTACGGTCTGCGCCAATCCCGAAGTCAGTTTATCTCCAAAAATATAATTACTTCCGGAATAAGTAGCCTGCCATTCATAGTCTCCAATACTATTATTTCCTAACTTTCCCCACGACAAACGTACTTTCAGATTGTCAAAAGGCGAACCTTGCATGAATGATTCTTCCGAGACACGCCATCCACCGGAAAAAGACGGGAAAAATCCCCAACGGCTTTCTGGCGCAAAACGAGAGGAACCGTCGTAACGGGCGTTTACTTCAAACAGGTATCTGCTTTTATAAGCATAGGTCAGACGACCGAAAAAAGAGCGGGAAGTATTTTCCCAGGTAGCTCCCGTTATATTGCTCAATTCCGTATATGTAGACAAGTCTGTCAAGCTTGCGTCGGCAGCTCCTTGTTTTGCCATATCCGTATTAAATCCCCAGTTACGTATGGCTTCATAGCCTGCAAGTGCTCCCAAATCATGTTTTCCAAAATTTCCAGTCCAATCCAATGTCTGTACGAAGCGCCATTTTTTGGATTCTTCCGAATAAACTGCTTTTGACATATTTTCTAAAGTTGTAGGTTGCTCCACAAGTCTGCCTCTTCTAAAACTATATCTCCCGACTTGCTTGGAAAGCCAGTCGGCATCATGGCGATAGCGCATATAGTCAAACTCAACATGATATACAAAATTCTTGAGGATTGTAGCATCTGCAAACATGGAAGTATTTAACTGTTCATATTTGAAAGAGCCGCCAGAAGATGCTAACAAATGAAGAGGGTTGGAAGATGTCGGATCTTCTTCTACTGCTTCGGGAAGTCCTAATTTTCCATCATATTCAGGATAAATATCCGGTGGAAGCTTTTGCCCATGTATTCCACTAGTAAAAGCATCCACTTCATTCCGATCCTGGTCTGTATGATAACCGTGCGAACGGTTGCCTATCTGCAACCAGTCCTTCACCTTCACGGTTATATTGGAGCGTATGTAATATTTCCGAAGCCCCGTATCTTGTATTAGTCCCGGGTTATCCAGGAAAGAACCGGAAAAATTATAATTCACATTGTCAGAAGCGCCAACAACCGAAATCGTATGTTCGCTCATTATTTTATTCTGAAACAGCTCTTTATACCAATCAGTATTCGGATAAGCGACATAGTTAGGATAACCGGACTCCGCAAGACCATTAGGATTTTTCGTCGCTTCTCTCCATTCTGTTATCGTGTTCTGGCTGAAAATATCACTTTGCCCGATATTCCGGGCTGATTCGTTCATTAATTCGAAATAATCGGCACTATTGCTCACAAGCTGAATCAGATTTGACGGTTGGTTCAAGGAAAACTTCCCTGAATAATTCACAGATGTCTTGCCTTTTTTCCCTTCCTTTGTGGTAATCATTATAACACCATTCGCCCCACGATTTCCATAGATAGCACATGAAGCGGCATCTTTCAAGATGGAAATTGAAGCGACATCATTGGGATTTATATCATTAAACGATAATTCCATTCCGTCAACCAATACTAAAGGGTTGGAATTGTTCAATGTTCCAATACCACGGATACGTATGGTCGCCATATCACTGTTGGGTTTACCGGACGATTGCAATGTCTGCACTCCTGCACTCATCCCGGACAATGCCATTGAAAGATTAGTCAAAGGACGAGAATCCAGTTCTTTTTCAACATTGATGGTTGAAACGGCTCCCGTCAAGTTTATTTTCTTTTGGGTTCCATACCCTACCACAACAACTTCATCCAACTGTTTCGAATCTTCTTTCATCGTCACATTCAACGTCATCGGTCGGGTAATTTTCTGCGTATATGTAGTGTAACCTATTGAAGTAAATTTCAGTGTCGAGCCTTCCGGAACTTGCAACTGGTAATTGCCATCTATACCGGTAATGGTTCCTTGAGTAGCCCCTTCTATCGTCACAGTCACTCCCGGAAGAACCTCGCCGGATTCGTCCACTACCTTTCCAGTCACTTTGACCGGCTGTTTGTTATCCTGTGGTTGAGATGAAACTTTGTTTAATACAATCTGACGTTTTTCAATCGTATAAGATACTCCTTCGCCTTTAAAAAGTTTATCCAGTACCAGAGTCATCCGTTCATTTTTCACAGTAATGCTTACTATACGACTTACATCAACAATGTCTTTGTTGTATAAGAAACGATATTCTGTCTGATTTTCGATACTAGTCAAGACCTCCTCTACAGTCACATTCTTCAGTCGCAATGTAATTTGGGCGGATTGTGCCAGGATAGGTATACTGATAGCTTGCAAAGCTATACAAAACAACCATATAGCACAGATTCTCCCCATTTTTACATTCGCAGGTACAGTAATTCTCTTTTTCATTTTTCTAATTGAAATAAGTTTCATACCTTTACATGTTTGGTTATTGGTTCTACAAATAAGTTGATTAACGAATAACTGAATCTTTGGAAAGGAAGGTGAGTCAGACCTTCCTTTTTTTATCAGTTGCCGGAAGCTGATTTCACTGATTATGTCTTTCTCATGGCTTGTATTATTTAAAGGTTAATAAATGTGTTTTTCTCTCGTTTCTATCAATAAGACGTTTCTAAAAATAAAAGCCACATTGGATATCGCATTATTTTTTCATCTGCATTATTTTTTCTTCAAACTATCGTTTATCCCAAATAATCTTTCTATTTTTACCCCCGACAATAGAACCTTTACTACAATACTATGCCGAATATCCAACAACAGACTTCCGACGACCGTTTTCTGGTAATAGCACTAAAACAGGATGATAAACAGGCTTTTACCCGACTATTCCATGCTTATTATAAAGACCTGGTGTTGTTTGGCGGTACTTACATTCCGGAGAAATCTACCTGTGAAGATATTGTGCAAAATATCTTTCTCAAACTATGGAATGACCGGAAATCATTGGTAATTGAGAACTCACTAAAATCATATTTACTGAAAGCGGTCAGGAATTACTGTCTGGACGAATTACGCCATCGCAGGATTATAGATGAACATATTGCTTACGAACTTAAATCGGATTCTATAGATATAGATACGACAGAAAACTACATACTGTATTCTGATTTATGTCGGCAACTTAAAAATGCATTGGAACAATTACCTCCTCAAGAAAGAGAAGTGTTCGAGATGAGCCGATTAGAAAACATTAAATATCAGGAAATAGCCAATCGCCTGAATATCTCTGTCAGAACGGTAGAAGTACGTATCAGCAAAGCATTAAAGCAGCTCCGCATCTTATTAAAAGATTTTTATTTACTACTTTTTTTATTTCTTTTCCACTAATGAATGTGGGATTTTCTTTCTGAAACGTCTATTATATATAAGGTAAAATGCATATGATAAATAAAGATTCAGACATAGAAATTATAATCTCCAGATATCTCTCGAAAGAGGCTACACCAGAAGAAATAAAGGTACTGGATGATTGGATATCGGCTACTCCCAAAAACTATAGGAGCTTTCTATCACAAAAGAATGTGTGGGAAGTCAGTCACCCGGCTTTTAATCCGGAAGAGATAGATGTGGACAATGCGCACAGAAAAGTAATGGAGAATATTCTCCATCCAAACCAGCCGGTTTCCGTTCGTCCCAAGTTGTCCTTCCTGCACTATTGGCAGCAAGTGGCAGCTATCTTACTTCTTCCTTTACTGATATTATCTGCTTATCTTTATTTTAAACCCGCTTCTCAAATTGCAGAGACTTATCAGGAATTATTCACTCCTTATGGAACTTGGTCGGTAGTTAATCTGCCTGACGGTTCTAAGGTTTGGCTAAATGCCGGAAGTTCTTTAAAGTATCCGACTCAATTCAATGATAAGCAAAGAGTTGTTTCGATGCAGGGTGAAGCCTATTTTGAAGTAGAATCCGATAAAGAGCATCCCTTCATCGTAAAAACCAAACAACTGACTGTAGAAGCTACCGGCACAGCATTCAATGTGAACGCATACGTTCCGGATCATGTAGCAGCAGTGACGTTAGTAAAAGGAAAGGTCGCAGTCACTCTTGACCAGAAAAAGACGATTTCCCTTTCACCGGGAGAGAAAATTGACTATAATCTGGCCACTTCTTTATATAACGTCAATAAAACCAACACTTATAAATGGTGCTCATGGAAAGATGGAATACTCATTTTTAGAGATGACCCGCTGGAATATGTATTCAAGCGTTTGGGACAGACTTATAACGTGGAATTTATTCTGAAAGACGCTGAATTAGGAAAGTACTCCTATAAAGCGACTTTTGAAGGTGAATCTCTGAATGAAATATTACGCTTGCTTGAAATGAGTGCCCCTATTCGTTGCAAAGAAATCAGTAATAGAACCAATAAAGACGGGAAACTTGATAAACAACGTATAGAAGTGAGTAGAATTATGCAATAATAAACTAGAACGTTCCTAAGAGCCTGTTTAAATTCTCTTCAGTCATAATCTTATAGCTGATATTTTAACTT
>CAMQVH010000036.1 GCA_947038155.1 uncultured Bacteroides sp. | reverse complement strand
GGAAGTTTTTTGTTTTTATCATCAAGCGGCCCTGCGCTTTGTCACTAAGTCATTTTATCAAGGCTTTCTTCTCTTGGAAAGCGGGTGCAAAAGTACACCCTTTTCATATATGCTCCAAATATATTCTGCTCTTTTTTTTGATTATTTTTGAATAAATAGGCTAAGTCGTTGATTGATAATAATGTTGTAGAACATATTTTTTAATGAAGGGACAGGCGTACGCGGGGACGGGAGAGGAAGGACACCTTATTATATTCACACGTGCGCGTAGCGCGCACGAAGAGAAGAAACGAAGAGAGAAGGAAGGAAGAAAAAAAGAACGGCTTTCACAAGCAGACAGAAGATTCAGGAACTACATACTAAAAAACTGGTAGGATTACGAAAAATGATTTGTCACCATGTCCATGCCATACGACAAGATGATGAATACGGAGCATACGGATGATTTTATCCGATTTATGCAATTCAAGACTCAGAAGACTGGAGCAAATTAACGAGTTCCGCCCATTTGTTCAGACTCAGGTCAATTCCACCCTGCTCCAAGGAATGGAGAGAGGAAAAGAAATATTTAATTATACGTTCAGGGGCATCACCCTGTTCATAAGCTAGCTCACCAAGGATATAATACAGACAGGAGATTTGGATATAGTCTATCTAGGTACAGGAGCTATTCATGGAAGACTCAACCAGACTATCCAGGAGTTCATAAGCCTAGCTTTGCTCCGAACCTGTCAGTTCACTTATAGGCTTATGCATGATAGGGTGCTGTATCAAGCGAATGATGTTCTCTTTAAAATCGTTGCTCATCATTTTAGCTTCGTTTGACGCATCTGTCCCCAAAGGTGCGAGGGTTTATCTCAAAAAAAAGAGAGTGAGGGAACTATCTACCTATGTCCTATATAAGGTATCGGCTAGGACCCTCTCCTGAACACAAGTGATAGCCCCACGCCCAATTGATTATATAACAAGATTATATATACAAAAGATGCGTGAGACCCGTCACTTATCGTCATTCTGAAGTAAAAAATTAGCCAATTTTTATATAGAATGCAATAAATAACCGTTCTCAATAAAATTATCAAAAACTTACTTTCTTCGCTAAAAAGTAAACTACGATAAAAGTAGCAATTTATATTTAGCAAACAATATTGACAAAGAAATGAGCATGAGACATAAAATTATTGAAAATACACATAGACAACTTTCAAATCCCCTCGATTAGTCTTTTCGGCTTAAAGAAATAATGCATTTATTACTTGAATTCAGTTTCAGCCTACTACTAGAACGATTTCGCAAAATCATTTCTCATATTCTCATGGGGAATAGTATTCGACTGATAATTAGAAGTATAAACTATGAGAATTAAAATATTTACATGTATTTCTCATAGTTTATACTTCTAAAATGCCTTCAAAGAAGGTATTTCTCATACTTTGTTTCGCATTTCTCATACTGTATATTATGCTTGTCCTTGTTTCAGGATACTAATATGTATAGGATAATATAACCGTAGTTTGTATGTTGAGTCGGTAGATAACATATCTTTCACAACAGACATTGTTGTGTTTTCCTGCCTTCATCCGTATCTTTCCACTCCAGTGGACAGACCGTTTCACTCGAGTGGATAGATTTGTGTACTCGGTTGCACAAATCTGTTCACTCAAGTGAAACGATAGAGATGTCTTATTGAAAATCTATTGATTACAGTAGTATAGTCTTTGGTTGTCAGTTAGTTATAATAAAAATGAGCGGCAGTTTTGCTACAGTCTATTAAGTGTTAATGATCAGATTATAGGAATACTGTTTTTGATGTATGAGAAATGCCGGTAATAGCATGAGAGATGCATTGTTTTAAGCGCGTTTTCTTAATAAAATGTAAGCGTCTCGGCGATGCCATATTTTCTATCTCAATTTTTCCTTTTAGCTTTGTGTCATAATAAAAAACACATCTTATGACTGCACATGACTTGTATACTCTTACCTTATCGGATTATAAATCCTGTTTATGTTCTTCTCCCGCCTTAACTCTTCGTAGTTATTGTCGTGAACGCCATGTAAACTATCATGGTATGTGTCTTTGGCTTTCCCGTCACGGGATCAGTATCCGTGAGTTGCGTCCCTCCTCTTCGGTCGCTGAAGATGTGTTGTCTGAGATATTTCTCACTTTGTGGGATAAACGTCAGAACCTGAAAGATGTGAAGGATTGGGATTCTTATTTATTTATCACAGTCAAAAACCGTGCTCTTTCATTTTTGGAGAAACACCGCCAGTATAATCTAAGTTCCATCAACCAAATCGTAATAGAAATACCCGGAAATGATCTCACTCCGGAAGAGAAACTGCTGGGAGGAGAATATGCAACAGGCCATCCAGCAACTACCCGAAAAAACAAGAATCATTTATTGCATGGCGAAAGAGGAACTTATGAGTTATAAACAAATCAGCGAAGCACTGGACATATCCGAAAGAACTGTCAATACACATATGACCAATGCTATTCGCAAATTAACAGCAAGCCTGCGAAAATATTTTAAGTAAGTTAAATCATCCGGGCTAATATTTGCTCTATTTCAGCCAAATCATCCGGTGTGAAATCCAAATGTTCCAATGCTTTTAAGTTATCAGCTAATTGATTCACGGAACTTGCCCCCACAATGACCGATGTCACTCTCTCGTCTTTCAGTATCCATGCCAAAGCCATTTCTGCTAATGTCTGCCCACGGAGACGGGCGATTTCATTCAACTGCCGAGCAGCTTCTATCTTCTCAGGGGTTACTTGCGAACGTTGAAGAAAGCCGGAAGAGCGCGCTGCCCGTGAGCCTTCCGGGATACCATTCAGGTATTTATCCGTCAGTAAACCTTGTGCCAAAGGAGAGAAAGCTATGAAACCGGAACCGTATTCAGCAGCCAAAGGAAGGGTTTCGGCCTCAACTGCACGGTCGAACATGCTGTAACGGTATTGGCTGATAAGACAGGGTACACCTGCTTTTGTCATCATTTCATAAGCTATGCGGGCTTGTTCGGGGGGATATTTGGATATGCCGATATAGAGGGCTTTGCCTTGTTTCACGATATCAATCAATGTTTGAATCGTTTCTTCTACCGGGGTTACTCCATCATAACGATGGCTATAAAAAATATCGAAGTACTCCAGACCTGTACGGCGGAGACTCTGGTTGATACTTGCCATCAGATTCTTGCGAGAACTATTGCCGCCGTAAGGTCCTGCCCACATTTCATGTCCGGCTTTGGAAGAGATGATCATTTCATCCCGATATCCCTGGAAGTTCTCTTTCAAAATTCGCCCGAAGTTGGTTTCCGCACTTCCGGGGACAGGGCCGTAGTTGTTTGCCAAGTCAAAATGAGTGATACCCTGATCGAAAGCGTACTTTATCATATCGGTTGCCACGGTGAAGTCGTCCACACTACCGAAGTTGTGCCATAATCCCAAAGAAATAAGAGGTAACTGCAAACCGCTCTTGCCGCAATATTTATACTGCATACGGTTATAACGGTCGGTTGCCGGTTGATAAGTGAATGAATTATCCATATGATTCATGATTTCTTTTGTTATTTCCTTTTACAAAGAAAGAAAAAATATGCCAGATAATATTTCTACTAATCAATAAAATAACTCGATTATCCTACATTAGCCAATCCACTCATCTAGAAAAAGCTTTTGTTTCATGCTTTGAAACTATTTGTTCCTCGGTATGAAACACTTTGTTTCGCTACTTGAAACACTTTGTTCCTCGGTGTGAAACTTTTTGTTTCAAATAGGGTTAGCCTATATAAAAGAAAGTTTAGAACTGGAAGTAAATAAACGGCTGAATCTCCGAACTTTTCATCTGGATGACTACATAAATCAGAACGACCATCATCAGCGCTTTCCCCACAAACGGCAAACGGATTACCCCCCGGCATACCGCATTTTCCCAACTATCAGGCGCAAAATGAAGCAGGAAGCCAAGCAGCATCAATGCAAAGACTTTCCAATAGCCTTCCAACAATTGCGGGAATAGCTGTGGACGGAAAGTGGTGAATATCTGTTTCAACATATCCATCGAGTTTTGAAAATCAGCATTGCGGAAGAATATCCAACAGAAGCATACGAAATGGAAAGTAATAATCACTCCGAATACACGACGCCAGCCATGGCTTTGCTCACCTTTCTTACGCCCGGTGATAGACATCCACATTTTATGTAATGCCAAAGCTACACCGTGGAAGATTCCCCACAGTACGAAGTTCCAGGACGCTCCGTGCCATAGTCCACCCAAAAACATGGTGATTATCAGATTCAAGTATTGACGGAACTTTCCTTTCCGGTTTCCACCTAAGGAGATGTATAAATAGTCTTTCAGCCAACTGGACAGGGAGATGTGCCACCGACGCCAGAATTCGGTAATGGAAGCGGATTTATAAGGAGAATGGAAGTTCAGGTTGAAATGGAACCCCAGCAGCAAAGCGATACCGATAGCCATGTCACTATATCCTGAGAAGTCGCAGTAAATCTGCAAAGCATACCCATAAAGCCCCATCAGGTTCTCGACTCCCGAATAGAGGGTAGGATTATCGAAGATACGCTCTACAAAGTTGACACTGATATAGTCGGAAATTATCGCTTTCTTGAACAAGCCGGAGAAAATCAGGAAGATTCCCCGTCCGAACATCTCTTGCGAAACAAAGAGCGGTTTCCGTATCTGCGGGATAAAGTCGCGGGCACGCACGATAGGTCCTGCCACCAACTGCGGGAAGAAAGATACATAAAAGGCATAGTCCAAAGGATTGGTCAATGGTTTTATTTCTTTTCGGTAAACATCGATGGTGTAGCTCAAGGACTGGAAAGTGAAAAAGGAGATGCCGACCGGCAGGAATATATCGAGAGCGGTAAATTCTCCTCCCATCAATGATGCAATCACTCCCCCCAGAAAATTGGTATATTTGAAATAAGCGAGAAGCCCCAAATTGACACTTAAACTCAGAGCCACCAATCCCTTACGTTTCCAATACCCTTCGGCACAAGCCATGAGTTGCGCCAGGAAGAAGTCACAAACGGTGACGAGGGCGAGCAGAAAGAAATAAGTGCCGCTACTCTTGTAGTAGAAGTAATAGGAAAAGAGGGTAACAAACAAGATACGGGCAGTGTATTTATGTTGTAACAACACATACACTACCATGAAAGCTGTGAACAGCCAAAGAAAGATACCGCTACTGAATATCATCGGCGCTTGCGGGTCGTAGATAAGTACCTCTTTTAGTCTACTGAAATCTATATCAATGGGAAACATAGTCGTTATATGCTTTTATGATGGCTTGGTATAATAAATTTCCTTGAAGGATATATCCTTCGGGTAAATAATGTACATGATCGGGACGCATCAATTTGGCTTCCGTCCAGTTGGTGCAGGCACGGCGTTTGCCACCGACTACATCATACATATCCCACACCAGCAGGCGGTTATTCCTTGCATAGCGACGGATCGTTTCTGCGGCTGTCACCGTACGGGGATTAATGGCATAAGTACGCCTGCGCTTTCTTTGCCGGAAACTTTCATATGAGCCCGGCGGAGTAGTGAGAAGAATAGGCACGTTGGGAAGACTGTCGCGCAGGAGTTTGACAAGTTCGTCCATCTGGTTGTAATGTACGTTGATATTATAACGCCGGTTATGGCTTTCATTCGTCCCGAAAGAAAGAATCAGCAGCTCGGGTTTCAAGGCTGCGATCTCAGCGATACGGTCGGGATGGGTAAAAGTGAGACAGGTAGCTCCGTTCACTCCTTTATCAATATAAGAGACAGCCCCGAAAGTCTCAGTCAGACGGGCTCCGGTAGTCTGCGGGTAAATATGTCCGCGCACGTGGCTGTCGCCGATATGAACGATGCGGACTGTATCTTCGGAGAGTCCTGCACGCACTTGGCGGAGATGTTCGAATACAGGAGCCAACAAGGCAATGCTGTCGATAATCTCATTCCGTCCGGTTTCGCGGAAAACTGTCGGAAAGAAGATTTGTGCAGAGATGGTATCATTCGCCCAAGTCATTTCGCGCAAGGGCTTGATTTTCTTTAAAGTCTTGCCTAACGGCGGACAGGCGGGAATACGGTCTTGTGCTGTTATCATTAAAAGAAAACAAGGAGCAGTCAGGATTCCCGTCAATATAAGTATAAAGACAGACAGCAGGTTATTCTTTCTCATAAGCTTTTCTCCTGTCATATTGTTCTTTACCGTATATCAATGTTTCATAAAGCAGTCCTGCCAGGTGCTTGCCGCCTCGGAAGTTTATATGCGTATAGTCGTAGTTTGCCATAGACGGTTTGGCGTGAACCAGTTTCGCCATGCTGCCATCGCCGCCCATTGCCTCGAACATATTCCAAAAGGCGATACCGCTTTCGGCGGCAATGTTCTGCTGATAACGAATCAGGTTCTTGACACCCGGCATGGTGCGAAGGTCGCCGTTCTCGTTCTTATAGTCACGGTCACCGACACTCAACAGCAGGATTCCGGATTGTGGAAAGCACGTTTTCAAATGTTCGATGGCTGTCAGCAGTCCTTTTTGGTAGTTATCGTAATTGCGTCCTCGTTCGGTAGCGACGTTCAACCCGTATTCGAGAATAATCAAGTCGTAGGGGCGCTGGCGATTAAACTCTTTCAGCATTTGTTGCGGAATGCCACGCAGGGAAAGCCCGGAACTGCCACGCAAGGAGAAGTTATCAAGAATGATTCCTTTCTTTCCGTCCATTGCCAAGCCATAAAAGAGTGTGGAGTCGGCACGATCTACCGTCCAACGGATGGATCCGATACGTCCGTTTACCTGAACTTCCTGCAAGCCGCCGGAAGGTGGCAAAGCATAGCTTCTACTGTCTCCTTTGTTCACACAGGCAGAGAGGTGGACGGAATCTCTATTATAGAAGAAAATAGAAGCGCGCTGACAGGTATCAAGCAATGAGGCGTATTTGCTCTGTCCGCGCAGTTCTACATAAGCCCCATTTCGGGGAACGAAATAATGACCGGAGATGCCTTGCTTTTTCCTGTCAAAATAGACGCTGTCCGTCACTGCGTGGCTCGCCCATCCACCGAACATATGCCGCACCGTAGGACGGTAACCGCTTGTCATGGAAGTGATGGTGACGAAACCTACTCCACAACCGCCGAAACGTTTCTGAAGCATTTCGCGTAAGTCGGCGGTAAAGATGTCCGCTTCAATAAAGGAGTCACCGAATACGGCAATACGCACTAAGTTGTCACTGGAACCGGAAGCCCCGGAAGCGACACGGTCGAGGGCTTCATAAAAGGGAGCCATGCCACGATGGGTAGAATCGCTGTAATCTTCAATGCAGGTCATCCCCGCACGGCAGGTATCTACGAAAACCAGTTTCACTACAGGCGGCAGAGGAATACTGTCCGAATCGGCCACGGCTGTATCTGTACCCAGATAGCGAATATCGCTCAAAAGGTCTACACGCCTCATCGTGTGTCCGTCTATGGTGATGACCGGAAGCCAATGAAGCCCCAGCAGGACTACAAACACAACCAGCACAAACCACAACGAATATTTCAAATAATTCTTTATAATCTCCATAATGTTCCTAAATCCGAAAACGACCGCAAAGATAGACAAAAGCCATAAAAAGAAAGGAGAATCTAATAAATAATGTAGATTCTCCTTTCCGTTTATTGAGTCGGCAGACCAATTATCAAATGGTCCGCTCAATATTCCACACAAATGCACGCAAGCCTAACTGTTGTGTTTCCAAGTCCATCTTATGCAAGGTGTCCAGCAACGGATCAACTTTGTTATCATCTACTACCGTCAAGATAGCCGAGCACATACTTGGCCAAGCATGGCTTCCGAAATGCGGATCGCCTGTTTTCGAACCACGTCCCTGCACTTTTTCGAGGTACGTAAAACCACGACATCCCAAACGGTCGAGTAACGCAATGATTCGCTCGTAATAAGCCTGATCGAATGTTATCAATACTGATTTCATATTTCTTCTTTATTATTTCTTAATAATACTGTCTTTATTCGCCTGGAAATAAACATCCAATTCACGTTGACGACGGAGCTTACGACGACGGTTCTTGATACCTGTTCCTGCAAATACGCAATATAAAGTAGGGATCAAAATCAATGTCAAAACAGTAGAAATCGTCAAACCACCGATTACGGCAATCGCCATCGGACTCCACATTTCAGAACCTTGACCGCCACCGATAGCCATCGGAATCATACCGAGAACGGTAGTGGCAGTGGTCATCAATACCGGACGGAGACGGCTCTTACCGGCTGTTACTACAGAGTTCAATACTGCCAATCCACGTTCACGACAGAGGGTGATGTAGTCGATAAGCACGATACCATTCTTCACCACAATACCAATCAGCATGATACCTCCCAATAAACTCATGACACTCAATGTGCTACCCGTAAAGAACAATGCCATCAAGACACCACTAAACGCAAACGGCAGGGAGAACATGATAATGAACGGATAGGTCAGTGACTCAAACTGCGCTGCCATCACGATAAATACGAGCACAACAATCAGGATGGCAAGTGTTCCCAAATCGCGGAATGAATCCTGCTGGTCTTCGTACGAACCGGAAATCTGAATGGTGACATCTCCCGGAAGATCCATCTTATCTATCACCTTATTACCGGCAGCCACCACGTCGCCCAACGGAGCACCGGAGATTACTGCAGAAACGGTCACAATACGTTCACGGTCTTTACGTTCGATGGTAGGAGGTGCAAAACGTTCGACTACCTCACCAACGTCTTTCACACGAACGGGTTGTCCTTGCGCATTGTAAATGAGGATATTTTCGAGACTTTCCAGACTTGTACGGAATTCGGGTGCATAACGCACTTTGATATCATATTCATCTCCGTCTTCACGATATTTAGACGCTACCGCACCATTGACACGATTGCGCAGATAGCTACCGGCGGTTGAAAGATTCAAGCCATGCATTGCCAGTTTTTCACGGTCGAAGTCTACTTGATATTCCGGCTGGTAGTCGCTACGGCTGATGTTTACCTCGGTTACGCCTTTCACATTCAGCAATTCGCGTTTCAGACGGGCTGCCACGCTATCGGTCATTGTCATGTCATATCCGTAAACCTCAAAGTCGGCACTTGCCTGTGCGGACATCCCCGTGTTACTACCACCGAGAATTACCTGCGCTTTACTGAATTCCGGATAGGCTTTCAAATCTTCACGCATCTCATCACAGACTGCTTCCAAAGTGATATCACGATCGCCCGGATCAACCAAACTGATATTGAACGAGATAATATGCGAACCGTTGTCCTGCATAGATGCCCAAGTATTATCGGAATCTGCCTGCCCAACGGTGTAGTTGCAGACTTTCATGATGTCTTTATACTTCGTCAGCCATTGGTTGGTCAATTTCTCCGAAAGTTCCTGTGCTATCTCTTTCCGTGTACCGATCGGAAGCTCCAACTGCACGGCAATACGAGCATTATCCTGTGCCGGGAAGAACTCCGTACCGATGCCTTTTGCACACAGCAGACTGATAATAAAGAAAACAATACACCCTACAACGACAATCGAACGATGACGAACCGCCCAGTTGAGCATCCTTGCATACCAAGCGTCGAGTCCGTCGAGCGTCTTTTCAATCGGAGTAAAGAAAAGCTTGAAGGCTTTCGACTGCTTCTTCTGCAAACGCAGCAACTGCGAACAGAGCATCGGTGTGAGCGACAGTGCCGAAACGGTAGAGATGAACATGATGGCACACATCATCCAACCCAACTGTTTGAAAAGCACACCCGACATACCGCTTACCATCGTCAAGGGGAAGAACACGGCAATCATCGTCAGCGTAGAAGCGACTACGGAGATTGCCACCTCGTTCGTACCGTGTACTGCCGCCTGTTTGGGGTCGGAACCGCGTTCGATATGGGTCGTCACGTTTTCGAGCACCACAATCGCATCATCCACCACCATACCGATAGCAATGGAGAGAGAAGAAAGGGAGATGATATTAATCGTATTCCCACTGATGGCCAGGTAAATGAACGAGGCAATCAACGAAAGCGGGATGGTAATACAGATAATCAGCGTTGCACGCCAGCGTCCCAAGAAGAGGAACACGACGATTACCACGAAGAGCAATGCATACATGACAGTTTCCGTCAAACTATCGATGGTGTTAAGGATGTTGTCGGAAGTATCGACAATGACACCAATCTTCACATCACTCGGCAGGTTCTTCTGAAGCCTCGGCAATGCATCGGCCACTTTCTTGGAGATTTCTACCGAATTGGCTCCCGACTGTTTCTGAACAACAATCATAGCACCTTTCACACCATTGTTATAGGTTTCTTGTGCACGTTCTTCCACAGTATCGACGATTTGAGCTACATCACGCAGAAAGACATTTGCCCCATTATGCGTACCTACCACTACATCTGCCAACTGGCGGGAATCATCAAACTCACCTTCTACACGCAATGCGTATGTTTCACTACCGATATCAAAGTTACCACCGGGGATATTCTTGTTCTCAGCGCCGATAATGGAACTGATTGTTTCGATGGTCAGATGATAGGCTTCCAGTTTATTGGGGTCGCAATAGACCTGAATCTCACGTTGCGGCGCACCACTGATAGACACGGTTCCGACTCCCGGAATACGCGCCAGCGGGTTTACCACACGGTCGTCCAATATCTTATAAAGCGCTGACTGACTTTCATTGGCCTGTACGGAAAGCAACACGATCGGAATCATGTCCGTACTAAATTTGAAGATAATCGGATTCTCGACGTCGTCGGGAAGCTGCGAACTTACCATGTCGAGTTTATCACGCACATCATTGGTCAGAACGTCAATATCGTTACCAAACTCGAACTCCAATGTAATCAATGACATATTCTCGGAAGAACGAGAGGTAATATGTTTCAGGTTACTCACCGCGTTCAAGGTATTTTCCAGCGGGCGAGTCACGTTATTTTCTATATCCGAGGCACTTGCGCCGGGATAAGCGGTCATTACCATGATTGTATTCGTATCAATGTCCGGATACAAGTCGATAGGTAACTTGGACAAAGAGAAAAGACCAAAAATCACCACTGCCAGGAAGCAGAGGGAGGTCATAATCGGTTTCTTAACCGCACCTTCGTATAAACTCATGTTATTTTATTTAAAAGCCTCTCCCCGCTCCTCTCCCCAAGAAGAGGAAGCCGGAAGATCGTTTTGAAATCAGGTTAATTAATAAAAGCATTGGGAAAGGTACTGGATACCTCTTATTTGGAAGAGGACTGGGAAGAGGCTTCAACCTCTACTTCCATACCGTTTACCAAACGTGACTGTCCGGCAACTACCACCTGTGAGTTATCCGGCACACCGGATCTCAGTTCATACTCCGTACCCATGCGCCTACCCAGTTCGACCTTATTATAAGATACTTTACCGTCTTTATAAACAAATACATAACGGTCGCCGGAACCTGCCTGCTTAACAATTGCCAAATCGGGAACAACTACGTTTTCCGCTGTACCGAAGTTCAATGTCGCACGGGCAAACATTCCCGGACGCACACGCTGATCTTTATTATCCAGTCTGATTTCCACCTGGAATGTACGGGTAGCGGCATCTATGGTAGGGTAAATCAGATGGATGGTTCCTGTAAATACTTCATCACCATATACATCGAGTTTCACGTCGACAGGAGTGCCTTTCTTCACTTTCGTGAAGTAGGTTTCGGACACGTTAATCAGAAGTTTCACCGGAGTGATCTGTTCTACTACAAGTACCGGTTCTCCACCGCTGTACATATCGCCGTTATCATAGTTACGTGCAGTGACTACACCATTGATAGGGCTTTGCAAAGAGGTATTCTCCAACAGATTCTTATAAGCGGTTTTCTTCACATCGAGTTGCATCTTCGAAGCATCCCATTCTGATTTGGAGGCACCTCCCACTTTATATAATTCGTCGATACGGTTGAATTCTATTTCCTGATTATCCAGTTGCAGTTTCGTCTGCTTCAGGTTAGCTGCATCCATCTGCACCAGTTTCTGGCCTTTGGATACGCGGTCGCCCACTTCCACAAAAATCCGGTCGATACGTACGGGGGACGAAGGGGCTATATTGTTCTTTACCTCAGCTTCCACCGTTGCTGTGTAATCTTGTATTTGATCTACGGGACGGGCTGTTACGTCTGCCAGCTTCACAATGGGCTTCGCGTCTACATGTTCTTCCGTAGCCGCTTTGTCTTTTCCACCTGTACATGAGCCCATACATACAGTGAACAGCAGGGCTACCAATTGGATACTTCTTTTCATATTCCTTACTTGTAATTTTTTAAATGTCTATCTTTATTCTTTTCCCAAAACCTGATCGAGGTCTGCCTTAGCAACCAGGTAATCGTATATGGACTGATTATAGGTGAGTTGTGCCTGTGTCAGCGACACTTGGGAACTGTTCAGTTCGAGCACCGTGCCCTTACCTACATCATAACGTTTTTCGGCAATCACTACCGCTTTCTTTGCCTGCATCACATTTTCCTTATTGCTGACCACCTGCTCTGTGCTGGCACTCATGTTGTTACGACAACTGACAATCTGCATATTCAACTGTCTTTCCGTATCAATACGGTTCCAATCGAGCTGGCGCATCTGTATACGGGCAGATTTCACTTTCGTGAAGTTGCTTGCCTTATATAAAGGTATGCTAAGATTGAACATCAGGTTGGAACTGTTGCTCCAGTTATAATCCAAGAAATTGATGTTCGGATTATACAAAGACTGATATTTGTAGGAGAAACTCATGGAAAGAGTCGGTATGAAGTTCGCCTTCAAGGACTTTACGTTCTTTTCAAGCAACTTCATGTTCAAGTCCAACTGCTTCATGGTGGTATTGTTGTCCAGATTTACATTCTCTTCACTCAACTGGTTGGCAAACATCGCCGTTTCATAGTTGGTCAGACTATCGTTAATCTTTATCTCCACATCGGCTGTGATACCCATCAGGACTTTCAACTGCAACTTAGCCAAAGTCACCGCATTAGCAGCCGAAATCAAGTTTGGCTTAATGCTGCGCATCTGCACTTCCGCACTGATCTTGTCATATTCGCTCACAGTTCCCTGCTGATATTTGGCATTGACCACATCGTAATTGTCTGCTGCCAACTTATAACTGCCCTGAAGCACTTCATAGCTATCCTGCGCAAGCATCAGCTGATAATAAGCCTTGCTTACCTGATTCACGAGATCCAGTCGGGAAGCACGTGACTTCTCTACTGCCAGTTCAATATCCGTCTTTGTCATCGACATGGCACGGTAAACACCCGGCACAAAGAGTGGCAGATTAATACTCAACCCTGCATTGGCGGTGTTCGTACCATCTTGTCCCATCTTGAACGACATATCGTTCAATTTCATTTCAGCCGCTTTAACAGTATGATCTAGCGCGCCGGTAATGCTAGCTTCCGGCAACAGATTTTGCCAAGCTTCTTTGCCGGCCACTTTCTTTAAAGCGATTTCTTCTTCTGCCACTTTTATTGTCGGATTCTCATCCAATGCAATTTCCAGGGCTTTGTCTAAGGTTAAGGTTAGTATGTTCTTCTCCGCCTGTGTGTCCTGAGCCTTTGCAAAACCAAATGCACAGAATGCCACGGCTGCCAGAAGAAGTTTCCGACCTGTTAATCTTTTCATCTTGTCCATAAACTCTGTATTTCTAAATTTAATCTTAATTGTTTGTCGGTAGAGTCCCATTCGCGCTCTAGTCCACGATGCGGTTTTTACGATATTCTTGTATGAAATCTTCCAGCACCTTTGCTCCTTTTTCGGTAGAGATGCCGCGTATGTAAGTAAACATGATAGATTCGTACACTTCAACAAAGGGATATTTATTGCAGATGTCCGTATTCAAAAGTACATCAAACTGTTCTTTCACCAACAGATTGACAATGGCGAAGTTTACATCCGCACGGAAGATGCCCTGCTCTACTCCTGTCTTGAAGAAGGACATCGTTTTCTGCGAATCGCTGTCCTGCCGATTTTTCATTATCTCATATACTTTGGGATATTTCTTAAGATCTTCAAAAAAGCGTTTGTTCGTCTGATGAAATACCTCGATGCTTTTCTGAAAAACCGTCAGTATCACTTCCAACACATTGTGCGAATGCTCAAAGACTTCCTGCAAATATTTTTCTCTTTCTGCCTGCATCTTCAGTATGCATTCTTTCAACAACGACTCTTTATCCGAAAAAACTTCATAAAGCGTACGCTTGGATATTCCTAATGCTGCTGCAATATCATCCATTGTAATGCTTTTGATGCCTTTTGAAGTAAAAGCTTCTGTCGCTGCCGTTATGATCCGTTCTCTTAACTCTACCCGTTGGGAAGCGTCTTTTCCATGCTCTGCCATCATCCGTTTTTCTATTTTAATAAAATGCGGGGTTCGCTTTCCTTTCATCTCCAAAGGAAAAACGGAACAAAGATATATAGAAAACTTAATTAAGAAATCAAGTTTCCATCTATTTATAATGCATTTGGGAATTATTATCATTCAGGAGAGTGAAATGAAAACAAGTGTTAATAGGAGATATGGAACAAACATAGCGTAAAGGTAAAAAGGAGGGGAATACGAAGTAAATCGTTATCGCCCGCAGAGGGATTATAATCGACAAATGCCGGATAAATGTCGGTAGAATCAACACTTACCCGGCAACAACAGTCACCATCATTAACGAAAAACGAAAAAGGGTTGGTTTACGGTCAATAGTCAATTTGTGTCCTCTTCAGGAAGGCGGCTGTTTTACGTATCTCCTTGTACATCACGATATCATCTTTCACAAAAGACACTTCTTTCCGATAGGCATGAAGGAAACGTTC
This sequence comes from uncultured Bacteroides sp., assembly GCA_947038155.1. Taxonomy (GTDB): domain Bacteria; phylum Bacteroidota; class Bacteroidia; order Bacteroidales; family Bacteroidaceae; genus Bacteroides. The sequence goes on along the minus strand of CAMQVH010000036.1, from coordinate 10,360 downwards.
AAGAACGGGAGAAGTTTTCAGCGGACGACGGAAGTCGATGCCTTGTGCAGCATTCATCAGTTCGATGGCAAGGATATGTTCCAGATTATCCATCACTTTATAGAGTTTGGTAGCAGCATTGGCGCCCATACTTACGTGATCTTCCTGCCCGTTGGAGGAGACGATAGAGTCGCTCGAAGCAGCATAACAATACATTTTATTTTGGCTGACCATCGAAGCGGCGGCATATTGCGGAATCATGAAACCGGAGTTCAAACCGGGATTGGCAACCAGGAATTCAGGTAGTCCGCGGAGTCCCATAATCAGTTGGGAGACACGGCGTTCGGAGATATTTCCCAATTCGGCCAAAGCGATGGCAAGGAAGTCATAAGAGATGGCAAGCGGTTGCCCATGGAAGTTTCCGCCGGAGATGATCCGGTCTTCATCGGGAAAAATGGTAGGGTTGTCCGTGACGGAATTGATTTCGGTCAGTAGTACGGAAGCAACGTAGCGGATGGCGTCCTTTGTAGCACCATGCACCTGTGGGATGCAGCGGAAGGAATAGGGATCTTGAACGTGTTCTTTGTGACGTTCGATAAGTTCGCTGCCGGCCAGTAGCCTACGGAAGGCTTCGCCTGTCTCAATCTGCCCTCGATGGGGGCGGATTTGCTGGATGCAGTCTATAAACGGATCGATACGGCCGTCAAAAGCTTCGAGGGAAAGAGCGGCTATGAGGTCGGCCTTTTTCGAAAGGCGGAAGGCTTTGAGTATGGCGAACACACCGTTGGCACTCATAAATTGGGTACCGTTGAGTAGGGCCAATCCTTCTTTGCTCATTAGTTTGACAGGTTCCCAGCCGAATTCGTCGAGCACACTGATAGCTTCGCACTTTTTCCCTTTATAGTAGACATCGCCGACACCGATCAGAGGGAGGAAAAGATTGGCGAGCGGTGCGAGGTCGCCGGAGGCTCCAAGAGAACCGCGGTCGTAAACGATGGGCATGACGTCATTGTTGAAGAAATCGAGGATGCGTTGCACGGTGATTACTTGTACGCCGCTATGTCCCAATGAAAGAGCGTGGGCTTTGAGGAGCATCATCAGTTTGATAATGACGGGGCGGATTTCTTCACCTATGCTGCAAGCATGGCTTTTTATCAGATTCTCCTGGAGCGTACCCAATTCGTCGGAAGAAATGTTTTTAGTACATAAAGAACCGAAGCCTGTTGTTATACCATATAATGGTTCTTCGGAAGAAGCTATTTTTCGGTCAAGGTAGTCGCGACATTTCTGGATGCGCAACTTGGCTTCGGGAGCTAGCTCCAGTTTCAGGTTTTCGTTGATGATTCGTTCGATGATTTCGAAGGTTAATGCTCCGGAACCGATATAATATACATTCTTACTCATACGCGCAGGTCTTGATTTACGGCATCCAACAATTCTTTTTCTCTCCGGCAAGCGGTTTGCTCAATCGTATCAGCTTCGGTTTGTAGCTGGAGGACAAACTCTTTGTCTTTGAGCGAACCGAGGTTGATACGAACGTTCAACAAGGCTCCTAACACGGCGGAACGGGCTGCCATCATGGCTACACAGGCATCTGTGATGGCATTGCGGTTGCCCAAGCGGGCAACATCTGCTATGACGGACATCATATCCAACGCTTTACGGGCCACTTCCAACGGGACGAGGGCGGCTTGTTTGGTTGCTTCCTGAATGGCGGTACTTCGGGCAGCTTTCTCTTCGTCGGTTGTTTTAGGGAGTTTAAAGCAGGCAAAAACTTCTTCATAGGCAGCGGAGTCTTTATCAATAAGCGCAATAAATTCATCCAGCAAACGGAGAGTGATTGTTTGCGCGTGCAGCATCACATCTTCACTAGCCTCATATCCTTTTTTTCCTACAGTGAGCCGTGCCACCATTGTGGAAAGGGCGGAAGCCAGTGCTCCATTCAAAGCTGCAATACTACCGCCACCTGGCACAGGTTCACTGCAAGCTACTTTATCTAAGAAATCTTTTACGGTTAATTCTGCTAACATGGTATTCTGTTTTAAGTGATTAATGAATGAGTTGACCGACTATTAAGCGACGGGATATAACATACCGCCTTTAATAGTCATGATTACACAATTCATACCTATATAATAAGGTAGAATATGATAGTTATCGGAATTGAGGACGATAAAATCGCCTTGTTTGCCTACTTCGATGCTTCCAATCCGGTCGGCTCGCTGAAGAGCGGCAGCTCCGTTCAGGGTCAGGGCTGTGATGGTTTCTTCGATGCTCATTTTCATATAAATGCAAGCCAGAGCAATAGTCAGCGGGATAGAACCGGAGAAACAACTGCCGGGATTCAGGTCGGTGGCAAGTGCTACGGCACAGCCGGCATCAATCATTTCACGACCTCGCGCGTAGGGCTCTTTCAGGGCAAAGGCGGTCAAGGGTAACAGGGTAGCTACTACTCCGCCATCGGCCATTGCACGGATGCCGGCATCGGAAGCGTGCAGGAGGTGGTCGGCAGACAGTGCTCCCAGTTCGGCAGCCAGTTCGGCTCCACCGAGGGAAACAATCTCGTCAGCGTGGAGTTTCAACAGAAAACCATGTTCCTTGGCTGCCTGAAGCAGGCGGCGGGACTGTTCGATAGAGAAAACACCTTGTTCGCAAAAGACATCGCAACATTCCGCCAGCCCGCCTTCACGGACAAGGGGAAGCATCTCACGAATCAGAAAGTCGATGTATTCGTCGCTTCTTCCTGCATATTCTTCGGGAAGGGCATGGGCACCTAAAAAGGTGGAGACTATATCAACACGTTTATGCTCGGTGTTGTTCAGACTGCGCATTACCTTTAGTTGCAATAATTCGGTTTCACGATCCAATCCGTAACCGCTTTTACCTTCTACAGTGGTTACGCCCATTATGCTCATTCTTTTCAGGAAACTTTCGGCTGCCGAACGAAGTTTCAAGAAGTTCATTTGCCTCGTGGCTTTTACGGTGCTTGCAATTCCGCCTCCACGCTCCATGATTGACATATAGCTTTCACCGTTCAGACGCCAGGAGAATTCCTCTGAACGTTCTCCGCCAAACACAAAATGGGTATGGGAATCGACAAAACCGGGCAAGAGACAGTGTCCGCGAGCATTATAATGCCAATAGTGCTGGTAGTAACCATCCCGGTCTTCACCACGGTTTTCACCAACGTAGGTGATGATGCCTTTGGTAACTTCCACGGTTCCGTTCTCTATGATTTGCAATTGGGACATTTCTTCTCCTCTACGGGCGGAAAAGCCAATAGGGGTAACGATACGGGCATTGAATATAATCAGATTTTCACTCATATAGTTACTTCTAGTTATTCCATGATGCGGGCTTCCAGAACTTGCAGCATGGAGAAATTTTCCAATCCGAGGTAGTAGGAAGCTGTGTCAATCAGGGCTTCCATTGGTACAAGACCGATTATCTCACTACCAACAATCGTGACACCGTAGCGACGGGCTTCTATACGGACTAATTCGAAGGCACGGTAGAGTGCGGTGCGGGTGTAATCGGTCATATTGATAGATACCTGCGTTATATTCCTCTCTTTCAAATCCACTCCCATCGCTTTGACATAGCGGAGCCCGCCATTGATATGGCGGATATTTTTGGCTATTTGGGTAGCTATTCCGAGATTATTCGTACTCAGGTTGATATTATAAGCGACAAGCGGCATACGGGCTCCGATAGCTACGGTTCCCGCAGTGGGGTGACGTTCGGCAGGTCCGAAATCCGGTCGCCATTCAGGAAGCCTGATTTTCTCAGCCATTCCTTCAAATTCACCTTTGCGGACGGAGGCTAAATTCTCCCGGTGCGGTGCGGTGGCCGACTTTTCATACAGAAAGACAGGAAGGTCGTACAACTCGGCTACACGGGCAGCAACTTCTCTCGAAAGAGCGATTGCTTCTTCCATCGTAGTGTTCTTAACCGGGATGAAAGGGACAACATCTACTGCTCCCATGCGAGGGTGTTGTCCATTATGATGGTTCAGGTCTATCAGACGGACCGCAATGCCAATAGCTTCAATCACTGCGTCACGCAAGGCTTCCGGTTCGCCGACAAGAGTGACCACCAGGCGGTTATGGTCTTCGTCATGACTGTAATCAAGCAGCTTTACACCTGCCTTGGCACGGAAAGGGGCTACTATCTGATCTATTTTCTCTAAATCGCGTCCCTCACTAAAATTGGGTACACATTCAATGATTTTGTTCCAGTTCATAATAAATATCTTATATATAGGTTATGATTCACTACATATTTTATATCAAACAAGCGCATTTTGTGCGACTATTTTCTTTATTAATTCCTCATCAGCCAGATACGGCATGGTTATCTGATAGTCTCCAACATGGGATTCATTAAATGCTCCGCTAGTTTCCATCGCATGCGGATTGCGTGCCCAAGAGCGGCGGGCAACTCCACCCATTACGTCCCAAAGCATAGCTGAGCGGAGTATTTCATCTACCCGTTCGCTACCGTCACAGACCATACCGAAGCCACCATTGACTGCCTTGCCAATACCTACTCCACCGCCATTGTGCAAAGCTACCAAACTCATTCCACGAGCACAGTTGCCGGCAAAACACTGTACAGCCATATCCGCCATTACATTGCTTCCATCTTTTATATTCGATGTTTCCCGGAAGGGGGAGTCCGTTCCGCTCACGTCATGGTGGTCCCGGCCTAACATAATCGGTCCTACTTCTCCACGACGAACCATTTCATTGAAACGGAGCGCAATGTTCATTCTTCCCATAGCATCCTGATAAAGGATGCGTGCCTGGGTTCCTACTACCAGCCGGTTCTTTTCCGCATCGCGTATCCAGTTGTAGTTGTCAAGATCCTGACCGCGCCGGTTGACGTCGATACATTCCATAGCCGCATGGTCTGTTTTTATCAGGTCTTCATGTTTCCCACTCAGGCAAACCCATCGGAACGGACCATAGCCGTAGTCAAAGAGTTGGGGACCCATGATGTCTTCTACGTAGCTCGGCCAGATGAAGCCGTCTTTTTCATCCACGCCATTGCGAGAGATTTCTTTTACTCCGGCATCATAAATCGCTTTCATAAAGGAGTTTCCATAATCAAAGAAATAAGTTCCGCAGGCTACAAGTTTCTTGATAACTTCGAAATGACGGTGCAGGGAGGCATCTACCAAACGTCGGAATTGTTCGGGAGATTCGTGAAGAAGGCGGGTGCGTTCTTCAAAGGTTAGCCCGACAGGGCAATAGCCGCCTTCGTAAACGGCATGACAAGAAGTTTGGTCGGATAACAGTTCGATGGGAATATGTTTCTGTTCAGCGTATTCGAGCAGGTCGACTATGTTTCCGTGATAGGCTATTGAGCAGGGTTCATGGCGTTGCATCGCTTCATCTGCCATACGATAGGCTTCCGCCATATCTTCCGTAACATGCGCCACCCACCCTTGACGATAGCGTGTTTCGATACGGGAACTATCTACTTCGGCAATAATGGAAGCAGCTCCGGCTATCTCGGCCGCTTTAGGTTGAGCTCCGCTCATTCCACCCAAACCGGAAGATACAAACAAATGTCCCCGCAAATCTTTATCTTGCGGTATGCCGAGTTTCAGACGTCCGGCATTGAGCAGTGTATTAAATGTACCATGAACGATTCCTTGAGGGCCGATATACATCCAACCGCCGGCTGTCATCTGACCGTAATTGGCAACTCCCATCTGGGCGGCAATATGCCAGTCATACAGATTGTCGAATTGCCCTATCATCATGGAGTTAGTTATTATAACGCGGGGAGCGTCGGGACGGGAGCGGAAAAGTCCTAAGGGGTGCCCGGATTCAATCACCAGGGTTTGTTCTTGGCTCAGTTCTTCCAAATATTGTTTTATCAAACGATATTGCATCCAATTCTGACAGACTTGACCGGTTTCTCCGTATGTAACAAGTTCGTAGGGATACAAAGCTATATCAAAGCTGAGATTATTGTCAATCATCACTTGAAAAGCTTTGCCTTCCAGACATCGACCACGATACTCGTCCACCGGCTTTGCTTTCAAATCGCCCTCAGGACGAAAGCGGTATCCATAAATCCGTCCGCGAGTATGCAGTTCTTCCATAAATTCGGAAGCCAACAGTTCATGCCATTCAGAAGGGATATAACGCAAAGCGTTTTTTAGTGCTGTAACTGTCTGAGCCGGGGTAAGTGTATAACCGCGGTCAGGAGCTCTCCGGATACCTTCTACAAAACCCGGATAAGCTGGGAGTGCGTTGCCAAGAGTTATCTTCATAATAAAACAGAATTAAGGATTACAAACTGTAAGTAATACAGTCGTATAACTCTTCGCAAGATAGAAAAAAAGAAGAGAAAAGACAAGAAAAACTCCATTTTTCTTGTCAGAAAGTTATTATTTCTGTTTATCCCGCAATTCCAGCAAATATTTAAAAGTATGTTTCGCTTCAGGACTGTCATCTTTTAAATAGGCCTGCTTCAGTTCGGGATGTTTCTTCAATAGTTCAAGCATCTTGTCTTTATCCAGGAATTCAATCTTTCCTGTCTCAGCATTCAGCTCATAGCAGACGCGTTTTGTGACCAAGCTTGAAGCCGCAAGGACATCACCGATATTTCCACCCAGTTTGACATCATCTTCCTCTACGAAATTTCCGCCGACAACCGAGCCTAAGGGCATGGCGCAGAAATAGATTTTTTTATCTAATTGGACGGCCGGAGCATACCAAGCCCCAAAACGTAATCTCTTATATCGCAACTTACGGCAATTCAAATATAAATCTCCTTTTTCATCGCGCACGGCAAAACTACGTTTTTTTAATCTTCGCCCCATAGACTCATCATTACCGACAGTTATCCGGTAATCAGCTCCGCCTGTCAACACTATCTGATTTCGGGAACGCTTTTCTATCCGCAACACGGCAATGGTATCACCATCCTGAGCAAGCAACTCTTTCAGGTTGGAATAAATAATGTTCTGCGCAATTATCGGAAGACTAATTACGCCCATCAACAACAATAAGATACATCCTTTCTTCATAAGCCATCCTCCTTTCCTGCTTAAACGCATTTTAGTGTGGAAAGTTATAAATTTTAGTGGATAAATGCAAGGGGAAATACAGAAATATCAGAAAAAGGAACTGAAAACCAATATTTATTTCCTTGATGTCATTACTCTACATATGTTATCACAAAAGACATCCGGATGATTATTGTTGAATCTATATTTCAATAACCGTCCGTTAATAAACGGTAAATCTGCCTCCGACTGAAACACGCTCTTGTCACGACCGTTATGAATTATATTACCTTTGTGAAAAAGTATTGAATTTATCATGGAAAAACTGGAACAGATTATCTCTATATATCAACAAATTATTCAAAAAGCAGAACTGGAGTTACAAAATACCCGGAAACGTATTTATTACATCAGCCTTTTGCGGTTGATTTTGTTTATTGGCGCCATAACGGGCGCTATTGTCTTTTGGTCTGACGGGGGGCTGTATATTTCCGTATTTGCCATCCTGCCTTTTATCTTATTTATCTGGCTGGTAAAACGACACAACTTCTGGTTTCACCAGAAGGATTTTCTGAAAAAGAAAATAGTAATCAATGAACAGGAATTGAGAGCTATTCAATATGATTTCTCTGATTTTGAGAATGGTGAGGAATATATCGACCCCGGACATCTCTATACATTTGATCTGGACATATTCGGTGAACATTCTCTTTTCCAATACATCAATCGTACGTCAACACCTGTCGGCAAACAACATCTTGCCGACTGGTTCAATACTCATCTGAAAAAGAAGGAAGCCATTGAACAACGCCAGGAAGCTATCCGAGAGTTATCAACCGAACTGGAATATCGGCAGCAAATCCGCTTACTCGGATTACTATATAAAGGAAAGCCTGCCGATACTGCTGAAATTAAGAAATGGGCCGACAACCCGAGTTACTACCGGAAACATGCTTTATTACGTATTGTCCCGACAATGGTAAGTATTATCAATCTCGCATGTATAAGTCTTGCCTTTTTAGGTATTTTACCTGCCAGCGCTGCTGGCGGAGTGTTTATAAGTTTTGTAGTATTCAGCTCTATTTTCTCCAAAGGAATCACGAAACTACAAACAACTTATGGTGAAAAACTGCAAATTCTTTCTACATATGCCGACCAGATTCTTCTTACAGAGAAAAAGGAGATGCGCAGTCCTGTCTTGCAACAGCTAAAAGCGGAACTTACCAATAAGAATGAAACTGCTTCTCAAGCAGTTCGCCAGCTTTCCAAACTAATGAATGCACTAGACCAACGAAACAATTTGCTAATGAGTACTATTCTCAATGGACTTATATTTTGGGAATTACGCCAAGTGATGCGAATCGAGCAATGGAAAGAAATGCATGCCGACAACCTTCCCCGCTGGATAGAAACAATTGGAGAAATAGATGCTTACTGTTCTCTGGCAACATTTGCATACAATCATCCCGGATATATTTATCCGGAGATTTGCTCTCAGTCTTTCCACCTGCAAGCCAAAGCGCTCGGTCATCCTTTAATGGACCGTAACAAATGTGTACGCAATGGAATAAACATCGACAAACGTCCTTTCTTCATTATTGTCACTGGAGCGAATATGGCGGGCAAAAGTACTTACTTACGTACCATAGGGGTGAATTATCTTTTAGCATGCATAGGCGCTCCTGTTTGGGCAAACCGGATGAAGATATATCCGGCACAACTTGTGACTAGTCTGCGCACCAGTGATTCTCTAACCGATAACGAATCTTATTTCTTTGCTGAACTGAAACGGCTAAAACTAATCATAGATAAACTAGAAGTAGGAGAAGAACTTTTTATCATCCTTGACGAAATTCTGAAAGGTACAAACTCCATGGACAAGCAAAAAGGTTCTTTTGCCCTCATCAAGCAATTTATGAATATGAATACCAATGGTATTATCGCTACCCACGACCTTTTACTGGGAACTTTAATAGAATCTTTCCCACAGAATATCTGCAACTACTGTTTCGAAGCAGATATTATGAATAATGAACTCACCTTCTCTTATCAAATGAGAGACGGAGTCGCCCAAAACATGAATGCCTGCTTCTTGATGAAAAAAATGGGGATAGCCGTTGCCAACGACTTCCCCCCATCTTAATGTATGAAAATTAAAGTTATGTTCTATATCGTATCAGCCTTGTTTGCTTTTTGTAAGAAAAGCTACGACTGCTGAAGCTCCATCATTTGTAAAATACTGCACGGACGTGATCGGTTGATAATTATAAGGTACAAATTGGAACAACTGAACAGCTGCAAACTTCTTGTCTTCAGAAAGTAGCACATCCATACGAATATTACCACTTGACTCGCTTTTAATAACCGAACCTGCAGAGAATGAACCCGAATTTACCATATCAGTCAAAGAGTCCATATACTTCAAATCAAAGAAGATACTATGTTCTTTTGTTACACTTCCGGTAGGTAAATAAACAACCTCCTTGGATTTCCAGAAAAGGCGAAAAATTCCTATAAGGAACAGTCCGGTTCCAAGCACCATTAATGCCATACTAATAGTAGAAGACTTGTCTTCCAGCTCAAAGGTAGAACCAAATGCAAGAATACCGACCAATAACATTACAGAAGAGGTTAGAATTCCGGAGATACTTGTACGTTTAGCGATATCGGGATGTGAAGATGCAAATATAGTAGCATCAACAACTTGAGTAGTTGCCATAATATTTAAAGTTTAATTTATTAGTAAATAAAGATATAAAGGACTACCAGCATACGTATTACACTAGTAATCACAGAAGAAAAAGACCAATAAATAAACGGCTAAATAATAATATGCCTTAAAGTAAATACATAATATTCGCTCGAAGGCTGGCAATAACAGGAAGTTGTAGTGTCATAAATCCGCCCCCAATGTTGTGAGAGAGAGTTGTCACGTTCAGCGCAACATTGTAGCAGGTTCTTCAATGTAGTGAAGTATTCCCCAAGTTGCACACGCTGGATACGTGTCACGGATATTTGGTGACTTTGCAAATTTGTTAATTCAGCCACAGGCGAACAAGGAAAATCAGGAACAGTGATCTGTCCGTGTTGTCTCATGGAATATGTAATAGTATTCTCCTTCTGTTCCACCGGTTCTTCGGTGAAAACATTGCCTGCGATCCCGTGAAGGGTAACTATCAGCAACAGAAACAATATTACCTTTATAAATTTTACCATATTCTTTTTCAGATATAACAGATTCTGTTTATGAAAAGTTCATCCGGGGTATCTTTTAATTTATCTTAGGACTAGCAAACAAGCCCGTAACTATTCAGCGAGAACAAAGGATACGAAGAATTAGCCCGTCAGTTTAGACGA
>CAMQVH010000035.1 GCA_947038155.1 uncultured Bacteroides sp. | reverse complement strand
GTGATGTGCCGCCTTCCTGCGTTGTCGGCATATCACAGACTCGCCTTTCCGGGACCGGACAATTCTATTAGCATTTCAATATTACGAAATTTCATTCGATTATGTGACAGTATGTTTTCACCGTGCCGGAGTCATGGCTCCTGTTATTGTCTAATCAACAACGATTTTCAACTTGCTTGCCAGTGGGGAACGTGCGGTGCCGGGGATATTCTTTTGCCTTTTGGCTGAAAAATCTCCAGACCTGCGGCTTGTATTTTTCCGCCAAAGGCGAACATCCCCTCTATTCACCACACGCCTTTGAGGTGTCAAGCAAGCGAAAACCGATGGTGATATACAAATAAAAAAAAGTCGCAACGATGAAAACAAACAGCCACATAAAAGGTCAAAGCGAAGCTCAAAGCCTCAGGTTCAACCAAATAAAAAGGGTTGCAAAGGTGGTGGCAATCATCGTCGGAGCAATAATCGGAACTCTGGTGTGGGCGATAGTCAGACCTGTAATCCGAGGTACGGGCTGGGTAATATCCCTCATAACCGCAATACTGATAATCTATTGGTTATTCACACTTTAATACAACACTGATATGGCAAATTCAATGAAATCCAACAACGCTGCAATCGCAGCAATGCGGCAGATGCTCCAAGAGCGTATTATCGCTGAACCCGCATTGGCTATCAAACTTGCCAATCCGAAGAAATCACTTGAAAGTGCTATCAACTATCTCTGCCACGAGATACAGAAAAGCGGTATGTGTGTCGTAGATGAACAGACCGTACTCTCAATCCTCCTGCATTTCTATGATGAGGACAGCATCGAGGACGGCGGAACTCCTATCAACTGCAACATCGTGGTATCCAAGCCGGAACTCTCCGATGAGGATAAGGCGGAAATCAAAGAGCAGGCGATGGAGCAATACAAGGAGGAGCAACTCCGAGAAATCAGACGGCAGTCAGCTCCGAAGGCTCAACCCAAGCCGACCGCCACCGCTCCCAAAGCCGGAGCAGAAATCAATGTTCAACCCAATCTTTTCGACTTCTAAAACTTCAAGGATATGAAACCTCGCAATAAGAAACAACAGCATATAGTGGAACTGAGTGGGCGACTTCGCCCGCTCACCACTCCCCAAATGAATTGGGCACTCAACTCTACCATCAATCACTATGGTTATAGGTTGAAGAACGGAATGTGCACCTGTATGAAATGCGGTCACGAGTGGCTGGAGACACGCAACGGAATGTGTCTATGCCCCGAATGTGGCACTCAGATTGAAATCAAGGATACAAAAGAGCGTGTTATCCGCGAAAAGTCCTATTTCAACGTAATCACCACCATCGAAGACTATCAGGTAATCAGAATGTTCCTGATGATGGTTGAAATGCGCAAGGGTATGAAGGTGAAACCTGCCTATCTTGAAATCGGTCAGTATTTCATTGACCCCAAAGGCAATAAGACCGTTGTCGCTATCCCTCGTACTCTCGGTTGCTATGTTGATACCTTTGCATTCGGCGCACCACTTGAAATCAGAAATGACGGGGAGGCTTATATGTACGTTTCAGACCAATGGGTATATCCTCACATCAAGGTCACTGACACCATCAAGCGCAACGGGTTCAAGAACTCTGTCCACCATATCCACCCCGTGACTATGTTCCAAGAGTTGCTGACCAACCCAAAAGCCGAGACACTGATGAAAGCCAACGAGATAGGATTGTTACGATACCTTTGTGCAAGACCAGCCTATAAGTCAGACATTGACAAGTATTGGAACACCATTAAGATAGCCAAGCGCAACGGCTACAAGGTTAAAGACCCGCAGATGTGGTTTGACTATATCAAGATGTTGGAGCGTATGGGCAGAGACCTCAATTCTCCCTCGCTGATAGCACCCCAAGACCTCAAAACCGCCCACGACATATATGTGGCAAAGGTAAACCGCCAGCGCATCAAGGAGCAGAGAGAGAAGGAACGTCAGCAAGCCATTGAGGACAAAGCAAAGTTTGAGGAACTCAAATCCCGCTATTTCGGAATGGCGATGACAGACGGAGAGATTGAAATCCACTCAATCGACACCATCGACGATTACTATAAAATCGGTGAAAGTCAATCTATTTGTTGCGGTACAGCCAAATATTTTCTCAAAGAGAATACGCTGACCCTCACCGCCTACATCGGCAACAAGCAGATAGCCACCATCGAAATCTCGCTTGACGACTACCACATAATCCAATGCCGGGCATTTGCCAACGGAATATGCGAGTACACCGAGCAGATAGCCGGTATCATCAACGCCAACAAGAAGATGATAGCAGAGAGAAAGAGAGCATAAGTTTAACCAGACCACCGCTAACTCCGGTGGTGGTCACAATCCCGAATACTATGACATGTATGACTAACGCAGGTATATCTACTACCCAAGCCGGACAGGAGCAGTATGAAACTTTCTACACCTCCCATATAGGCAAGAAGATAAGCAGAGTGCAATATGATTACCGAACCCCAAATGGGGAACTCTTTTCAGTAGTTGCTCCGACCCTCCGAGAGTGCCGTCAGAAATGTGACGAGTGGCTCGCCAAACGAAACAAGTAACCAATGCCATATCAGTGATGAAGGCGGTGAAGCGTGATGCTCCATCGCCCTCATTTTTTCAAAAATTTCGGCCGCCAAAAGGCGGCATTTGGGACTACCTACTGTATTCATAGATTCATTCCTCCGTATATATGTCAATCATTTCCACACGTCTTCTATGCCGTGAAGCTGATAGTTTTCTGTAAATGAACCTATTCAAATTACCTAATGAATATAACATAAGTGAGATAACAATCTCTCCGATAAAGAAAAGCGACATAAACCATATTTCTTTCATGCTGTCATACGGATGAGTTGGAGAATAAAATCCACGATGCAATCTGTCAGGTCTTGCAAGATATGTTATATTCGTACCGACAAGCAAATCGCAGTTGGTTAGAATAATGAAAAGTAGAGACGCGGTAATTGAGGATATTGAAACAAGCGAACTCCATTTCAACCAGAATGGCGAAAGTAAAAGTTTTTCTCTGAATCGCTTATTTACAAGTATTATGGGAAACGCTACCATTAAACCCATAAACGGGAATATTGATAAGAACCATATAATCTCCCACGATACAGCACCTATTATACCTATCGGAATTGCCAGCACGACACCTGTGAATACAATTGCTAATATCCTATGACGTTTTAGATATACTGAAATATGTTCTAAAATTTGCCGAGTCTTTGTTTTACAAATCAAAGACAATATAAACAGGACGAGTAGGACTATGAGCCCAAATACAAGACAATAGGCATAAGCTGGAAATATCCATCGCTGATGATCATTATACGCATCAGCAAAACCTGCAGCTGCAAACGCAATTGAGGGTACAAATGAAAGGAGTAATGCTAATTTTCTCATTTTCCAATAGGTAATACCAGATTATACTGTCCTTCTGCTCCGCCTCCGATGTTATACGGATGAAAATACAATATCACTCCTCCTTTTAGCTTTGCCATGCCGTTTGCTTTGTCTAACAACTCGGTTCCGGAGAAATCTGATGGAGTAAAACCTTTCGCCTTAGCCTCATTCACATATTCGCGTCGAATCAAATCAGTAATATCCGACCGCTTACACCGCGCCAAAAATTCGGATAGAGTAAGAATCTTGCCGGATTGTTTATTGATAGTGTAATAATCAGCCGAGCTTGGGCATCCGCATGAGGAATGATAATCTACACTCATCTCTATAATTATGGTTCATCAAGGTATGCTGATGCCTCATGTATTCAGCATATTCCAAAGACGTTGGAGTTATATGAAAGTCCAAGCCCATTAAGTTGCGGAAATATGTACCACATCCAATGAGAGCGTTTCTGTCCTTCTTGTAACTCTCGCAACGCAATAGGATAAATGCGCTCCTGAGCGTCTATGAATCTGGGTATGTTGTAATTGTCCTGAGCCATTACTTAGTGACCTTATGAGTGATGACGAATTTCATTCCGGGATTATCTATTTCGATTTTACCCAGACGGCCCAGCACGGATTGGCCGAGAAGCAGTGGAGCCTTTTGATTACGCACCATTGAAGCCCGTACATTTTCGAGTTCAAGTCCTCCAAAATTCACAGTGCGCAAATTGACAATGGTTCCCTCCGATATATCACCATTGGCATCTACATAACGAGCATAACCAACTATGTCGGTCGGCTTTATATAGTCATTCTTCAGCATGAAGTTAGCCTCAACCATCGACATAGTTACATCTGCGGCCCCTGTATCGAAGACAAAATGCAATGGCAATCCGTTTATTGTGCATTTTACCTTTGTAACTCCGCCTTCTTTTGTAAAGGGAACTTCAACGGTTTCAGTATTATAATCGGATATATCGTCCTGACTTTTAATATCCTCGATAACTATTTCCTCTTTTGAATACTTGTCCAATAATGCCTTATATTCAGGAAGTTCCCGAATATTATCAAGGTCATGGTCTGCATAAGTATGAGCTAACCGACGGTAACCTTGTTCAAATGCCTGTTTGAGATAGTCTATTGCTTTATCTTTTTCATCCATAATAGAGTACAGACAGGCTGCATCATAGTAGCTTCCAGCTCTATCCTCATTTTTTGCAATAAGACTATCCATGAACTCAATAGCTTTATCTTTTTTGTCAAGATAGAAGAACGCGTAATGAGCGCACGAAGAACCGGGGTCAGGTACAGTATCTAACTCAATGACCTTTTCAAAATCGGCTTTGGCAAGGTCTTTTTTCCCTTGTTCATAGTAAAATCGCCCCCTGCCACAATAAGCATAAGCATATCTGGGCTCCAAAGTGATAGCCATCGTATAATCCTCAACAGCTCCATCAATGTCATTTGCCTCATCCTTAAACCATCCTCTTCGATAATAACCGAAGAAACTATCTGGATATTTTTCGATATATTTGTCCAATTCGGCTATAGCTTGTGGATATCTGCCCATCTCATTATATATGTTACCCTTCATCATTACGAAGTCGTAATCACTATTATCCATATATATAGCTCTGTCTATATAATCTAATGCGGATTCGTATTCCCCTAAATCATAATAACAATTGGAGATACGTTCCATGAAAGCAGCATTAGCATCACGACTATGAGCCTGCTCATAGAATGAGATAGCATCTCGTTGACGATTATTACGTTCATAAACCTGTCCTAAGTAGTAGAACCACTCAGCTTCATTGGGATTCTTGTTAGCCTGAACTTGAAGTTTTGCCTTAATCAAAGGTAGTGCTTCATCATTCATTGTAACAAGAAGATAATATGCTTTCCTGTCACCACTTATAGATAATGCTTTAATTATATCATCAAGGGCTTCAGAATACTTCTTTTGTGCAATGTAGCATTCAGCCCTGAATGAATATCCGGAGTCATAATCCGGTTCCATTTTAATAACGTAATTGAAACGCTCCAACGCATCATCATAATGTCCTTGCTCTTTGGAATTACGACCTATACCCATATAACCCATCACATCACCCGGATCAAGAGTAATCATCTGCTGATAATCCGCGTCGGCGAGATTATATTTACCTTGTTCAAAATATACCTGCGCCCGTCGGTCATAGTGTTTCTTATTTTTAGGCTCCAATTTTACAGCCATATCATAATCACGAAGTGCGCTGATGGTATCTTCCATTGTCAGATAGATACCGGCACGAGTACCATAAGCTACTGCCGTATATTCCTTGTCTTTTTTTGGCAATTTCTTTATTGCCTGATTTATTGCGGACAAAGCCTTCCCGTATTCGTCATTGCCATAACGAAGTGCTGAAATATAGATATAAGCATAGCCGTTATCCGGGTGCTCACTGATTTCTTTGTTGAGCCAATCAAGTGCATCCTGATTTTTACCTTCCTGATACGCTTCAACCCCACGAGTAAAGGCATAGGTATCCGGAAGTTTAGTCTCAGCTTTTGCCTGTAATGGCAGAAGAGAGAAGAAGAGAGAGACAAAGAGCAATTTTATTAGTTTCATTGTTATTGGGTACAAAATTTTGTGTTCAATGTTACAAATATATTTGTTTGTCTGAGAAGTCTAATACAAACAAAGCAAGAATTGTATGAACCCATCCTTGCTTTGTATGAAATCATATTTAAGTTGATTATAATTGCCAATAATATATCATTGACATTCCAAAGTAATGCTGATTGTTATAATCATCATTCTTGACGTTTCCTATATCTTGACGATAATAGAAAGCCCAATCGAAATGTTTCCATGCGATTCCTAAACCTGCACCCCAAGCCATTTCTGCTTCAATATCCTCAACTCGAACCGCATTATACTGGTATTTACCATATATAAAGAATCGAGAGTTTTCAGATGTCTTAAACAAGTTCAGTTTAATCTGTCCGACAACTGGCATATGGAACGCGGTTTGGTTTTCAGTATCATAGTAGTCATAATAATAGTCTCCTGAATATACCTCTTCAGTGTATCCAAATATACCCGGTTTAATTCCTATTGCAAATTGTACTCTATCTTTGAAATTTCCAAAGCGGAGCATCAGGCCGACATTATAGTACCATAATGTACAGTCGTCATAAGCTCCATTTAGACCTAAATCAAGAAAATCCAGACCAAGATTAACGGTACCTCCATTCTGTTTTCTTTCCCATGATTTCATTGCGTTTCGACGCTCCTTTTGTTTCTTCTTATTCATTGAAATATAGGACTGAACGGAATTTCTGGTGTAAGAATCTTTTGCATAGCTTAATGCCTGATTGTAATCATATGAAGATGCATAATCTCCTAAATTCCGAGCTTTAGCAACGGCAATCTTATTACTTACCTCATTTGAGTATTTACTATTAGGA
Source organism: uncultured Bacteroides sp. (assembly GCA_947038155.1). Lineage (GTDB taxonomy): Bacteria > Bacteroidota > Bacteroidia > Bacteroidales > Bacteroidaceae > Bacteroides. Next base: position 18,844 of record CAMQVH010000035.1, on the reverse strand, counting down.
TATTTTCTCATAAAGTTAAGCAATGCAGCCTCGGTAGCATAATGACCAAGTTTTGAATATTCGTTATATTCCATTACATCATCATATGCTTTTCTATTTGCATATGAGATCTTATCCCGGGGTAAATTGGAAAATTCAGAGTATGCAGAACCTAAATTTCCTTCATTATAGTGTTGAACGCCTTTCAGCTCATGTAGTTTTGCAGTGGCTGCCGAAACTTCTACAGCATGAGGATAGGATGAGATAAAGTTCTGAAGTTCGTTAATACTCTCCGAGTTTTTTATTCTATTCCATGCCTGCTGACCTTTAATTCGATTTATTGCCTTTTCCGCTTCTGGTCTATAACCAGATGTCGGATTATCTTGTAAGTAGGTTTGATAGCCAGATATTGTATTTAGAGCAACGACCTTATCCCATTTAACTTTTTCTGCCTTCTGTTTAATGGAGCGGATTGATTGGTTTGCCTCGTTATCATACCAATGGTATTGGGTAGTATTGAGGTAGTGTTCATATGAGGCAATTGTATTCTGAGTTTTTGTTTCGTTCCATAATTTGACCTCCTGTGCTCTTTTACGAATTTCAGGAGTTTTACAACCCCTCGGATAGTCGTTTATAAACTGATTGTATTTGGAGAGATCCTTTGAATCAAGGATGGCATTATATCTTGCAGATTCTTGTTGCTTTAATTCTTTTGCGCGTTGTTCTGCTTTCCTTGCTGTTTGCATTAAGGATTGTGCATCAGCTTGATTGCCTATAAAGGCAACCATCATAAATGTAAAAAGTATGGAGAGTATGCGTCTCATTTAGTTCATGTTTAGTAGGCGTTCTAATTTAGTTCGTATGGTCTTTAACTGTGCAGAGGTGTTCTCAGTAGGCGTCTGCAAGTATTTCTGTATAGAGCAAATCTGAGTACCCAAATAGGTATTCTTCCAATCATCATAGGATGAATATCTAAGATAAAGTGGTAAAGCCTGAATATTACCCAGATGTTCCTTTGCCTTATCCTCTCTAAGTCGAGTTAATCCTATGGACAGATCTTTTTCAGCCTGTGTCAAGAAAGCTATAAGTGATGAGACATCCTCCTTGTAGTTTTGAAGAAGAGGTAACCTGTTCTGATATTGAACGTATGCCGATGTGCCCTTAGTCGATATAAATGCAGGCAAAGCAATCTCCTCGATGCTGTATTCATCGTAAGGAATATACAGAAAGTTTGAAGCCATGCTGATTAAACGACGTTGCAGAGTGTCGTTAGAGGCTTCAAGATATTTAATTGTGATATTTTGTAAATCATCAATCTTGCGTTGAAGATTAATGATGTCTCTTTCCTTCACTTCTGTCTCTTTTTGCGCACCTTTCAACAAACCCTTTAAGGCAGTATTCTCATTAATTAAAGAATCAAGTTTAAACGTATTATTCCTTAACAGATTAGCAATACTGTCCGGGAGAGTTATTTCCTGTGTTGTTCTAAACGAAACACTATCAGGATTCTCTTCAGATAAGACTTTGAAGGGAAAAGCTGTTAACAATATAAATATGATTGATAGATATCTCATTTTATTCATTGTTATTCGCCATAATAGTTCATAGCGGCGGTCACCAAGTTTACGGCTCGATTCTCCAAATCTGACACGCTTTGCTTATTTCCGCCATATATTTTTGTGTTTTTGTATTCATTTATTGCATTGTCGGCTCGTGGAATCAGAGTGTTCATATAATAATCCTTTGAAACGCTATAATATCCTCCAAGTGCATTTACAAGACCACTGACATGCCCATAATGTGATTGTGCTATTCTTCCGGGAAGAGCATCAAGTGCATTTACAAGAGCTGCATTATTTTTAAGATATTCGGCACCCTTATAGCCTTTTGCCTTCTGTATCTTAGAAGAAGCATCACTTATGCCATTGAAGGACGTGTTTCTGGATAGCCGAAGAGCTGTTCTATAGTCTGCAATGATACTGTTGATTTTATCAGACGATGTAATGAACTCATTGCTAACGGCATTCTCCCCAGTAGTAAGTTTGTCCTCCTTAAGTGAAGAGAGCATTGTAAGCAACTCATTCAACTTATCTTCCGGCCATACCGATTTTTGAAAAAGTCCGAATCCATAAGTTTTCAAACTTTTTCCATAGGTTTCATCAATCTTCTTTCTGTATTCATCGGAATGTTTTGCTTCGATTGCATTCTCAGAAAGGAATCTATTTAGCTTATCATCAAGACGGATATATTCCATTCGTGAATCGTTAAAATCCTTAATGGTATCAAAGGATGCGCATGAAGACTCTAAGTTGATAGAGTATTGGTCCACCAACTTAAGATTCGACGGAGGAGCTACCCTTGTTTTTGCAAACACGAGTACACCGGCTATCGCTCCGATTGAAAATAATACAAGGAGCAGTATTTTTACAGAAGTTTTCATAAAATTTTACACTCCACCTCTCTTATTTTTTTGTTCTTTATTCGTATTTTGATTTGTTGAAGTATTATTAGCTGATTCTTGAGCTTTCTTAGCTGCATCACTTGCCACTCCTCCATTATCAGGGGCTTTTGGTTGGTCAACAGGTTTCTTCAATTTTTTTTCGTATTTTGAGACTGTAATCGAATACGAAAAATCATCATCTCCACAGAAACTACCACTGAATGGTTTACCGATGTTTAATCTGATTGCATCGTATATCTTTTTGAAGTTTTTAGAGTTTCTTAGTTTAGGATCTCTGTTGATAATTTTGCTAAACTCATAAGAGTTTAGCTCTTCAAAAAGACCATCCAGTTCTGGATATTTTATCAGTGAGTCTCTTTGCCAGACCCCATCTTTATTATCCAAATATGCAATTGCATCATCAATAGTTGGAGCTTTGCTATCTGCTGCCGTGACTGAATTCTCTTCAAATGATTGATTGGCTTCAGTAGCATCCTTCAAATTATCATTGGTTGATGAATAATCTGTGGTGCTGGATATTTTTTCGGTTTTCAGTGGTGGCCAACCAAACTGCCAATTAAAAGTATGGCTATCATACCAATCGTACAGAGCAACGCATAGACAAACAATCAGGCAAGCGGCAATCGCCATACAAAAGCCGATTGCTCGTTGTTTGAATACACCAAAATTCGTGTACTCAAGATGACCATTTCTGTCCCCTATAGAATATCCTTTTAGTGGACTTTCAGAGTATCTTTGAGGAAGATATTTCGATTTAAGAGTCATTTCTGCATACTCTCCGTTGCTCATCTCGATTTTCCACGTCTGAGCACGTTCTGCACGATGCAATTCGACTGATATAGGAATCCGAACTTTAAGCAGATTGATTATTCGTTCATATGTCTCATAACCATTTGCCGAAATACTTACAGTCGCATTGGCTGCTTCCCTTTCAGATAGCTGAATTATATGATTCCATCCTAATTCAGTTCCATTGATACAGATTCGCGCTTCGTTGAAAAGGTCTATTTCTCGATTATGGGCGGCACGAACCTTGAATAGATCTTTGGATATTGATATTTTCCAATTAAAAGTAGGCACACCGCATATTTGATCGTTCTCTTCTACGCTATCCATGTATGGAATATCTTCAAAACCAGAACGTTTAAACACGAGGTCAATATGTTTTGATTTATATACTCGGACCGGTTTGTTAAACTGAGGGTATCCAGATGTTTTGAAGTGGACAGAGACCCCATTGGGCAAATCTTGTTTAACCGGAGGGCAGAAAACTAACGTTTCTACCATTTTCTCACTTGATAAATCAGTGATGTTTTTATCCACAATTTCCATGCCATCCATATCATTGATAAGGATTACATTATAATTGGAATAAATCGGCTGATAGCGTTTTTCTCCGATTATGTCTTTCAGAGGATAGAAGCCAACATTTCGTTTTGCAAAAATCTTTTCAACGGAAGACGGCATATAAGCAGCGGATTCCGTTGTTCTATAATCTTTGCTAAAGATTTGAGTAAGTCTTTCTACATTGCTTTTTGACGCAGAGAGCTCCTCCTTGACAATATCAATAATCTGAATTATCTCGGTACCAGTTACTTCTATGTTGTTAGGAATGTAAATCCACGCAGCAGTGTTATCTCCGCCACGTCCGGATATCGAGCGCGCAATGGTTATGTATGCTCCATTTTCACTGAAGCTCATAAACATTGCAAACTTAGATTCATCCTCAGAGTTATACAACTTAAGGATATCACGAATATCGACGACCTTTTTAGTCCAGTCTCCTTCGTTTACAGTTAGTCCTATAGAAGGACCTTCTTTGAACCGATAGATTCGGAATCCTATTTTGTTCATCGCTTGAATATGTTTAGTCCTTTTTGAAGTTTTCCGTTCTTAAATCCTTTGGAACGAATTAACAGTTTTTTTACCACATTGGCAGCTGGGGCTTCATTGAACAAGCAGTAATCTTGGAAACATACTTCTCCTAAAGAGAAGGGTATTCTCTCAACTTTACCACCGTTTATCTCATGGTCTCGGCAGATTTTTTCCAGACCCTGATAGAAGCCCTTATAGTTGTTTTCAATGTAATCTGTTAAAACTCTAACAAGATCCTGACCAGTGACCCCCGTTTTATCCACTTTAGTTAGCATTAAGTAGATTGCGTCTGTTTCAGTCTGGAATATCTTCGTACGTTCGATATAGCGTAATGCTGCATCCAAGTATTCCGTTTGACTTAAACCTTCATACTTGCGATCCTCTCCTCCGTACTCAAGGACAAAAAAGTGGATTTTGCGGTTGACGGTACGATTGTCAACAAGTACATTAGTCAATGTGTCAAGAGCCTTTATCTCATCATCTGACATTTCTTCTCCAGCGTCAGATTTATACATGCATCGAACTAACTCTCCGGCTAAATCGATACAAGTTATTGGGTGTGAAGCTCCATTCTCATCTTCCAAATCGAATCCCATTTCGTATGTAGAATAGATAGAAGTACCTTCTGGAAGGGTTCCAACTTTCCCATCTGACTTGAACAATTGAGAGAGTCGCGTCATATATCCGTAGCCCTGGCAATCGGGATCCTTAGACATGCTACGTGCAACAGATCCGTTATTTGCTACGCTCAGAACGGCTCCCAATGCGCAACTCTTACCAGAGGAAGGAATCCCCCAAAAATAGATTTCGGTTGAAACCTTGTTGATCTTTTGAAGTTCTTTGGGTAATCCAAAGCGCTGCTTGGATTCTCCTTTGGCTAAATGCTGAATGAAGCGTTTATCTATTCCAATCTTAAGAAAATCGGAATATTCAAGATGTCCATCATTGATAAGTTTCTTCAGAACTGATGCTCTCAGTAGGTTGTTATCTTTCTTGATAACTGCCAGCAAATCATTCTGAGAAATCTTCTTCCGCTTAAGGCAGTTACTAATTTCATTTACGATTTCCGCATCAGGATCGTTGACATCTTTATCAGTTTGGATAGCGTGAATCCGATCGATTAAAGCGTTAATATCAAAACCGAGAAACTCCTCTTCTTGAATAGCATTAATCAATCTCCTTGCTTCCATACAGTGTGAATCTGTGGGATTTTCCTGTATGAAATTTCGTAATGCTGAAATATCGTTTTTGTCAATCGAGTCCCATAAGCCCTGACGAGCATTATTTGCAGTTTCACGTTGAATGTTGACAATAGCCGTGCGAGCGTCTTCAGCGTGATGACTGTCGGGATATGTTTTAAGGAAGTTAAGGAAAGCTTCCTCTGTGTTTATTCTTTTGGCATCCTGCCAGTCATCGTCTTCTGATCCGGCAAGCATACGCTGGACTTCCTTCCTTACTGATGCAGGAAAGTATCCGCCTGTTTCGTTACACAATTCGTTGAATGTTACAATGCCGTCCTTGATATACTGTACAAGTTCGACAGCGGAATATTCTTCAATATTGTCGATAATTGCTTGTTTATTTGGCATATATTTGTGTTATTTATTCTTTGGGATTTGTTCCATAATCATTTATGCCGTCCTCGCTTCCACCGAATATCATGACAAGAAAATAAAAGGGTATGATTTGATACCAGCCTGAATTACCTCTGTCATGACATCTTTTTGCACCCTGAACCAACAGGAACCAATAAGCCGGGACTATCGTAAGGATAATAAATAGAGCGAGCACTGGATTAACATCATTCATTTCTGTAACGGCTACAAATACAAGATACCATGCTAAAAATATGATATATGATAGCCCAAATTCGGTTCTTCGTATTCTTCCCTTGAAGGAAAAGACACGTTTAAACATTCCTCGATTATCCAAAATCTCAGAAACTATTTCTGTACTTTGAGAAGATAAAACCGGTGTAATAACTGGAATAGATGGAATATCTGTTTGAGTGGGAGTAGCCGCAATTGCTGGTTCTTCTAAATTCTCATTAACCGACGGTGGGATTCCTTCAGTGAACTCTTCAGAAGACTCTGTTACTGAACCAGTAGCATTTATCTCGACAGATTCACGAGCCATTTGCTCTTCAATCCTTTTTTTCATCAATGGAGTCAGCTTGCCACTTTTGCTCAGTTCGTACATAGAAACTTCTCCACACTTTATGGCATGGACTATCTCAGACGCGCTGTACTCCCGAAGGTTGTTTATTATCTGTTCTTTTGTAGACATTTTAAAACGAGGGATAGTCGTTGTTTTCTTCTAAACTTAATGATGGGGCTTCCTCAGTCGAATCACCGTAAGATTCTTCTGTTGATGTCTTATGTGGTTTTGTAGCTCTTACTTTTGTATGCTTAGTTTTACTTTCGGATCCCATTAATCTATAGACATTTTTTGTATGTCTATCTTGGAGGAAATATGGGAATAAAAGCATAAAGTATATGATCAATCCGTAAATAATTGCTCCTAATGTTGGGAACTTTTGATTGGTAAATGAAGACGTAAGACTATCAATACCAACAATGGCGTTCTTCGCCCCATTACTCTGAAAATGGTCAACTGTGCCGGTTATTGACTCATTTGACATCTCTTTCGCGGAAAAAGATTTTAATTGATTCTCCCAGTTACCTAAAGCTGCTTTTATCTCTTGAGTATTACCTAAAAGAAAGACGTTCCATGTACTTGCACCTTGGGCTGCATCATCAATCCATTTGTTAGCAACTGTCTTTAACGAATCATAATTTTGGGACAATAACTGAAGTCTAAGTGTCTCCACCATATTGTCTCTTTGAATAGATGCCTTAGAATCTTCAAAACCTGCGTTTTTAAAAGCCTGAGGATTCAAGCTTTTATTGACAATTATTTGTGTCAGATTATTCTGGTATGTTTCTATTCTTTGATTTGAATACTCTTCATAGTCTGTGAAAAGTTGCTTTGAACTGTTTATGGAATTTTTAAAGGTTTCAACAATCTCATCATTCTGACTCCTAACGGTCCAGAAGTGAGACATTGAAATCATACCTGCAATAAAGACAACGGGAGAACCAAAGATAAAAATTCGTTCCCATATTATTTTTCGACTCATTTTGACACCCGATGCCTTCATTTGTTGTGCTCCAATAAAAAAGATTATGAAGACAATATCAGTTATACCCATGCCAATTAAGGCAAAGGTAAAATTACCGTTTGTCAGATATGTGAATCCGACAAAAGATATATAACTTACGGCAATCAGGGCCAAAAATGCTATTATATGACCCCATGAAAATTGAAGTTTTTCGTTCATTATTTCTTATTTTCAGGCAGCTGTCCTTCCAGCTCGGAAATCTTTTGTTTGTAAATAGCAATCAGACGACGTATTGCGTCATAATCACTTTCGTTCTCTGTAACAGGAGTTGTTATATTGCCAACAGGAGACGGATCAACTACCACGTTAGTTTCTCCCGGCATGGCAACTATAGCAGTTGTTGGATCCGACCATGATGAAGGTGTATCACCATTAGAAGCATCAATTGCAGTCCCTGGTACAGGACGCATTGTCCTTGCTGTCGGTGTCGAAAAATCACCTTTTTTCACAGCCTCAAGTGCGAGATTAACCTGTACCATGGGGGGCATATTGCCATATACATCGCAACCCGTTTTATACAGAACATTTCTTGCTTGTTCAACTGTAAGATCCTTTTTTAATGACTTCATCAAGGCCACAGTCCCTGACACAATCGGTGCCGCCATACTCGTGCCATCGCAACTCCTGAAATCTTTATTCGGGAAAGAGGAATAAATCTCCTTACCGGGGGCTGATATGTCGGTACATGGACCATAATTCGTGAAATCCGTGGGATATAGTTTCTGGTCAGCTGCTCCTACTGTAATGGCAACAGCCGATCGATTCTCTGGTGGAATACTTGAAAGGATATCATCGTTACCAGCCGCAAACACCAATATAGTTTTCTTATCAGATGCGAGCTTACAAACTCTATTCCAGAGTTTCTCTACGTTCTTGAATTGAGTTTGGGCAATTTGATTCTGTAATTCCACAGGCAGTTGATTAAGTCCTTGGAACGAAGGCCCAATAGAAATATTTACAACATCGGCACCTTTATGAACAGAATACATAACCCCACTGACTAAGGCAGACAGTGGACACATATTATTATCTATGACCTGTACGGGCATTAGCATACAATCAGGTGCAATTCCCGCAGCTCCTTGATTCAGAAAATCAAGCGAGCCAACAGCCAACCCTGCGGTATGAGTTCCATGACCTTCACCTTTACTTAAGGCATTATTTTGAGTATAAACATTGTATGCGTTTACAATGCGGTCTTTAAACATCGGATGCGAAGCGTCAATTCCATCATCAACAACAGCTACCGTTACAGATGGACTTCCTTTACTTATTGCCCATCCTTCTCTCGCTTTTACTGCGTTCAAGTGCCATCCGGGTGATGATGCTGACGTTGCGCTGAGATGACCATTTAATTCATATATTTCTTCATCAAATACTATGAATTTGTGATTAGGTATTTTTGAATTTATGGTGCGTCTAATCTCATCTCTTTCATTTTCCGGAATCTGGATCAAAAGAGATTTTACATCACGGTCAAAACCGATAATACTATATTGATTGTCAGGATAAGCCTTTTTGAAGTCTGCTGCCAGTGCGTCAACATTGTCATTCTCATTTTCGAGAAACAGAAACAATCGGTTGGCGATTACTGGTGGAACACCCGGTTCTCTTTCTATCGGGGGGATTTGTCCGTCTTCGTTTCTTATCGGCGCGACAATAGACGGGTCATCCGGTAATTTACCATCATGTAATGATATTGGATTAGCAACTCCATTATCATCAATGGTGTCTCCGGTTGCGGTCACAATTCTACCAGGCTCCTCAACTCCGTTTACTGAGCGTGTACAACCATGGCAATCCTTGAATAGCCACGAGAAAAGGAGTAGCAACAATAAGGCCAATAATGCCCATAATAGCCATTTAAGACATCCACTGCCAGTGAGCCACAACCATAATTTCTTATACCATGGCAAGTTCCTTTCATATACTGCATTAAATGTTGTATTCCCCTTAACCAGTGAGTCAATAGGGTTGTTGTCCCAGCCCTTAAAAGTAAACCCTTTATTAGGAATCACATTTGGAATATCGCTTGCCAGCAGTCTGGCCCCTATGGTTTTCGTAATCTCAGGATTACCGTTTAATTTACCATTCTCGCCAGCATTAAAGCGACAAGTCGCAGTTTGTACACGAGGAGGTATCGGTGGCACAGGTGGCATAACCGGAGGGACATCTACTTTGTCATACTTTGCAACAAATGTCATTTCAGAGGTCACTTTCATGCCAAGAGGATTCGGCTCCCATCCAGTAAATATATAACCTTCAGATGGTGAAACTACAGGAATATCATTAGAAGATATTTCTGTTCCTTCTGGAAGTGAGATATGACTACTAAGCTTTGATGAGAGAACTCCATGTTCTCCTACATCAAACGTCAGCTTGTGCTTTGTTACAGAAGGAGATTCATGAACAAGTTCGCCTTTGCTTATATGTTTACGAGTGTCAGGTGTCATACCCCATGCAACAACAAAAACCTTATCATCACAACAGAATATGAAATCATCATCGATATATCTCAATGCACAAGCCATGACTTGTAGCTCCTCACCAGAAAGATTATTAACAACCTCTCGATAGTGAGCTATGGTCTCGTCCTTTATTGACTGATATTTAGTATGTCTTTCACCGTGTAGACTACTGAGCGTTTCAGGGGTCTCGCTCCACTCATCAATATACCAGTTTACCGCATCATCATTTACTGAATAATCCGGTGCGGCCAAGAAATGAATGAATCGAGGATTGATATACTTCTTAATAATGCTATAAACGCTATCATATCGTTTATAAAGAGGGTCACGTCCTATGCCCTGATAATCTGTGAAATCACAGATTTCAGTGCTTCCCACTTTACGTTTTCCTATAAAAGTATGATTATCCATATTATGCGGTATAAAGTGGTTGTGTACGTTCAATCAAATCCTTCACTTTCGCATTGCACACTGGGTCACAATGTGAAATGTCAGATGAATATATCAAACCTATAATAACGAAATTCTCCCATCTTTGATAGTTATTCCAAAATGGCAGTTGACGTAATACTGAGATATCTATTCTGCCTTGATTGACAATCGTAGCCGACTCGTCAAATACCTTTAGTGTTTCTATCAAAGGCTGTGGTTTGCGAACCTTATTCCATCCGGCAGGAGAGAAATCCACTGGAAGTCTACAATTTCCCGCTTTCACTCTAAGTTCGCCAATTTCGTCATCAGACATGTAGTGTCGCCCTACGGTACTTACAAAATTATTTAATGTGAGAGCCGCAAAGTCACCAATTGCATTGGGTTGCTCATTTTTAGAAAATATTTCAGTGTATCGTGTTATTTTATTTGATATAGAGCGTCTTACTTCCAATTTATTGAATAGATTTACAAGCATAAAAACGACCTCATCGGCATGGGGCAGATTTTTAACAACAGATTGTGAGACTTCATTGAGATGCTCTACCCAATAATCTACAATATGTTTGGTAATGACATCACCAATGGATGACAAAGTTATTGTTTCCTTGGCAATTACATCATCCAGCTCAAATCCTTGGGCTTTCAGGTATTCTATCAGCTCATCTTCAGTTTCAAGAATATAGTATGTCAAAAGCTTTTGGATATTGGTCTCGCGAGTATCTGAAATATCAATACCTGCACTCGCGCGAATAAAATTAACTGCACTGAAATCTCTTGGTGTATCCGTGTGGCATACGATTATATCGTAAGCGATATTTCGTAGAACTTCAGGGCTAACCATAAAGCTGTCTAATATTCTTCCGAATACTGCGGGGTCTTTTGCAACTGTTTGTTGAAGAGACCTTCTGATGTCCCCTGCAATCAGTCGTACTTTTTTATTTTTAGCCTCGGCATCTTCAGGCTCATAAAATACTTGCAGCGCATTGAGTAACTCTTTTTTGAGAATTTCCAATTGAGAATGGTAACGCTCCCTGCGGGCTCTATCAAGTACACCCGCAATTGAGTCAAGATCCCGGATTATAGCTTTAGACCCATCATTATTCAATGTAGCGACATCCGACCATGTAGCCTCAGGATCGGCGAAATGTGCTCGTACAAATTTATGGCGTAAGAAGCTGTCCTTCAATCTGTCAAGATAATCCGGATAGTCAGCATTAGTATGAATAGAGGTCTCTGGCGACTTTATGACACCATCGCTATATCCATCAAACAGACCATTTTTACCAGACCAAAAGAAATCTCTGAGCGGATATATATTCTGGAATGGGATTACTTGACCATTGCTTGTCAATGTCCATTCATCAAGCCATGTATTTGGCTTAATAATTTCAGGGAACACAGTATCAAAACGATTCCAGTGCTTATCCAAGGTTTCGTAATTGCCGGCTTTATCTGTTTTTGTACGTTCAAGATCGATGTTAAACTTAGTGGCAATAAAGAATAGAGGAGCTATCCCATTTGTTAAGCGGAGCATTTTCGCCCTTTCCTCTGGGTTTAAGCCTATATTTTCTTCAATCCAATTATTGATTGTCTCTCCAATAGTGGGTTCTGCCTTCTGGTCATTATGATGACAAAACAATACGCTACTTATCTGCAACGACCGCGAATATTTGTTGAAAAGATAGGCAACTTTTCCACGGCGAAGCATCTTGGGAAGTACTGTGGCAATTTCTTTTTCCTTATATTTTTCGCGGGAGCGTGCACCGGGAAAGTCCAAAAGATCCATGTCTTTTAAGAACTTGCGGTCCTGTGCTATAGATTCAGGCAACTCAAAAGTAAGTTCTGCGATTAGTGCAGACAACTCACCTTTACTAAAGTTAGACGATATAAGATGTCCATTTACATCATAAACATCCGTATATACATCATCAGTTCCTGTGTCAATTTGTACTCCACATACGGTATCGAGCCACTCTATTTTGAGTAAAGTTCCTCGTGTCCTCAGAACAGATTCAAAAGGCACATAGACTTCTTGCTGAAAATCAAGCTTCTTATATGCGTTTATTAGCGTGGCAAACAATCGGTTAATCTCAGGATTTTTATTCCATAGCAAACTGAAAATATCAATCCATTTATCGTAAGGAACATATTGTATAACAGGTGCAATAGTCCTACAGAAGTTTGATTGATATATGGCCGCGGCATTATTTCCGATTACATCTTTAATATAATCGTTTATGTCGCGTATATCATCTTCTGATATAATACCGTGCTGAACTTTTTTGCATTGCCATAATGATGACAACTCATCTAATTCTCGATTTATCGCCTCAAATGAGAGGGTCGTATCGAGATTTATTTTGATGTCATTGTAATATGAATCTGTCAGGAGTAGTATAATATCAACAACAGAAAGATTGAGAATTTTAATCTGATTTTTAACTTTGTGATTCTCTTTCTTAATTGTAAAGCGTGTGATTACTCCTGTTGACTCTATTTTTGCATTGTTGCCACCGCTTGGGTTCAACTCATCTATAAAACTATATTCCCGTCCATTATTTTCTATAACAAACGGATGATCTGAAGAAGACAATAAACTGCTCATCAGATAGGATTTGCCCACCTGACTCTCGCCATACGCAGCAGCCGAGCAGTTGCCCGTTAAAGCCTTACGTATTTTAGACAGTTTCCTGCGAAACTCCTTGAACTGTTCAAATGGGAAAGAGTCTTTCCCATACTCTTTAGCCCATGCAAGAGAATCGTTTATGATGTTAATATGGTTATCAATATCTTGTATCATGGCGTTAGAAATTAAATGCTCCTGAATCGAGCCAATATTTTTCATTTGCCCCAAGACTTTGGATGTGTATTTCGACATTGCCGTCAATAACGTCTTTGTCCTCTTTGTCGCGAATAGATGATATAGTCAGTAGTTCTTTATCATCCATGTCTCGGTCAATTGTCAGTTTGAAAGGCATACGTTTTTTGAGTTGGTCAATTTGTTCGTTGACCAATGATTGAACTTTAGCATCAGTAAGCGTTGCCCCATCGTTTAGAAGGGCTTTCTTACGAATCCTATCTGCAATTTTGTGTCGATTAAAGTCTATCGTGTATAAGGTACGACAAGGATATGTATCCATGCCGATTTGTCGCACATTAAGATATGTAGGTATTCGACTTACTGTCAAATCACCTTGGGCTTGCTCTGGAGTAATAAAATACTCAATAGGCTGACCTTCACGAGAAGCTTCTATATAGTTAACTGTTGATTTTAAGCCCTCTTTAAGCTTGTCAAGATTAATTACAAACTTATTTAAATTGGAAAGTTCAGAAGCATAATGTCCAATAACACCACCCATAGCCACAATGGTCTTTGGATTTGTTATTGAGCCTGTATTATTGTCAAAAGGATACCAATCGCCAACATAATAGTTGTTTAACATTATGAGCCTATTGGGCGACACTGCATAATACTTAAGGAAAATATCGCGAATTGCCGGGAGGGATGCTGGTCTGCCTGAAAGAAGAACTATATCACAGGCATAAGCATACATAATCGTTGCTATTTTCTTAAGTAATGGCTCAAATTCTTTTTCAACTACAGCAGATAACGCTTCACGATTGAATTTCCATTCCAATTTAGTTACATCAATCCCGGTTTTATCACAGAAGCCAGTTATAATTGATGCGTTTGGTGGACAATCCGCAAAGACATCATTGAATCTAACAACACAGTCTTTATGGTTATTTTTCAAAAGTTCCAGAAAATGGCACATCAGTGGAACCGAAAATTGAATATTAAAATCTTTACGCAATATTCGGTCTGACACAGTTTGTCCGTTATGATCGGGACCAAAGAAATTCTTAATTTCCTGGCGGTATTGTGCTACTGACAAGTTTTTCAAGGCTTGACGGAATGCACTGTCTTCATTAAGAAGCATCACATTCTTAATCAAACCGTTCAACATGTCATCACCTGCAAAATAGAAACTATCGTAGAATATTGGTTCAGGTGTAATCGTGGTTACATCCCCTTTTTCGTAAGTATATTTACTTATCATGAGGTCGGTTGTTCCTGCACCAATATCCAACGATCCAACGGTAAGGGAATGTTGTGAATCCCCATCTTCTATTTTACCATATAGATTGAAGAACTCACTGCAACATCCTTTATATTTATGTCCGACTTCGCCATACATGTATACTAATTGAGAACATGTAGCCTCATCATAATACCATTCGGCGTCTGAATCCTTTTTAGTTCTTACTGATGGAATGACCTCAACTGAATTACGTTTTAAGTCAACATCTCCATTGAACCGAGATAACATCCGTACAGCATCCTGAGCGCAACGAACTAATGCCTCGCGTTCAAGTTTTGACATAGCGGTAGGACAAGTTACTATGATGCGTTTTATCTTTCTTGGCATTTCAGGATATCCGAACCCTTCTCGTACTGAACGATGCTTCGCACTGTTGATTTGACTATGCGCTTGGACTAACATTTCAAGAAATGATAAGGTCATCAAAGATCTCCTTGAATAATGGAAAGAAAGACCTCCATCGCCGTTAAGATCCAATTGCCCATCACTCTTTAATTGAGAAGTTATACCCTGAAGATTAAGGATGTGATTGTCCTTCTCTCCGGGCAATACAAGGAATTGCCATTCTTCCTTATTCGGACGCCAGTCCCATAGATACCGCTTGGGGCTTGAATATGTCGACAATGAATCTATACGACTCTCAATATTAGACGCGCGATGAATTAGGGTATTCGCTTCTTGTCCAAGCCTTACTAAACTCGGATACACGAATTGTCGGCTATCAACATGTCCAAAGTCGCCAAAACAAACCTTACGGAAAGCGAGTCGCATATCAAAAGGCTCATTATAAGATCGTATTGACGCTCCATCTTCCGTAGAATTTATTGGATTTGTTAAATCAACTAACGAGAGTGGTCGAACTTGATTGAAGTTAGAATTGTCTTCAATCAAAAGAGCGGTAGTCCTTGAATTTCCTATGTCAATAACCATATCAACATCCCGAACCTCCACATCAACATCTTTATATAATTTGACATTTGGGAATAGTTGATTTTTTGACAAGTAATTAATCAGGAATATATATGACGCGGCATAGCTCATCTTTTTCACATTTGTTCCTCGCAATTGTGAAATTCTTGCAATTTCAGGATGAACCAAGTGCATCAGATACTCATCAATATAGCTCCATTTTTGCCCCGAAGAACAATAGTCTAAAAGAAACAATTCATTATTACACAGAGCAAAATCTATATCTTTCCTAAATTTATCAGGAAAAACAGGATTCTCATCATTTGCCTCATTTTCATATGTAGTATGAGTATCGAAAACTAATATGACGTCATAGATTTTCTGGCCTTTCTCTTCTTTGACTGGAATCAATTTGAACCGAGACCAGTTCAAAGGACCAAATTTGAACTTGCGATCTGTCCTCTTAAAAAAGTATGGAGCTGGGAGCCATTCGTTTTCAAAAGACAATAATTTATTCTCTCTATCCGCGAAAGTAAGACTGTATATTTCGCCTTTCACACCGGCGCAAAGTTCATCGTCAATTTTGATCGGAGTTATACCGTCGTGTTTTAACTCATCAATATCCAGTTCTACATCTGGATTTGACAAGTAGCCATTTTTTAACAAGTCAGCTTTCTTGTAGTAGACCGTACAATCGTCAGTGCATACTTCATGAACAAGTTCCAGTTTCCATTCGCCACTATCAGTATCATACCACTCATGGAACCACTGTTTAAAGCGGTCCTGAGTGTTTATCTTCAGGCGAAAGGTAAACATCTGTATCCCAGAGTTTGCTATAAGCGAATATTCCATTTGTGATTTGATAATGATTACAGTCGTTATTGGAAGGCTCTCTTGAAAAGAGAGTTGGATTGTTGCCAAACTATTGGAGCATACCCTTTTTGCTTCTATTCCGTTATAGATTTCCTAAACACATAGCTGTACAGAACCCGAACAGAACGCATCTGAGATGATTTTTGTAGCCACAAATAGCCCCTATCTCAATATTTTTTAGTAACTTTGCACTTGGATAAGTATCTCTTTTCAAGAGATTTGTACAGTTGCTAAACATGTGCAATAGAGGACTGGCTCTGAAATCATCGGAGTCTTTAATGTAAATGTATATGTCGTTCCTTTTTCTCATTGATGTGGTCGATTAGTTGGGTATCTCTAAATAAGAGAATGTGATGACATGTAAAGACACAAAAATCAGACATTAAGCCCTACTTATCAATGTTCCTCGCTAAACGGAAGCTTGAATGTAGCTTCAATCTATGAGCTTGTTGATAATTTTTTCGTGCTTAACACCTCTTATTTGCAGAAAAATAACTAACTTTGCATATTGAGTAAGACTCTCTTATTTAGAGAGTTGGACGTTTGCTAAACAATTAGCCCTGACCTCCACATGGGAAATCAGGGCTATGGCTAAAGGCTTTTGAGGATAAGGGAGTTGGCGCGGTCGACAACGGAGGTGTCGAGGCTGGCGAGGTAGATTTGGGTGGTTGCTTCGGAGTCGTGGCCCATGCCTTCGCTGATTACTGACAGGGGGATGCCCTTGGCTTTGGCGGCTGAGGCCCAGCTGTGGCGAGCGACGTAGAGGGTTAGCGGAATCTGGACGCCTACCATTTGGGCTATCTTTTTCAGGTTGTGGTTGATGTTGTAGCCCATGTTGCGGTAGGTGCATCGCTCGTTAGTGCCGGGGTTCTTGATGATGGGCAGCAGGTAGTCGGTGGCGTTTTCGGGATACTTATCGAGGATCATCTGCATTTCTTTCGTCCACTCGATTATCAGTTGCTGACCAGTCTTACGACGGCGGTAGGTGACATAGCCGTTTTTAAGGTCGGACTTTTTCAAGAATGCCATGTCAATGAAGCTCATGCCACGGAGGTAGAAGCTCATCAGAAACATATTGCGGGCGAAGTCAAGTGAGGCATTCAGCGACAAGTCCAACGCCTTTATTTTCTTGATGACAGGCAACGGCAAGGCTCGTTTAACCGTTTTGTCAACGCCGGTGTAAACGTGTTTGAATGGATTGCGGTTTTCAATAATGTCATCTTCGACTGCTCGATTATAGACTGCCCGAAGTATACGGGTATAGAAAGATATGGTGTTGGGAGCAACGCCACGACCTTTGTGCCATGCCTCGTAAGTCTCCATTATTTCGGAGGTGAGGCAGTCGAGCATTATGTCCTCGTCCTGTCTAAACTTCTTGAAGCTGCTGAGCGCAGACTTGTAGGTCTCGGAGGTTCTGACCTTGCCGCTTTGTTTGAGTTTGACGATGATACTCTCCATGAAGTTGAACAGGGAGTATTCGTTGGCGTAGCGGTTGAACTCGTCGATGACATCATCGGCAGTGTATGTCAGACCGTTGGCATTCAGTTTGCGGTCAATCTTGGTTAACCGTTCAACATCCCAGCGGATACGCTCGCGGATTGAGAGGATGAACGATTTTCGTTCACTCTTCTGGGTGGTGATGACCATTGAGCGGGATTCGTCCCACTCAGAGGGATATACCCTGTAGTCGGAAAGGAGTTGTCGCACCTTCCTTTCGTGGATAATCTGATAGTAGATTGTGCCCTCGTGGTCAGCGACAGTCGAGGGCCGGAACTTTACTTTTATCGAAGCCATTTGTTTTGGACGTTTTGATTTGTTTATAAGATACAGCGGAGGGATACACTCCGAAAAGTGCATCCCTCCGGCAGCATCATAAGATATTGATTTTACGGAACGTATAAGGCGGTAAACTCCTGACAGCGACGTTTGTATAGACCCTTGTGGAATTTACCTTTATACTTGCAGTGGGCAGTATAGGACTTGAAGATGTTGCGGTCACCGGCTTTCAGCTTGCGATAGACCGAACTTTTCATCACAGCCCCCGGACCGATATTGTATGATAACACACCTAAAAGGAGAGCATCCATCGGTTTGAATCCGGCAAAAAGAGCGATGAACTTGTTAAGGTCTTTGCGCAGAAGCGCGTCAGCCTCCCGTTCATTCATCTTATAACCACGAAAGTATTTCTCCCCGGGTAGTTTTCTGTGACCATATCCGAGGTATGGCCAATGTTTCCGGGAGTCATGCAAGGTCTCATGGTGCTTGATGATTAGAACTGCTCTTTCGTATGGAGGTAAATCCATTATACTTCGCTTTGCGGCGAAGGCTGGCGTAGTGACCGCGAGGGTCACTAACGCCATGAGGAATATCAGTAGTTTTCTCATCGGGCGATCGGTGTTATAGTTCCAGGATTGACGGGGATGATGATACCGGGAGTCTTGCCGCCATCGTCTCCGCTGTCTTTACTGTTGAACTCGAAGGTCTGCTGCCACGGGGTCGAATTGAACGAATCCTCTAATGTGGCGATGACATTTATGTTTGCATCACCTGATAAGTGATTAAG
>CAMQVH010000034.1 GCA_947038155.1 uncultured Bacteroides sp. | reverse complement strand
AAAATCTGGACGGCTATCTTTTTAGGCTATACCTGCTATCGCGGACGGTTGTACGATTCGTATGAATAGACGCTCTGATTTTTTTCATTCCAATACATTGGATAAACTGCCTAAAATTGATAACCGAACATCAGATAACCGCCTATGTTTTTAGGTTTCTTATTCATTAGGTTGTTGCTTAGAGGGGTAAGCCCGAATGCTATTTCAACTCCAATCATGAAATGGTTTACCAACAAATCTACACCTGCCTCAATTCCCATATCCAATCGTTGGAACTTCTTTGTGTTCAATGGCGTGTGTTCCCCATTTAGATAGGAAATTTCGTCATATTTGCCATCTTCCGCAAACAGATTCTCTTTGAATGTCTGGTGGAAGTCATTGCAAGTAGGGGTCTTGACACTACATTTTGCACTCAGTCCGGTAGCCAGATAAGGGCCGGCTTTGAGAACAAGGATTGCAGTCTGTTCCACTTCAATTTTGTAGGCAGCTAGAATAGGGAGTTCCAGATAGTGTAGTCTGTATTTGAATTCACCTTCGTATATTTGTTCACCGCCATAATAGGCTTCGAATTTAGCTCCTTTTGGGGAGTAGTAGAGCGTAGGTTGTATAGCCCAATGCTTATGAAGAGGAATATCCATTCCTACACCTGCTTTGTAAGAGAAGATGCTGGTCATTTTATCCATACTTGCGAGATTACTCATTCCTACACCTGCTTTCACATTCCACTCTATTTGTGCTGACAGAGAGAGGGAAACAACAATCATAGATAAGGTTGATACTAGCTTTTTCATACTTGTTTGGTTTTTTATTGATAGACTTACAGCCCTTTTTTCTTTGCTTCATTCCAAATAGCATCCATCTCTTCGAGAGACATATCTTTCAGGCTTTTTCCTTCCTTGATAGTATGTTCCTCCAAATAATTGAAGCGACGGATAAACTTTTGGTTGGTAAGTTCCAAAGCGTTATCAGGATTGATTTTGTAGAGACGTGCTGCATTGATTAGGCTGAACATGACGTCGCCGAATTCAGCTTCCGCCTTGTCCTTATCCATATTGGCTACTTCATCCTGGAATTCTCCGATTTCTTCCTTCACTTTATCCCATACTTGTTCACGCTCTTCCCAGTCGAAACCTACATTACGGGCTTTGTCTTGAATACGATAAGCCTTGATGAGCGAGGGGAGGGCAGTAGGTACACCGCTCAAGACACTCTTATTGCCGTCTTTCTCCTTTAGCTTCAACTGTTCCCAATTCTCGGAAACTTGTCCTGCCGTTTCCGCCTTTACTTCTCCGAATACATGGGGGTGACGGAAAATCAGTTTGTCGCACAGCTTGTCGCAAACATCTTTGATATCGAAATCTCCTGTTTCCGAACCTATCTTGGCGTAGAAAGCAACGTGCAGCAATACGTCTCCTAATTCTTTGCAAATATCCTTTTTGTCATCTCTCATCAGGGCGTCGCAAAGTTCGTAAGTCTCTTCTATGGTGTTTGGACGCAGACTTTCGTTGGTCTGTTTGCGGTCCCAGGGACATTTAACACGCAGTTCGTCGAGGATATCCAAGAAGCGTCCGAAGGCTTCCATCTGTTCTTGTCTGGTATGTGACATAAATCTGTTTTTTATTAAGGTTTTCGTATAATCTGTCCATGATTAGCATCTATTTATATGCAAATATACGTCAATTACACCATAAAAGTGCAGAAAATCATAGTTTTTCTGCACTTTTATGGTGTAATAGAACTCTCGTTGCATGATATATTTGGGGAAATGAGGAGGATTCGGACAGCCTGAAAAATAGTCTGTATAACCACAGAAAACCGTATGGATGATGAATGACAGGGGGATGTAGCAAGGGATAATCTTTACCCGGTTATTTTCGTCCCTCTGTTAAAATAATCTTTTTTCTGTTTGATTTTATCTGATTATTGCTACTTTTGTACATAACGCCTTGGAAAGGTTATTAAGGCATTTCAAAGGGAGGTCCATATATTGGTTATACGAAGGAGCGGGGTTGGAATTTCAAACTATAAAAATGGAAAAAGACATGGGAATGGAAGGAATACAGGATAAATATGTGAATCCATATACCGATTTCGGATTCAAGTTGCTTTTTGGTACAGCAATGAATAAGGAATTGTTGATTAGTTTTTTAAATGCACTCTTATTTAAGGAGGAGGTAATCAAGGATGTCACTTATCTAAATGCGGAACATCTTGGAACACAGGAATATGACCGTCGGGCCGTATTTGATGTCTATTGTGAAAATGAGAAGGGTGAGAAGTTCCTGGTTGAGATGCAGCGTGGCGAGCAGCAGTTCTTCAAGGACCGCAGTGTCTTTTATTCCACTTTCCCTATTCGTGAACAGGCTAAACGTGGGGAATGGGATTATGAGTTGAAAGCTGTCTATGTAGTAGGTATCCTGAATTTCTCCTTTGACAATTCTGATGAGGAGTATTTCCATCATGAGGTGAAGCTTGTAGACCTTTATACCCACAAGGTTTTCTATGACAAGCTTACCTTTGTCTATCTTGAAATGCCTAAATTCAATAAGACCGAGGATGAGTTGGAGAGCATGTTTGACAAGTGGTTGTTTGTTCTGCGTAATCTTGCCTCTCTGCTTGAACGTCCGAGAGCATTGCAGAACAGAGTTTTTGACCGCCTTTTTGAAACTGCGGAAATTGCAAAGTTTACCAAGACTGAACTGAGTGAGTACTGGGACAGTTTGAAAAATTTCCGTGACTGGTATAGTGTCATATCTACGGCGGAAAAGAAAGGTAGGGAAGAAGGAGAGAAAAAGAAAGCCATGGAAGTAGCCCGTTACTTAAAATCATCAGCAACTTCAATAGAGTTAATTGTCGGAGCAACCGGCTTATCTAAAGAGGAAATAGAAATTCTATAGTGTAAATCTTGAATATGTTATTTTTCGTATCATCTGTCCATGATTGTCATTTATTTATATGTAAATATTCACCAATTGTAAAACAAAAGTGCAGGAATTATGGTTTTCTGCACTTTTGTGGTGTAATTGACGTGTTGGATAGGGAATAAAAAAGTATTGATATTTTTATCTTTCTGTTTTATCTTTAAAAATAGAATCTTTATATCCGCAGTATTTGCATTGTCTATAAATTTTGTACCTTCGAGTATATTCATTGACGTAATCATTTCCTTGTTGTACTCTTTTTGTTTTCATTGTACCTACAAGATCTTTATCATACGTTTTCATTGCCCGGTATCTTTTACATTTCTTACAACGACCTGAATATTTCCATTTTAGAAATAGAATAACGCCTGCAATAATTAGAGCTATTCTTGTGTATCGGGCAGCTTCTTCATCTGTGGGTTTATCAGAAACGTTGTCTTTCTGAACTTGAGTACTTTCTTGTTTTTCTTTAGATTGTTCAATCTGTTGTGCTTGGAGATTATAAATCCCAAATAAAAGCATGATTAATACTAATAATTTTGTTTTCATATATATTTGTTTTAGAGATAGGTTTATTGATGAGTTTTTAAAAATCTTTTTCTATAATATTTGCAAATTTATTCCAGATGGGTGAGTTGACATATTTGTCGCGACATCCTATGGGGACATATACTGTACAAGAATACTGGGAAAAACAGTTGTTTGACGTAATTGAAGGGGGAGTTTGGGATTTACAGTATATTTGGGAAAGTTTTTCGCAACCGAGGAATGCCTGTGATCTGATAAAAGAAATATTTTTTCCTAAGGTGATATTTTCTAAAGCGGTACATTCTTGGAAAGTTGATTCGTTAATTGATTTTACATTATTGGGAATGGATATGCTCTTTAATTTTTCGCATTTTTCGAACGCACCCATTTCGATATTGGATAGATTACTGGGTAATTCTATATTAGATAAACTGCTACAACCTAAAAAAGCAGACATTCCAATAGAAGTGATATTGTTGTTTAGCACAATAGTAGTTAGATTTTTACATTCGAAAAAAGTAAAGTCTTCTATTGTTGAAACTTTGTTTGGAATGTAAAAATAGCTAAATTCACAACCTTTGAAAGCTCCTGTTCCGATATCTGTGACATTATTTGATAAAGATATTCTTATAGGACAATTCAAAAAGGCATAACTTGCGATAGATTTAACTTCTTCCGGAACCTCATACTTAAAGGTTAGACCAGATGACGCAAAGGATTTAAGTGATCCATTAATGATTAAATAACGTTTATCTGCGGAAGCATATTTCCCTTCAAATTTGCCTAAATTGTGACAACCGGAGAATGCTCCCCCTCCAATTGTTACAATACTATTGGGGATTGTTATGGTATGAATATTGCAGTTACTGAATGCTAAAGCTCCGATGTTTTTAATTCCTTCTTTTAGGTTGAGTTCGATTAATTTAGAGCAGTTTTCAAAAGCACTTTTTTCAATAGAGCTAACACTACTTGGGATTACTAGTTTTTGGAGTGAAGAGCAACCGGAAAAAGCAGATTCGCCAATACTAACCGAACTTGTATTGTATAGATTGATATCGGTGAGTGAATTGCAACCGAAGAATGCGTACCTTTCGATTCTTTTGATACTAGAAGGAAATATGATGTGCGTTAAATCATCAATCCCTCCTTGATATAAAGGGCTGAATGTGCTTTCTCCGATTATTGTAATATCATTATCACAAGTAATGATTCCTTTGCCATTTTCATATGCGTTTGATAGTATATTGGCATCTAAATAGCCGGGTGCAAAATGTGATGATGGATCTCTTATAACAGAGGTTGTTTTATCTATAGATTTGTACCATATTTGATTATTGGGTATTCCAATTGGAATTGAACGTACAATTGTATTTTCTGTACCATCACTTACAATAACAAGAATTTCACTTGGTATTATTATTTCAGGAGTTCTGAGTTCAATAGTTCCTGTAGTGTTGCTGGACTCTTTAACAGTAGACTTATAACCATCCTTGGTTATTGCTTTTATGATAGCTTGCTCTTTTGCATCGGTTCCCCCAAGTGTATAGTGTATGATATAAGTGCTATTGGGTTGTATCTGAGCTAAATTAGAGTCATCAATATCAATTGAAATAGTACAATACTTGCGAACACGAATTTCTGTCCCATTGGAAAGTGTAAAATAAATGTATTGCCAATCTTCAGTTATATCTTTAAAGAATGAATCTCCATTTGCACCGTCTTTTCCATCATTGCCGGTTGCTTTTCCGAGTTCTTCCCAGGTTGCTCCATTGTCATAAGAAATATTCCATTGTCCATTTTTGATTATTAGTTTTGGGGTAATGCCATTTTCCCCTTTGTCTCCATGCTCTCCTTTGTCTCCGGTTACAGGTAACTTCTTTCCATCATTGTCTGTAATCCATGTTGTTATGCCATTGTTGGTTAGTGTCCAATAGTAGATGTTGTTGGCATCTTTTTTAACGCCTATTATTGGTGCATCTGTACCATTTCTTCCGTCTGTGCCATTTTTCCCATGATAAATAGTGATTGGATTACTTTGTGAAAAAGTAAGAGTGTATCCGATCGTTTCATTATCTTTAATTATAGGAGTGATACCGGTTATATATTCATTATCTTGTAGGGCTGTTATGATTGTCTGTAATGAAGATATATTGGTATTGATTTGTTTGCAAAGTTCTTCTAGTGTTTCTATTCGATTTTCTAAACTTGTAATTCGTTCTTGTAGAAATGAATCGTCGTATTCTTTATTACAACTTTGTTGTATAAGAGAAAGAATGACAATAATTAGAATTGATAACTTTTTCATTGTATATTAATTAATCGTTTTACATATTTATATATTTTAATTTACCAGTATCTTAACCAAAACTCGTTAAACAAATCGCTTTCCGAATCTTGCTGTTCATAATCATTTAAATCTCCCAGGCAGAATGGAGTATATCCGTTCTCTTTACATTCCTTTGTAAGCATAGCCGGCATCTCATCCAAGGCGGTGATTAGTATATAATGCCTTTTGGCATCAGGCATATATTCTTCACATACTTGGTCGAAAATTACCTTGTATCTTGCTAATTGATTATGGTGAGTCGGTGTATATGCTTTGTTCTCAATCAAAACAGCATGAAATTCTTCTTTTCCATTATATGTAATTCGTATGTTTGCCCAAAGGTCGATGTATTTCCATTGTTTCCAAGTCTCGACAGAGATGACTTGTACGTCGTCTGTCATTTCGATGCCAATCAGTTTGCCGAGAATCTTTCTGCAATATTGATAAAGGACAGGTTTCTCTTCACTGTATTGCTGCATAGATCTACGTAAGGTCCATGACAGAATAAAATCTATCATGGTTTCTTTTTGGGAATCTCCTTCGGAGGAATCTTTCATTAGTAATGATACTTTTTCCATATTTTTTATAGTTTGAAATTAATGTACGGGTACAAAAAAAGAGCGTAAACTAACTTTTATCCTTATTTATTCGCTTAGGCTCTCGCATTGCCTGAATCTCAAATAAGGTAAAAGCAGTCCACGCCCTATTCGGGTGTGAACGCTACTTTAACCTACTATCCCTGAGATTCATTTTAAATTTGCGAGATTTAAGCGAATGGGATAATACGTTTTAACGTTCAATCAATATGTCTGAAAATCTTTGTTTTCTGTTTCTTACTACTTGTTTTTAATGGTTGTATATCGCAAAACTAAGAAACATTTTTTAGAATTGAAAGAATTTTATCAGAAAATATGACCGGACTGCTTTAATATTTACTAATGAATACTTATTTCGATACACCTATGATGATATTTATTCATATAGTTGATTCATTTTTTGAATAGTTGTTCCAATTTGAATTCTGAACCATTGAGGCTCCAAGACTTCTACAAAATCTCCATGTGATAAGATGGCTTGGCAGAAATCATAGGTAGGGCGCAATCTAAAAGTAAAAATGGAATAGTTGCTGTGTGTTTCACTTTCTTTTTGAGAATGATGCAGCGGGAGAGAACGGAAATATTTGCATTGATTTCCATATACTTTTATGCTGATTTTTTCTACGTCATATTCTTCATCAACAATAACCCCGAAACTATCATCAAAGTAGGCTTTAGGATGAAAGGTTTGAGGATACTCGAACGGTAAGTCTGTTTGTTTCATTTCGAGTATCCGGTCGAGGGAGTAAATCAATACTTTGTCATAATACGGACTTCTTGCTGCCACATACCAACGTTGTTTGAAGGCCTTTATACAATAAGGTTCAATTTGAAATGTATATGATTTATCCTGCCAATGACCTTGATATGTTATTTCCAATGTTTTATGATTGTCAATAGATTCAATGATTGGTATCAGATACTGTTCTCCTGAAGGATATTCTTCCGGTAGTATTTTATCTCTTAGTTTACGGCTTTCGTTAAGGACTGTATTGACTGCAAATATATTTAACATCCATTTTCTGAGTCCTTCCTTTTTAAGTTCTTCGGTGTTTTCTATATAATAATTGCCTCCGTTGTGTCTATCGCATTCTATGTTTATGTCGAATAGTTCTTCAATGGCTTTCCGGTGATTGTGGAAAGTTCTGTTGGGGATTTTCTCTCCGTTACTCATTTCACATCGCAGCCATTTACGGTTAATTTCATCTAGTGTTATTGTTCCGGCCCGATAGATTGTATCTACCAACCAGAGATATCTGTTAAAAAGATCTTTTGCCATAAAAAAATTAGTTTTCCGTTTTATATTAGTGCTGCAAATATCGTGAAGTGATGTGCCAAAACAAGGCACAATCTACATCTGTTTTTTCCATTCCCGATAAGAAATCAGCAGTCCCACTACTTCCGAATAGTTCTGCCGTCCGCTTTCTATCTTATTCCCTTTCAGATAAAGGTCATATATCCAATCTTGCACAGCACCGACTTTCGGGCTGTACTTGGCAGCCCAATACGCCTGATTATCCTTTGCCAATTCGATAATTTCCGGTCGGATACGATGGAAGAGTTGTGTATATTCTTCTTCGGACAGTAGTCTTTGCGCATTCCGCAGTACATGGCCGAGCACGGAGAAGTAGCCGGAGAAACGGATGCCCATAGCCTGAGAACGGGTGCAAACCTGATAAGCGTAGAAGTTTGCTTCCGCCTCGCTGGTGATGCCGAGCAGATGAGCCAGCTCATGTGCGTAAGTAGCCGGATAATTGGCAGGAAGTAAATCACCGTTCAGCGTGAACTCACAGAAGAAAGGGCCCATGCTGCCGGTCACGCCCACCATTGAGATGAACGGAGTAAACAGCATTGTCTTTACTCTGGGAGCATCGTGTGGAGGACGGTGTACGCCAAGACTATCGCTTAACTGATGATAGAGCCGCACGGTTTCCTCACGCACCAAATCCTTGGCGATACTATTCAACGGGGTATACGAACGATTGAGTTGTGTGATATAATCATTTACAAACTCTTTGAAATTCCCCGGCGTATAGGTTGTATAAGGAATTTCAGTCCGTTGATAAAAGTTCTTTTGCGAATAATTAAGTCCCCAAGCGAGGTAGAACCATACGTACACCCATAACAAATACTCGCCGTCGCGCCGCAAAACTCTTTTCCAGGATAATTTCTTGCGAAAGCGGCCGTAGAAAGGATAAACAATGACACCTGCAATGCTGATGAAAATAAATAAATCACCTATCGCAAAGGGGAATAAGTTGGAAAAGAATGACAAGACATAAGAAACAAGCGGATAAATCGTGTGGGAATATAGCGTTGCCAATGCAGGAACCAACTGCGTCATCCATACCAGAAGCAATAATACTCCCAATACTATATGTCTAATTTTCAACCTCCGTTTCATCTTCTATTCAGATTTTAATCGACAAAAATATGCATTAATTAAACGTCACTCGAGAAAATACCTCTATATTTGCAAAAAATCTGTTAACGTCCGCTCGTTGTTCTATGGATTTGCAGTTTATGAAGCCTATAAATTCTCTTTCCGTCCACAGAATCAGCCCGAGGGTGGCAAGATTTGAATTTAAATTATTAATTTTGCACCCGTTATTTTTGAATATACAATCTATCATATACATAAAACAATATGGAATTAGCAAGTAAGTACAATCCCGCTGACGTGGAGGGAAAGTGGTACCAGTATTGGCTGGACCACAAATTATTCAGTTCAAAACCCGATGGCCGTGAACCTTACACCATCGTCATCCCGCCCCCGAACGTCACCGGTGTGTTACACATGGGACACATGCTTAATAATACCATTCAGGATATTTTAGTTCGTCGTGCCCGTATGGAAGGCAAAAATGCTTGCTGGGTGCCGGGAACTGACCACGCTTCTATTGCTACCGAAGCTAAAGTTGTAAACAAACTCGCTTCTCAAGGTATCAAGAAAACCGATCTGACTCGTGACGAATTCCTGAAACATGCTTGGGAATGGACAGACGAGCACGGTGGTATTATCCTGAAACAACTCCGTAAACTCGGCGCATCTTGCGACTGGGATCGTACTGCTTTCACTATGGATAAGAAACGTAGTGAAAGTGTAATCAAAGTATTTGTCGATCTGTTCGATAAAGGATTGATTTATCGTGGTGTCCGCATGGTAAACTGGGATCCGAAAGCCTTGACTGCTCTTTCTGATGAAGAAGTAATCTATAAGGAAGAACATGGAAAACTGTATTACCTCCGTTATAAAGTAGAAGGTGATCCGGAAGGTCGCTATGCGGTTGTTGCAACCACCCGTCCTGAAACAATTATGGGTGATACGGCTATGTGTATCAATCCGAACGACCCGAAGAACGCGTGGCTGAAAGGAAAGAAAGTAATCGTTCCGCTGGTAAACCGTGTCATTCCTGTGATTGAGGATGATTATGTAGACATCGAATTCGGTACAGGTTGTCTGAAAGTAACCCCGGCCCATGATGTAAACGACTATATGCTGGGTGAAAAATACAACTTGCCTAGTATCGATATCTTCAATGACAATGGTACATTGAGCGAAGCTGCCGGTATGTATATCGGTATGGATCGTTTCGATGTCCGTAAACAGATAGAGAAAGACCTTGAAGCTGCCGGATTGCTCGAAAAGACGGAAGCCTATACCAATAAGGTAGGATATTCGGAGCGTACCAACGTGGTGATTGAGCCGAAACTCTCTATGCAGTGGTTCCTTAAGATGCAGCATTTGGCAGATATGGCATTGCCGCCTGTAATGAACGACGACCTGAAGTTCTATCCGGCAAAATATAAGAACACCTACCGTCACTGGATGGAGAACATCAAAGACTGGTGTATCAGCCGCCAGTTGTGGTGGGGACACCGTATTCCCGCTTACTTCCTGCCGGAAGGTGGTTATGTAGTAGCCGCTACTCCTGAAGAAGCATTGGCAAAAGCCAAAGAAAAGACAGGCAACGCAGCCCTGACAATCGAAGAACTCCGTCAGGATGAAGACTGTCTGGACACTTGGTTCTCTTCTTGGTTGTGGCCTATCTCTTTGTTCGACGGCATCAACAATCCGGGCAACGAAGAAATCAAATACTATTATCCGACAAGCGACCTTGTGACAGGACCGGACATTATCTTCTTCTGGGTGGCCCGCATGATTATGGCAGGTTATGAATATGAGGGGCAGATGCCGTTCAAGAACGTTTACTTCACGGGTATCGTTCGCGACAAATTAGGGCGTAAGATGTCCAAGTCGCTCGGTAACTCTCCCGACCCGTTGGAACTGATCGAAAAGTATGGTGCCGACGGTGTGCGTATGGGTATGATGCTTTCGGCTCCTGCCGGCAACGACATCCTTTTCGACGACGCACTTTGCGAGCAGGGACGTAACTTCTGCAACAAGATATGGAATGCTTTCCGTCTGATTAAAGGATGGACGGTTGACGATAGCCTCCAAGCCACAGAAGCGGCAAGACTGGCTACCCACTGGTTTGAATCCAAACAGAACGCAGTTGCGGCAGAAGTGGCAGACTTGTTCAAGAAGTATCGCTTGAGTGAAGCGTTGATGGCTGTTTATAAATTGTTCTGGGATGAATTCTCTTCCTGGTATCTGGAAATGATTAAACCTGCCTACGGACAAGGTATTGACCGTGCCACTTATAACGCTACACTTGGTTATTTGGATAACTTGCTGCATCTTCTTCATCCGTTTATGCCGTTTATCACCGAAGAGTTGTGGCAGCAGATGGCGGAACGTAATGTCGGAGAAGGTGAAAGCTTGATGGTAAGTGCCTTGAATATGAATACAACTGTCGATGCCGATAACGTGGCACAGTTTGAAGTAGTGAAAGATATCATCAGTAATATCCGCAGTATCCGCCTTCAGAAGAATATTGCACAGAAAGAAGCGCTTGAGTTGCAAGTATTGGGCGAGAATCCGGTGGCGGCATTCAATGCGGTCGTTCAGAAGATGTGCAATCTTTCTTCTATCGAGGTGGTTGAAAGCAAGGCAGAAGGTGCCGCTTCTTTCATGGTCGGTACCACTGAGTTTGCCGTACCTTTGGGCAATATGATTGACGTGGAAGCTGAAATCGCCCGTATGGAAGCCGAATTGAAACACAAGGAAGGTTTCTTGCAAGGCGTATTGAAGAAACTCAGCAATGAGAAGTTTGTCAACAATGCTCCGGCAGCTGTTATCGAGATGGAACGCAAGAAACAAGCGGATGCCGAAAGTATTATCAAGTCTTTGAAGGAAAGCATTTCCGCTTTGAAGAAAGCATAATTCTCCAACACTTAATTTTATGTAATATAAGGCATCTCAATTGGATTTGGGATGCCTTTCTTTTTGAATATATCCGTATTCTCTGGAAAGCATACGGGCTGCTTGAAGCAATGGAGAAAGCGGAGCAGGCCAATCAACTGCAATCTGCTTTCTTGGCAAATATGAATCACGAAATACGTGAGTATCAGACATGTGAAATCATGTCATTCCATTTGTCGGATACTCTTTGTTTTCCCATAAGCTATTAATAGATAAGTTATTGTCTCCTTGATGCAAACTTCTTTTTCTTTAATGGCAAAGTTGTTTTTGCTTTATTCCAAACTATAATTGCAGGCTTTGTTTTTATAAATGCAACTTGCGTTTATAAAAACAAAGCCTGCAATTATATAATCAGAAGTTGCATTTATAGTTTTCATCGGGTCAAGATGAAGTTTGGTATTAAGAGAAAGCAAGTTTACCCTTAATACAATGAAAGTTATTCATTAATACTTTGAGAGACAGGTAGGGGTAGACAAGGCAATGCCTGGCAGAAACTTGTATAATCAGCCTGCTTCAAGGAAATAAGAGTGGTAGTAGTAACGGAAGATAATCCTTTAAATCCGTACGCAATTGTTTTAATGCCTGCTGG
Source organism: uncultured Bacteroides sp. (assembly GCA_947038155.1). Classification (GTDB taxonomy): domain Bacteria; phylum Bacteroidota; class Bacteroidia; order Bacteroidales; family Bacteroidaceae; genus Bacteroides. The sequence goes on along the minus strand of CAMQVH010000034.1, from coordinate 14,705 downwards.
ATACGGTAATCTATTGTTTTGGGAGATACTCCCAGTGTTTCCGCAATCTCCTTGTAGCTCATATCCCGGAATCGGTGCATCACAAAAGCTTCCCGATAACTTTCGGGCAGTGCTGCGATAGCTTCCTCAATCCGTCTGGTGAGTTCTTCAACCTGATAGTAGTCTGTATCTTGCAGCATTTCCTGCATTTCTTCGTAGAATCGTGTATCGGCCCGTTGGGTGGCGTCGATATGCGCAAGTTTGTTTAACGCCCTGCGGTACACCATCTTGAAGAGATAGGAATTAAGAGAAGACTCGATAACCAGTGTTTCCCGATTTTCCCAAATCCATAAAAGAGAATCTTCCACGATTTCTTCTGCATCTTCCAACTCAACAAACCGATGGCCATAAGCGCACAGCATCGGATAATATCTCCGAAACAGTGTGTCGAATGCTTTCAAGTCCCCGTGTTGAACGGCTGATAACAGGAAATCGTTGTTTGATTGGTAGGTTTCTTTCATGTATTAGTTTTGCTATTTCACTGCAAATATAGCCTTTTTATAAGAAAACAAAGATTTTCTGAAAAAAAATGGTTTTTAGTTTAGGAGTTCTCCGCTTTTCCCTTGTCTTATCATAAAAGGCAATAAAAACGGTATATGGATAATATTGATAAAAATAAGATAGAAGAACTGCTTCCCCGTTATTGTGAAGGACAAGTGACGGAAGCAGAACGTCTGCTGGTCGAAAATTGGATGAGTGAGTCGGAAGAGAATCGACGGACGGCAAAACATGTTCATGCGCTTTATCTGGCTACGGACACCATTCATGTAATGAAGAAAGTTGATACGGAGAAGGCATTGTCAAGGGTAAAAAGCAGGATGACAGGTAAGAAGAAAACGATGTGGTGGGAATGGGCACAACGTGCGGCAGCAGTTCTGTTCATTCCACTCCTCGTTACTTTGATGGTGCAGCATTGGGGAGGCGGTGAAAAAGAATTGGCGCAAATGATGGAGATAAAGACCAATCCCGGAATGATGACCTCATTGACGTTACCCGACGGCACACTCGTTTTCCTGAATTCAGAATCTACATTAAGTTATCCTTCACGATTCGACGGAGATACGCGAAACGTAAATTTGCAGGGTGAAGCTTATTTTGAAGTAGCCAAGGATCCGGAGAAGAAATTCATTGTTTCCACTTCCCATCAGTCGCAAATAGAAGTACTGGGAACTCACTTCAATGTAGAAGCCTACGAAAAAGAAAATAGAGTTTCAGCTACATTGGTAGAAGGGAAAATCGGTTTTATCTACAAATGCGATAATGCTTCGAAGAAAGTACTAATGGCTCCCGGCCAAAAACTGGTCTATGATTCGAAAGACAGTAAGGTACAACTTTATGCCACTTCGGGCGAATCGGAAATAGCCTGGAAAGAAGGGAAGATTATATTCAGAAACACTCCCTTGGAAGAGGGGCTGCGGATGTTGGAGAAACGGTATAACGTAGAATTTATCATTAAAAACAACAGGCTGAAAGGAGACTCCTTTACAGGTACATTCACCAACCAACGCCTGGAACGCATTCTTGAATACTTCCAGCTTTCTTCTCAAATCCGCTGGCGCTATCTTGATTCTCCGGATATAACAGATGAAAAGAGTAAGATAGAAATATATTGATTGAATAACCTTAATACAGAAATGCAATGAAAGACAGACCCCCTTAAATAAAAAAACATACGGGATGATATTGGCGTATCTTCCCGTATGAAAATCGGTAAATCTTTTTGAGCTTGTTTGGCGACAAGCCTAGATAAACTTTTTATTAACTTTAAGTCATCACAAATTTATGCAAAATTATTTTAGCATCCAATTTTTATGGGTGGTAAAGTCGCTTTGGCGAGTTTCTAATAAAATCCCATTATCTATGAGACTTTTGATTTTATTCTTGGTATGCTCTATCGGGTTGGGCTATGCAGCCGATAGTTATGCACAGAAAGCAATGATTAGTATTGATGCCCACAATCAGCGTGTAGAGGATATTCTGAAAGAGATTGAGGAGCAATCGGATTTTGATTTCTTTTTTAATAATAAGCATGTAGATTTGAATCGTCGTGTGTCCGTATCAGCTGATAAAAGTAATATTTTTAATGTATTACAAGAGGTCTTTGCGGGTACGAATGTGAAATATTCAGTGTTGGATAAGAAAATTATATTGTCTGTTGAGGTGCAGTCACCGCAGCAGGAGAAGAAAGTAACGGTATCGGGTACGGTGCTGGACGCTCACGGTGAGCCGATAATTGGAGCCAGTGTATTGGAGAAAGGCGTACAGGGAAATGGAACGATTACAGACATTGACGGTGTCTTCAAACTTTCCGTATCTTCATCGAAAGCACTATTGGATATTTCCTATATCGGCTATCAGTCACAGACTGTTGCGGTGCAGGTCGGTAAAAATCTAAAAATCATTTTACAGGAAGATTCCAAGCAATTGGATGAAGTGGTGGTAGTGGGGTATGGCACGCAGAGCAAGAAGACATTGACCGGTGCTGTCTCTATGGTGAATATGGGGGATGTAGAAATGAATACTGTTCCGAATGTATCTCGTGCATTGGCAGGTAAGGCTGCCGGATTTCGTGTAAATCAGATCTCTGCGCAACCTGGTGGTGAGGCTAAATTCCGTATTCGTGGTGAGACTTCTATTAGCGCGGGTAATGAACCCTTGTTTGTTATTGACGGTTTTCCAGTGTCGTCTTCCGGTAATTTAAGTTCGGGGAACGGCTATTATGAATCTGGTAATATTGATAATGTGTTGGAGTCTTTGAATCCGGATGATATTGAATCAATTTCAGTATTGAAAGATGCCGCTTCTACGGCTATTTATGGAGCACGTGCCGGTCATGGAGTTGTTTTGATTACAACAAAACGAGGTAAGAGTCAGAAGCCCAGAGTGACTTATTCCGGTATGGGATCTGTGCAGGTAGCCCGTTCGAATTATAAGATGCTTGATACTCGTATGTATATGGATATGTACAACAAACAGCAGTATGAAGAATGGATGAAGCTGAACGGTATGGGCATTTACGAAGAATACGTGGCAAAGCCGGAAAAACCAACCCAATATAAACCGGCTTTCAATAATGACGAGATTTTGTTGGCAAGCGGTACCGATTGGTTGGATGCAGTGATGCGCAACGGTTATACGCAGCAACACAATCTTTCCGTGAATGGCGGTACGGAGAAAACCCGTTATCTGGCTTCCGTCAACTATATGGATCAAGAAGGTATTGTGAAGAATAATGGCGTTAGCCGTTTTTCCGCTCGTTTGAATTTGGATCAGGAACTGAATGAATACGTTTCTTTCGGATTGACTGCCACATACACACAGAACAGATACGATAATGTTCCCTTGGGCGATGGACAGAATGAATATTCCGGCGTGCTGACCGGTGCCATTGAATCCAATCCTACTATTCCTATTTATGATGCGGAAGGAAACTATTATATCGATCCGAAACGACCGTTTGTAGCCAATCCGGTATCGTTGTTGGAAATACAAGACAATACGGTGAAAGACCGTTTGATGGGTTCGGCATTCGTCTCAGTGAAACCTTTGAAAGAACTGGAAGTGAAACTGCAATTAGGGGCCGACCGCAGTTTTCAGAAACGTTCCAGCTACTTGCCTAAAACAACTTTGCAAGGAGCTAACAAGAACGGAAGAGCGGATATTTCTCAATCGACCAACACTACTTATCTGATGGAGTTGACAGCTCAATATGCGAAGAGTTTCGGCGACCATAATGTGAAAGTAATCGGTGGCTATTCGTTCCAGAAATTTAAGAATGATGGTTTTAGTGCCGGCAATTCGGATTTTTTGGTAGACGGGTTTGGTTACAATAGCTTAGGTTCGGGCAATTACAAGAAACCTTCCGTAGCTTCATGGGCTTCTATCAATAGTATTGCTTCGCTGTTTGCCCGTGCCAACTACTCTTATCAGGGAAGGTATTTGTTCGAAGCTACGTTACGTGCCGATGCCGCATCCAATTTTGCACCGGAAAACCGTTGGGGATATTTTCCTTCTGTATCGGCAGGTTGGATGATTAGTGAAGAAAACTTTATGAAAGGGGCTTCCAAATGGCTCTCTATGTTGAAGTTGAGAGCTTCTTATGGGCAAACCGGTAATTCCAACGTTGGTTATCGCATTTATGACTATTATGAGGTAGGCAAGAACTCTATTATAGGCGGAGCGGAGTCGACGGGAGTATATGCTTCGGATTTGGGAAACAAAAGCATTACATGGGAGACAACGACGGAATTTAACCTCGGAGTGGACTTCGGAATATTCAACAACCGCTTCAAGTTGGCAGCCGAATACTTCAAACGTAAGATAACAGATCTGCTCCGAACGGACAAGCCATTGCCTTTCTATAACGAGATAAACACAATCGCCGGAAATATAGGAGCCACGCAAAGTCAGGGTGTGGAAATCACTCTGAATACAGTGAATATTGTTACAAAAGATTTTGAGTGGGATACCACATTGACCTTGTCACATTATAATGACCGTTGGCTGAAACGCGACCCGAACTGGAAACCGAGAGCTTATCAGAAAGAAGACGACCCGATACGTGCGTGGTGGGAATATGAAGCAATCGGCATCCTGCAACCGGGCGAAAAGGCTCCCGAAGCACAAAAAGACTTGGTGCCGGGTATGATGAAACTGAAAGACCAAGATGGAAACGGTGTGTTGGGAGATGAAGATAAAGTGTATATGGGTAATGGCGACCCCAAAATCATTTATGGTCTGAACAACTCGTTCCGCTACAAAAACTTCGACCTGAATATTTACTTCTACGGTGAAGCGGGCAGGAAGCGCGGAGCCAGCTATTACGAAGGATGGACACGCATGGATAACGGCATCAACGTTTCTACTTATGCATTGAAAGCATTCAACAGCAACAACCTTTCTGCTACAGACCCTACTTATGTAAGAGGGGGAAACGGTTGGGGCGATTATTACGTGAAATCTATCTATTATGTTCGTTGCGGAAGTATAACGTTGGGATATAAAGTGCCGATTAGTCAAAAGATTGTGAACAATCTTCGGGTATACGTAGATGTGAACAATCCGTTTGTGATTACCAACTGGACAGGTCTGGATCCTGAAACGGATAACGGAACATATGCATATCCGAATGTGACTTCTTATAATTTCGGTGTATCAATCTCTTTCTAATAAGTCGTAAATATGAAAAGGATAATTTATACAGCAATAGCAACACTCTTGTTTCTTGTTTCGTCTTGTACGTTGGAACAAGAAGTCTACAATAAAATAAACCCGGGAATGTTCCCGCAAAACGCTGAAGATGTAAATGCGCTAGTCAATGCGAGCGCCTATCACGTGTTCTCCCCGTGGGGGATTTTTGAAGTGGCGGCAGGTTATGTGACGACTTCGGAAATGGTGACCGATTATGTGGAGAATACATGGGGATGGACTACCGTATACAATTCATACGAAGCCAACGACTGGCACATCGACGGAGACTGGCGCCGCGTGTATGACTACTCCCAATACTTGGCTTCCATGACGCTGACGATGGAACGTATCAAGAATGTAAATATGGATGAAACACTGAAAGCTCGTTATATGGCAGAGTTGAAATGCGGACGCGGCTTTCTTGCTTTCCTGATGTATGACATGTATGGTCCGATACCTATTGCCGATTTGGAAACGTTGCAGAAACCGGAAGCGGAGATTGTCATCCCCCGCTTGTCTGAAGAAGCGATGCGTGAATACATTGTTACTAATCTGAAGGAAGCGGCTGACATATTACCTTATAAATATGAAGATACGGATTACGGACGTTTCACGAAAGGGCTTGCCAACACACTGTTGTTGAAGTTTTATATGATGACCAGGCAGTGGGACGAAGCGGAGAAAATAGGACGTGAACTGACCAAATCAGAATACGGTTATAAACTGGTAAACGATTATCATTCTTTGTTTTCTCTATCCGGAGAAAAGAACTCGGAAGTCATCTTTTCTTGTGTAGCCGAAGCTGGTGTAATGGAGCAAAAATGGTTTGCACACGTATTGACATCTGATTATCCTGTTCCAGCCGGAATGGCAGTGACGGCATGGGGAGGATACAAAATATCATGGCCTGCCTACGAATCATTTGATCCTAAAGATAAAAGACGGGAAAGAATTATCGGTGAGTATACCGGTACGGAAGGTGTATATCACAGTCGGGCTACCGACCGTGACGGGGGGACAACTGGTGTGCTCTTTTATGGCGCAATCCCGGTGAAGTATAAAATCGAAGGAGTGATAGGAGAACTGTGTGAAATAGATATGCCGATCTACCGTTATGCTGACGTATTGACCTTGCTTTCGGAAGCAATTGTCCGCAATGGAAATAGTATCACTCAGGAAGCTGTCGGGTTATTGAATCAAGTACGTGTTACCCATGGCGGACTGAAAGCTTATCAATTGAGTGATTTCGCTTCAGTGGAAGATTTCCTTGATAAATTGTTGGAAGAACGTGGACATGAGTTCTATTTTGAAGGTGTACGTAGACAGGATTTGATCCGTCATGGCAAATTCATAGAAGCGGCACTTGCTAAAGCAAGATTTGCCGGTCAGCCGACAGGTAAAATCGAAACGAAGGTGGATGGGCAATATAAATATGAGAAGTTTCCGTTACCTACTCATTTGATTACTGAAGGACAAGGTCTTATAATTCAAAACCCCGGTTACTAAAAATGGATAGTATTATGAAACATTTATTATATACTCTATTAGGTATTTTATTACTTGCCGGATGTAAAGAGGACAAGTATAATGTAATTATTCCTATGTCGGATATTTACCTGAGTGCGCCTCAGGATGGAACGAAAATTGACTTGAATGATTTGTCAATCGTTGAATATAGTTTCTCATGGGATAAGGCATTGGAGAAAGGTGCCAAACTGATTCTTTGTGCTACCAGAGATTTCAAAAAGCCGGTGAAGATTGACGCTGGTAAATCGACCTCTTTTACTTTGTCCGTATTGGCAGCCGATCAGTATTTCTCTCAGTTGGGAATAAAGGCCGGTCAAGAAGCGCTGTTGTATTGGACTGTTAAAGAGACTGGCAATACTACGGCTGCTGCGTCGGATGTGCATACGATTCATGTGAAACGTATGTCTACCAAGTTATTACAACCTGAGGATATGACTGAGATTGCTTTGGCTGAAGATAAACCGGAAACTGCCGTACAGTTTGAATGGGATACGGAAGGAAGACCTGAATCAACCTCATATTCACTCTGTCTGTCACTTGATCCTGAAATGAAACAGACTGTGGCCGAGCAAAGTGTAGGTGTCGTAAAAGGCAAATCCTCTCTGACACACGAGCAACTTCAGACCTTGCTCGACCAACTTTCTATTAAACGTTGGACATCCAACGCTATATATTGGAATGTGAAGACTGATGACGGGCAACTGGTGTCACGTTCTTCCGGAGTACTAAATATGACGGAAATGATGCGTTTCATTGATGTTCGCGGTGATGAGAAGATAACCTATCGGGTTGCCCGTATTTCTTATAGCGACGGAACTTCACTGGTTTGGCTGGCGGATAATCTGCGGACGACCAAGTATCCTAACGGAACCGACATTGAAGCAAATAACTATAAGGAGACACCGGCATCCCTTGGAGAAGGAAGGGTGAAAGCATATGGAGTTCATTATCATTATGACATCCGCGACAGGATAGCTCCTGCAGGATGGCGTCTACCGACAATGCAGGAATATAAGACTCTGTTTATCGAAGCAGGGATGGCCGAAGGGCAATGGAATGTATTGAAAGACCCTGAATATTATGAGTCAGTGAAAGGACAGGCTCATCTGAATGACTGGAAATTCAATTTGTGCGCTTCCGGTCAGTGGATGGAACCGAATATTAATAATCACACTGGACAGTATTGTTATTTGTTGGTGAGTGATAATACAGAGCATGCATGTATGCTTCATGATGGTGGAGCAACATTGTGGACTCCTTGGACAACGGGAGCTCCTGCACGTTTTATCTTCAATGAAAATTAATCAGGCGAAAATTAAAATAGATCAATCATGTTAATCAATATAAAGAAAACTATGACCCTATTATCTACCTTATTATTAGGTATTATGTGTAGCTTTTGTTCTGATACGATAGATGTGTATGCAGGACAGTATGGAGAGGAAGAGGGTACGAATGAACCGGAAACTCCGGAAGTTGTAGGTAAAATCATACCTATCGAGCCATTGAGAAATCCCGATAGAGGATTTCATTTGGAATGCAATCTGCTTGCCGATGAGATGAAGAGTCCGTATAATGAATATGAGGTCTACGGTGAGGACTTATATACGAAGAAAATAGAGCAGTTCGATGCGAAAGGTGATGATCTGACTCTTGTACAGCAATATATCTATTTAACAAAGTGGGTGAGTAAAGACCTTGACGATGAGGCTTTGAATAATATCCGCAAGGTGTTTGAGTTGATGAAAGCCCAGGGATATAAGGCAATCCTTCGTTTCGCATACAATCATGCGGGATTGAATACTTCCGGTGGTGAATCCAAACAATGGATTCTCAGACATATTGAACAACTGACTCCTTTGTTGAATGAATATATCGGTCAGATCGCTACGGTGCAAGTTGGTTTTATCGGTGCTTGGGGAGAGTGGCATACGTCTCCGTTGGTGAATGATCAGGATGCAAAAAATGCAATTGTCAGTGCGTTGCTAAGGGCTTTGCCTGTTCCGTATTGTGTAGAAATGCGTTATCCGAACCATAAGAAAGCACTGACATTGGAGCAAGAAGAATATCGCGGACGTATCGGTTATGCGAACGATTATTTTACGGCCGGTGAACATTCTCACGCACCGGGCAATGATTTTGTTCCTAATACGGATGATTATAAGCGGATAACAGAAGAAGTAAAAGCGAATAACTTCTATATGAGTGGTGAAATCCCTTATGATGAAGATACTGAATGGGGATTGTCCGCACTGATTACTCCGATGAAGTCATTGCGTATTTTGCGTGAGCACCGTTATTCGGCTTTTGATGTGACACAGAATTTTGCTTTGAATATCATGAGCTGGAAGCAAGTGAAAGTATATCCGTCTTTATTGAATGATAATAACATTCTCTTTGATGAGAGTTACTTTAAGGATGCCGAAGGCAATGACGTAGTCCGTTCATTCTATGAATTTGTGCGCGACCATTTGGGCTATCGTCTGAATCTCCAAAGTGAATCGAAAGTAGAGGCAAAGGATGGAAATCTGGAATATGACCTGACGATAACCAATACAGGATTTGCTACGGTAATCAATCCGAAAGAGGTTTATTTAGTGCTTGTTTCCGGTGACGGTCAGGTGGTAAAAGAGATAAAACTGGATGTAGAGCCGAAAAACTGGATTCCTTCTACCAATGAAGAACCGAATAAGGCGGCGGAGTATTCCATAAAAGGAAGTACGGCTGCCGGATTGAGCGGGACATATAAGGTAGGAATCTGGATGCCGGAGAAAGTTGACGATTTGAAATACAATCCGGTTTATGCCATAAAGTTTGCTCTGACAGAGAAACTGACTCATTGGTATGATGATGCAGGAAAGTATGCCGTGAATATTTTTGGTGAGGTTACATTCTGATAAAGATTGATGAATACTCCGGTCGGACGGATAAACTTTAGTGAGGCCGACCGGAGTATTTAATATTTATGATATAGTTTGAATGAAGATGAATAAAAATCGAAATAAGGTATTTATTATACTTAACTTAATTGTATCATTTTTTATTTCTGCCTGTTCCGCCCCCACGGAACAGGTTAAAATAGAAAATGGTACTTTTAATATCAACGGGAAAGATGTGCAACTGATTTGCGGAGAAATGCACTATTCCCGTATTCCACGCGAGTATTGGCGTGACCGTCTGCATAGGGCACGTGCAATGGGGTTGAACACTGTCTCTGCCTATGTCTTCTGGAATTTCCACGAACGGCAGCCGGGTGAGTTTGACTTCAGCGGGCAGGCGGATATAGCCGAATTTGTACGTACTGCACAAGAAGAAGGTTTGTATGTCATTCTTCGTCCCGGCCCATACGTGTGTGCAGAATGGGATTTTGGCGGATATCCTTTATGGCTATTGAAGGAAAAAGACATGACCTACCGTAGCAAAGACCCGCGTTTCCTGTCCTATTGCGAACGATATATCAAGGAACTCGGCAAGCAATTATCTCCCTTGACTATCAACAATGGCGGTAACATTATCATGGTGCAAGTGGAAAATGAGTACGGCTCGTATGCGGCGGATAAAGAGTATCTCGCCTCTATTCGTGATATGATAAAAGAGGCTGGATTCAATGTCCCGTTGTTCACCTGTGACGGTGGCGGACAAGTGGAAGCCGGACATATTGACGGTGCATTGCCTACTTTGAACGGTGTATTCGGCGAAGATATATTTAAGATTGTAGACAAATATCATCCGGGGGGTCCATACTTTGTGGCGGAGTTTTATCCGGCCTGGTTTGATGAATGGGGAAAACGCCATTCATCCGTAGCCTATGAGCGCCCTGCCGAACAATTGGATTGGATGTTGAGCCATGGCGTATCTGTCAGCATGTATATGTTCCACGGGGGAACAAATTTCTGGTACATGAACGGTGCTAATACCAGCGGTGGATTCCGTCCCCAGCCTACCAGTTACGATTATGACGCTCCGCTTGGAGAATGGGGTAACTGCTATCCGAAATATCATGCATTCAGAGAAGTGATTCAGAAATACCTGCCCGAGGGGACTGTATTGCCGGAAGTGCCTGCCGATAATCCGACCACTACTTTCGCTACAGTCGAATTAAAGGAAAGTGCTCCTTTGACTACCGCTTTTCATCAGACTACACAATCGGAAGAGGTACTGTCAATGGAAGATGTAGGAATGGATTTCGGATATATCCACTATCAGACTACAATCAATACACCGGGAAAACAAAAGCTGATTATTCAGGATTTGCGTGATTATGCCGTTATCCTGGTAGACGGCAGACAAGTGGCCAGTCTTGACCGCCGTTATAATCAGAACAGCACGACACTGGACATTCATAAAGTTCCCGCTACACTGGAGATTCTGGTTGAAAATACCGGACGTGTCAATTATGGCCCCGATATCCTTTTTAACCGTAAAGGGATTACAAGTCAGGTGCTTTGGGGAAATGAGAAATTGACAGGCTGGTCCATCACCCCGCTTCCACTTTATAAAGAAGAGGTATCTTCTCTGGCTTTCGGAAAAGAAATCAAAGGCGTTCCGGCATTTCACAGGGGAACGTTCATGATAGAAAAAGAAGGCGATTGCTTTGTTGATATGAGCCAGTGGGGTAAAGGGGCTGTTTGGGTAAACGGCAAATCGTTGGGACGTTTCTGGAATGTCGGCCCTCAACAGACTCTCTATATACCTGCTCCCTGGCTGAAAACAGGCGAGAATGAGATTGTTGTTTTCGAAATGGAAGATACGGGAAAGAGGAGTTTACGGGGATTGGATAAACCGATCCTTGACAGTTTGGGCGTGGATAAAAACAAGCCGGAGAAACAGCTACGCAACAAGACAGGCAATCCGATTCTGGAAGAAGGAGATATTTTGCTGAAAACCACCTTAACGGAGACGAACGACTGGCAGCAATTTGATTTGCCGGTTGTGAGTACTTTGCGCCATTTTTGCATTGAAACACTTTCTTCATATACGGAAGACAACCAGGCATGCATTTCGGAAGTTGACTTGTTGGATGACAAGGGGCAACCGGTGGATAAGACCAAATGGGAAGTTGTTTATGTAAGTAGCGAGCAGGCAGACAAGAATCTGGGCGTGGCGGAGAATTTGTTCGACGGGGATATTTCTTCATTCTGGCATACTGATCCGGCAACGGAATCCGGACAGCCGCACCGTATCATTATTGACTTAAAGGAAATCTATAAAATATCAGCCCTTCGTCTCAAAGTCCGTAAAGGTTCTTTCTTGTCAGGGAAGGTAAAAGAGATAAATGTATATGGTCGTCCGCAATTCTTCTTGTTTCATTGATTTACTTGTTTCATTGATTAAAAATGTACATGAGATGAGAAATATGATTTCTATTTGCTATCTTTGGCAAATCTAAAAAAACACGATTATGAACATACGTATTTTGATAACCTTATTACTTGGAGTGGCTCTATTGTGTAGCTGTCAGCCTAAGCAGTTGCCTGTAAATTCTTTGGCGGAACGTGTAACGGAAGGGACTTCGAAAGATCGGATTCTTTTTCAGATGATACCGCAACAGGATAATCCGTCTGAAGACTATTTTGAGATAACGCCCAAAGACGGTAAAGTCCTGATAACCGGAAATTCCGATTTGTCATTGGCAACGGGATTGAACTGGTATTTGAAGTATGTGGCGGGCATCCACCTTTCTTGGAATAATCCAACGCAAAAGTTACCGGAAACATTGCCTCTCCCCACGGAGAAAATCCGTCAGGAGACAGATATGAAGCATCGTTACTATCTGAACTATTGCACCTATTCCTACTCTACAGCCTTTTGGGATTGGGCACGTTGGGAGAAAGAAATCGACTGGATGGCCATGCACGGAATCAATATGCCTTTGAGTGTCACAGGGATAGAAGTAGTATGGTATAATCTCTTGAAACGGGTGGGATATACCACAGAAGAGATTAATAAATTCATTTCCGGTCCCGCCTTTATGGCCTGGTGGCAGATGAATAACTTGGAAGGGTGGGGAGGTCCTAACCCCGACAGTTGGTATCGGCAACAGGAAGCACTTCAAAAGAAGATTGTATCCCGTATGCGGGAACTGGGAATCGAACCTGTATTTCCCGGATACTCAGGAATGGTGCCCCGCAACATAGGCGAGAAACTGGGGTATCAGATTGCCGATCCAGGCACCTGGTGCGGATTTCCTCGTCCGGCTTTCCTCTCCACAGAAGACGAACACTTCGATTCCTTTGCAGCCATGTATTATGAAGAGTTGGAGAAACTCTATGGAAAGGCCAACTATTATAGCATGGATCCCTTTCATGAAGGTGGAAATACGGAAGGGGTGGATTTGGCAAAAACAGGTACCTCTATCATGGTAGCTATGAAAAAGGCGAATCCCGAAGCTGTGTGGGTGATTCAGGCTTGGCAAGCCAATCCACGTCCGGCGATGATTGATGCCTTGAATGCCGGCGATATGATAGTGCTCGATTTATATAGTGAGAAACGTCCTCAATGGGGCGATCCGGATTCGGAGTGGTGTCGGGAGAAAGGTTTCGGCAAGCATGACTGGCTTTATTGTATGTTGCTCAACTTCGGTGGAAATGTGGGCTTGCATGGCCGGATGGACCAACTCGTCAACGGATACTATGACGCCCGTGCACATGCCAATGGAAAAACAATGCGCGGGGTAGGTACAGTGCCCGAAGGAATAGAAAACAACCCGGTGATGTTTGAGCTTCTTTATGAGTTGCCTTGGCGTGAACAGCGGTTTTCTTCCGACGAATGGCTGCAAACATATCTGCAAGCCCGTTATGGTGGTGAAGTACTGCCTGAAGTGGCAGAAGCCTGGCGCACTTTACAACATACAGTCTATAATGCCCCGAAAAACATTCGGGGAGAAGGTACTATTGAGTCTTTGCTATGTGCCCGACCGGGATTTCACCTCGACAGGACATCGACATGGGGATCGGCAAAACTTTTCTATTCTCCCGATTCCACGGCAAAGGCTGCCAATCTATTACTTGCAGTAGCCGACCGGTATAAAGGAAACAACAACTTTGAATATGACCTGGTGGATATCGTACGTCAGAGTAATACAGATAAAGGTAATGCATTGCTCGAGGACATCTCCCTAAGTTATGACCGTACAGACAAAGAGAGTTTCCGGAAGCAGACACAGCAATTTCTTGAGTTCATCTTGTCACAAGACAGCTTATTGTCTACCCGGAAAGAGTTCTCCGTATCTTCTTGGCTGGCTGCCGCACGTTCTTTGGGTACTACCGATGCGGAAAAGAAACTCTACGAATGGAATGCATCCGCGTTAATCACAGTCTGGGGAGACAGCATCGCTGCCAATCAGGGTGGTTTGCATGATTATTCTCATCGTGAGTGGAGTGGTCTTCTGAAAGATTTGTATTATCCGCGTTGGAAGGCTTTCTTTGAGCAGAAACAGCAGGAATTGGACGGCAAGTCTGTTGGTGAGACGGTTAATTTCTATGAAATGGAAAAAGCCTGGGCAGAGAAATCGCATGGATATTAATCTAAAAGTATAAGATAGTAGCGATTCTTTTCTTGTACTTTTAGCGAGGGTTCATCGGGTTTACCCTGTTGCTGGAACCCTGATGGATAAAGCGATAGCGGGTGAAAGAGAGGGGAAAATTCCGGTTGGAACCGTTCTTCACTCTTTCACCTTTGTTTTTTCGATATGCTATGAGCTAATTCAATTATGCTATAAGCTAAAAGAAATATGCTATAACCAAAAAGAAATTAGGTAATGGCAAATAATCTGTCAATCAATATGTTAATAGTTGAGTTGTCAAGTATTAATAGCTTAATTATCAGGTAGTATTACTTGATATGTTGGGTATATATAGCTGACGTGTTGGATCTGTATGCCCAACGTGTTAGCTATTATTGCTGTCCGATAAAACTCAAATAGCGCAATAAAGTATGGCTCGAACGCT
>CAMQVH010000033.1 GCA_947038155.1 uncultured Bacteroides sp. | reverse complement strand
AGTTCTCTTTCATTAATTGTAAACTTCTTATTATCAGCATGTGAACTTATTTTTCATTAACCGTAATCTATAAACGAAAGCTTCGTTTATAAAAACAAAGGCTTTGATTATAAAAACGAAGCTTGCAATTATATAATCAAAGCTTGCGTTTATAGTTTGCATCGAATGAAAAGAAAGTTTCCTTCCTGTCCGAAGGAACTTTAGACTTAATGGGCGGGAAGTTTTCTATTAATAGCCAAGAGCGCAACTGTTAATACCCCTTCCGCCAACTACAGACGGACGCGACAAGAAAAGCTGGGGTAAGAGCTATAATATTATGACTGAAGAGAATTTAAACAGGCTCTAAATGCAAGTTCCGTTTTTATAAATGCAAGCTTCGTTTATAGATTACAATTAACACAAAACAACTTTACTTCCTAATAACCGGAACTTTCTTATTAATGGAAAGCAACTTTTCTCTTAATGTTCTGTACATGATTTGCAGTAGATTTGAAAAGCTACAATATAGGAATAGAAGAATTACTAACTTCGTGTTAGCCATAAAGTCTGCAAACCGGACAAGTAGAATCTGCAAATCAAAAACAAAGCCTGCAAACTAAGCAAATAAAGGCTCTGAATTAAGTAAATAGAGGCTCTGATTTGAGTAAATAGAGGCTCTGATTTGAGTAAACAGAACTTCTAAAAAAACATTTCTGCCGAAACTGCATCGGATTTTACCGGAAAGTGTTATCTTTACGGCCAAGTTAAACTATATACTTACTACAATGAGAATTTCCAAGTAAGACAACACTTCCAAGTAAACATCACTTTTCATTTATGCTTTTGACTTATCGTTAAGCATCACGAAATCCGTGTTGTTTAGCCAGTATTGTGTTTGTCGCCCCCTTCCCCCGTGATTATCTTTCACTATTTCTTTCACTATTTCTTTCACTTCAAATCCAATAGACAACCATGCCTATAAGTATTCAACAAATCAGCTATATCCATCCGGATAAAGAGGTATTATTCAGTGACCTCAACTTTGCCATCAGTAAAGGGCAAAAGCTGGGACTGGTCGGCAATAACGGCTGCGGCAAATCTACCCTGCTGCAAATTATCGCCGGGCAACTATCACCGTCTTCCGGTGTTATCGTCCGACCGGACGACCTTTATTACATTCCGCAACATTTCGGACAATATGATTCATTAACTATCGCCCAAGCCTTGCAGATAGACAGCAAGCGACAAGCCTTGCACGCTATTTTGGCGGGAGATGCCTCAACGGAGAATTTCACACTACTGGATGATGACTGGAATATCGAGGAACGCTCCGTCGCCGCCCTCGATTCGTGGGGGATAGGGCATCCCCTATCCTACCCGCTGCATCTGCTCAGTGGTGGAGAAAAGACCCGTGTCTTTTTAGCGGGTATGAATATTCACACCCCATCTGTCATCCTCATGGATGAACCTACGAATCATCTCGATTCTTCGGGCAGGCAACGTTTGTATGATTGGGTAGAGAAATGGCGCTCAACATTGCTGGCAGTGAGCCATGACCGTACCTTACTCAATCTTCTTCCCGAAATTTGCGAACTGGAGAAACATCAAATCACGTATTACGGTGGGAATTACGAGTTCTACAAAGAGCAGAAAGCTCTGGTGCAGGAAGCCTTGCAGCAACGTATCGATGAAAAAGAAAAAGCGCTGCGGGCAGCCCGCAAGGTAGCCCGTGAAACGGCAGAGCGAAGGGATAAACAAAATGTGCGTGGCGAAAAAGCCAATATTAAAAAAGGCATTCCACGCATCGTACTAAATGCGTTGCAGGGAAAATCAGAGAAAAGCACCAGCAAACTAAACGGCGTCCATCAGGAGAAAGCCGAAAAGCTGACTGATGAGCGCAACCAACTTCGAGGTTCACTCTCTCCAACGGCTGCGCTAAAGACTGATTTCAACAGTTCTTCCCTGCACAACGGGAAAACGTTAGTTACAGCGAAAAACATTAATTTCGGTTATTATCCTAACCAGAACGACAATGATAGTCAGAACGACAATGATAATCCAAGTGAAAATAATACCTTCGACAGCAGCAACAGCAGCAAACTGCCAGCGCAACTGCTTTGGCAAGCTCCCATCAGTTTTCAACTAAAGAGCGGCGACCGTCTCCGCATAGAAGGAACCAACGGCAGCGGAAAAACCACTCTTCTGAAAATCATCACCGGACAACTCGAGCCACAGGAAGGAACGCTCACACGGGCAGATTTCTCATACGTCTATCTGAATCAGGAATACTCTATCATCGATGACCGGAATAGTATCCTCGAACAGGCTTACGCTTTCAACAGCCGGAACCTGCCGGAGCACGAAATAAAAATTATTCTGAACCGTTACCTGTTTCCCGCACCCGAATGGGATAAATCCTGTCGGAAACTAAGCGGTGGTGAAAAGATGCGGCTCGCTTTCTGTTGCCTGATGATTAGTAACAATACCCCGGATATGTTTATCCTGGACGAACCGACCAATAACCTAGATATACAAAGTATTGAAATCATCACCAATACAATCAAAAAATATACAGGTACTGTCATCGCTATTTCTCACGACAATTATTTCATCCGTGAGATTGGTGTCGACCAGCATATTGCATTAAGTTAATCTATTGTTATTTTATCCGATAAAGTCTCAAATATCAATACGTTTTTTTATAACTTCGCAGCGCGAAGAAAAAGAATAAAAATAAAATGAGTCAAACAACGCAATCATGGTGGTTTGTCTTTTATAAAGACCAACTACTTCTTGAAAAGAAAGGGAACGGCACATTTGCCCTTCCTTGCGGAGAAATTCCGCCTATCGTTATCAAAGAAAAAACTACGGTACATACTATCACAACATTGGAGGGAAAGAATTGCAAATCTTTCTCTCTGCCCGCACCTATCGAGGAATCGGCGCAATATGCAATGATCGGACTTCGTGCTTCTTATGAGTATCTCCCGTTGACTCATTACCAGACAGCAGGAAAAGCGCACGAGATTCTGCATTGGGACAGAAACAGCCAGTTCTGCTCTGCCTGCGGCACTCCTATGGAACAGAAAGAGGACATCATGAAACGTTGCCCGAAGTGCGGAAGGGAAGTATATCCGTCCATTTCAACCGCAGTCCTCGTCTTGGTGAGAAAAGAAGATTCTTTGCTCCTGGTCCATGCCCGCAACTTTAAAGGAACATTCAACAGTCTTGTTGCCGGATTTTTGGAAACCGGAGAGACACTGGAAGAATGTGTAGCGCGTGAAGTGAAAGAGGAAACCGGACTGGACGTGAAGAATATCACTTATTTCGGCAATCAGCCTTGGCCGTATCCCAGCGGGTTGATGGTCGGTTTTATTGCAGATTATGCCGGAGGGGAAATAAAACTCCAGGATGAAGAATTAAGTTCGGGCGACTTCTACACAAGAGATAATTTGCCGGAACTTCCCCGAAAACTGAGCCTTGCACGGAAGATGATTGACTGGTGGATAGAGCATCCAAATGACTAATATGAATAACATGGCATAAATGGACTTGGATAGAAACTAAAAAATAACAGAAAAACTCTTATAAAATAAAGAAAGCAGGCCACGAAATACACTCAAACCACAAACGAACAATTTATGAATATGAAACTGAACGTATCACTCTAAAGCATCAACAAAACATGTGTATCCGCAGCCTGCGGGTTGAAATTGAGATGATGCCAATACAACAAGATTTCCCCAAGAATGATTAGAAAGTCGGCTTAAAGAATGCAAAGGAATCGAAAGAACTGTGCTAAACCGGGCTAAATGCCCAAAAACAGGGGAAATCAAGACGATACACAGATAAAAAGAAGCGCCCCTATACTCTTCAAAAAGACTATAGAGGCGCTATTTTATGATTGTCCTATTCTGAAACTATCAGCAGAAACTGAATCAGATGCCCAATGACTTCTTCACTGCTTCAATCTTTTCCATTGCGGCAGATTCGGCAGAAGCATAACAATTGCGGCAACCCATTGCGCCCTGAACTTCCATATAGAACTTAATCTTAGGTTCTGTACCTGAAGGACGGACAGAAACTTTGCTGCCGTCTTCTGTGAAATACTGAAGAACATTAGATGATTCCGGCATATCGATTGCAATTACATTTCCTTTGTCATCTGTCTGCTTCAAAGTCTTGTAGTCTTTGCTCAGGATTACTTTAGAACCACCCAATTCTTTCGGAGGATTGGCACGGAAGTTCTCCATCATAGCTTTGATTTCTTCAGCGCCGCTCTTACCCGGTTTCACAACGTTTACAGTAAACTCTTTAGAGAATCCGTATTCTACGTAGATGTCCAGCAACAATTGATACAGCGACTTGCCGTTATCTTTTGCCCATGCAGCAACTTCGGCAATCAAGCAGCAAGCTGATACGGCATCTTTATCGCGAACAAAGTCTTCGGCAAGGAACCCGTAGCTTTCTTCACCACCGCCGATATATTTCTGTTTGCCTTCACGCAGACGGATTTCACGGGCAATCCATTTGAAGCCGGTGTAGCAGTCGAGCATTTCGATATTGTTCTTATCTGCGATTTTCTTGATAAGTTCGGTAGTTACGATGGTCTTCACACAGAACTCGCCACCTTTAATCTTACCCAGTTGCTTGTACTGAGTCAAGATATAATAAAGGTACATCATACAAGTCTGGTTACCGTTGATAAGCACCCATTCGCCTTTATCATCCTTGCAAGCGATACCCACACGGTCAGCATCCGGGTCGGAAGCCATTACGAGGTCAGCATCAATTTCTTTAGCCAGATTCACTGCCATAGAAAGAGCCTCCGCATTTTCCGGGTTCGGAGATACGACAGTCGGGAAGTTACCGTCCTTAATCATCTGTTCGGGCACAGTAAATACGTTTTCGAATCCCCACATCTTCAATGCACGCGGAATCAGCATCATACCTGTACCATGGATCGGAGTATAAACGATTTTCATATCCTTGTGGCGGGCAATAGCTTCCGGGTCGATAGAAACGGTTTTCACCATATCCAGATAAACCTTGTCGATATCTTCACCGATAATCTGAATCAAATCCGGATTACCCTGGAATTTGATGTCGGCAGCAGAAGCAATAGCGTTTACTTCGTCGATAATGCCTTTATCGTGCGGAGCCAATACTTGAGCTCCGTCATCCCAATATGCCTTGTAACCGTTGTATTCCTTCGGGTTGTGAGAAGCAGTCAGGATAATACCGCTCTGACAACCGAGGTGACGGATGGCGAAAGACATTTCCGGGGTGGGACGCATATCATCGAACAGATATACTTTGATACCATTGGCAGAGAAGATATTAGCGGAAGTTTCTGCAAACAAGCGGCTGTTGTTACGGCAGTCGTGACCAACCACTACAGAAATCTGCGACAGGTCTTTGAAGTTCTTTTTCAGATAGTTGGAAAGTCCCTGAGTAGCGGCACCTACCGTATAGATATTCATACGATTGCTACCTACTCCCATGATACCACGCAGACCGCCTGTACCAAATTCCAGGTCTTTGTAGAATGCTTCAATTAGTTCGGTCTTATCGTCATTTTCCAACATACGTTTCACTTCAGCCTGAGTTTCGGCATCATAAGCCGGGGTCAGCCATTTTTCGGCTTTCTCAGTGACCTGTTCAATAAGTTCCTGATTTTCCATTTCGATTGTTATTTATATGGTTAATGAATTATTTACTGTTATATTCTTGAGCACACAAATGTAAAATAATAAGTTTATAAATCCTATTCTTTTAATTGAAATTTGAGAATTTAGAATTAAAAAACAGCACACTCAATACCTGATATCCGATACTCAATATCTATTCTTGAGGCACTTTATATCTGTCTCCGGTCTGTTTGACATATTCCTGCAAGAATTCCTTCGGATAACCGGGACGAAGCACTCCGGCAGGTTGTCCGATAGAATTACGTTCGAATTGCCCGTCCTTCACACGTTTCACTACTCCATCGTTATACTTCACAATCAGGAAAGTACCCAGTTGCTTCCATGTATCGAAAGTACTCTGCGCAGTCATGTTGGTATAGTTTGTCAAGAAATCAATTGCAGCGTTCTTATCCTTATCCAACAGTTTAGCCGCCATCTCTTCAATACCTTGCTGTGCGTTGTTAAAAGTAGTTTCCATCTCCTTCTGCGCTTCCCGTACATCACCAATCATCAAATCATAACGCGGATAAACCATATTTGCCACCCAATTGAAAATCCAGAAAGCAGAATTCCAGGAGAAAGTAATATAATCGGCTCCATCCACACGCGTATAGCAAACCGGCACTTTCGTAGCACAACAATAGACAGGAGTAAATACCGCCATATTCGCATCGTCCACGCCAAACCAAAGTACGCCGCCTATCGGGTCGGGCATATTAGCACGCATTTGTGCAACAAATACAAAGCCGCTTTGTTGAGTAGAAATAGGTCGTTCGTTGAAATACTCCTGGTCGCCTACCTTAAAGTTCAGAGGAGAGAGACGGTATGGAGTTTTGTAAGGCCCTGCCCCGAAATCATTAGAGATGTCGAGCGGAGTTCCTTCGTAATGGTCGCGCATCATATCTTTCACATCTTGCACGGATAACTTCTGTTTCGGTTTCACAAAAAGAGGCATCGGTGTATCTGTTTTTCCTTCGATATAAGGAAGGTAATCTTTACCGTTATCAGTGTACTTATTGAAATAACTCCATACACGGGCTTCGCAGAAACGACGTGCACCGAAATCAAGGGGAGCATACGCAAGCGAAAAACTAAAATCTTTATTCACTCCATTAAAGTATCCCTTTTCACGCGCGAAAGAGATAACGTCCGGAGAGTACATACAGTTTTCCTTGTCGTTCATGTCAAACTGATGGATGCGCGACTGGTTGGCATGAGCCGAAATACAATCGTCCGGCACACGAACAGCTACCCAAACAGCTCCACGGATGCCGGGACCTTTGCCAATCATCTCCATAATCCATATTTCGTTCGGGTCGGCAATGGTGAAAGATTCCCCACTGCTGTAATAGCCGTATTGCTGTACCAAGTCAGTCATTATCCTGATAGCTTCGCGGGCAGTACGCGAACGTTGCAGTCCGATATAAATAAGGCTTCCATAGTCAATAATACCAGTAGAATCCGCCAATTCGGGACGTCCGCCGAAAGTCGTTTCACCAATCGTAACCTGATATTCGTTCATATTGCCAGTCACGTTGTAAGTCTGCCGTGCCTGTTCGATTTCTCCCAGGTATTTACCGGTATCCCATTCATACACTTTCAGCATGGTTCCTTTCGGATAAGTGGCTGCCGGATAATGATACAGTTCTCCAAACAGCCCATACGAATCGGCAGAATAGGAAACGATGGTCGAACCGTCGGTAGAAGCGTTCTTACCGACTATCAGATTGGTACAGGCGAAAGTATTCGCCACAGCCGCCATCAGTAGGGCGGCACACAAAATCACTCTTTTCTTCATAATGTGTATATGATTCATTTTTAATAATTACCAAACAAAAGTCTCACGGGACACAGTCTCATTTCCGCAATTATCGGTCACCGTAAATTCAACGGTATGCTTGCCGCCTTTTTTCATGTGTTTTGAGTCAAGCTTGCATTCCCAATATGACTTCACAATATTAGGCCGCCCGAAAAGTGCGTACTTTCCGTCAATCATGCCCCGATAGGAAGCAATGCCGGCACCTTCGTCTTTCAGCCGATAGACTATCTTTCCGTTTCTTCCCCAGTGGTTCTTATTGACAGGGATGATTTCGGGCGGTATCGTATCAACGGCAACGGTGTAAGTCCCCAATTCACGAACAGAGGTTTTCATGTAACCATCCTCATACTTCCCGCCTACACTATATTTCCTGCCTTTCGGAGTCACACGGGCTACATAATACTTTGTAGTGTCGGCTACCGGCCTTCTGCTCAGACCGATACGAATCTCGCACCCCGCATGAAGCGAAACAGGTCTGTCATTTATCTGATAAGTAAATGCGACTGCCCCGCTATCGGCTTTCACCTGATAGTTGAGAGGAACATCGTCATACAACATTCCTTTCGGAACGACCAGGCTCAATCCAGGTTCTTGCAGATAATTTGTCTTATCCCAGGCAAAGAAGTATTTCTCCCGATGACTCAAAGGTTCAACCGGCTGCTTCCGTCCACGTACAGTAAAACCATATTTAGAAGTATTCCCGAAAGCATCTTTTAAGGTATATAGAAACTGATAATCCCGTTCCTCGTCAATCGTCACCAAGCCACGGTTACCATTCGATGCCTTCAACAGACGCAAAGTATTCCCCGGCTCAATAAAAGATTTCATGTATTGCCCGCACGTCCATGAGTTTATCATTCTGTTTTCTTCCTGAGAAAAGCGGTCTACCGTACTACGGAAAACCTCATTTCCATCTACCGTAAGAACAACCGAATACACTCCATAATGATTGCTGGCCCCATCCATGTAATCATATGCCTTGATGCCTGTACCAATCACTCCCCATGCTTCCACCGGACTTTCCGCGTTCGGAAGTATTGTTTTGGTCTGCTGTTTTCCATCTACCACACCTTTACCCGGCTGCGGAAAAAACATAATACCATCAGCTTTGGGGGCATGCGTATCTTTTATCTTCGATTTGAAGAAAGGCATCGGGTCGATATAATCCCCCGATTCAGTTTCGAACACATCCAAATGCAGATGCGGACCGAATGAATAACCTGTATTCCCGCTCCATGCTATCTGCTGACCGCCTTTCACTGGATATTCATCCGGTTCGGGAATAATCTCCACTTCCCAATTTTCATTTTCATATTGAAGTTTCTCCACCCTTTCGGCAATGGGAGAAATAAAACCACTCAAGTGTCGGTTGACAGTAGAATAACCGTTATGATAACAGACATCAAGTACATATCCCGAACCATTGGTGACACGGATACGTGAAATATACCCGTCGGCAAGGGCACGGACAGGTTTGCCGATAACTCCGCCTGTTTTAAAATCCAATCCGCCATGAAAGTGGTTAGAGCGGATTTCTCCGAAGTTTCCGCTCAATGTAAGAGGAAAGTCAAAAGGTGGCACAAAGGTGACTTGCTTCTTTTCTTGTCCACAAACTCCGACGCAACAAGCCAGCATCAAAGCAGCGATATATTGTTTTATCATTCCATTCACTTTTTACTCCCCGCAAATGTACACTATTCCAACTAAATTACGAAATATCCGGGCAGAATGATAGCCGGAGATACTAGTTAATAATTCTTTTTATTATTATATTCATTGCAAACCTGCATCCATCATGTTATTTATATTAGTACTTTTGCACCCGTTTTTAATTTTAATAAAATATAAAGAACTCAATGAGAATGTATGTAAAAGTAATGGCAGCGGTCATTGCATGTATACTGCTGAGTGGTGAAGCGTACCCGGCATTTGCAACTACCCCCGCTACAGAAAATCTGAGTTGGTTTAAAAAGAAAAAGAAGAAACCAGAAGAAAAAGAGGAGAAGAGTAAAAACGACTACGAAAAATTAGTGGAAGGCAGCAAAACAACCAAAGGGATGTTTGCTGTACATCAAAAGAAGAACGATTATTATTTTGAAGTTCCCACATCACTTTTAGGACGTGACTTATTAGTTGTCAATAAACTGCAAAGAGTTCCTGCCGAACTGAATGAAGCAGGTGTAAACCGTGGAGTAAATTATGAAAATCAGATGGTTTGCATGGAATGGGATAAAGCCAGCGGAAAACTGATGTTCCGCCAACAACGTCCATTACCTCTGGCTCCTCAGAAAGATGCCATATTCCGTTCGGTAAAAGACAACTTTATCTCCCCGCTGATTGCCGCATTCAAAATCGAAGCAATCAACGCGGATTCTACTGCATTGGTAATCAAAGTAAATGACATTTATGACGGTACGGAAACCAGTATCAATAATGTATTTACCAATATCAACCTGGGTACTTCGGCTATCAAAAACTTGTCACGTATCCTCTCTATCAAGTCTTTCTCAAACAACGTCGTGGCAACTTCCGAGTTAACCACCCGGGTGACAGAAGGCACTACAACTGTATACGTGACAGTGGAAGTAAGCTCTTCTATCCTTCTGCTGCCTGAAACACCGATGATGGGACGTTTCGACAATCAGAAAGTCGGATACTTCACCAACCCGCTATTAAGTTTCAGCGATGTACAACAAAGAACGGACAAAACGCAGTATATCACACGTTGGCGCATGGAACCCAAACCGGAAGACTGGGAAACTTACCTGAAAGGTCAACTAGTGGAACCTGCCAAACCCATCGTATTCTACATCGACAATTCGACTCCTTACCAATGGCGTTCGTATATTAAGAAAGGTATTGAAGACTGGCAGATTGCTTTTGAAAAGGCAGGTTTCAAGAATGCGATTATTGCCAAAGAAATCACGGACAGCATGCATGTAGACATGGACGATGTCAACTATTCCGTACTGACTTACGCCGCTTCGGAAAAGAAAAATGCAATGGGACCTTCCCTATTGGACCCACGTTCGGGAGAAATCCTGGAGGCTGACATTATGTGGTGGCATAATGTGCTTTCCATGGTACGCGAATGGATTACAGTGCAGACCGGAACCGTTTGCCCGGAAGCCCGCAGCGTGCAGTTGCCTGATGCCTTGATGGGCGACGCCATCCGTTTTGTAGCTTGCCATGAAGTAGGGCATTCTTTGGGATTGCGCCATAACATGATGGGCTCATGGGCTTTCCCGACAGACTCATTACGTTCGGAAGCCTTCACTAGCAGAATGAATTCCACCGCTTCATCCATTATGGACTATGCGCGTTTCAACTACGTCGCACAGCCGGGAGACGGTGTGAAAGTTCTTTCTCCGCATATCGGTCCTTATGATATGTTCGCTATCGAATATGGCTATCGTTGGTATGGAAAGAGTACTCCGGAAGAAGAGAAAGACCTCTTGTTTGATTTCCTGAGCAAACATACAGACCGTCTTTACAAATACAGCGAAGCACAAGATGTACGCGATGCCGTAGACCCGCGTGCACAGAACGAGGACTTAGGTGACGACCCTGTTCGTTCTTCTTTACTTGGCATTGAGAATCTGAAACGTATCGTCCCGCAAATTCTTCAATGGACTACTACCGGTGAGAAGGGACAGACTTACGAAGAAGCATCCCGTCTCTACTACGCTGTAATCAACCAATGGAACAACTATTTATATCATGTCCTTGCCAATATTGGTGGTATCTACATTGAAAATACAACCGTAGGAGACGGTGTTAAGACTTATACATTCGTAGAAAAAGAGAAACAACAAGCTTCGCTGAAATTCATCATGGACGAAGTTTTGACATACCCTAAATGGCTGTTTGACACGGAAGTGGGAGAATATACTTACCTGCTCCGCAATACTCCAATCGGTCAACAGGAGAACGCTCCTACCCAGATATTGAAGAATGCCCAAGCCTATATTCTCTGGGATTTGCTTGGCAACACCCGTCTGATGCGTATGATAGAGAATGAATCCGTCAACGGAAAGAAAGCCTTTACAGTAGTGGAACTGATGGACGGACTCCACAAGAACATTTTCGGTATTACCGAACGTGGTGGCATCCCCGACGTGATGGAACGCTCTTTGCAGAAGAACTTCCTGGATGCTTTACTTACTGCCGCTGCAGAACCGGAAGCCGTGAAAATCAACAAGAAGATTGCAAACGAGCATTTCTTGCTTGACCACGCTACTCCTTTCTGTAGCTGTTACGCTGCCGAACAACGTGCACTTCGTCAGGAAGACCGGATGGGTGCGCCGCGTGTACTCAACTTCTACGGCAGCCAACTCAACCGCATCTCAGATGCCATCTCTGTGAAACGCGGTGAGTTATTACGCATCAAGAAGTTGTTGCAGAATCGTCTCGGAACTTCCGACACTGCTACACGCTACCATTATGAAGATATGATTTTACGTATTAATACCGCTTTGGGAATCAAGTAAACTATTAATTAAACTATCTTACAATTAATGAGAATCAAATTTTTGTGCATTATTATATGCTTATTTGTGAATGCACTGGCTTCCGCCAGTGCTGCTAATCGTACAATCACCGGAGTAGTAATCTCCGGTGAAGATAATGAACCTCTGATTGGTGCTTCTGTTTATGTCCATGCGGACGATTTGAAAAAGGCCGGAGCATCACAGACTTCTCTAGGTACTATCACTGACATGGATGGTAAATTCTCCATTTCCATTCCGGAAAAGGTAACTCGTATTCATTGCAGTTATATCGGCTTTGAAGAACAGGTAATTGCATTGCAAGGAGACAAGAGAAGCTATCGCATCGTACTTCAACCCTCGGCTCATGCTTTGGCAGATGTGGTAGTAACGGGTTATCAGACATTGGAACGCAGAAAGCTGACTGCTGCCATTTCAAAAGTTGAATTATCGGATGCGATGGTAGGTGCTACCAAAAGTATCGACCAGGCATTGACCGGACAAATTGCGGGTGTGGCAGTAACAAATACGTCCGGTGCTCCGGGAGCTCCGGCTAAAATTCGTATTCGTGGTACTGCTTCATTAAATGGAACACAAGATCCGTTGTGGGTATTGGATGGCATTCCTTTGGAAGGAACAGATATTCCCAAGATGGAAGGTAAAACAGACAATGAGATCAGCGATATTAGCCAATCTTCAATAGCCGGACTCAGCCCGAATGACATAGAAAGCATCACAATCCTAAAAGATGCTGCCGCTACTGCTATTTATGGTGCTCGTGCAGCAAACGGTGTAATTGTAGTTACAACTAAAAGAGGAAGAACAGGAAAACCTGTTATTAACTTTAACACTAAATTAACATACACCCCCAACCTAGATGCATCACGTTTGAATCTACTTAATTCTGAGGAAAAAATAAACCTAGAATTACAATTAATGAGAGAGCCAAAAGATTCCTATAACAAATTACCTGTTTTTTATCGAAAAGGTGGAGTTGCTTCTATTTTGAATCAACATAATTTGTTAGATTTATATCAACAACAAGGATGGGATGCCTTAACCCCTGAAGTACAAAATGCCATTAATCAATTAAAAACAATAAATACCGATTGGAATGACATCCTATTCAGAGATGCATTCACACAAGAGTATAATTTCAGCATTTCAGGTGGTGGAGAAAAAGTGACTTATTATAATTCTCTTGGTTATTCCAAAGAAAATGGTAATGTACCGGGTGTAAGTATGAGCCGTTTCAATTTAACAAGCAAAACATCCTATCAAGTTAATAAAATTCTAAAATTTGGAGTATCTATTTTTGCTAACAGGCGAAAGAATGAAAACTTCGTAACTGATACTTATGGATATTCCAACCCTATATACTATGCCCGCACAGCTAATCCATATTTAGAACCGTATGATGCCAATCATAATTATCAATACGATTATGATATTTCAACTTCGAGCTCTCCTAATTCAAAAACAGGTTTTAATATATTTGAAGAACGCGACAACACTAGCAATGAAACTATTATAACTGCACTCAATTCTATTTTTGATGTAGAGTTACGTTTCAATGATCAATGGAAAGTCACTTCACAAGTAGGTTTACAATGGGACCAGTCCGAACAAGAGCAATATGTAGGAAAGAATACTTTCAACATGCGTAATATGCGTGAAAATAGTAAGTATTGGGACAATCAAAGCCAAGATAATAAATATCTTCTTCCCGAAGGAGGAATGCACAAAAGAGGAGACTCCACAACCTCACAAATAACCTGGAAGTTACAAGGTGAATATAAACAAACTTTTAATGATATTCATGATGTACAAGTAATGGCAGGATCAGAAATCCGAAAAAACTGGTATAAATCGCTTTCTTCCATCGGATATGGATACGATCCCAAAACATTGACTACTATACCAATTATATTCCCCGATGAATCTAAAGCAAAATCCTATCCCTTGCATACAAATAGTTATCAGGAAAACGCATTTGCTTCTTTCTACGCCAACGGTTCATATACCCTGTTGAATCGCTATACATTAGGCGGCAGTGTTCGTTTAGACGGTTCCGACTTATTCGGTGTTGATAAGAAATACCGTTTCTTACCTATATATTCACTCAGCGGTTTGTGGCGTCTTTCTAACGAGGAATTTCTAAAACAAAACCAATGGATAGATAATTTGGCACTTCGTTTATCATATGGTTTACAAGGTAATATTGATAAGAACACATCTCCTTTCTTAGTAGGAGACTACAATAATGTTACAATCTTACCTGGAAATACCGAGTCGAATATTACGATATCCAGTGCTCCTAACAGTAAATTACGTTGGGAAAAAACAGCCTCATACAATATCGGATTAGACTTCTCCGTACTTAACCAAGCTATAAATATGAGTGTAGACTACTATTACAGAAAAGGGACGGACTTAATAGGCAGCAAGGAACTTCCGT
Organism: uncultured Bacteroides sp.; assembly: GCA_947038155.1. GTDB lineage: Bacteria > Bacteroidota > Bacteroidia > Bacteroidales > Bacteroidaceae > Bacteroides. The sequence goes on along the minus strand of CAMQVH010000033.1, from coordinate 12,647 downwards.
TGGAAAATGGATTTGCACTCATGAATATCAATTGGGCAAGTATGGAAAATAAGGGTGTCGAAGTGAATCTGCAAACACGTAATATTACTACTAAGAATTTCTCATGGTACACCACTTTTAACTTTGCCTATAACAATAACAAAGTATTAAAAGTTACCCCTTCATCTACAGACAAAATGCCAATTTTAGAAGGATATCCTGTAGGAGCTATCTTCGCTTTGAAAAGTGAAATAGATCCAAATACCGGACGCGTCCTCATCAAGCCGAAAGGAAGTGACAAAGCTGTCACCGTAGAAGAACTGTTTAATGTGAAAGATGAATGGGGAATCGGCTTCTTTTCTTATGATATGGATCCTAAAACAGTAAGAGAATATTATGACTATGTAGGAACAACTGATGCACCATATACTGGAGGATTCATGAATACATTCAATTATCGAAACTGGGAACTAAATGTGAATTTCTCCTACAATTTAGGTGCCCATGTACGTACAAGTCCATCTTATGATATTGCAGATTTGGATCCCGGTCACAATATGAACAAAGATATTCTGGATAGATGGACCCCCGAAAATAAGAATGGAAAATTTCCAGCTCTAACGACACTTAATAATTATCCCGCTGACTATTATCTCTTTGCCAACGAAAAAGCTATTTACAAAAACTTAGATATATGGGTTAAGAAACTAAGCTATATACGTTTACAAAATATCCGTCTTGCTTATCATATTCCATCAGAATGGTTACATAAATTGAGCATTGGTGGAGCAACTGTTGGTTTAGAAGCGCGTAACTTGTTTGTATTTGGATCTAGTTATAAAAACTATATGGATCCGGAGTCAATGGGCAATCTATACTCTACTCCGGTAGCCAAATCTGTGACATTCAATTTGAGTCTTAATTTTTAAAAGAAAACAGTAATATGATAAAGAAATTATATATAGCCTTTATATTAGCAAGCAGCTCGCTAATGTCTTCTTGTGACAGTTTTCTGGATATTCAACCTGTAGGTAAAGTTATTCCAAATACACTAGAAGAATATCGAGCATTATTCGCCACTGCCTATAACGTACCACTTATCGACAGAAGCCTTTGTGATATGCGCACGGGAGATATAACAATCAGAAAGGATGAATATGACCAAAACAATTATGGTGATATAGAGAAATGGGCAGATATCAATCCCGGACCTGAGACAACAACATTTGAGTGGAGCAAGTATTATACAAATATCTACTATGCCAATGCCATTATAGATAAAAAAGACGAAATCACAGAAGGTACTCAAGAAGATATTAACCAACTTGTGGGAGAAGCTTATCTTATGAGAGGGTATATGCACTTCTTGTTGGTTAATCTTTATGGAGAACCTTATACTAAAACCGGAGCAACAGAAACAAAAGCTATACCCATCAAATTAAATCTCGATCTTGAGGAAGTTCCATCGCGTAGTACAGTAGGAGAAGTATATACAGCTATTATATCTGATATAGAAAGTGCTCGCAAACTCATTAACAAGAAGGAATGGGATGCAGGATACAATTACCGTTTCTCCACTCTTTCTGTGGATGCTTTAGAGTCTCGTATATATCTTTATATGGGAGAATGGCAAAAAGCATATGATGCAGCAGAACGTGTACTAGCTCAAAGTCCAGTTTTAGAAAACTTCAATAATGAAGACAGTAAACTTCCCAACCAATATCAATCAATAGAAATGATTACTGCCTATGAAACTATCTATAATTCTAGTATAGTGAAAGCTTCTCAAGCTACAGAATCATTTGTACAACAATTCGACCAAAGCAATGATCTTCGTCTAAGCAGATACTTTGGAAATGTAAATAGTGATGGCAATTATCCAATAAGAAAGACCGATGGGTATTCACAATATAGATGTAGTTTTCGTACCGGAGAACTTTATCTGAATATCGCCGAAGCTGCAGCCCATTTAAACAATCTTTCGGAAGCACGAAACCGACTTCTTCACCTTATGGAAAACCGATACACTTCGGAAGGATACGAGGAAAAAAAGAACTCTATAAATGCGATGAATCAAAACAATCTAATAAAAGAGATCTTAAATGAACGGGCGCGCGAACTAGCTTTCGAAGGACACCGTTGGTTTGATTTACGTCGCACAACTCGCCCTAGCATTCAAAAAGTCATAGATGGTCAATCTTATACATTGGAAGAAAATGACGCACGCTACACATTACGGATTCCACAAGCGGCAATCGATGCAAATCCTGGATTATTAAACTAAAAGTTTATTTATCCTTTTCAATTATAAATCTGATAAAACTCCTTTTGCAACCTCATTTGCAAAAGGAGTTTTTACTATTCTCCCCACCACGTATCCGACATATAGCTCGAGTGGGTCTCTATGGATTATATTCATCAAAATACCCAAAAAAATATTTCTTCTCCGCCGCTTGCCGGTAAGATTCAATTAATTCACTCATAACTTCCGCCACCGACTGCCGACGGGATATAATTGCCGACACCTGCCCTATTTCCAGCTCACCTTCCTCCAAATCGCCTTCAAACATTCCTTTCTTTGCACGTCCTCTTCCCAGCAAGTTTCGTAATTCTTCTGCAGAGGCACCACTGTCTTCCGCTTTCTCCACTGCATATCGGAAATCATTCTTTACCAAACGCGTCGGAGCCAGTTTCTTTAATAATAACTTAGTATCTCCCTCACCAAGGCTCAGGCAATAATCCTTAAACACCGGACTTGCAGAGCTCTCTTCAGTCAAGGCGAAACGAGTACCGATCTGCACTCCCTCAGCCCCCAATGCCATAGCAGCCAATATACCTTCTCCCGTACCAATGCCTCCAGCAGCTATCAAAGGCAATGTTGTAGCCTCACGCACAGCAGGAATCAGACAGAAAGTTGTTGTTTCCTCACGACCGTTATGTCCACCGGCTTCAAAACCTTCAGCCACCACAGCATCCACACCCGCTTCCTCACACTTCATTGCAAAACGGGAGGAAGAAACTACATGGACAACCGTTATCCCCCGTTCTTTCAACCATCCGGTCCACGTTTTCGGATTTCCGGCAGAAGTAAAAACAACCTTCACTCCTTCTTCCACCACAATATTCATTATCTCTTCTATCTGAGGATACATCAAGGGAATATTCACACCAAAAGGAAATTCCGTAGCTGCACGGCATTTACAAATATGCTCGCGCAAAGTTTCGGGATGCATAGAACCTGCACCAATCAGACCTAAGCCCCCCGCATTACTCACTGCGGAAGCCAGCCGCCAACCGCTACACCATACCATTCCACCTTGAATTATAGGATATTGTATCCCTAGAAGAGAAGTTATTCTATTCATAATTAATAATTTATCAATGCACTAATAATTTCGTCCCCCATAAGAAACCGGATTACTTACTAATGTGCCAATACAACAATATACAAATATATAAATCATTCAATTACAAACACTCTCCAGTCAGTATATTGTCATATCGCAACATTAGTACATATATACAACGCCCTTAACGGGCAATCTGTTCAATTGGCTTATTTATCAACACAGTCGTCGAATCTCCATAAGCTCGCAGGACTTCCAACGTGCGGGCACGATTATCCCTCCCCTTCTTGTTCCAAAAATCTTTTGTAAAGACTGCCATCAAGTCAATCCCTCCAATAGTTCCGCCATTGATATACACCCCACTCCCGCCAAATAAAGGAATAGGACTGTCCATCACTACCGAATTTACAAACATCCCATTGGCACGCTCACTCAACTGGCGGAAACGTACCCCGCTCGCCTGTATCTCATCCAAAGACTTACGCATTCCCTTTGCCATCGGATTACGCGCCCAGTTGGAGTATGTTCTCTGATGGCGCAGTTCGTAGAAAGGATCTCCCCGCCAGGTATTCTTATCTACCCTTATCTTTTTCTGATAGACGGGATCCCAATTGAAACGGGTATTTGCCTTATAAGGCATCAGGCTCAACACCACTTTCGGTTTAGGCAATGCTTCGGGCAACGATTCGTCAGGCAGCATCCAATTCTTCTCCTCCGACATCCGGGGGCTTCCTACTGCACCGCCAAAATCAATCGACTTTACAGCATCCATATTTAAGTGCAACTCCTGGTCACTATCCAGCAACTTCTTCAGATGCAATGAATCTTGCGCCGTCCATACTTGCGAATATGCAAGCAAAGTCATCAGACACAAAGCCATAGTTGTCCAGAAACGTTTCATCAATCTATTCATCCTCTTTATTCTTTCATTACCTAATACCTTTCAAACGCTTCATACATACCTGCCTCAACCCGATTCTAATGTAGTCCATTGAGCGTAGCAAGCCCCTGTCAGCAGTAAAAAGACTACTGATACAAACAAACGTTCCTACATGAATGTTTTCTATTTCTTATTCCGAACGCAACTCTTTATTGAGCGTCACCACCAACGATAGCCCGATCCGCAAAGCGGTTCGTCATAACACGGGTCAATCGTCCACCGGGTCTTCGGATACTGCCGTTCTTCCCACCAGCTACGATAGCAGGCAACTGCATCGAGCACTTCCTCGTCGGTCAGAAAATAGATTGCTTCATAATTCTCGGCATTCGCCAATACCATTTTGCAACCCATTGACGGCGGTGTACCCTGACGGATATATTCAATCACCCAAAGCATACATTCACCCAAGCGAATCTTACCGTTGTTCGTATTATAAACCGACGGAAAAGAAGGGATAATAGTCAGATCTTCTGCATATTTCAAAAGTTCGGGAATATCCTCTTCCATGAAATGAGGAACTTCCACCACTCCTTTGTCATTCTTCATCTTATACGTGCCTGACTTCAATTGCTTCACAAAAAGGCCAACATCCGGATTGTTGTAATCCATTTCTTCGCTGCTGCATCCACTGAAAGATACAATCAGGCAAAATACCATCCACAGCATTACAAGTGTTTTTTTCATTTTCATAAGGATTAATACGTCATGCGAAGTCCGCAAAGTAAATTAAAATTAGTCGGCCGTTTCGTGCGCACCGTAGCCAGTTTCGAATCCGTGCTGAAATGGTGCGAAATACCTGGTTCGGCAAAAAGCGCAAGTCGGTCGTTAATCTTATAATTGATTCCAATGCCGGCAGTCACTGCCAGTTGGACAGGTTCTTCCTTGAAACTATTGTCCGGAGCGCCGACGATGCATTTATCCGCTATTCCGCCTACAGTAGCGTAAAGGTCAACTTTCTTTGTATCCATCAACGTCACATTCACCCGGACAGGGATACCCAAATAGTGTAAATATTGTCCTTCCGAACGAAGATTTGAATAAAGCAATCCGGTTTCTATTCCCAGATAATCATTCAGTTTCCGTTCTACTGTCACACCTGCGGAGAGTGGCATCTTATAAGTACCGTCATCCGCCGGAAGTGCCGTACCTAACTGCGCTTTTATCGCCCAGCGATGTCTCTTCACAACTTTTTCGGGAGTAACAGCCGGCCTTGCAGTTTCTTCCTGCACGGCGAATGATCCTGTATTTCCATTTGCAGCCTGCCAATAACCATTATAACCTTGATTACCGTAACGATTGCCACTTCCCGTAGCAGTCGACGAAAAAGAGAACGACATGGAGAAGGTAATAGAAAGCGAATCCTCCTCTTCCACACGTTGCGACAACATACCGAAAGACTTGGGAGTCGGTTTCGGCAAAACAGGTTCCACCGGCAACGGCAATTGATTGACACGTATTCCGTCTCCGTCCATTTGTCCTCCATTCGTCACAGCTATCTTCGTAAACGCCTCTTCCATCTCTTCCTTGGGAGAGAAATACAGGAAAGTAGCTGATGAAGCCGCCAGAACGAGCAACACTGATGCCGCAGCCGCCACACGGAAGAGCAGAATCCGACGGTGATGTTGGCAAGCCACAGGAATATCCTGCGAGAGTTCTTCCCAAAAGCCATCCCGGACACTTATCCCCGCATCGGCGAGACGTGTGCGAAACAGTTCGGTTATTTCATCATTTTCTTTCTTCATTGTTCCTATACTCTTTAATTCTTTTTGCTAACAGATATTTGGCGCGACGCAACTGCGAAGTAGACGAATGCTCTTTGATATGAAGCATCTTAGCTATCTCCTTGTGCGACTTTTCTTCAAACACATAAAGATTGAAAACGGTTCGGCAACCATCCGGCAATTCGGCTATAAAAGCCATCAACCGCTCCTCGGAGATTCCATCCCCTCCTCCCGAATCCGATATATCGGGTATATCGGGAAGCTGCTCTTCATGCACTACCAACTGACTGACCCGTTTCTCCCGTCTCAGATAATCGATCGATTGAGTGACCATCACCCGGGTTATCCATGTGCAGAGCGACGATTCGCCCCGGAAGGAGAAGTTGGTGAAAATTTTGATGAAACCGTCATGCAGTACATCATGCGCTGCATCCATATCGCCCGTATAGCGGAAACATACCGCCAGCATCTGTTTGGAATAGAGGGTGTAAAGTTCCTTTCGGGCTGAATCCTTTCCTGCCCGACAGCCCTTTACCAGTTCTATCTCGTTTTCCAAGTCAATTACCTTTTTTTTAAAACCGAACGTATGTTTGCGTCGTTTTATCCATTAGACGCAAGAGTTTGGGGAATGCTGCAACAGGAAATGTTAAAGAATACAAATACAAAAGTTTTTTTTCTGAAGCATATGCAAAAACAGAGAAGACAGAAACAGTCTTCAGATACAAATAACGCGGATAACGCGGATTCTTTTTATCAAAGTCTTACCATCCGTGTCATCCGCGTTACGCGCGTCTTAAGAAATCTTCATGACAATCTTCTCTTTTTCATTTAGCACGCCTTGAAGCTCATATCCAGTCCTTTCACTGAATGAGTCAGCGCACCTACAGAGATAAAGTCTACACCACATTCGGCATAGTCACGAAGAGTATCAAAGGTGATGCCACCCGAAGATTCGGTTTCGTATTTACCGCCCACCATCTCTACGGCTTTTTTCGTCATTTCGGGAGTGAAGTTATCAAACATGATACGGTCCACCCCACCAAGCTCGAGCACTTGTTGCAGTTCGTCGAAGCTGCGGACTTCTATTTCTATCTTCAAGTCTTTCCCTTTTTCTTTGCAATATTCTTTGGCACGGGTGATAGCTTTATCAATACCTCCGGCAAAGTCAACGTGATTGTCTTTCAGAAGAATCATGTCGAACAAACCGATACGATGGTTTACGCCGCCACCGATCTTCACAGCCATCTTCTCAAGGATACGCATGCCCGGAGTTGTCTTACGGGTATCCAGTACGCGGGTATTTGTACCTTCCAGCCTCTTTGCGTATTTGCGGGTCATTGTCGCAATACCACTCATGCGTTGCATCACGTTCAGCATCAGACGCTCGGTCTGGAGCAATGACTGTACTTTTCCCTCCACTACCATTGCTACATCACCCGGCTTCACTTCCGTTCCGTCGTTGATAAACACTTCGACTTTCATAGTCGGATCGAAACGGTTGAAGATTTCTTTAGCCACTTCGATACCTGCCAGCACACCGGCTTCCTTGATAAGCAATTTTGATTTTCCCATTGCCGTAGCAGGGATACACGAAAGGGTGGTATGGTCGCCATCACCTATATCTTCTGCAAAAGCAAGATCGATCAGTTTGTCGATCAGTTCTTTTTCCTTATTCATTGATTTTGTCAATTCTTATTTGGTGTATTAAACATTTATCCTGTACTTTCTTCAAGAAGCAATTCACACGGAAACTTCCCTTCGTAGTAGCCAACGTGCCGATAACGAAACTCGATTCGTCCCGTTTTCCCTGATGGTTTACATTAAATCCGCTGACTTTATTCTCCGTAAAGAATTCTTGCATCGCAACTGTTGCTTTCTGTTTGTCAACGTTTGTCGAGCGACCTCGGAGCACCAGGTTTACCTTGTCCCCCATATACTTACTTAGCTCTTGCGAGCTTCCTCTTTTAAATGCCGTAATCACTCCTGCCGGTATCTCTTGCGCCATAAGCAACGAGAGGGAAAGAAGCAAAGCGGCCATTCCTACGAGCACTCGTTTTTTCATAATTACAAGCTTTTAAGTTGAAGTTTAAAGTCTTAAACTTTCAACTAATGATAGGCAAAGGTAAGCATTAATTGCAGAATAACATAAAAAATGCCTATTTTTGTGCATTAATCAGAATTATAGAGACATGAAAACAACCCTGCTCGTCGTTGGACGAACCGTAGAACAACACTATATTACAGCCATCAACGACTATATCCAGCGCACCAAACGGTTTATCACTTTTGATATGGAAGTGATTCCTGAACTGAAAAACACCAAGAATCTTTCAATGGAAGTACAGAAAGAAAAGGAAGGAGAACTGATACTGAAAGCCCTTCAACCGGGAGATGTGGTGGTGCTGCTCGATGAACACGGAAAAGAAATGCGCTCCCTTGAATTTGCCGATTACATGAAGCGGAAAATGAATACAGTCAACAAACGGCTGGTCTTCATCATCGGAGGACCTTACGGATTCTCCGAGAAAGTGTATCAAGCGTCCCATGAAAAGATTTCAATGTCGAAAATGACTTTCTCGCATCAGATGATCCGGCTGATATTCGTGGAGCAGATTTATCGGGCGATGACGATATTGAACGGGGGGCCGTATCATCACGAGTAATACTTCCCGGACAAATCAAGAAAGAATGGAGCATTACACATCTCCATTCTTTTCATTTGTATAAAGTTCATCAAATACTCGTTGAAGCTCTTCTTCATCCATAATCAACTTCCGAAGTTCTGCCAAACGTTCGGCATTATCCGACTGAGGTATCCATAACTTCAAATATCCCCCTTCCGCATACTTATCATTAAGATGTTTACGAAAGCGAGCATATTGCTGTTCTTTATCCATCTCCGGATAATGAGACAATCCATATTGAACAGTACGGCGCAACGTTACTTCGGGAGCTATAATACGGTCGGCTTCGGCAACTATTTTTCCATAGATGCTTCTCGGAGCCTGTTTATTGGAAGCCCGATGATCTTCTATCGCTTCTTTCATTGGCAACAGTTGTTCATCCGTAAACCAATGTCGCAAGGTTTCATCCGCCAGCAATATTCATATATTACTCCCGATTCATTAAACGATGCTCCGCCATCTGTTCGAATTTTGTTCCCGGACGACCGTAATTGGCATACGGATAGATGGAGATACCGCCACGGGGAGTAAAGATGCCTGTCACTTCAATGTATTTGGGATTCATCAGTTTAATAAGGTCTTTCATAATGATATTTACGCAGTCCTCATGAAAAGCGCCATGATTGCGGAAGCTGAAAAGATATAGTTTCAAACTCTTGCTTTCTACCATTTTAATATCAGGAATATAGCTGATACGTATTTCGGCAAAATCCGGCTGCCCGGTGATGGGGCACAAACTTGTAAATTCAGGGCAGTTGAAACGCACCCAATAGTCATTCTCAGGATGCTTGTTATCAAAGGCTTCCAATACTTCAGGAGCATAATCTTGTTTATACTCGGTCTTTCTTCCTAATAAAGAAAGTTGGTCTTTTAATTCTGTCATTGTACTCGTTAACTACAATCCCTACTCTAGATAAAAAACACATTCCCTCTTTCACCTATCACCTACTAGTTCTAAATACCTTATTCATAGGCATTTCAGTGGTGAATGATCCATTTTACAACCTATCACCGTATCTGTCACCTATCACCGTCAGTTCTTTAACCCACGGGGGATTTATCCGCATCCTATTTGTTACGGTATGTTTTGTGCCTTGAAACACGTTGTTTCAAGGCTTGGAACTACTAGTTTCAAGTAATAGAAACTTTAGTTTCTTACTATTGAAACTTTAGTTTCTTACTGTTGAAACTTTAGTTTCTTACTGTTGAAACTCTAGTTTCTTACTGTTGAAACTCCAGTTTCTTACCGTTGAAACTCCAGTTTCTTACCGTTGAAACTAAATTAAACCGATACATTCCCCCGAACAGAAGCTACTATCCTATTTATTAGAGCTTACCGGTGATAACGGATGTGACGGCAAAATGTCGAATTTGGTTGCTGTCACCAATTGCCGTCACAAGCCATTCGTTTCATATTCAAACGATTATCTACAGCAATGTGACAGATGACAGCAGAAAATGCATTTTTAATCTCTATGTAGAGATATTATTAATTCTTACTTTTTAAATACTTTTCCAGTCCTTCCCGACGCAGCGTACAAGCCGGACAATGCCCGCAACCATCTCCTTGAACACCATTATAGCATGTCAAAGTCTCGGTGCGAACCAGCTCCAATACTCCCAATTCGTCTGCCAAAGCCCATGTTTCCGCTTTATCAATCCACATCAGAGGGGTATGAATCACAAATTGTTCATCCATAGCCAGGTTCAATGTCACATTAAGGGACTTGATAAATGCATCGCGACAATCGGGATAACCGCTGAAATCTGTTTGGGAAACTCCTGTAACCAAGTGATTGATGCCACGTTCACGGGCATATACGGCTGCGATGCTTAGAAAGAACAGGTTACGTCCCGGGACAAATGTATTGGGAGCACTATCTGCCGGTTTCTCCTGGTCCATCACCATTGTAGCGTCAGTCAGGGAGTTACGTCCCAGCTTCCCGATGAAGGACACATCCATCACATCAAATTCCACTTCCGCCTTACGGGCTATTTCCCGTGCAAGTTCCACCTCCTTCTGATGTTTCTGACCATACAGGAAACTCAAGGCATATACTTTTTTAAAGTTACGTTTCGCCCAATACAGGCAAGTGGTGGAATCCTGTCCACCACTGAACACAACCAATGCTGCTTCTCTATTCATTGTTTATCTTAAATATCTTTGATGTTCAGTATATTGTATGAAATATCGGTATCGTAAACATCGCTACCGTCTATTTTCTTGATGGCTTTTACCACACGGATAGTCACCGGAAGGATAATCACTTCGTACATGGATTTCAGTACGATTTGGATTCCCATCATAATGAGCAGTTCTTTCCAGGCAATAATCCCGCCAAAAGCAACCGGAAAGAAAATCAATGAATCCGCCGTCTCGCCCACGACAGTCGACCAAATGGCTCGGGCGGAAAAGTTACGTCCCCGGCTGGCTACTTTCATCTTACTCATCACATATGCATTGAGGAACGAACCAACCAAGAATGCCATCAGACTGGCAGCCACAATGCGGGGAGCCATACCGAATACGAAATCAAAATGTTCTTCGCCTTCCCAAAAAGGAGCAGCCGGAATGGCAACTGCTATCAGTCCGAGGGCTACAACAAAGAAGTTCATCGCAAAACCGCTCCAAATGATAAGGCGTGCTTTCTTGAATCCCCAAACTTCGGCGATACAATCATTGATTATATAAGAAATAGGAAAAACCAATAATCCGGCGGTCACGGTCAGGCTACCGATTTGGATTACTTTCGTTTCAAGAAGATTGGCTGCAATGAGGCAAACATTAAAAAGGATACCCAGCAGCATAAAGGGTACAGATACTTTTTCTTTCATAATTCCTGTTTTTTACGTGGTGTTCTAGAATACACGACCGCTATTCACGGTATCATACTTTCTTTTTCTTTCGGGTTGCAAAGATAGAGGAAAAACTATGAAAAAGCAAAAGATATTTGATGATTGACCGGTTGCAACCTATAAATATCCTCGAGAAAGAGGAAGAATGCTACCGATACAAATATTTGGATGAATGAAAAAGAATGAAAATTTCCTAAAAGGCGAATCCTTTTCAGACGACCATGTGTTTAAAATCCATGTTTAACTAAAAGACCAGATCATGGAACATCAATTTAAAAAAGACGTAAAAGAAACAGCAATGCAGGCAAAAGAAAATGCCCGGCTTGCTGAAGAGAGAGCCGAAGAAGCTAAAGAGAGAGGTGCCGAAGCGAGTTCACATTCGGGCGAAAGCTTGAAAGAGAAAGTACAGCATGCCGCACATGTTGTCCAGGAAAAGGCAACAGAAGCAACGAACACTGTGAAAGAAAAAGCCACGGAAGCAGCCCATACCGCACAAGAGGCTGCTCAAAAAGCTAAACACAGAGTACAAGAAATGCTGGATTAACAGTAAAGAATGAGCCTTCCAGCCAGTTGTCGTCTATGCCTGGAAGGCTCATCTATCCATCTTAAAGAACATATCGCTTAATCAAAAATCATATCAGGAAAATTCTTTCAGTTCTTCTTTCAACCGCTTACGGATGAAGAACAAACGGCTTTTCACCGTTCCCATCGGCAATCCTAGTTTCTCGGCAATTTCTCTATACTTAAATCCGGCGACAAACATCTGAAAAGGTACTTTCATATCGTCAGGAATAGAATGTAATACACGATACAGTTGCTTCATATCATAAGCCAATTCAAACTTGTCACCATCTTCATCTTCAATCATGTGTTGCTGATGGATAGAATAGGTATCATCTATGATATTCATTTCACGAATCGTACGACGATAATTATTCACAAAAATATTGCGCATAAGTGTGTACATCCATCCTTTGAGGTTCTTACTATATGCAAACTTCTCATGATTATCCAATGCCTGTAATACACAATCCTGAACCAAATCTTTGGCAGAATCACGATCTGCCGTCAATTTATACGCAAAGCGTTGTAAATCTGATTGTATATCTAATATTCCTTG
>CAMQVH010000032.1 GCA_947038155.1 uncultured Bacteroides sp. | reverse complement strand
ACATAAAAGTAGCGGAAGAACTGCGCAGCAGCACATCACTCATCTTCTGAAAGTCATCCTCCAGTTTATCTTCCTGAAATTCCATGCCGGTAGCCTTGAGGAAGCAATATTTGAAGTAATTCAAATCCCAGAGAATAGAACGCTGATTGAACTCTGGCTGAGGATAGCAACGGGAGAAGTCGAAGCCGTCGGCTCCGGCAAACTGTATGGCAGGAAGCAAACGTACCGTCTTACGAAGCAACTCTTTTTCCTCTTCGGAAAATACGCTGGTGGCACGTCCTTTCTCGATTGCATGAAACAAAAGCGTATCTCCCAAATCCTCCTGAAGATAGTAACTCTTATCCTCGGAAACAATGTGAACTTCGGGTACGGGCAGGCCGGACTTGCGGAAATGGGCTGCCATATAAAGGAAAGCATCATTCTCCTCGACAGACGTGCCACAGACGCCGATCAGGGTTTTCACACCTGTCAGCCGGAAGTAGCGGCGGTTGGAGCCGGAAGATGGTAATTCTGTTATATTCTCTGCGGGAACTCCCGTATATTCCTGATATAGTTTCTGTAGTTCTTCGGTAATCATAGTCGTACATTTTCGAGCAAAGATAAAGATTATAGATAAATTAATATCATCTTTGCTCAAAACTCTATATCATTTTATTCAATATTCATCCGAATGTATTATCTTTGCTTCTGTTTACTCGACCTAATTCAATGAAAGCAAGACTCTATATCGTCCTATGCATCGCATTTATCACACAAATGGCCGGTGTCCTTCCTTTACAGGCGGGGCATTACTATTACAAGCAGATTTCCCTGAAAGAAGGACTACCTTCCACCGTCCGGTCCATCCTTACGGATGAACAGGGATTCGTGTGGATAGGCACCCGCTCCGGTCTGGGACGGTTTGACGGTCATGAGCTGAAGAAATACATCCATCACGCAGACGATCCGCATTCACTGCCTCACGACCTCGTCCTTCAGATTGTAGAAGACGAGCAATACAATATCTGGATTCTGACGGACAAAGGAGTGGCACGCTACCAACGGCAAAGTGATGATTTCTACCTGCCAACCGACGAGAAAGGAAAGAATATCACTGCATATTCCGCCTGCCCTACCCAAGACGGGTTATTATTCGGAGCCAAAAACAAAATTTACTTTTACAGCTACCGGGACGGTTCTTTCCGCCTGCTACAGGAATTCGACCAGACACCGGATTTCAGAAACTTCAATATCACGATACTCAGCCTTTGGGACGAAGAAACTGTACTCTGTTGCAGCCGCTGGCAGGGGCTGCTCCTGCTCAACCTGAAAACCGGAGCATACAGCCGCCCGCCTTTCGACTGCGGAAAGGAGATTATGAGCATGATCATCGACTCGAAGAACCGGATATGGATTGCCCCCTACAATAACGGGCTCTACTGTTTCGACCGGAACGGAAAACAACTGGCATCATACACCACCCGCAACTCCTCGCTGAGCAACAACGTCATACTCAGCCTTGCCGAACGGGAGAACAAACTATGGATCGGAACGGACGGAGGCGGTATCAACATCCTCGAACCAGAAACCGGACAGCTTTCCCTGCTGGAACACATCCCCGGCAGAGACAACTATTCGCTCCCCGCCAACTCCATCCTCAGCCTCTACAACGACCGCAACAACAATATGTGGGCGGGAAGTATCCGGAACGGACTGATCAGCATCCGCGAAGTGTCAATGGTGACCTACACGGACGTAGTGCCCGGCAACGACCGCGGACTGAGCAACAATACCGTCCTCAGCCTCTATCAGCAGTCCGACGATAAAATATGGATCGGAACAGACGGCGGCGGAGTCAACCTTTTCAATCCTCTCACGGAGAAGTTCACCCATTATCTCTCGACGTGGGAAGACAAAGTGGCATCTATCTGCCAGTTCACTCCCGGCAAACTACTGATCTCGCTCTTCTCACAAGGAGTATTCGTCTTCAATCCGGCTACCGGAGAGAAACAACCGTTCACGATTATAAATGACGAAACGACCACCCGCCTCTGCAATCGGGGAAAAGCGGTCAACCTGTATCAAAACAGCCCCGACAACGTGCTGCTGCTCGGCGACCACGTCTATCAATACGACCTGAACAAACGCACTTTCCGGATTGCCACCGAACAGGAGGGACAGGACATCATCGGTGCCCTTCTGCCCATCACCAATCACGAAGACTATACCTACCTCAACGATACGAAACGTATCTACGAACTGGACAAACGGAACAATCGCCTGACGTCTCTGTTCCGGTGCTTCAACGATACGGTCATCAATTCCGTTGCGCGTGATGAATACGGAGACTTCTGGATAGGAAGCAACTACGGACTGATCCACTATAATCCCGTCACCAAAGTACGTACTCCCTTTACCACCACACTATTCACGGAAGTAACGCTCATCGTATGCGACCAGCAGGGAAAAGTATGGCTCGGAACGAATGACATGCTTTTCGCATGGCTCATCAAAGAGAAGAAATTCGTACTGTTCGGCGAATCGGACGGTGCCATTCAAAACGAATATCTTTCCAAACCCCGTCTGCTGAGCAGTCACGGAGATGTCTATATGGGCGGCGTCAAAGGACTGCTGCATATTAACAGCAATCTGCCGCCGGCTGCCTCCGAACTGCCCAAACTGCAATTATCGGATGTCATCGTTAACGGAGAATCCGTCAACAATGAACTGTGTGGTAATCCGACCGGAATCTCCGTCCCCTGGAACAGTAATATAAGTATCCGTATCATGTCCAAGGAAGAGGATATTTTTCGGCAGAAAGTATATCGGTATCAGATAGAAGGGCTAAACGACCAGCAAATCGAATCGTACAACCCGGAACTGGTCATCCGCTCGCTCCCACCCGGCGATTATCAGATTATGGCTTCCTGCACGGCAAAGGACGGCAGTTGGATTCCCAGTCAGCAAATACTGGAACTGACCGTACTCCCGCCCTGGTACCGCACATGGTGGTTCACGCTAGGCTGTGTCTTGTTAGTAACCGGAATGATTGTCGAAACTTTCCGGAGAACACTGAAACGGAAAGAAGATAAATTGAAATGGGCCATGAAAGAGCATGAGCAACAGGTGTACGAAGAAAAAGTACGTTTCCTGATCAACATCAGCCACGAACTGCGTACTCCACTGACACTGATCCACGCTCCGCTCAGCCGCATATTAAAGTCCTTGTCTCCGGCAGATACCCAATACCTGCCGCTGAAAGCGATTTACCGGCAGTCTCAGCGGATGAAGAATCTGATCAACATGGTGCTAGATGTGCGCAAGATGGAAGTGGGAGAAAGCAAACTGCTCATACAGCCTCACCCGCTTAACGAATGGATCGAACATGTATCGCAAGATTTCGTCAGCGAAGGGGAAGCAAAGAATATACAGATTCATTACCAGCTCGATCCACGCATCGAAATAGTGAGTTTCGATAAGGACAAATGTGAAATCATTCTGAGTAATCTGCTGATCAATGCACTGAAACACAGCCCACAAGACACGGAAATCACCATCACTTCGGAACTGCTGCCCGAAGAGAGAAGAGTACGCATTTCCATTACCGACCAAGGCTGCGGCTTGCAGCAGGTAGATACACAGAAACTCTTCACCCGCTTTTATCAGGGCATGGGCGAACAGAGCGGAACGGGCATCGGCTTGTCTTACTCCAAGATTCTGGTAGAACTGCACGGCGGCTCCATCGGCGCACGGGACAATTCGGAATCGGGAGCTACCTTCTTCTTCGAACTACCGCTGAAACTGGAATCGGAAGAGATCATCTGCCAGCCCAAGGCGTATCTGAATGAACTAATGAGCGACGACAGCGGCAAGCAGTCACAAGAGGAAGACAGCTTCGCCACCGCTCCCTACAGCGTTCTGGTGGTAGACGACAATCCCGACCTGACGGACTTCTTAAAGAAAGCACTGGGAGAATACTTCAAACGGATATTAATTGCCGCGGATGGCGTAGAGGCACTCCAGCTTATCAAAAGCCATACTCCCGACATCATCGTCAGTGATGTCATGATGCCCCGCATGAACGGATATGAACTTTGCAAAAACATAAAGGAAGACATTACGATCAGTCACATCCCCGTTATCCTGCTGACGGCAAGAGACGACAAACAAAGTCAGATAAGCGGCTACAAAAACGGTGCGGACGCCTATCTGACCAAACCGTTCGAAGTGGAAATGCTGATGGAGCTGATCCGTAACCGGCTGAAAAACCGTGAACATACCAAGAAAAGATATCTGAACGCAGGACTGATCCCCGCTCCGGAAGAAAGCACCTTCAGTCAGGCGGATGAAACGTTCCTGCTTAAACTGAACAAGATCATCCAGGAGAATCTGGACAGCAGTCAGTTGGATATTCCTTTTATCTGCAAAGAAATCGGTATGAGCCGGGCCTCCCTTTACAACAAGCTGAAGGCACTGACAGATATGGGAGCAAACGACTATATCAATAAGTTCCGGATGGAGCAGGCAATTCTACTGATCACCGGCACGGAAATGTCATTTACGGAAATTGCGGAGAAAGTGGGATTCACTACTTCCCGTTATTTCAGCACGACTTTCAAGCAGTACACGGGTGAAACACCGACTCAATATAAAGAGAAACATAAGAGAGACATCAAAAACGATTAATCAATAAAACCCCTAATATATAAATTTCTTAACACATTATTTTTATGAACTACAAATTATTTTCTTTAGTAAGCGGTACGCTTATTCTTTCCAGTCTGTCTGCCAGCGGACAGAAAAACAACACAAAGCCGAATATCCTCTTCATCCTCTGCGATGACATGGGATATGGCGATCTGGGATGCTACGGTCAGCCATTCATCCGCACCCCCCATCTGGATGCGATGGCAAGCGAGGGTATGCGCTTCACACAGGCATACGCAGGAAGTCCCGTCAGTGCTCCTTCCAGAGCTTCATTTATGACAGGACAGCATACAGGACATTGCGAAGTACGGGGCAACAAGGAATATTGGACGAATGCATCCACAGTGATGTATGGCAACAACAAAGAGTTCTCGGTAGTGGGTCAGCATCCTTATGACCCGGATCACGTCATTCTGCCCGAGATAATGAAAGAGAACGGATATACCACCGGTATGTTCGGCAAATGGGCGGGAGGTTATGAAGGTTCCTGCTCTACTCCGGACAAACGCGGGATAGACGAATATTTCGGCTATATCTGTCAGTTCCAGGCCCACCTTTACTATCCTAATTTCCTCAACCGTTACAGCAAGGCATTAGGTGACACAGGCGTAGTACGTGTCATCATGGACGAGAACATCAAGTATCCGATGTATGGTGCCGATTATCAAAAACGCCCGCAATATTCGGCGGATATGATTCACCAGAAAGCAATGGAATGGCTGGATGAGCAGGACGGCAAACAACCGTTCTTCGGAGTGCTCACTTATACCCTGCCCCACGCGGAACTGGTTCAGCCGGAAGACTCTATCTTGAATGAATATAAAGAGAAGTTCAATCCTGACAAGAGCTACAAAGGCAGCGAAGGATCGCGATACAACGCGATCACGCATGTACACGCACAATTTGCAGGAATGATTACGCGACTAGACTACTACGTCGGAGAAGTACTGAAAAAGCTAAAAGAGAAAGGACTGGACGAGAATACACTGGTCATTTTCTCCAGCGACAACGGCCCTCACGAAGAAGGCGGAGCTGATCCTACATTCTTCGGCAGAGACGGTAAACTGCGTGGCTTGAAACGCCAATGCTATGAAGGAGGTATCCGTATCCCATTTATCGCCCGCTGGCCGGGACGTGTACCTGCTGGTACAGTGAACGATCATATCTGTGCTTTCTACGACCTGATGCCTACTTTCTGTGAGATCATCGGCGAAAAGAATTACGTAAAGAAATATGCGAACAAAGACAAAGAAGTAGATTACTTCGACGGCATTTCCTTCGCCCCGACATTGCTGGGAAAGAAAAAGCAGAAGGAACATGACTTCCTTTACTGGGAATTTAATGAAACAAATCAGATTGGCGTACGCATGGGAGACTGGAAGATGGTGGTAAAGAAAGGGGTACCTTTCCTTTATAATCTGGCAACGGACATTCATGAAGACAACAATGTGGCCGACCAGCATCCGGAGATTGTAGAAAAGATGAAGGCGGTTATCTTTGCACAGCACACGCCTAACCCTCACTTCTCCGTTACACTACCGGAGAAGAAATAAGGTAATAAAAGTTTGTCATTTAGGCACGGATTTCGCGGATTACACGGTTTTAAGAGTTGAGTAATTAAAAACCGTGTAGTTCCGCAAAATCCGTGCCTGACTGTTATCAATAGCCGAATAATCCGCTATTGATCCGAGAGTTTCCGTGTGGATTCTTTTTCTTCCTCCCGTCTCTTCCTATACCGGATATACCGCAGTGACCACTCATGCATTTTCTCCAGAAACTCCTCTTCTGTGAGCGTATCATAGTAAAAATTAAATATACGCTCGTAATAGTTCAAACACTTATCATCCCTTTTTTTAGCATTTCGTAAGTTTCCTTACTCATGCCTATAGCTTGACACATGGCTGAAACAACCACTTTCTCACATTTAAGTACCTCTTCGATAAAAAGGCCGAATGCAAAATGATGATACTCTTTTTTCATTTTTTCTTGTTTTAAACGTTAATAATAATTTAGTTGTTATAAAAATATTCACATTAGTTCGGATATGTCCGAACTGCCGTTATATCATTTTGTCCTAATTTTGCGCTGCGTTTCAAAAACAGAACCGCATTATTAAAAGAATTAACGATAAATGTTATGACAAACAATTTCAGAATGTCTTATTTCATGCCCCCGATTGCTCCCATCAGGAACGAACAAGGACAAACCGTTACACCCGCCACTCTCACTCCTTTCTGCGAAGTCTCAGTCGAGCAAGTATATCAGATGATCACCTGCAACGAAAACCTCAAAGCACTGACCGAACAAGTACGCGGTGCCGGAGACCTGCGAATGGCAAAAGCCTCTTTACTCCCCTACGTAACCCCATGCGGCACATTCATCCGCCGGAGTAGTAAATTCTTCGCATCGCCTTCCGGGCTCGTAGTGGTAGATATAGATAACCTCGACTCCTATCAGAAAGCCGTGGAAATGCGCAGAACACTGTTCGACGATCCTTTCCTCTGTCCCATACTTACATTCATCAGTCCCAGCGGCCGGGGCGTGAAAGCATTCGTACCTTATAGCAAACTCTACGCAGACGATCAGACACGGAACGTAAAAGAAAGCATAAACTGGGCAATGCAATACATAGAAATAACCTACGGATCAGAAATGGACGACTCCACAGAAACTCCGCCAAAAGCCGTAGACACCTCCGGCAAAGACATCGTAAGAGCCTGTTTCCTCAGCCACGACCCACAAGCACTATTCAGAGAGTATTAAATTATAATCACGAATGATCAACTTCAATTGTCAATTATCATTTGTCAATTGTCAATTCAAAAAAAATGACCAATATTGAATCTTTACGCCTCATCACTGAGGCAGTCGAAACGGCAGGTGCCGACATTGCACCCTCTTACGCCGAGTACGTACAATTAGCATTCGCCATCGCAACAGACTGTGGCGAAGCAGGACGCGAGTTTTTTCACCGCCTGTGCCGGATATCCGCCAAATATCAGCGTGAGCATGCCGAACGAATGTTCTCCAACGCCCTTATAAAGCAGCATGGAGAAATACATCTGGGAACGGCTTTTCATCTCGCAGAATCGACAGGAGTGAAAATCTGCCGGGAGGAAGTTATGAACAGCCGAAAAAATGCAGAAAATGCACTAAATGCACCCTACAATTTCTCCACACACAGGCGCGCGTATAATAAGGAGGAAGAGGAAGAAAACGACAACGACGAAAACGCCAACGCTTCCGAAGAACTCTCGACAGACAGTGATCCTCTACAACCGCTGCCTACTTTCCCCGAAGCAGACTGGCCTAAAATCCTGATGCTCATTCTGAGCTATGCCACCTCTCCTACACAACGGGACATACTCTTGCTCGGAGCACTGACCGCACTAGGAGCCACGATGGAACGCTATGTGAGATGTTCCTATTCCGGAAAATATCAGTCTCCTTGCCTGCAAACCTTCTTTGTAGCCCCTCCTGCTTCGGGTAAAAGCGGACTTTCACTTATCCGCCTGCTCGTAGAACCTATTCATGACAAAATTCGCCAACAAGTGGACGAAGAAATGAAAGCCTACCGGAAAGAAAAGAAAAACTATGAGTTGCTGGGCAAAGAGCGTGTCAATACAGAAGCACCTCAGATGCCTCCCAACAAAATGTTTCTTATCTCGGGCAACAACAGCGGCACCGGCATTCTGCAAAATATCATGGACGCCAACGGAACAGGACTCATCTGCGAAACCGAAGCAGACACCATCGCCTCCGCCATCAGTTCCGAATACGGGCATTGGAGCGACACGCTCCGCAAAGCCTTCGACCATGACAGACTATCCTACAACCGACGTACCGATCAGGAATACCGGGAAGTGAAAAGAATCTTTCTTGCCGTCCTGCTTTCGGGGACACCCGCACAGGTGAGAGCCCTCATCCCGTCGGCGGAGAACGGACTTTTCTCCCGCCAACTGTTCTACTACATGCACGGCATCTATACATGGGCTGACCAGTTTGCATGCGGAGAGATAGATCTGGACGAAATCTTCAGGTCCATAGGCAGGGATTGGCAACTAAAGCTGGATATACTGAAAGAACACGGCATCCATACGCTTCGCCTCACCGACGAGCAGAAAAAGGAATTCAACGCTCTCTTCTCCGATTTGTTTTTCCGTTCGGACATTGCCAACGGCAACGAAATGAGAAGTTTCATAGCCCGTCTGGCTGTCAATATCTGCCGCATCATGTCAACGATAGCCATGTTACGGGTGTTGGAAATCCCCCAACCCTATCAGCTTAAGAGTTCTGACAGATACGCTCCTGTTCCGGACAAGGAAATTCCCACAGATAACGTCAAGGACGGCATTATTACCCGTTGGGATATAACTATCACTCCTGAAGACTTTAAAGCTGTTCTTGGGCTTGTAAAGCCTCTCTATCGGCATGCCACGCATATATTATCTTTCCTGCCATCTTCGGAAATCCCCCACAGGGCTAATGCCGACCGTGACGCCTTCTTCGATGCGCTGGGTGACGAGTTCACCCGTACACAGTTGACGGAACAAGCTACAGCTATGGGAATCAAACCCAACACCGCACTCTCTTGGCTGAGACGTCTCGTAAAAAAGGGACTCTTTGTCATGAAAGAAAAGGGGACTTACGTACGCGCACGTGTGTGCGTGTGTTAGGGATGCCCCGTAAAAGTGCATTTTTGCATCGGTTGATAACTTTGTGTCATAGGGATATAACGTTTTGTAGAAGCTAAAGCACCGCTTTAGATACCATAAAGCTATGCTTTAGAAGTCGTAAAGCATAGCTTTAGCTAGGGTTCTCCCAGCGCATCCACGATCGCCCTTACCTCCAACGGAGTGTAAGAACGGTGCTGTGGCTGATAGCCCAAATCGGACAGGCGTTCCTGAAGACCGGGACAGCGGACAATCCATTTATTCATTTTGCGGTAAGCGGCAATGCCCGTAAGTTCGGGAGAATAAAGCTGTGCCAGTTCCATACGACCGTAAGCACGTATTTTGAATTCTATCATGACAAATAGGTTTCTGTTTTACAGTCACAAAAGTAACAAAATATATTCACATTACCTACGTTTTATCAGGGAATAACAGACTATAACTGACAACAATTGCACATTACCGACTGCCACTGTACACAACCGATTTTTCCGAGTTACAGCATACTATATTTGTGTCATCGAAAGGGAGAAATCCTCACGAAAGTATGTTTAACTCTTTAAAATTATTATTTTATGATTCGTTACAAAATCTATCAGAACCAACAGAAGAAAGGCTTGAATGCGGGCAAATGGTTCGCCCGGGCGGTAAGCGACGAGACTTTCGACCTTGCCAAACTTGCCGAACACATGTCGAAGCACAATTCACCGTATTCCAGTGGGGTGATCAAAGGCGTGCTCACTGATATGGTGGACTGCATCAAGGAACTGCTGCTCGACGGCAAAAGTGTGAAAATTGATGATCTAGCCATCTTCGGTGTAGGAATCCGAAGCAAGGCTGCCGAAACGCTGGAAGAGTTCTCATTGGAGAAGAACATCACAGGTATGCGGCTAAAAGCACGTGCCACAGGAAACTTATCAACGACCAATCTGAAGCTCGACAGCCAATTGAAGCAGCAGGCGGAGTATCAGAAACCGACAACGCCCGGAGGAGGTTCCGGGTCAGGCAACACTCCCGATCCGAAACCTAATCCGGACGAAGGAGACGAAGAAGCACCGGACCCAACTGTTTAAGTCATAACCTGAACACTGGCAAAGTCTTTAGCCGGGATAAGCTAAAGACTCATTAAAAATCAATATTTTTTTCATTTAAAACCAAAAACTATGAGTAATTCATCATCCCGTTCCGTTTGGAGTTTCATTATCAAAGTAATCATCACTGTCGCTACTGCCGTAGGTGGTTTGATAGGAGTACAAAGTTGTATGTAAACTTATGCGGACCATCACACTGATTATCATTCATTGCAGTGCCACGCCAGAGGGAAAATCCCTCTCGGCGGAGGCTTGCCGACAGGATCATATCCGACATCGGGGATTCCGTGATATCGGGTATCATTTCTACATCACACGTGATGGGGAAATACATTTGGGACGACCGTTGGAAAAGGTGGGAGCACATTGCCGGAATCATAACACACATTCCATAGGAATCTGTTACGAAGGAGGACTGGATCCGGAAGGACAAGCGAAAGATACACGTACGCTGGCGCAACGGGGATCGTTGTTAGCTTTGCTTCGTGAGCTAAAGAAAAATTTCCAAAAAGCGTTGATTGTGGGGCATCATGATTTGAATCCTCTTAAG
The DNA here is from genome assembly GCA_947038155.1 of uncultured Bacteroides sp. GTDB lineage: Bacteria > Bacteroidota > Bacteroidia > Bacteroidales > Bacteroidaceae > Bacteroides. Next base: position 16,841 of record CAMQVH010000032.1, on the reverse strand, counting down.
GAGTGCCCGTGCTACCCTTGTGTAGAGGAATATAGGGAACTGTAAAAGAGGAAGTCAATCACACTTATCAAACTCATTAATGATTTGTTCCAGTGTTTCTCTCAATTGGGGCAAATCATTTTTGATAACATCATAAACGATTTCAGCATCTAAATCAAAATAATGATGAGCAATAATGTCTCTCATTCCCATAACCCCTTTCCAATCAATTCCCGGGTAATGAGAAAACAAATTCTTTTCTGTTAACTTATCGACTCCCTTGACACCTTCACCTATCGCAATTAAGAGCATACATGTACTTTCCAACCTTTCCATTCCTGATGGTGTCAGCAAATAGAAAGAAGGAGAATTTATAGTTTCTGAATTAGCTAATATGCGTTCTACAGTCTGCAGAATTTTTCTTAATAAAGATAATATTATTTGTTTTCTACACATAGATCCCGTCTTTATTTATACAGTTTCTCAACAATTCATCCATGTTATTCCGCAATCTAACTACATCTACAGGACATTTAAACAGCTTTTCCAATTCGTCCTTAATATGAACTAAAGTAAATATAGAAGGCCTATCTATCTCCACGCATACATCAACATCACTACCGTCATGTTGCTCACCACGAGCTACTGAGCCAAATATTCCCATACGAGAGATACCATATTTAACAGCATTCTCCCGCATGTATTTACGAAGAAGGGATAAATATTCTATAGTACTTAACATAATAGATACTTTTAGTCTATTACAAAGAAAGAAATTTTCCTTCAATAATCAAAGAGATATTGCTTTTTTCTGCCCATTACCAACTTCTTCGTATTCAACAACGGTGTTTCACTATAAATACAACAATTTTCTCTGCTAAAACTTCTTGCCAAAACAAATATTTATAAATGTCTTCACCAAGATCTTAAAATCAAACCACCATGAGCGATGCTGCAAATAAAACAAATCATAGCGAAGACGACGCAACATTTTATCCATCGTATCTGTGTACCCATTATATAACGTAGCATACGAAGTAACACCCGGTCGTATCTGATACAAAAATACGTAACGAGCATCGTGTTCCATTATCTGATCAATGAAATATTTCCGTTCGGGGCGAGGACCAATAAAAGCCATCTGCCCGCAGAAGACATTCCAAAGTTGCGGCAATTCATCCAAATGATGTTCACGCAAAAACTTACCCACTTTAGTCAATCGTTTATCTTTCCCACCCTTATATAACGCAGGTCCCATTTTTTCCGCATCCAAACGCATACTGCGGAACTTATAAATATAAAACGGACGGCCGAAACGACCGATACGTTCCTGTTTGAAAATAGCCGGACCACCATCTTCACGCTTCACAGCTATATAACAGATTAAAAATAAAGGAGAAAAAATAATCAGTAATATGCCCGCAATAATGCAATCCCCAATTCGCTTGACATTGCGCTCAAAAGCATTCATTCCGTCAGGAATGAAAGTTGTTTGTTGTTCCATAAATTATTAATTATAGTTTGGTTAAAGACTATTTTCTCAGAGCTTTTTTATACAAGACTGCTCGTAAAGTATTGGGCATCATCCTAGTAATCACCCGTATAAAGACATTATAGAGATATTCAGAGGAAGTTATGAATCCTAAATTTCTTAGTTGGTTTTGAAAACGTAGTTCCGTTGTCACATATTTTAAACCGCCTCTCCGTTTAAACATAGCCGGTGAAAAGCGAAAATATAATAAGCTCTCTTGGATATTGTAAAATTTAGCACCGTTCTGTAGCATACGTATCCACAGATAGTAATCCTCAAAAAAAGGGAAATGCTGATATCCACCAGCCGCTAATACAGCTTGCTTACGAAACATAATTACCGGATGATTTTCCGGATTACGCTTCTTTGCAAATTGACAAATATCATCATGAACCTCAGGTAACTTTCTTGTAGAAATAATATTTGAAGTAGTTTCTTCAAACTCATCGATCCATGCTCCTACTACATCTAATTCCGGATGCTCTTGAAAAACCCTTATTTGTTTCTCAAAACGATCTGGTTTGGCAATATCATCTGTATCCATTCGGGCAACTAAATCGTAGGAACAATGCTTTAAGCCTTCATTCAGTGCTTTACCAAGTCCTTGATTAACAGGCAAAGAAATCACTTTCAAAATAGGATATTTTTGAGAATACTCTTTGACAATACAATTTAAATCATCTGTCAAAATCCCATCTTTGACTAAAACAACCTCTGCAGGTAAAAGAGTCTGATATAAAATACTATCTAAGCTCTTTTTAAAATAAGAAATACTTTCATTATAATATACAGAAATAAGTACTGAAAACATTAATTTTAACATTTTGATAAATTTACATATAGATACAACACCCAAAGAAACAGATATTGATAAAATTAGGATATATTACTCTCAGAACATCCAATTAGATCACAGAAAAGACAAATTGAATTACACTCATCTACCAAACGTTATAATCCCTTAAATAACAAATGAATACTGGTAAGGAATAAACTGATATTCATACTTTCCACCTAACGGAACTGGTGTATAAAGCGTCTTAGTAAACATCAACATCGCATATACAACAATGCAAGCAAATGCTATTGTTTTATTAACTTTTCCAATAAAGATTTTATGCAAAACGTAAGGTAATATAAATAGTAAAGTCATATTAGTAACGCTCACTAACCGTTCTACAAAAACTGCATATGCATTAAAAAAACAACTCAATATAAAACTATAAAGTAATAAGTTTACAAAAATCTTCAAATGATTAGATATATCATTATAGACGGAACGCATTCCAAAATAAAGAAACAAAAAAAGGAACAAATTAACAATCATCCCTACAGAAAAACCATAAGAAGCATCAACATTCCGTCCATAAAAATCTAAAATATAATAGTTTACAAATTCCCCAAAAACAGGTATTTTAGTACCCAATAACAGTATTTTTTGTGATACTCCCAACATTACAAAAATCAATGATATAAAAATAAGAGTAACAACACTCTTCTGCATATAACATCTATTCAACAAGAAATAAAATGGGAAAAAGGCCAATGCAGCAAGTTGAAAGCCTGCAGCTATCAAAAGAAAAAAAACAAACTTCTTCAAAGAACATTCCTTTATATATGAAAAAGCTAGCCACACAAATGAAGCCATAATCCCGTGGCGAACTATATTTAGCTGGAACTGACAGAAAAACAAACAAAAATATAAAAGAATTGGCAAATAAATATATCCACATCCAATTCGTCTAATAACTATAAATAATACGACAAACGATATCAATGACAATATTATAAAAAAACACGCATAACTTAAACCTAGAGTTTTACAGAAACTCCCTAAAATCCAAAAAAGAGGTTCCATGAGAATTCTATATTCTGGATCTAGAAGCGACGGAATCTGCCTGTTGTAAATAATTACATATGTCTCCCAATCAGCCCCTATATTATAACGAAATCCCACCATACATGCTATAAATAGAATCACGCATCTTAATAATACCAAGGACTGTCTAGCGGAAATAAGTTCTACATAACTAAAAAGAAAAAGAATAAAGAAAACAACCCAATAAATCAACATCTTTAAATTTGAATATAACTATTTACAACTAAGGATTCACTATTTTGAGCATATTTTCTAAAAATAATATCATTAAAAGCCAAATTATTACGATTAGAAATAATCTTATTGTTATTACCAAGCAGTGTCGCATAAAACATCAAACTAGACTCTGTCCCAAGCACACAAAGATTCTCAACAGATAAAAGAATCTGTTCAAAAGGTTCATCATTTGGAATAAACGTCCAAGTTTTTCCATGTTGTTCTAACAGACCAACCAAAGTATTCACAACACTAGAAGCCTGATAAGGATGTGCTTTAATAAACACATGCGAATCCGAAATATAATTAAACAACAGATTCATGCTTGCATAGAATTTCTCAGGAGTTGCCAAACGATATTCTACAATTGGACTTAAAACCAAAACAGAAGCACCTGAAGGAATAGATGTGAAAAAAGTCTCTTCCTTAATCCAAGAAACCAAAGAAACATTCTCCCTTAATACATTATATTTATTATTAAGTAAATAATATTTAGGTTGAAACCGACTCTTTTTATAAGGTTTCAAAAACGGATAATTTAATTGTACACGATGACAAAAAATATTATATACCTTAAATAATAATTCTACTAGTAACGGAAATTTATTAGGAGATGCCTTGTAAAGTTGGTCTTTATAACAAGCAAGGCCCTCCTCCATAAAATGATATCCTACACATGAATGATGTGTGATGAGTAATTGAAATATAGGAGTAGTTAATTGGGGAATATATACAGTAAAACTATCAGCAATCAAGCAGGATATATAGCAATCAAAACTTTTAATAATCCTCCTCAAATTTAATATAGTTTTAATTTTCATCGGATAAAACTTATTCATCCAAAATGAAATATCTTCAATTTCTATATCAATATTATTATGATATTTATTAGCATAGTTCCGGTCAATCAAATAAACAACATTATGGCAATCTAAATTTTCTTTTGCTATAATAGCTTTTGCCATATAATACGAAGTACTACTATGTATCCAAAAGACATATTTCATATAGCGTTCAAAATATTAGCATAAGATTCAATCATTGAATCAAGCGTAAATTTCTGTTGATATAGTTCATAAGAGAGTTTACCCATTGCACTCCAATTATAAGATTCAATATGACACAAGATATCATATATATCTTCAAGACATGGCGAAATTACAATTCCATTGATCCCGGAAAAAACCATTTCCGGAATACCTGCAATATTAGTAGATATAATAGGAAGTCCTGCTCGCATAGCCTCCAAAATAGAAATAGGGAATCCTTCATCTCTACTAGGTAACATAAAAATATCACTCCTCAACAAATAATTTTCTACTTGATTCGAAACACCTATAAAATCTATATATTTAGAGATTCCTTTCTCAAAACACAACTTTTCTAATTCCCCCCTTAATGTACCATCACCTACAATGGTAAAATGCACTTTCTCTCTTTGAACAGGAGACATCTTCACAAGAGATTCAACAATCATATCTTGCCCTTTACGTTTTGAAACAGATCCCACACAGCAGATTTCAAGTGGCCCTAGATGTTTTTCCGGACATATATGCATTTCTTTGCTCAAAATGCCATTATAAACAAATCCTACTTTTTCAATAGGAATATCTGGATGTAATTGTACAAAAGTATCTTTAGGATTCTCAGCAACAAACAACACCTTATCCACTTCAGATAAAACCTTCCTTTCAATGTATAATAATATACTATAAAGCCTTGATTTATTAAGCACAGGATAATATTGTCTAAGCATATTAAAAGTATCACCATTATTGTGTAATACCAACACGGTTTTTTGTCTTCTAGATCGATACTTCAAATAGTAATAGCATGTAAAAATATCATGTATAAATAAGATTCTCGATTCCTCTAGTCCTTGATCAAAATAATATTTAACAATCTTACGAGCATGCCGCAAATATATTGCATAAATAGAAATGAATGCTAGTATAGAATTTGCATTAGCATTCTTTTTAATAAAGTACCGTAATCCTTTCCGTTGATTTATAGCTGCTATATTTTCAAATGACTTTAACACAATCAAATCCATTGAATAAACCGAAAGCTGAATACCGTATTCTTCAAATTTTGAAGTAGATTCAGCTAAAGTCCTAAGAACAGCACTAGCCCCATTAGGAGCCTTAAGCCATCCACCATGAATTATATCTACCTTTTTCATCTTTTACAACAACTATTAAATCACAGCAATAAAATCTTCCAAATTTATACCAAGAACTTTTTCAACAAATTCTCTAAAAACACCTTCACCACCTCTTTTTTCTAAGAATATAGTAGACAATCTACGAATATAAAATGGAGCACTTGCAGGTACTCCAGCTATACCTACACGCTTAAGTAATTTAGCATCGTTCAAATCATCCCCTATATAAGCCACCTGCTCCAAATTAATCCCTAATTCATTGCATAATTCTTCTGCAGCAGACAATTTATCCAGTACTCCTTGAAATAAATAATCAACTTTTAACTTCTCTGCTCTTCGTCGCACTATCTCAGTTTTTTCACCTGTTAAAATACCCACAGGAATACCTTTATTATGTGCCCAAAAAATACCAGCACTATCAGATGTATTGAATTTTTTCCATTCATTACCTGTTTGATCATAAAACATTCCGCCATCAGTCCAAACGCCATCAATATCTGTAAGTATAAGCTTTATCTCTTTCATTTTTTTAGTATTTTACCCTTATTTATTAATAACTACTCAGCTTATAGCAGGCAGTACTCTATACCGTAATACAAGTTGCAATAGGAATATATCTATTCAATAAAATCAGGATATATTATTTCATTTGCTGATATATCTTGCTTAGCAAAATGACCAATTACATTTTCTTTATCTATCCATTTATAACCATCACCAGGACTCAGTAAATGAATGTCCGACTCTTGAATAATACTACCTGCTGGAATATATTTTCGAGTGGCAATAGAACGTTCAAGTTTTATCTTAGACTTCTCCACACCTTTTTCTATATAAAGACCTTCAGTACCAAGCCAACACTCTGCAATGCGAATATCTCGAATCATACGATTAACCCCATCTGGACCTAAAGAGCCAAGCTGGTCTGTTCCTTTCATATGCCGATCAATTGTTACATGCTTTTCTATAATTTCCGCTCCCATCGCTACAGCAGCTGTAGCAGCAGAAATACCTATTGTATGATCAGAAAAACCTATCTCAAACTTATTGTAATGCTTCTTCAAATATGTTATTGTACGTAGATTCAAATTATTTGGATGAGTTGGATACTGAGATACACAATGTAGAATAGCTATATTACTATGATATCTCGTTATCACATCTAATGCATTGTCAAGTTCTCTTTGACCAGCCATTCCTGTCGATAATATAATAGGAATATGAGTTTCTGCTAATGCTTCAAGCAATGGTAAGTTGGTCAAATCACGACTAGCAACTTTTAGTCTATCCGGTGTGAACAGTTTAAGCAAAGACAGACATCCTTTGGCACATAACGTCTCGATAAAATCTAATCCTAATGACTTAGCATATTTATAAATCTCAAAATGCGCTTGATCATCAAGCTCAAGAAAAGCACGATGTTCACCATAAGTACGCCCAAAAGAATTAGGATTGTCATATATTTGATTCATTTGAGAAACAGCCAATTCTTCTGATAAATCTCTTTTAGTCATTTTAACAGCATTCATTGGCATGAAATCCATACCAAAAACATCCTCATGTACAGGTCTTGAGATTAATTCAATAATCAACTTAGCCAAGTCAACAGAACCATTATGATTCTGCCCTATTTCACCAATAATATAAGTATTCTTCATTATTTAGAATTTTTTTTTATTTGTTGTTTCATCAGTTGAATGTATTCTGCATGTCTTCGAACATAGTCTACAATCACTTCTATCGATATTTCCACTCTTTTTTCTTGTAAATCCCTATATATTCTCTGTGCTACAGAAAAATCTTCTAACGTATCAATCGTGAGTCGAATATTATGATGTTTTGACACGACTGGAGATCCTGAAATCCATTGAATATTAAAAAGTTCAGGATGACTATATATATAATTAGTAACATGTTCACGATACAATAAATCATCAGTAAATCCTATAACTCGCTTCAGCGCATCAAGCGTTACAAATTCTCCCCAAAAACCGAAATGAGTTTTAATTGATGGAGTACCATCAATATCAAAACTTATATAATCGTTACAAGATTTCATTGCTATTTCGACCAATTGCCTTGCCGCATGTACATCTAAAAATGGATTATCAGAACATATTCGGAATATACCCTGTATATCAAAATATTCAGCAACATCAATGAATCGTTTTAAAACATCATTCTCCTCACCTCTGAAGCACTTTACCCCTAATGCAAGTGCCTTCTTTTCAATAGGTTCATTGATAACAGAATTTGTTGTAGCAATAATTACTGGGATATTCGATATAGCAGAAAGCTTATGAACCATTAAGTCAAGAATCGATTGATTACCATAGAAAGGTTTCAATATTTTTCCAGGCAAACGTGTAGAACCTAAACGTGCCTGCACCACAAATGCATAATTCATTTTATTTATTATATTTCATTTAAAAATATGTCACATATTCTCTCTGTTGAATTATCATCTTGAAATTTATTCATCAATAAAGAAATATGACGTCGATATTCAGCATGAATATCTTTCCCAGCCAGAAGTCCCATCACAGCATCTATCAATTCATTATAATTGTAAACAATATCACCTGCACAAAAAAATTCTATTGGCTCAAATGAGAAACCTCTTACTCTACGATATTCTTCAATATCATAGAAATTAAATATGACTGGCTTATTTACTAATAAAAAATCAAAATAGGTAGAAGTATAATCAGTAATCATTCCATCTGAAAATGATAAAAGATCATACAATCCATATTTATATGTTTGTTCAAAAACAAGTATACCTTTGGGTAAATCTTTTTTTAAGACTGTTTTATTCTGCAAAGGATGTAATTTAAGAATTAAAGCCGCATTAAACTTCAATAGTATTTTCGATAACTTCAACAAATCACAATCAACATATCCGAGTATTGAACGCAAATTACCTTCAGTAACAGTCTCATAATCACGAAAAGTTGGAGTATAAACTATATATTTAGTTACATCATATCCCGCAAATTTCGAAATTTCTCTTTTAACAACATTGCAATTATTTTTCGATATCAACAAATCATTTCTGGGAAATCCTAAGACTTTGAATTTATCATATGAGATTCCACAATCTATTGAAATTATTCTAGCACTTAAACAAGAAGTAGCAATAGAGTAATCAAATGAGTTACATGTTGTATTACGAAATTTATCATAAGAATGATCTCCCATATGATAATCATCTTTGAATGGAGTATAATACCCCAAACAAATAATCTGTTGAGAGCGTTTTTTAAATGAAAAATCATAATAAAAAGTAGCTGTAAAACATTTACTTGCTCTACAAAAACAAAAAAAGGCATACAACATATCCTTAAAAGATACTTTATTAAAGAAAAAACGTCCAACACATGCACATAAAAAAGTACACCTAATATTAGGATTTATACCATAAATATATTCTTGATATTCTGAAATACGAGAAGAATCATAAATTTCAACATATATTTTATAATATTCAGCACTATCCTTTTTTAGCAAATAATTTAACAGAACGAGAACATTATCTGACGAATAATTTATAATATCATATTTATCTGTTCTACAATTAGGATGAGGAATAAAATACAATGATCTACTATCAACTGGCACACAATGGTTAATTATCTTTACTATTATTAGAAAAATCTTTTTTAATATTTTCATCTATGTTTTTAGTTTTAATGATCAATGTTAAAATACAAAAAAAAGAATCTAGCTTAAAAAGAAAAGAAAGTAAAATATAAAAGGACATCCCAGTAATACATCCAATCACAATTTTTACTATATCAGTTTCAAAGAAAGAAATACATATAAAAACGATCCCTCCCATTATGAAAGAGAGTATTAAACTTGGAAATACATCTTTAACTTGCAATTTTAAGGTCAAATCAATAAGAGAATTAGTATAATATGTATTCAAATATGTCGCTATCAGAGAGTAAATAACCCTACCCCAACACATCACCTCAAGCCCAAATGGAATTGACACAAAAAGAATGAATATAGCAATCGTCTTTTTTATTATTTCAAGACGTAACGACAGATCAGATCTTCCTTTAACCCATAATAAATTCAAATTAATTTGGCTCAAATGATCAAACATCCAATCCAAACATAATATCTGTAAAAGAATAACAACCCCAGACCATTTATCTGTTAACAATAGACTAATAATAGGATTAGCCAAAACAAGTAAACCTACCATTAAAGGAAAAATTATATATGAGGATAATCTGATATAATTTCGATATGCGTTTGTTAAACATTTATCATCATCTTGAATGGAACTTAAAATAGGATACGCTACTCTAGAAACTAAAGCATTTAAATTATTGGAAGGAAAAATAGCAAATTGTTCTGCTCTTGTATAGTAACCAAGCTCTACAACAGAAAACTTTTTTCCTATTACAATGGTATACAGATTACGATATACTGTATTGATAAGACTTGAGATCAATAATTTAGATCCGAAATTGAATAATCTTTCAAAAGAACTTTTGGAGAAAGTATGTAAAGGTTTCCAATGAACTAAACAGTAAAACAAAATTGTCAAAATTATACTATTTAAGAGAGTTTGCCAAACTAAAGCCCAAACCCCGCAACCGACATAAGCCATCCATATTCCAATCACGCCTGATATAAAAGCTGCCCCTAATGAAATTTTAGATTGAGTTTTAAAGTTTACAGAAATAATTAATTTCGTTCTGTGAATAGCCGATAAAGCATTTATTATCAACGACAATGCTATAAAACGAATTACAAGAACTAAAGTCGGCATATTATAAAAGTCTGCAATCAAAGGAGCCGAAAAAAACAATATACCATAGAATAATACTGCGACAAGAATATTAAAATAAAAGACAGTGGCAAAATCCTCTTCAGTTCTATCTTTTTTCTGGATTAAAGCATTTGTAAAACCACTATCTATAAATACTTGAGCGACTTGAAGAAAAATAGCTAACATCCCGATCATACCATAATCCGATGGTAGTAACAAACGAGCTAATATTATTTGAATTATAAACTGTACTCCTTGTAAAGAGAAACGTTCTATAGCGCTCCACATTATTCCTGATACAGTTTTCTGCTTTAGATTTTCCATTACTTAAATACAGTATAAAAACAACTACATTTACCGATATCAATTATATTTTTCCAATATTCTCACTAATTGGTTATTATCTTCTTCGCCCCTTACCGCAATTCTAATATGGTCTCTCCCACTAAAAGCAAATTACCCTACACAAACATTATCTCCTATAACTACCGATGCCTTTTTATAAGAATAAAGAACTCCTAATGCATCACCTCAAATTAAATATTGCTATATTTGCCTACTAAGCGAAAGCTACGAATAGGCACTCCAGAAATAACACTTTCCGAATGGAAGTGTATACCACGAAGGGAAAAATAAAAAAGACGAATCTTCAATAATATTTCTGCAATCATGACATTGGTAATGTGACGTTATAATGATTTAATGCAGCTTTTAGTACTTTAAAGAAGTTCTCAATATCATCTACTTCTATCTCTCCTAAAGCACAGATTCTAAAAGTATCCTCAGTTGATATCTTACCTGGATAAATCGTAAATCCACGCTCATAACAATAATCATGTATTTTCTCAAAATCCCAGTTGGGATCTTCTGGGTATTGAACTGAGACAACCAGTCCTGACTGCCATTCACGCTTTATTACACTTTTAAGACCAATTTCATTTATACCTGAATGAATAGCCTCAAAAACTCTTTTGTGACGGGCAAACTTAGCTTCTTCGCCCACTTCAAAATATTCATTTAATGCCTGACGAGTGGCGTAAATAGTTTGTACCGGTGGAGTAAAATGCATTTCACCTGTTCTCTCAAAATTCTCATACTGCAAATAAAGATTACAATAGTAAGAACGCTTGGGATATTTTTTTGAAACCTTAATCTGTTCCTCATTGCCTATAATAAAAGAAAGACCTGTCATCGCTTGAAGTCCTTTTTGAGCAGATGCCATACAAAAATCTACATTATCTTTCTCTATATCAAAAGGAATCATGCCCAAAGAAGAAGTAGTATCGACGACAAATTTAGCCTGATATTTATGAGCTATAGCGCCCATCTCGCGAATAGGGTTCAGAATTCCTGTACCCGTCTCGTGATGAGTAGTATAAACCATAGCTATATCAGGATTTTCTTGTAACACATTTTCCACTACCGATAAATCAGGACGTTCATAAACAGAAAATTCCAAATTAATATGAGGCAAACCATAATATTGACACACTTCTACAGCACGGGTACTATATGCCCCATTATTCACTATAAGCACCCTTTTGTCTTCAGGAAGAAGAGAATTTAGACATATATCAATATTGATGGTTCCTGAGCCACAAAATAATACAGCTGTATGTTTTTCCAAACTCCCATGAGCAACTCTGACCAAATCGTCCCGAAGTTGTTTCATCATACCTGCAAATTCTTTCTCGCGAGGACAAATATCCGGAACAACTTGTGCCATTTTTACACTGTCAGTAGTAGTGGCAGGGCCAGGATTTAATAATATTTTTCTTTCTATTTTCATCGAATATATTTATTTTAAAAAATCCATAAAATGCTCCTTATTCTCTATAGGAGTAGTCGTGGGACGTCCCAAATTCTCCCGAGAATCTATCTTAACCTTTATTTCCAACAAAACAGGACCACATAACTTTGGAAGCTGCTTCATTGCTTCTTCAATTTCAACTTTTGTACAAACAGTATAAGTATGCTTATATCCGCTCCCCCGGGCAATAGCCGGAATATCTAAACTAAATCCTAAAGTAGGCTGTCCTCCTACAGACTCGTGAGCACCATTGTTAAACAAAATATGATAATAGTTTTTAGGAGATAAATCGCCAATGTTACTAATTGCCCCTAAATGCATAATAAATGCTCCATCACCATCCAAGCAATAAACAGGTCTATCTTGCTTTGCTATAGCAATACCCAAAGAGATTGATGAACTATGTCCCATAGAGCCTACCGTGAGAAAATCATGTTCATGTCCTTGCTCTTTCATTTCTCGATATTCAAATAACTCACGAGAAAGCTTGCCAGTAGTAGAAACGACCACTGAATTTTCAGGCAGATAATCCACAACTATTTGCAAAGCATCCTCACGAGACAAAGGATAATTACATCCAAATTCTTTTTGAAGTTTATATTTGCCAAAAACATCTTTCCGAATAATTATTGCATGAGGAATATTCTTAGTTTTTGCTGATTGTATGATATCATGGAGCTGAATAAATGCATCATTCTCATTTGAATCAAGAATTATATAAGGAATCCGCATTGTTTTCAACAAATCTAAAGTTACCTCACCCTGTTTTTTATGCTGAGGTTCATCTTTTGTTCCCGGTTCACCACGCCAGCCAATCATCAAAAGCATTGGAAAACTGTATACTTGTTCATCTGCAAGAGACAGCAGAGGATTAACAGTATTACCCAAGCCGGAATTTTGCATATAAACCACAGGAACCTTACCTGATGCCATATAATAACCTGAAGCAATTCCTACAGCCGCACCTTCATTAGCAGCTATGATATGTTTCTCACGTGAAGTATGGTCTGTGATATAGGCACAAATATTCTTTAGTAATGAGTCTGGAACTCCTGTAAAAAAATCAACATCATGACTCAGAAACGTTTCATAAACTTTTTCTACGCTTAACATAATGATATTCCTCTTTTTATTTAGTACCTGGAATCAGTTCCAATATTTCTTTTATGGGCATACACAGTTCGCGCACCTCTAAAGCACGTTCATTCTCTAATATTGTCTTTGCGACATTCATCATAGCAGGATAAGCGGCACGAAGCATATGATTAGCATAAATAATTATATTCACACCCCAATCACACAATTCAGACTCATAAATATGATCATATGTAGTAGGCACAACCACAATAGGTACATGAGCATACTGTTTTCGAAATGCCAAACAAAATTCTTTTATATCTTCACCCGACTTATTTTTGCTATGTATCATAATACCGTCCGCTCCCGCTTGGACATATGCAAAAGCTCTCTCTAAAGCATCACTTACCGGCTTTCCCGCTATAAGGCTCTCAATACGAGCGATAATCATAAAATCATCAGTAATCTGAGATGCCTTTCCCGCTTTGATCTTATTGCAGAAACCTTCGATTGTATCTTGAGTTTGAATAACATCTGTACCAAACAATGAATTCTTTTTTAATCCAACTTTATCTTCAATTATTATAGCTGAAATTCCATGACGTTCTAAAGTGCGTACTGTAAATACGAAATGTTCAATTTTACCACCTGTATCTCCATCAAAAATAATAGGTTTAGTAGTACACTCCAAAATATTATTCAAATCTTGCAATCGGGTAGTTAAATCAACTGCCTCAATATCAGGTTTACCTTTACTGGTTGAATCCGTAAGGCTACTAGACCACATTCCGTCAAATACTTCCCTCTTATCCCCTTTTAATATTTCCTGATTTTCAATTATCAAGCCACATAGTCCATCATGAGCTTCCAAAATACGAACTACGGGTTTGGCATTTATCAAACGACGAAGTGATTTTAAACGTACATCAGGGGTTGTACCTATAGCCTTAATATCTTTATCCAAAGAAGATGAATTAATTCCCAAAGTATATGGAATTTCGATAACCTTTCCTCCCTGTTCATTCATCACTTCAAATACGCGCACACGTTCTTCACGTAAAGGCCCGGTTTTCCAGTCGTCACCATGAATTATATAGTCAGGTTTAATGCGTTTGAGATTCTCAACATAGCTCCATTCTTCTTGAGGAACAACTTTACATACGCCTTTAATATTCTGAACTACCTCTTTTCGTTGTTCATAGGTCAGATAAGGAAGGCGTTTATGCTCCGCAATAGCTTTATCTGTAAGAAGACCAATTATAACATCACCGTATTTAGTAGCTTCATTAATAATGCGGATAAGTCCTGGATGCATAATATCCGCAGTCATCCCAATATAAACTGTCTTACTCATAATTTGATATATTATTTTAATTAACAATACGGAACAATATATTTCTCTGCATATTCCAAATCTGATATGTCATCGATTTCATACCATTTCAGCCCTTCTACTTTATGCACATAAACAGGAGATTGAGAACAAGATATTCGTAGTAATTCATACTCATATCCCAAATTGGGTTGTTCATCAACAATACTCGCATAATCAGCACACATTATTTTGTAAAAGGAACCGGATAGTTTATGGATGCCGACCAATTCGCCTTTAGCGTTTAGTTTATTCTTATTGACAGAACATGAAGAAAGGCGAAAATTATCATCATGTTCCACATAATACTGATCTTGAAACTTTGTCACTGGAGTTATTAGCATCGCATCTGCCGCAGGACACTCCAATAAGCTCATTATTGCTTGTTTCTCAAAAATCAAATCTGACTCTAACAATAAAAAATCATCATTGCCCAGAATCTCCCGCGTATTATATAAAGTATACATACTATTTGTTTCAGCATAACGAGGACTAAAACAGGTTTCAAGCATAGGATAATCTGTCTTCAATTCTTCATAAACTTCTTGTTTATATCCTGTACCGATTACAATTCGCTCAATGCCACATGATAACAAAGTATCAATAGAACGAACTATCATTGGAATACCTCCCACTTTGACGAACCCTTTAGGTATCAATTCTGTATATTGGCCAAAACGGGTTCCCATGCCCGCAGCCATTATCATAGCTGTACGTATCATTCGTTTAATAATATAGTAAGTGAATTTAATTGATGTAAGAATGTTGTAAACGACGTTTTAGCATCATTTATCCTGTTCTATCTCCTTATTTTTCAGTTCTTTTCTCAAGCTAGCCAGCAGACTTTTGCCAAAAAGCACCCACACGAGAGTACCAGATACGGACAGGAACACAAATAATAAAATATAAATTTTGAGTCCCATACCTGAAGGTTTCAAAGGTACAACGGCAGGCTCAACTACTGCAAAGACTGGCTTTTCCTCCTGTACTTTGGCTCTAGATACCTGCAACTGATTAGCAACCTGACTATATATCTGATAAGCCAAACTCATGTCGTTCTGTAAACGCTCCTGCTCAGCACGTACACTTTGAAGAACCACATTATCATGGGCGTCTACATAATCCGCATATTTTCTTTGAGCAGCATAATATTCCTGCTGACGTTCTTTAAACAACCGTTCCAAATACGCACAGTCTTCTTTTACTTTTGAAGTTCGATACCCAATAATATATTCCTGTAATTTATGAACGACAGAATCTGCTATAACCGCAGTGATTTGCGGATTTTGTAAGGTGACAGTAATGCTCGTTATGGCGGTTTTCTTATCAATGGATGCACTAATCTTCTTTTTAAGAAAATTAATCTTCTCATTTACTTCTTTCGTCAATTCGATAGTTCCTTGCCGCCCTCCACCAGCAGGAATCGTATCTTCTCCGAATAATGATTTAACTCCCCCTATTACTATGCCCGGAAAACCTATAAGATAATCCCACCAAGGAGATGACTCTTCATCGAGATAAGACTCCAAAGTCATTTTATCATCCTTTTTAGAAGCGGAGACTTCCATTTCTAAAAGTTCCAATAAAAAAGGAGTTGAAGAAACAATATCTGCTGAAAGAGAAGCGTTCAAGGCATCTGTGCTTTCCCCTATTAGAGCCCCATCTCCTAAAAACGAGGCAGCAAGTCCGGCTAAACCATTACTTCCCTTCGCATTACCCATTTCAGGAGAAAGGGTAACCTTTACTGTATATTGCTTGGGAATGCTCAATGCCACCACTATAGCAATTATTACTCCCACTCCAGCAGCTTTGCATAGTACTCCACGAACAGTAATAATCTTATAAAAAATAGCCATCAAGTCTATTTCCATTTCATCATCTTTCCTTTTATCCACTTCAGAAAACGGTTCTTGATAAGATTGCTTTTCAATCATAATAGGTCATTTATTTCTTTATCAAATTAGCAATAGAAGCAATCATCATACCCAAAGAACTGAAGGAAGTAGCATAACCTAAAATATTAG
>CAMQVH010000031.1 GCA_947038155.1 uncultured Bacteroides sp. | reverse complement strand
AGGTCGTCAGGTGACTCCCGGTCATGCTATCGAAGCGATGTGGTTCATCATGGATTTGGGCAAACGCCTGAATCGTCCGAAATTGATAGAAAAAGCAAAAGACGTAACCCTGACAATGCTCGACTATGGTTGGGACAAGCAATATGGAGGTATCTATTACTTCATGGACCGTAACGGTTGTCCTCCCCAACAATTGGAATGGGATCAGAAACTTTGGTGGGTGCATATTGAATCTCTGATATCACTGCTGAAAGGTTATCAGCTGACCGGAGACAGGAAATGTCTGGAATGGTTTGAGAAGGTACATGACTACACATGGACACACTTCAAAGATCCGGAATATCCGGAATGGTACGGATATCTGAATCGCAGAGGGGAAGTTTTGTTACCGCTGAAAGGTGGTAAATGGAAAGGGTGCTTTCATGTACCAAGGGGATTATTTCAATGCTGGAAAGTATTGGAACAGCTATAGAAACAATGAATTATTATGTTAACCAATCTTATTAATAATCTAAAAATTAATTCTATGACAGAGTTTAACTCAAAAATTAAGCAAAACTCTCGCATATTGAAGATATTTCTTTTCTCAATATGCGCACTTTTTGCATGTGCTATCAATGCTCATGCACAGAGTTTGGTGCAAGGTACTGTTACTGATGAGACAGGAGAATCTCTACCTGGTGTAAGTGTTGTAGTAAAGGGGACTACTAATGGTACAGTTACAGATGTTAATGGAAAATACAGCATTCAGGCGACTTCAAAAGATATATTGTCTTTCACATATGTAGGTATGGCGGAACAAGATATAAAAGTTGCCGGACAGAAAACGATCAATGTGGTGATGAAGGATGATGTGGCATCTCTGGATGAAGTGATTGTTGTTGGTTATGGTACTGCAAAAAAACAATCCCTGACAGGAGCGGTTTCTGCGGTCAAAGGCGACGAACTGTTAAAGGCACCGGCAACCAATGTATCAAGTTTGTTAGGCGGACGTTTGCCGGGCATTTCTTCTGTTCAAGTCTCCGGAGAACCGGGTGATGACCAAGCAGTATTGCGGGTTCGTGGTTCTATTTACAATGTTACTTATATTGTAGATGGTATGCCTCGTTCCATCAATGACATTGATCCTAATGATATTGAGAGTGTATCTGTCTTGAAAGATGGAGCTTCTGCGGCTGTGTACGGTTTGAAAGGCGCAGGTGGTGTTATCATCGTTACAACAAAGAGAGGACAGGAAGGAAAGTCAAGAATCACATATAACGGTTCAATAGGAGCATCTATGAATGCAAACTTCCCACAGTTTATGAATGGTCCCCAGTTTGCATATTATTATAATATGGCTGATATGATGGATAAGCTGGCTAACGGAAGTATTGCGGACATGAAACAATATACACCGGTATTCACAAAAGCAAATGTGGAAGCGATGTTGAACGGCGACCCTACTGATGGATGGGATAACGTCAATTATATTGATAAAGTGTTTGGCACAGGTATCAATCAGAAACACAACATCACCGTACAGGGTGGTAGTGACAAAATGCGTTATTTCACATCTGTCGGCTATTTGGGACAGGATGGTAATATTGATAACTTTACTTATAAACGGTACAACTTAAGAACTAACATTGAAACTCAGCTGGCCAAGAATTTCCAGTTAAGTTTGGGAGTTGCCGGAAATGTAGGAAAACGTGAAACTCCGGGATATGCTTCCGGTGGTACGGATTCTAATTCCGAATTGGGAGAACAGGGCTGGTTATCGGTAGCTCACCAGACTGTCATGATGCATCCGTATTTACCGGAAAAATATGATGGACTTTATACCGCTACTACACAGAATAATACAAGCTTACCGAATAGTCCGCTAGCAGCTATTTATGAATCCGGCTACAAACATACTAATAGCTTTGATTTGCAGACTAACCTCTCTTTACAATATAATCTGCCTTGGGTAAAAGGATTAAGTGTAAAGGTTACCGGAGCTTATGACTACAAGACCTCACATAATAAGAACCTAAATACGCCTTATTCTACTTATATCAATAAAATGCCGACCTCCACTACGGACTGGACTTGGACTAAAGCGGATGATCCTCGTGGAACTGCAAATGGAATAAATTTAGGTGAAGGACAATTCAGTTCCCGTCAAATGGTAGGCCAGGGAAGCATCAATTATGCGAATTCTTTCGGTAAGCATAATGTAGAAGCCATGGTACTTGCGGAAATCCGTGATTATAAAGAAAACAGTTTCTCCGGATATAATAAGAATATGAGTTTTGCAGAACTTCCGGAACTGAGTTTCGGACAACCGGCAGACTCCCCCATTTCCGGATATAGCGATGCCAATCGTAGCATTGGTTACGTTTTCCGTTTGAAATACGACTATGACAATAAGTATCTGGCAGAATTCACAGGACGATATGACGGTTCGTATAAGTTTGCGGGTAATGTAAGTGGAAAACGTTGGGCATTTTTCCCATCAGCATCAGTAGCGTGGAGAATATCTAAAGAAAACTTTATGTCCGATCTGACTTTCCTGGATGATATGAAAATACGTGCATCTGTCGGTTTGTTGGGTAATGACGATGTGAGTCCGTATGCATTTCTTAGTACCTATAACCTGATGGACGGTAACAAAAATGCGTACCAGACAATTCTGAACGGAAAAGTCATGCAGGCACTGCGTGCATCTGTAATTGCAAATCCTACTCTGACGTGGGAAAACACGTTAACTTACAATGCAGGTTTCGACTTTACCATGTGGAATGGTTTACTGGGTATGGAGTTTGATGCATTCTATAACTATACCTATGATATTCTGACAGCAATGGGAGGCGATTATCCGCCATCAATGGGAGGATATTATTATACATATGCCAATTATAACAAGGTAGACAGCAAGGGAGTTGAAATCACAGTGAGTCATCGTAATAAATTAAATCTGGCAGGGAAACCATTTTCTTATGGAGCCAGTTTCAACTTGACTTTTGCAAGAAATCGCTATCTTCGTTATCCGGATAGTCCCAATACTGTAGAATGGAGAAAACGTACAGGTCGCAGTGTAGACGCTTCAGTCGTATGGGTGGCAGAAGGTTTGTTCCGTTCGGAAGAAGAAATTGATAATTCCGCATGGTATGGAACCCGTCCTAATGTAGGTGACATCAAATATAAGGATTTAAATGGCGATGGCAAAATAGATGAAGATGACAGAACACGTGTAGGACGGGGCAATCGTCCGGAACTGACTTATGGTCTGAACTTGAATTGTGCCTGGAACGGATTTGATTTAAGCGCACAATTTACCGGAGGCGCATTGTTCGATGTATCATTAACCGGAACTTACTATAATGGTTATGATGACAATACGGTCTGGACACAAGCATTCAAAGAAGGTGCCAACTCACCTTTATATCTGGTTCAGAATGCGTATACCACGGAAAATCCGAATGGAACATTCCCGCGTCTCACTCTGGGAAATCAAGGACATGGAGGAGACAATGGATTAGCTTCTACCTTCTGGTTGCGTAATGGCAGATACCTTCGTCTCAAATCGGCACAGCTGGGTTATACATTCCCTAAAAAGTGGATGAGCCCTGTGGGAATTCAGAATCTTAGAATTTATGTAGAAGGTTCCAATTTATTCACGATCTCCGGTCTTCCCGATGGAATCGACCCCGAATCTCCGGGAGTGAACAACGGATATTATCCTCAACAACGCACAATCATGGGCGGTATAACTCTGACTTTCTAAACCTTTAAAAGATTTATTATGAAAACAAAATTAATAAGTATCATATTGTTGGGAGCCTCTTTAGGGCTTGGTTCATGTAGTGATTATCTGGACATGACACCAACGGACAAAGCATCAGATAAACTGGTATGGAGTAAACTGGAATATGCCGAACAAGCTGTCAACGATTTCTACCGTTATATCGATTATTTAGGAGTTTATCGTGACGGACAATGCCTGGCAGGCATGACGGAAGCGTTGACAGACCAACTCAAATACGGTTCCTATAACTATATGTCTAAATGCCAGATACCTAGCGAAATCGCTTATGGAGGATCCGTTCTGACAGTAAGTTATGTCAGCACTTATTTAGGCAATTGGGGGACGATGTATGAATATGTACGCCGTGTCAATGAAGGTATCAATAAACTGAAAAAGTACGCCTCATTTGGTCAGACGGAACAAGAACGGCTGGAAGCGGAAATGCGCTTCTTCAGAGGATATTTATATACCGACCTGATAAAACGTTATAAGGAAGTAATCATATATGACGAAGATCTGGATAATATAAAGAAGGATATGCCGGTCAGTTCCGAGGCAGAAGGATGGAACTTTGTATATGAGGACCTGAAGTTTGCGGGCGAACATTTACCGGTTGATAAAACCCCTAATGGACGTCTGACTAGCGGAGCTGCTTATGCAATGCTGTCACGGGCAATGCTTTATGCAGAAAGATGGGATGATGCCCGGATCGCTGCCGAAGAAGTGATGGGCATGGGATATAAGCTGGAAGAAAAAGAGAATTATTCTAATGCATTTAAAGCAGGAAGTCAGGAAGCTATTCTGCAATATTGCTATGACAAGAGTTCTACTGTAACTCATGATTTTGACGGCTATATGGCTCCCGGAGGTGATAAAGCATTGGATGGTAATTCAATGACCGGAGGATTCGGAACTCCGACACAAGAAATGGTAGAATCTTATGAATATGCGGACGGTAGCGGTTTTCCGGATTGGAGTACCTGGCATACAGCAGAAGGAACAACGGCAACTCCTCCATACGATAAACTTGAACCACGCTTCAAAGCAACCATTCTTTATAATGGCGCTATGTGGAAAGGCAGAACGATCGCATCTTATGTCAATGGTACTGATGGTTGGGCTGCGTGGAAAACGGATGCCAAACCAGAAGGACGTTCTACCACAGGTTATTATTTGCGTAAGCTGGTGGATGAGACTCATAGTTTCACTTCTGTGCAGGCAAGTACACAGCCATGGACCGAAATTCGTTATGCCGAAGTGTTACTAAATCATGCTGAGGCTTGCTATCATTTGAGTGGCTATGCCGATAAAGCCAATAAAGACATCAAAGACATTCGTAACAGAGTCGGCTTGCCTTATTCGGACAAGAGTGGAGAAGACCTGATGAAAGCGATTCGTCAGGAACGTAAAGTCGAATTAGCTTATGAAGGACACTATTATTGGGATATGCGTCGCTGGAAACTATCTGCAACGGCATTCACCGGTATCCGTCTTCATGGACTTAAGATAGAACAGAATGCCAACGGCTCGTTCAATTACATTTATGTAGAGTGTGATGACAAAGATCGTAACTTCCCGACTAAGATGTACCGTTTCCCTATGCCACAGGCGGAGTTGGACAATAACGGTGCTGTAACTCAATATGCAGAATGGCAATAAATCTAAAATGAAAACAATTATGAAAAAGAATATACAGTACTTACTATTAGGAGTATTGGCATTAATGAGTTCCTGCCAAGATCCGGAATATGTGCTTCCAACTGCTGAACGGCAGGGAATCACAAGCTTGACCGCACTTTTTACATCAGGTCCTTACGTGGACAAAGAAGCTGTTGTCTATACAATTGCGGATGCGTCTGTAGATAAATATGTGATTCCTATGCCATGGTTTTATCCGGAAGACAGTGAAAATGAAACGGCGGAATATATGAAAACAATGAGGGTTCAGGCTAAGTTAGCTCCCAACTGTACTATTGACCCTGTTCTGACGATATTGGATTTGACTAAAGAAAATTACTTCACTTATACAGATGCGCAGGGATATAAGAAACAAATCTGCATTACGGGTGAAAGAGTGAAATCCAATAAATGTCAGTTATTAAGTTTCTCAATACCGGCCGAAGATATTAGTGGAATTATTGACGAAGAGCATAAGACGGTATCTCTGATTTCTGCAGAAGATTTATCTTCCTGTCTGGCAGAATATTCGCTTTCCTCTCATGCGACAATGTCGCCGGATCCTAAGATAGAGGCGCTTGACTTCAATTTACCTGTAGAACTGACGGTCATCGCTCACGACGGAGTGACGAAGCAGACGTACACAGTTCAGAAGGCAGTGCCGGATAAGATCCCTTATGGATATAGAAAAGGCAGTGAGACAGAATTGTTTAAATTGGATATGGGAGTTATAGGTTTGCCCTGGACTTCAGCCAACTCACCTTCACTGGCCGTTAATGGCAATAATTTAGTTGTTTGCTTAGGGGACGGTTCTACTGCTCCTACCTATTATAATGCTTCTACAGGAAGTAAGATTGGCAATATGACTTTGGGAAGCGTAGGTGTTGCATCTTTAGGTTGTGTGACAAGTGATAGTAAAGGAAACATATTGTTGGCAACAAAAGCAGCTAATGGTAAATCCTTCTCTATCTATAAGACTTCTTCTGTAACCACAGTTCCAACTTTATTGATATCTTATACCAACAATACAAGTTTGGATATGGGTACCAAAGTATCTGTACAGGGTGATATCAATACAAATGCCGCTATCATTGCTACATGTGACGGGACAGCCTCGTCCGGTTCTAATACGTTTGTTCGCTGGATTATAACAGACGGTGTATTGGGAAGTCCTGAAGTAGTATCGGTAAATGGTGTTGGCTATTGGGGATCTCCTGTGTCAAATACCAAGGTTGTCACCAAAGGAACTACTGCACAAAGCGATTATTTCTTATCCTATTATGATCCTAACGTACTTTATTGGGTGAATGGAACAAGTAATAATGCGTCCAAGTCTTTATCCAATTCGGACAATGGCAATTCCTGGGCAATGAATAATAACTGTCTGGATGCAAGAACGTTCAATAATGCGCAGTATCTTGTATTGGTATCTACGGCTCACTTCCCGCAATGGGGAGGCACTCCGTACTTATATATGTACGATGTAACCTCAGACGGATCGTTTACCGGTACGGTATCTACTTCAGACGCTTTGACATTCAATCCTTCACTTTCTTCGTTCGGTTCTGCAGATGGTGTAGCGGCAACAGGTGATGTATTGTTTGCTCCAACTACAGATGGATATAAACTTCGTCTTTACTATGTTGACAACAACTGTAAGATTATCGGAGGATATGAATTTGATTGTATCGACAAATAATTAATGTGTTTCAAAAGAGTTACTGACATTAATAAACATGTATAATATGAGAAATCTTTTTAAAATATTATTATTGGCGTTTTGCGGAATGGTTACTATCACTTCATGTAGTGATGATTCTAATGGAATCCCCGGATGGCCCTGGAATGATAATTCAACAGAAGAACCGGAAAATCCGGACGTTACAGAAGTTAAGCCACGCTATGTCTGGATTGATGCGGCAGCTAATTTTCCGGATTATGCGAATAATAAGGAGAATATCTCCACAGATATGGTGAAAGTAAAAAACGCAGGGTTTACTGATATCATTGTTGACGTGCGTCCCACTACAGGAGATGTTTTGTTCAACACTACTGCAGTAGATCAGGTGAAGCGAATGGATGTGTGGGGAAGTTCGGGTTATGTATATTATGAACGTACTGAAACATGGGATTACCTGCAGGCATTTATAGATGCAGCCAGAAGTCAGGGGCTGAAAGTACATGCGTCAGTCAATACTTTCGTCGGTGGTTACTTATGTCCCTATAACCTCGGATCAGATGGAATACTGTTCCGTGATGACTCGAAGAAGGAATGGGCAAGTGTGGCTAATCTCGCTGACGGTCTGACAAATACGATGGATTTGTTGAATGACGAGACCGATTATGGAGCTAAATTTTTGAATCCGGCTAACGATGATGTGCAGAACTTCGTTTTGCAGTTACTGGGTGACCTGGCTAAATATGACTTGGATGGAATAATTCTGGACCGTTGCCGTTATGACGATTATGGCTTGGAAAGTGATTTCTCGGCTGTTTCTAAACAGAAGTTTGAAGAGTACATTGGGGAAACGGTTGCTCATTTTCCGGAAGACATTATGGCGCCAGGCACAGATAAGATACCTTCGGATCAGCCTGCCTATTTCAAGAAATGGTTGGAATTTCGTGTAAAAGTGATTCACGACTTTATCGTCAAGGCGCGTGAGAAAGTAAAATCCGTAAATTCAGAAATCAATTTTGGAGTGTATGTAGGCGCATGGTATTCCAGTTATTATACTTCGGGAGTAAATTGGGCAAGTCCTAAATATGACACCTCAGCTTACTATCCTAAATGGGCAACAGCAGATTATAAGAACTATGGTTATGCCGATCATCTGGATTATATATTCTTAGGTGCTTATGCATCTGTCGATAAGATTTATGGTAGCGGCGAATGGACAATGGAGGGATTTTGCAAAAACGGTCGCGAGTTGCTGAAAGGTGACGTTCCCTTCTCCGGAGGTCCGGACATAGGCAATGGTACCGGATGGACTAACGGTGGACAAGCCGCTAAAATACCTGATGCCATCGACGCATGTATAAACAATAGCGACGGCTTCTTCGCATTCGACCTCTGTCATATCAAGATGTACGACTATTGGAACGCTTTCAAGACAGGATTTGATAACTATCTGGAGTCCGTTCAAAAATAGGAAGTTGATAATTCAATCTGAGAATATACTCAATACAAGTATTCTCCTTTCTATTCATAGCACTAAGTCTGAGCCGCAAGGTTCAGACTTAATGTTAATGAATTGCCTTATTTGTATAAAGAACAATAGATAACTATGAAAATATATTTATTACAACTTGTCATTTTGATGAGTTTGAGTTTGAACTTGCAGGCTCAAAATTTATCCGGTACTATTCGTGGAAAGGTAACCTGTCATGGGAAAGGACTTCAAGGAGTAGTTGTAACGGACGGAATCGACTGCGTTCTCACCAATAAATCGGGCGAATACGTGCTTGCTCCTCAAAGAGATGCCCGGTTTGTTTACTTGTCCGTGCCTTCCGGTTATCTGCCAAAAACAGAAAAGACCATTCCTTTATTCTATCAACAAATAGAGATGGATAAACAAGACGGATATAATTTTGAGTTGATGAAGAATCCTCAGAATGATGCGAACCACCTATTTCTGGTACAGGCTGATGTGCAAGTCACTTCCGAAAACGATGTGAAAGCATATGGCAGATTCCTGCAGGATATAAAAGAATATGTACAGCCTTATTCGGGCAAAAGAGACATATTCGGTATTGATTGTGGAGACATCGTGGGCGATACTCCTTCTTTGTATCCATCTTACATTAATACCGTATCTACTCTGGACTTTCCCATTTATCGTGCTATCGGCAACCATGACATGACCTACGGAGGACGTACTTTTGAGTACTCGTACCGTACTTTTGAAAGTTACTTTGGCCCCATCTACTATTCGTTTAATAAAGGAAAAGCCCATTACATTGTACTCGACAATTGTTTCTATGTCAATCGTGACTACCAGTACATCGGATATATTGATGAACGGACTTTTGCATGGCTGGAAAAAGACCTTTCGTATGTGTCCAGGGATAAGCTGGTATTTGTGGTCATGCACATTCCTTCCAGCCTTCAGAAAAAGTTAAGATATAATACTTTGGATCAGGATGAAACAGTGAATACAGCCGCACTATATAAACTCTTGGAAGGCTATAATGCACATATCATTTCCGGGCATACCCATTTCAATACGAACGTTTGTTTCAATGATTCGTTGATGGAGCATAATACGGCAGCAGTGTGTGGCACTTGGTGGCGTGCGGATATCAATGTAGACGGAACTCCCAGAGGTTACGGTATATATGAAGTGAACGGAAATCAATTGAAGTGGATTTATAAAAGCGCAGGTTATCCGCTGGAACACCAGTTTCATGCTTATCCGGCAGGATCGTCGGATGAATATCCTTCTGATATTATAGCCAATGTATGGAATTGGGATGATCTGTGGAAGGTGGAATGGTATGAAAATGGACAAAGGATGGGCGAAATGCAAAAGTACAAGGGATATGATCCTATGGCAAAAGCCATCTGTTCGGATAAGGAAAAGGTGAAATATGACTGGATATCTCCGGTTCTCACCGAGCATCTCTTTCATGCAACTCCTCATGACCCAAACGCAAGGATAGAGATTAAAGTGACTGACCGTTTCGGTAATGTATATACTCAAACTATTGAAAACAAATAAACTAAAATCATATGTTCAGAAACAGATACTTTTGGCTACTTATAAGTTTGTTCTTCGTCCTGAAAACGGAAGCTAAAGTAACACTTACCTCCATTTGGGGAGACAACATGGTGTTGCAGCAACAAGCAGAAGTTACTTTTCGTGGAAAGGCTACTCCCGGAAAACGTGTATATGCTTCCGCTTCATGGAATCATCGGAAAATCTATGCAGATTGTGACCGGAACGGACAATGGACACTGGCTCTTTCGACTCCGGAAGCCGGCGGACCATATACCATTACTTTTTCGGACGGAGAAGAGCTGACCTTAAAAAATATCCTGATCGGTGAAGTCTGGTTCTGCTCCGGACAGTCGAATATGGAAATGCCGGTAAAAGGGTTCCGCGGACAACCGGTCTATGGTTCGCAGCCCTATATCGTGTCCGCTAATCCTAAACGACCATTAAGACTTTACACCGTAAAGAACAATTGGAGCACGACTCTGAAAGAAGAAGGAATAGACGGACAATGGAGTGAAGCATCTTCGGAAGAAGTGGCCGATTTCAGTGCAACAGCTTACTTCTTCGGCAATCTGTTGCAACAATCCTTGGACGTGCCTGTAGGATTAATACATTGCTCCTGGAGTATGTCAAAGATCGAAGCATGGATGGACAAAGAAACCTTATCTCATTTTTCCGAAGTAACCTTGCCGGATACAAATCAGGATAAATTCGAATGGGCTGCCGGGACGCCTACCCTGTTGTGGAACGCTATGGTAAATCCATGGAAAGGATTCCCTGTCAAAGGAGTTATCTGGTACCAGGGCGAGGCGAATACTCCCGATCCTGCTCTTTATAAAAAGCTTTTTCCCGCTATGGTTTCTCAATGGAGAAATTTCTTTCATAATGCTGAAATGCCATTTTATTATGTCCAGATTGCTCCCTGGAAGTCCGAAGGGAATGACAAGTTGGATTGGGCATGGTTCCGTCAATGTCAGTTGGAGCTGATGAAGGAAGTTCCCGGAGTGGGAATGGTAACCACCGGAGACGCAGGCAGCGAACTCTTTATACATTCACCTTATAAGATTAAGGTTGGAGAGCGGTTAGCTTATTGGGCACTGGCCCAGACTTACGGCCGAAAAGGGTTCCAATATTCCGGTCCAGTCTACAAGACCTATCGTATCCAGGGAAATGCTGTAGAAATAGACTTTGAATATGGAGAGGAAGGACTGACTCCGGAAAATCAGAATGTGAAAGGTTTTGAGATCGTAGGTTCCGATGGTATATTCCGACCTGCAAAGGCGGAGGTCATCAATGGCACATCTATTGTGAAAGTATGGAATGATTCTGTTAGTGACCCGACAGAAGTCCGCTACTGCTTCCGGAATTATGTGCAGGGGGAATTATGCAATAATGCCGGGCTTCCGGCTTCTCCTTTCCGGATCGTTATCAAAAAGAAACCGGCCTTAATGTGGATTGATGCCGAAGCAAACTTTGAGCGCTTCAGTCATAAAGATTCGATTGATTATTACTTGGAAAAAATCAAATCGCTGGGCTTTACACATGCGGTTGTCGACATTCGTCCGATCACAGGGGAAGTTTTATATAAAAGTGAATATGCTCCGCAAATGAAAGAATGGAAAGGAGCCAAAGCTGGTGATTTTGACTATCTGGGATACTTTATCAAAAAAGGACACGAACTGGGGCTGGAGATACACGCCTCATTGAATGTATTCTGTGCCGGACACAACTATTTTGACCGTGGAATGGTATATAGCGGGTATCCGGAATGGGCTTCGATGGTGTACACTCCCGATAAAGGAATCATTCCAATCACCGAAGAGAAGCATAAATATGGTGCCATGATCAATCCTTTGAACGAAGAATATCGTACCCATATCCTGAATGTTCTGAAAGAAGTCGTGACCAAATATCCCGACCTGGACGGTCTGATGCTCGACCGGGTACGTTACGATGGAATAACCGCTGATTTTTCTTCATTGTCACGTAAGAAGTTTGAAGAATACATAGGTAAAAAAGTCGCAAACTTCCCCGAAGATATTTTCCGTTGGACTAAAAATGCAGATGGGAAATACACAACGCAACCAGGAAAATATTTCCGGAAATGGCTGGAATGGCGAACTAAAAACATTACTGATTTCATGGCGCTTGCCCGTAAAGAAGTCAAGGCAGCCAACCCTGACGTTTCTTTCGGCACGTACACCGGTGCTTGGTATCCATCTTATTATGAAGTAGGCGTAAACTTTGCCAGCAAAGAATATGATCCGGGCAAAGATTTCAGCTGGGCAACACCCGAATATAAAAATTATGGCTATGCCGAGCTGATAGACCTTTATGCTACCGGTAATTATTATACGGACATAACCATCGAGGAATACAGAAAAACGAACCGGAGTATCTGGAACGAAACAGATTCGCAGGCTCAATCCGGTACGTGGTATTGTGTAGAAGGCTCTTGTCAGCATTTACGTCAGATATTGAAAGGTAATAAATTTATGGGAGGTATTCTGGTGGACCAATTCTATGACAACCCTGCCAAACTATCGGAAACGATAGAGATGAACCTTCGCCGTTCGGACGGATTAATGGTATTTGACATCGTACATATCATTACCAAAAATCTGTGGAAAGAAGTAGAGGAAGGAATGAAAAGAGGAGGCTCCTTATGAATAACCGGGCCTATGCATTAGACGCTTTGAGAGGATATGCGATTATTACGATGGTACTTTCTGCTACCATCGTAACGCAGGTGCTCCCCGGTTGGATGAGTCATGCGCAGACGCCGCCACCCGATCATATATTCAATCCTTCTTTGCCCGGCATTACATGGGTAGACCTTGTTTTTCCTTTCTTCCTGTTTGCGATGGGAGCAGCTTTCCCTTTTTCCATAGGTAAGCGTGCAGAGAAAGGTGACTCTAAACTGAAATTAGTATATGAAGCGGTGAAACGTGGAGTACAACTGACTTTCTTTGCCATCTTTATTCAGCATTTTTATCCGTATGTGCTCAGTTCTCCGCAGGACATCAGATCCTGGTTGCTGGCTATTCTTTGCTTTGCGGTTCTGTTTCCGATGTTCATGCGCATTCCTTTGAAAATGCCGGACCGGGCACATACCGGCATAAAGATAGCCGCATACGGAATTGCGGTAATCATGATGCTTACTACTTCTTATGCCGATGGAAGAACGTTCAGCCTGTATTTTAGTAATGTGATTATTCTGTTGTTAGCCAATATGGCCATCTTTGGTTCTGTTCTCTACATTTTTACGATGCATAACCGATGGTTGCGTTTGGGAGTTTTATTGCTGCTGATGGCTGTCATTTTGGGAAGTACTGTCGAAGGTTCCTGGACACAGGTGATATTCAATTATACTCCTTTGCCCTGGATGTATCGGTTTGATTATCTGAAATATCTGTTTATTGTAATTCCCGGCAGCATTGCCGGTGAGTATTTGATGGAATGGATGAAGGGCCGAAAGGATACCGAACAGCCGGCTTCACCGCAATACCGTAAGATAGGAATTGCGCTGCTGATATTGACTATGGTGATTATTGTATTCAATCTCTATGGGCTTTATACCCGTATGGTGACAGTGAATTTATTAGCGACACTTGTGCTGTTATTGATTGGCAAATTGGTTTTCTTACGTCCGACAGAGGGAATCGCTTTGTTATGGAAAAAGCTGTTTAATGCCGGAGCATATCTTCTTCTTTTGGGGCTATGTTTTGAACCTTTTCAAGAAGGTATCAAGAAAGATCCTGCCACTTTTAGCTATTTCTTTGTAACTTCCGGTCTGGCATTCCTTGGGCTCTTATTCTTAAGTATTGTTTGTGATTATTTCAGATGTGTGCGAAGTAGCCGCTTTCTTGTTATGTCCGGGCAAAATCCGATGATCGCTTACGTGGTTGGTGATTTATTCATTATGCCGTTGGCTAATATACTGGGACTTGCCTCGTTGTTGTCCTACTTCCAGCAGAATGCGTGGCTTGGGTTCCTTCAGGGAGTAATCATTACGTCTTTAGCTGTTTTGGTAACGATGTTTTTTACTAAGATCAAGTGGTTTTGGAGAACTTGACATCATTCAATAGATATACCGACAGTATAATAACAGGCATTAAAAATAAGTTGAACAGAAAACAAAATGATAGATAAATAGCAAAATAGGAAGCATAATTTCCTTATTTCCCTATTTTTGCTATTTCTATCTTTTGATAGATGGGTCAAGATAGAAAGAGATATGCATATAATCTTGAATTAATATGCATGATTATGAATAAACGAGCGGTCATTTGCATAAAAAACACCGTATAGTTTGAAATAAACATAAGGTTGATTGAGCTAAAACATAAGGTTGATTGTAAATAAACATAAGGTTGCTTTTAAAGGAACGTCCCATTGCTTTAAAAGCAACGCTAAGTCCGTTTAAAAGGAGCACATTTTAGCTCTAAAATGATGGGTATCTTATTTATTAGACTTTGTTTTAGGATGAAAAATATTAATCAGAATGATGCAAAGTAATATAAAAAAAGAAAGATATTACAGAATAGCATGAAAAATAACGCAAAAAGAATGCATATAGATGTATATTCGCAATAAAGTGATTTCCTGTAACGGCAAATCTCTGTCATTTTATTCTCTATCCTGTGCAGTGATGGAAATACGCCCGTTAAAGAGTTTATAATTATCAAAATGACAAAATGCCATTTTGATAATTATATAACATGGTAAGTCTTAATAAAACGATTCCTTTTTCAATGGCCATCCTGTGATAGTTGACATATAAGGAATCAATGACATAGCCATTTTCATTTGACCTTTGTAATTGGGATGCCATACTGCTCCTAAGTCTGTAGTCGAATCGCAAAGGCCTTCGGGAAGAACTGCTATATAAACTTTCTTATCATTCAAGTCTTTGCGCATACGCTCCATGTATTGAACGATCTGCCGTTGAGCAATAGCCGGACTGATGCATAATATAGGGACATCTCCGTAATTTGCACGAAGACGGCTTATTAGTAGCTTATAAGCATGAATAAACTCATCTTCCAACGGATATATATTGGTGGAAAAATCATTAGTTCCTAAATTAACAACCACCAAATCGGGCTTGTATGTTTTAAAGTCCCATTTCTTATCCAAATTCATATCAAATGTATTCAGCATACGGTCTTTCATTGTCACGGCAGATATTCGGACGGAATCTCCATAATTGCGGACTACTCCACGTCCGGAATGTGCAATAAGCGTATAATCGGCATTGAAATAGCGGGCGATAATAGTGGCATAAGATAAGTTGCAATTCTCCGTTTCAGCTTTATAAGGTTCGCTACGGTCTTTCCCTTCTACACCATAGCCACACGTCAGCGAGTTACCGATAAATTCGATATGTCTGGACGGGCACTCCGTTTCTTTCATCAGTTCTCCTTCATTATGAAGCACAAATTGATGAATGGTTGTCTTTCCCCATTCCCCTTCCGTACGTTTTTGAATCAACACATGATGGATGCCTTTATCCATGCCGGAAATGAAATTAATCAAAGTATCTTTACCGGATACTTTTACCGTTTTGTGTAAAAGGCTGTCTACAAAAACATTGTAATAATTAATACCAGTATCTGAAATCTTCATAGACAATTCTCCTCCCGAAAGTCGGGTACGAAGATAAGTACCGGTCCAGTCGAAAGAAACGGAGCCATCACTCTGTATTTCCGTACGTCCCACGTAAGAAACGTTTTCATCATTAGCTTTATAGTATCTGTTCTTGGTAGTTTGAGCATTTACATCTTCAAACAACAGACAGAGGCTAACCAGAACTAACACATTTTTCCACATATCGTTTTCTAAATTAATCAAAGGTAATCACACAACTGCCGGACCCGTCGGATACAATTCTAAGTCCTTTGGCTGTTACTTTATTACCGGTAATTGTTATTGATTTACTTTTCTCTATAATCGTAAAAGACTTCTTTGTATAATCGACAGGCAACTGTATTGTCCTGTCGACGTTCTTCTTGCAATCTATAAAAAGGACCTTTTTATTATCTATTACACCCTCATAACACAGCAAATCATCATCATCAGAAACAGGAGACTTAAACCAGGTATACACTCCACTCCAATGAATAATATCCCCCTTTTTGTGTTCTCTATCAGCTATAATCTTGTGGTAGGTCTTATTGCTGGAATTTCCTATGAATATAATATCATCATCTGATATTTCTTCATGATTTCCCAATCCATCGGCAAACAGATAAGAAGATTGATACGCATTTGCGCTTTTCTCAATGAAACGGCGAAATGACGGATACTCTTTCTTTGTAAAGGTAGAAACATCCTTTTGTACTGTCCAGTCCACATACTTGCCATTGGCAGTTAATGTATGTGTCTCCTTGTCAAACATAGATTGCATTCCGTAATACATTTGTACTGTCACGGGAGACTCATTTTGAAATTCATGAGTAACCAAGACTTGAATGTTATTTCTATAAATAGAATAATTGACAGTCTCAATACATAAGATCTCATTCAGAAGTGTTTTTCCACTACTGGTATCGGCTTTGGAAGGGTTCATTATTTCATTGATTACTTCAATCTTTATCTCTTTTGTCAGAGTCGATAGATCTGTCTTTATTTCTTTTCCGTCTATATAAATACGATAACCGATATTGCGGGCAGTTTGAGTAACTTCATCCAGGTAGGGATGATTTCCTCCACACCACCCGTATCCGGTTATATTAAAAGGACCGATATTGTCACTGTAAGCCAGATTCAGAAGAGAAGTCGGAGAAGCATCTGGCAGAGTAGCAGGAGTAGGCATATTGTTGTCAATTGTTCCTACTCTATAAAATGTGAACAGTTCATTGAACATACACTTCTTGAACCAATAAAGAATATCGGTTTTGGCATCTAACTTGGCTGATATATATAAATCTTCGTCGGTTATTTTCACTCTCATTTCTTCAGATATCGTTTCAGTCCCGGGAGAGTCTTCTT
The DNA here is from genome assembly GCA_947038155.1 of uncultured Bacteroides sp. Taxonomy (GTDB): domain Bacteria; phylum Bacteroidota; class Bacteroidia; order Bacteroidales; family Bacteroidaceae; genus Bacteroides. The sequence goes on along the minus strand of CAMQVH010000031.1, from coordinate 12,566 downwards.
CTGCAGAAGGCTTATCCGGGAGTCCGGAAGAAATTCCCGAATCTCCATTCGAGCAGGCTACTAAGTGCCAGGATAAAAATACGAATGCAAGGATTAAACGTTTCGTCATGGCTTCTATCTTTATTTTAATTCAAATTTGAGAACATCTTTGATATCCATAGCTGATGCTGCTATGATAGCTTCAAATTTGCCCGGTTCACAAATCCATTCATGTCTTTCCGCATCAAAAAAGCTTAATGCCTCTTTATCAATAGACAAAGAAACTATTTTTTCTTCACCCGGCATTAAATTTACTTTCTTAAATCTCTTTAATTCTTTCACCGGGCGGGGAAGAGAAGACTTTATGTCTCTGATATAAAGCTGAACAATTTCCTGTCCTTCACGGTTCCCTGTGTTCTTGACAGCTAAACTGAAAGTTATTGTTTCGTCAACTGACATGACTTTCTTGTTTGCTGTTAGTTTTCCATACGCCTACCACTCTGTCTCCAATGGGGTGATTCACATCTTGATAAACAGGAGCTTGCGTCATGAAAGATGATGCCAGAAAAGGCATAATTGCTATGATATTAATTGATTTCATTGTTTTGTTATTCTTGTCCGTATAAACAGTATAAATATAATATGCTGATGGCAGATTCCATCAGCATATTATCCAAATGATTATTATAAGCCTAAGAAAGCTGTCGGTGCATCTGTGGTTATCAGATCAAAACCATTGTCAATACACCATTGCATCTCAGAAGGGATATTTACAGTCCATACATTGGAGGTCATCCCTGAATTTTTCAGATCTTTCAACCAATCCGGATTTTTATGATAAGCCCAATAATTGTAATCTGCCCCGGTAGCTCCCAATTGTTTCAGTTCCTTGGGCGAAATATCCTGTCCCAAATACAAAATTGGAGTTTTAGGAGGTGCCAGACGTATAAACTCACACATCACATGACGGGAAAAAGAGATGTATTCTACTCTGTGAGTCAATTTTTTCTCTTCCACCAACTTTAGGATCATTTCAACGGCTTTCGTTTCACGTTCCGGAGTACTGAGAGGTTTCATTTCCAGTATCAGATGTATTTTAAGTTTCTTCGCTTTATCAAGGAACTGCTCTAAAGTTGGCATATTCTCTCCATTGCTTAACTTTAAAGTGCGTAGCACGTCAGAAGATGTTTTCTCCAGAGAGTATCCTTCATGCCATCCGTCATGATTCAACATCAATTCATCGTCAGCTGTCAGCCATACATCAAATTCCGAACCATAACAACCTATTGAATCAGCTTTCACTAAAGCCGCTAGCGAGTTCTGTGCAGATCCGGGTGTATTCCAGAATCCACGATGGGCAATAACTTTGGTCTGATGAGATTCTTTTTTTTGCTTGCCACGTCTTGATACAATCAGATTAGCCAGTCTGTCCATGACTTCATGATCTTTCGGGTTTGTTGATTTATACATATCAAGAACTGCATGATTGCCACTATAATAGGCCATTGCAGATGTACGGAAGGCTTGTTGTCTTTCAAAATGATCAATATACGCTACCAGACGATTATAAAACGAGTCCTTGGCATCAAACAATGCTCTTTCGTCAAATTCAAGTTCCATCCCCATGTTCAGAGTGGCGGCAGATTGACATGCTTCTTCCAGTCTTTTATCGGGAATAGAGGCTTTAAAAAAGTGGTTCGGTTGTTGATAAGCGATATCAAAGCCTAATTCTCTCCATTGGTTGTAGCCTTTTGCCTGCCAATACGGAATCCAACAAAATGTTTTGTTCTTCGAATGAATATACTTACTTAATGGAACTGACAGATCTTTGGTGAAATCAATATCCTCTGCCAGCCAGTAGAAACCGGATAATTTCAGATGTTTGTATTTTGCCTGTTTGAATCGCTTTATTAACTCATCGATATACCAACGGGTGGCCTTCACCTGATCCTCTTGTCTGGAAAAGTCCATTGGCTCACCATCCACTTCTCCCCAATCTTTTTGTCCGGGAAGAACTTCCGGAAGACATAGTACTATCTGATGAGTAAAATCCGGTTTTCCGATTTCTTTAATCTGTGTTCCGATACATCGATCTAAGGCAGACAGCGCTTTACCATCTTCAAAAAGACGATCCAATAACCATAGCCATTCTGTTTTTCTTGCATTTTTGTCCGAATAGCGTGTTGCAAAGCCACAGCCTTTTCCGTCTGTGAACTCCAAAAACAAGAATCCGTCAAATAACCAGTCTTTATGTCCATCTGCAAACTGGTGTACCACATAGGGGAGAAATTGATCCGAAGTCCAGTCAATACGATGCACTCCTCCCTGGTAAATAAGTGCCAGATCTTTTATTTTATCTTGTCTATATCCTTTATCTATGGATAGCGCATGGCTATCCATAGTAATAAATAACAGACAGAAACATATCAATCCTTTTAGATATAGTGAGAAATAGTTCATAATTTTCATGTTTTTAGTTACATACCCCAAGCATAAACTTCACCAAGACTAACTCTCAGCCCGTCATAAGTCGGATAGGTATCAGTTATTACAAAACGAATGTATCGGGCTTGTGTCGCAGGAACATCCATATTAACGTTGGGTTCTCCGATTTTGGGAGAAGTCCAGTCTTTTAATTTGATCCAATTCTCGTTATCAATACTAGCTTCTACATAACCGGCTTTCGATGTGCCTGCCCAAACGTGTGCTGCTGGTGCAACAGGGTTGGCAAATCCAAATCTGAATAATGTATATTCTTTCCCCATGTCAAATACAAAGTAATAGGGCAAGGGCTCTTTTACATCCCATCGGCATAGCCATTGTGTGCCAGGATTATTGTCTATCAAAGATTCCACTCCCCATCCCATGTTCAGATACCATCCGCCGTCTTGAGTACAACAGTTGTTGAAATCTATAACACTCCATCCTTTCTTGTCTATTGGGTCCGGTTGGAATTTAACTGTGTACAGTTTGGACGCAGCATCAGGACTTATACCATATTTTGAAACGGAAGTAATGCGTAGTGGAAGTATATAGTCGCCAAATAAATAAGTACCCTCTTCCGGTATTAACCCTTTCTTGTGGTATTTAATTTTAATGAATGTCTCCTTCATGCCTGTTAAGATAACTCCTTTATTATCTATAGTAAAGGAACTCTCCGGCAACATTTTATAGGCTGTGCCATGAGCGGTATTATAATCAGTGACTAACTGAGGATCGACTTCAATGTGAAATGAAACATCTTCGGCATTAGAATAATTAGTTTTTATCTTTACGAATAGTTCTCTTTCATTCAAATCGCCGAAAGTCGGCATAAAATCAGTAACCGGACTCATACCAGGAACATCCATTTGCAAATAAGGTTCCTTAATAGTAGGTACAATAATGGTTTTTAGTCTCTCATCATCTGCTGAGATAAAATTTTGCACCACACTCATTTGTATGGGCAAGCCATATTCCTTTCCCGTAGAAAGAAGATCGGATAGACGGTCGGCATTCCATTTAATATCAAAAGCTTTCCGATAGTCGGAATCGCTGAGACGCAGAGCAGGCTGAAGAATGGTATAACAATCGGAAGGCAATAATTGGATCGATGTTCCGTTATCCGTATTATAACTCTGAAGTACAGTCTCGTCAACAGAAATGGAAACTTCCGCCTCCTGCTTTCCTTTCCCACTTTTGATAACAAATAATTGATAGGGGGTATCCATACCACAGAATACCTCCGTTTCTGTATAGGTAGAATGCAATAGTCCGATTTGATCATTAACCATGAGATTATCACGATCATCAGTACATGCCGATGCAATAAAAAGTGCAGCAACTATGAATTGTATTGTCTTATGTTTTTTCATATTTATATCCATTACATATATTTACCATCCGTAATTCTGAGTAATATTCTTCATTTCACTCAATTGTTCTTGATTGATAGGGAAGAAATAATGCTTAGGCTCAAATACCCGAGGACCACCTTTCCAAACATTTGATGTCCGCGACCAAGAATCTTCGTATGAAGTGGCTAATAAATTAAGAGAATATTCCGGTCCGGGAAACTCTTGTTGAGCAATCATCCAGCGACGGGCATCATAATATCGGTGTCCCTCAAAGGCTAATTCTACCATGCGTTCCTTTTGAATCAGCATCCGCAACAAATCCTTATTGCCTTTCACTTCCGGATACGCTGTTTCGAGGGCATTTAAACCGGAACGTTCGCGAACAAGGTTAATATACTTCAATGCTTCCGTTTCATTGCGTTCGGGCTTCTCATTGCAAGCTTCAGCATAGTCAAGATATATTTCGGCCAAACGGAAATAGGGCCAGAATACGGTTCCCCAACTGCCACTTTCTGTATTAAGAGCAGGATCGAGTGGGCGTCTCCACATATATCCGACTTTGACACAATCTCCGGATTCTAAGTACGAGGATGATCCTCCCGTAAAAAATGTAACTTGCTTTATACCTTTATATTGATTGATCCAATAAAAACCGTTCGGAAATACGGAAGCATAAAAACGGGCATCACGTCCGACGCAGCTATTATGCGCTTTAAATCCAGGTGCAAAACTGGCTCCCGGCTGCTTAAAATTTTCCGTAAAACCGGTATTGGTATATCCCGATTGCTTATCAATTACAGGATTCCCGTTATTATCATATCCGGTAACAGGATATCTTCCGGATTTAGCCATCGGATAAGTATCTACTAATTTCAGAGACGGGCAGAAACCACCATTACCATATTCACTGACCCTAGGAGGCATACATCGGCTATACAGATAAAAACCGATATTTCCGAGTCCTGTATTAGTCGGATTACGTCCCCAGGCACCCCAGATCGTTTCTTTGTTCCACTCTTCAAAAAGAACTCCTTGATAAGATTTGATGGCACGCAGTAAAGGGTCTGCTTCAGTCTGGTCTTTGTACAATTCATAGATGTTCATATCTATAACGTCTTTGGCAGCTTTAGCGGCTTTTTCCCATTTTTGAGGATCGGGACTTTGTGGAAAAAGGAAATCACCATACAGATTCTTCATTTGTCCTTTATAAAGATCGCATCCATTATACAATGGACTGGCGGCATAGAGCAGTAAGCGCGCTTTGGCAGCCATTGCCGCTCCCTTGGTGATACGTCCTGCCCATTTTGTGAAATCGCTGATCTCTGCAGGAAGTTCTGCAATAGCCTTATCATATTCTTCAGCTATGAAATTTACGTTTTCATCAACTGTATGCCGGTCTATCGTTTCCGGTTTTATAAGTTCATCCGATTCGATGTCTCCCCAGATATACACAGGACCATATTGACGGAATAGTTCAAAGTAATAATAAGCTCGCAGAAAACGTGCTTCTGCTTTCATTATACGTCTCGTTTCAGAGTCAATCTCCAAGCATTCGTCAACATGGTTCATGAATATACTAGCTTGTTTTATGCCTGTATACTTTGCTTTCCAAATATTATAGTTTGGAGTAGAAGGTCCCCATGATCCATTATTGAAAGAGAGGTAGTTGACCCACTGATACCAGGAGAACATGGCTTCATCACTACGGGGAACTGCGCTTCCTTCTTCCAGATATTCATATTCCCGTGGCAAGTAGCTATAAACATGCGCTAAATACCGTTCGGTAGAGACACGCTTACTAAAGGTTTCGTCTTGTGTAAGCTGGTCGAGCAAAGTCACATCCAGATAATCGTTGCATGATACAAAGCTGAATGTAACGGTGAAGTATAGGAATATTCCTAAAATTCGTATCTTTTTATTCATAGTTCTAATATGCTTTAAAAGTTAAGATTAAGACCTAAGGTGATTGTTCTCATCTGAGGATATATATCTCCATAGTTGGAAGCGAGTTCGGGATCCCACAATTTGAATTTGCTGAATGTCAAAAGGTTGACACCCTGTGCATAAACACGAATTGATGACATGCCCAGACGTTTATAAATATGCTTCGGAAGGGTATATCCTATCTCCACATTTTTCAAACGAAGAAAACTCATATTACGTTGCCAGTAGGTGGAGGGTTGAAGATTATTCTCTACCTTGCCCATAGAAAGCCGTGGATAAGTAGCATTAGGATTAGGATTGCTGGTTGTCCAACGTTTTTCGGCTACGTCTGCGTAAATCTGTCCTAAACGCTCTATATTATCAGAGGCACCATAAAGAGCGTTTCCACCGATAATACGAGTCACATTTCCTACTCCCTGCATAAACAGAGAAGCGTCAAATCCTTTCCAGCCCAGACTAATACCAAATCCATAATTTATTTCCGGTACGTCCGTATAGCCAATCGCTACCTTATCGTATGCGTCGATAACGTTATCACCATTGATATCTTTATATTTAATATCACCAGGACGAACGTTTCCAAAATTTTGTTTGGGGCTATTGGCTATATCTTCTTCTGACTCAAAAAGACCGAGAGCTATAAGACCGCGTTGCTGACGATAGGCAAATCCAGCTTCACTCTGGTAGGGCCATATAGGAGTCGGTTTATCATCATACAACTTCTTATTTCGATTGTATGTGAAATTGGCACGGGCAGAGACATACCAGTCATTAAATCGCTGTTCATACTCCATAGAACCATCAAAACCTTGATTTTTCATTTCGCCAAGATTCACGTACTGGGTTTCATTGAGACCGACGATTGAAGGAACACTTTCTTGCTGAATATAGATACCAGTACGCTTTTCATAAAAATAATCAAGTTGGAATTTAAGTCGGTCAAATAAGCCAAGTTCCAGTCCCACATTCGCTTTTTGAGCTTTCTCCCATGAAACATTCAGGTTTCCCGGAATACCTGTAGAAATACCTACAATACTTCCACTACCGGGATTCGTTCCGAAAATATAGCCATATTGTCCTTCTTTCATGGTGGAGTTGAATGCAAAACGTCTGTTTCCGCCAATCTGGTCATTACCTATTTCTCCATACGAACCTTTGATTTTCAACAGGTGGATAGTAGAACGCAACGGATCCCAGAAAGCTTCGTTGCTTAGCATATATCCTATAGCAAAAGAAGGAAAGAAACCAAAACGTTTGTCAGGTGCAAAATTCTCAGAACCATTGTATCCGAAGTTAAATTCTGCAAAATAGCGGTCGTAATATGAATAAGTAGCTCTACCGGCAATACCGATGTTTTTGTGGGCAAAAGCGTCTACATAATTACCCGGGAAATTGTCTGTATAGTTACGCATACTAAAAAGGAACAAAGCTCCAACACGGTGCTTTTCTCCAAAGAGACGGTCGTAATTGGCTGAGGCTTCAAAGTTGATAGTACGTGTGCCCGAATTTGTCCGTGTAAGTTTCATATAATCACTGCCTTCTGTACTCCGTACAAAGTCAAGATTCCCTTCTTCATCACGTCCGGTTGCATAGTAGGTAGATGGTGTTACAATGCGGTTTAGTGTATGCGCATTGTAGGCGTCCCATGAGAACTTAACATTGGCTTTTAATCCCGGAGTTACCATTTTTGAGAAATCTTGTGTAAGCGAAATTAGTGATTGTGCATTGTTGAAAAAATCCTGCGAGTACCCAGAGTTATTCAGGCTGTTATAAGGATTGGTACCTGTACTTGGTTTAGCCAAAGTGCCATCTGAATAAATAGTAGGAGTAGCTATCGGAGAAGTACGGATCATATAAGCATACAAATCTGATAGTGAACCATAAGGACGGTTCTTGGTCTCATATTGATTGGACAGTGAGAGACTCAGCTCAGTAGATGAAGTTACATTGATATCAATATTTGAACGAAAACTAAACTTGTTATAGCGCATTGAAGCATCGTAGCGGTCTTTATCCGAAATATTGAATACACTGCCTTCCGAATAAAAGGAGCCGCCTACATAATAACGTATTTTAGGAGATCCCCCGGTAACGTTGATATTCACGCGTGTGGTGTTGGAGAAGTCTTTAAACAATGTTTGCATCCAATCTACATTCGGGTAAAGATCCGGATCTGTATTATTCAGGTATTTTGCTTTTTCTTCAGGTTGTATAGCCAAGCGTCCGGATGATTCCAAAGTAATATCATTATAATAATTGATCCATTGTTCCGTATTAGCCAATTCGGGCATACGTACTGGATTGGTAAAACCATATTCTACGCGTGCATTAATCTTAGGTGCTGATTCGGTTCCACGTTTTGTCGTGATAAGTACAATACCATTGGCTCCACGCACTCCATATAATGCTGTTGCGGTAGCGTCTTTCAGAATAGAGAAAGAAGCTATATCTTCAACATCCACAAGGTCTATACTACGCTCTACTCCATCCACCAAAACTAACGGCTTATTGCTTGCACCAAAAGTGTTGATACCGCGAATCCAGAATTCGGCGCCTGCACCCGGTTCACCGGAACGCTGCATCACGACAATACCTGCCAATTGTCCTGCCAATCCGGAACTCAGTTTGGCAACCGGCATTTTAAGCTCATTCATCGAAACTGTATTGATGGCACCAATAACGCTTGCTTTTCGCTGTTTACCATATGCTACTACGGTAACTTCGTCAAGTTCTGCTGTTTGGGGTTGCATTTTAATCACCATATTGGTTTGATTGCCTACCAAGATAGTCTGTGTCTCCATTCCCAAGTAAGAGACAACCAGCTTATCTGTGGGTGAGACTTCTATCACGAATGTTCCGTCCAAGTCAGTGATAACTCCCCTTGAACGTCCTTCTACCAATATCGATGCACTGGGGATAGGTTCTCCAAATTCATCCAATACTTTTCCTGTGACTTTCTTGCCAGAAGGATTGTCCTTTACTTCTTTGATCTCATCTTTTTGTAAAGAATGCGCAAGAGCATTACTAGCGTTCATGTTTACTAGTGATAATAAACAGAATGTCGTAACAGTCCAGATTTTAATTGAAAAAATGTTTTTTCGTAAGTCCGACATCATACATTAATAATTTAAAGTTAAGTAATTCTGTATTTTTTTCTTCTTTAGATTTGATAATTCCACTAATTACAAGTTTGGTATTATATTCATAGGCTGTTTTATTTTATAATTGATTATTATTGGGATATACGTGCTTAATAGAAATATCGGATATATTTCTCTGATAATGTTTTAGCTAACAATATCGGGTTCTCTCCAGAAATTATAGGATGGTGCTCTTTGGATAATGTCCACTCATATTCGAAGTCAGTAATTGATTGATAAAATTGCTTTTTGTCAAACTTTTTGCCAGATAGTGAGGCGGATATTACTTCTGTTGTAAAGCGTTTCCAACGTTCACGATAATAACTGTTAGTTAATCCACCCCAGCCCCTGTTTGCATAGTCATTTAATTGAGTTGCTTTTTGTCCCCATACTGTCAGGATACAACGTGCATTTTCTTCATAATATTCTTTTTCAGCTTCTGTTTCTCCAAAAGAACGGGCATCGTCAATCCACTTGCCGATTGAAAAATTGGTTTCACAGGATAACAGACGGTCTGTATCTATCAATAGTGAATCCATTTGATTGGCCCATTTCTTCATGCCATCTATGTCTTTCTCTGAATAGCATTGAGTAAAATGATCTCTAAACAAGGAAAAGAGATTTCCTAATACTTGCCGTCCTACATTTATTACATCAAATCGATATCCAGTATTGTCTATATGACTGGCTTTCAACATTTCTGTCCAAATATCCCATAAGTCACGATTGTTATAAGTGATGTCTGGATAGGTATTCCAACTATCTGTGCCCACTAACATTGGACGTGCATTCATTAAAACGGCTTGCCCTGCTGTTGCATGCTTTTTATATATTTTTTTATGTAATGAATCCCATGCTTTCAGAATATGTTCGTCTTGATTTCCCCCTCTGCATTTTGCCCAGTTTAGAATCCATTGATCAGTTGTTAACGGATAATCCCATGCCTGGTCAAATACAAATTCATACATAAAAGGATTCACATCGAAGCCTTCCAGGGTAGCTCCTAAGCCATATACATTCTCACCACCTTCTGCAAAGAGCCTTTTGATTTTGCTATCAACATCATCCAGATTTCCGACCATCATGGAGTTTCCACCGAAATTGCCCAAGTAACACCATATATATGGTTTCCCATAGTACTTTTCCGTATTCCTCCATATTTCTGTACTGTCACAATAGTAATCCAACAGTATGAGTTTGTCATCTGGCACAGCCTCCAGGAAAGAACGGATTCTGGGTTGTGTCCATTTCTTTTGATCATGGTAAAACATCCATGTCATTTGCAACCACTTAGCCTCAGCATCTACTTGGTAAATGGACTCATATATCTTATTAGAAACCTTTGCCAGGAAATCTTCATTCCAATTTGGAGAATCAACCTCATTAAAAGGATCAATTCCATAAATATGATCTGTACCGTATATTGCCGTCTGCTCTTCCAAATACATTTTTTGAATGATGTTGAACAGAGAGTCCATTGGTTCTATAAAATGACTGCGATATTTTGAATCATATCCTCCCCATTGACTCATTTCGTGAATTTTGGCATCCGGATAGATTGCTTTAAGTTCTTTAGGTACGTGGCCAGAAAATGCAGGTAAAACAGGGGTCATATTAAAGTCGCGTTCTCTCTTTAATATTTGTTTCTGTAATACTTCTTGTTGCTCCAACCATGATTTCGGCAGGGGACTTTGCCAATAATCGACATTAGACATACGATGCCAGGGCAAGTGCGCAGGTCCTGTGAAATATGAACGTATTTGTTCATCGTTTAATCCTAATTTGCTCCAGACCTTATACCATACTGTCTCTTGTCCACTGATAGCTAATGGCATCGTAATTCCATTTAATGCCATCCAGTCAATCAACCTTTCCCAATCAGACCATTTCCAATAAGGCATTGTATATCCAAATGTACAGTAGTTCAAGAAGAAACGATTGTCACACTTAGAACGGATAGATATTGGTTGAGGAATTACTGGTAACTCTTCGGGCATATCAATGCTATCAGAGGCATACCAAGATACATTCGTATGGCAGTAATATTTCAGATAATGGTTAAGACCTACGGCCAAAGAATTATTATTATTTCCTTTTATGCGAATTTTCTTGTATGCCGATTCTAGTATAAAACGATCCATCTGGTTTGAGTCATTTAATAATTCAAATTCAAAAGAATCTGCATGTTGAGGAAATAATCTCTGGCACATCTGTTCTAATACTGGGTTACTTGATCCAGTATCCTTTCTACAACCTGTAAAAAGAAAAATTGTAAGTATTATATAGAAGTATTGTCTGTTCATATCAGGGTAATAAAAATAAGAATGTGTATTATATGTTAGATATGTGATTTTCATGGATGTATAATTTCATTTGTTTCTCGTAACTCTTCCAGTACTTTCCAGCATTGGTACAATCCTCTTGGTACATGGAAACATCCTTTCCATTTCCCGCCTTTGAGTGGCAGCAATACTTCTCCCTGCCGATTCAGATAACCGAACCATTCCGGATATTCCGTATCTTTGAAGTGTGTCCACGTGTAGTCATGTACTTTTTCAAACCATTCCAGACATCTTTTATCTCCGGTCAACTGATAGCCTTTCAATAATGAAATCAAAGATTCAATGTGTACCCACCAGAGTTTCTGATCCCACTCCAATTGCTGGGGAGGACAACCGTTACGGTCCATAAAGTAATAGATGCCGCCACATTGCTTGTCCCAACCGTAATCAAGCATTGTTAAGGTGGTTAACATTGCTTGTTGTATGAGCTCCGGTCGGTTCAGCCTTTTGCCTAGATCCATGATAAACCACATCGCTTCAATAGCATGACCGGGAGTCACTTGGCGTCCTTCGAAACAATCCACCAGATTACCATCCACATCGACATTCTCAACAATGATACCACCCAACTCCGGACGATAAAAGACATTCATCACTTCATGGATGCAGGTTTCCATCGTCTGTTCCAGATAACCGGGATCCAGAAGATGTTCGATCTCCAAAGCCAGATTACAGAGGATCATCGGGAGGGCGAAGTTCTTCAGATTACGAGTACCCGGATGAAGCTTGTTCCACTTGCCTTTCGGATTATCAACCTTGGAAAGGATGATCTTGAAAGTCTTCTTTGCTATGTCCGCATATTCCTGACTACCAGTTGCAAGACTCAGCTGTCCGAAGGCCATCGTGGCGAAAGTATATGAGAAAATATTGTATGGTTCTACCAGTGGTCTACCCGAACGATCGAGTGAAAAATACCAGTTGTAATCTCCATTATGTCCACATTTTTTTAAGAATTCACCACCCTGAACGGCACAATCCAGCCATTCCTGCCGTTTTTCCACTTTGTTGTAAAGCATGGAGAACATCCATACCTCACGTCCCTGCAACCAGATGAATTTATCTGTATCAAAAACTCCTCCTTTGCGGTCTAAGCAGGTGAAATAACCGCCAAACTCAAGATCTTGAGAGTGTTCGAGCCAGAATGGAAGGACATTATCCAATAATTCATTCCGATATTGATCGGCTAGTATTTTAAAATCCATATATCTTTAAGTGTTAAGTTATTAAGGTCTCTTTCTTCTACTGTTCCGACCGGGTCCAGTATCTTTCGATCTCTTCCAGTGACTTTCCTGTGGTCTCCGGCACGAGTTTCCATACGATGAGCA
>CAMQVH010000030.1 GCA_947038155.1 uncultured Bacteroides sp. | reverse complement strand
CGGAAATAATATTCGTAATCAAGGACGTTCAGATTATCAATCACACTCTTATAGGTGATATTTCCTCCGGTAAAACTTACCACCTGGTCGAAAATAGACAATGCGTCACGCATACCACCGTCCGCTTTCATCGCTATCACGTTCAATGCTTCCGGTTCCGCAGTGATTGCCTCTTTCGAAGCTACATACGACAAGTGATTCACTGTATCTTCCACACTAATCCGGTTGAAATCATAAATCTGGCAACGGGAAAGGATGGTCGGAAGAATCTTATGTTTCTCCGTTGTAGCCAAAATAAAGATGGCATGACGGGGCGGTTCTTCCAGCGTTTTCAGAAATGCATTGAAAGCAGATGCGGAAAGCATATGTACCTCATCGATGATATATACTTTATACTTACCGATTTGTGGCGGAATACGCACCTGTTCCACCAACTGGCGGATGTCGTCTACCGAGTTGTTGGATGCGGCATCAAGCTCGTGGATATTGTACGACCGCTGTTCGTTAAATGCCACACAGGATTCGCATTGGTTGCAAGCCTCGCCGTCGGCAGTGGGCGTCATACAGTTTATCGTTTTGGCAAAGATACGTGCGCAAGTAGTCTTCCCCACTCCACGCGGCCCGCAAAACAAATAGGCATGAGCCAGTTTCTGGGTGGCAATCGCATTTTTCAGCGTAGTGGTCAGCGCCCGCTGACCTACCACTGACTCGAACGTGGACGGACGGTACTTACGGGCTGATACAATATAGTTTTCCATATCCGGGATTCTCTCTGTTTTTTTGAGTTCAGTGCAAATGTACATAAAAAAGTGATAAGTAATAAAGGATAAGGATAGAAGTTTTGAAGCCGAAGCGATAAGTTTTTAAGTTATTAGTTTTATCTTTGCGGGGATTAAAAGGAGAAGTCATGGGTAAACTAATCAGTATTTGGAATTTCATATGCAGACGTAAGTATCTCATTACAGTCGTTGCATTTGCCGTTATCATAGGTTTTCTGGACGAGAACAGCTTGGTGCGTCGTCTCGGATATAAACGTGAAATCAGCCTATTGAAAGAAGAGATAGAAAAGTACCGGATGGATTATGAAGAGAACACGAAGCGTCTCAATGAAATAAGCACCAATCCTGACGCTATCGAACAGATTGCCCGCGAAAAGTATCTGATGAAGAAACCCAACGAAGATATTTACGTTTTTGAAGATTAAACAATGAAACAATTAGTACCCGCTTTTTTCGCCGTCGGCGCTATAATGGCTCTTACCGGAGCTACCGTATTTATTACCGGATGGATTTACGCCCCCTATATATATACTATCGGAGCCGGATTCATCGCGTTGGCGCAAGTGAACACGCCCGTCAAAGGAAAAAGCAAAACTTTGAAACGCCTGCGCATTCAGCAGATATTCGGGGCATTGGCACTCATACTGACCGGAGCTTTCATGTTCGCTACACGCGGCAATGAATGGATAGCTTGTCTTACTATTGCCGCTATACTCGAACTTTATACCGCCTTCCGTATTCCACAGGAAGAAGAAAAAGAAAGGGCATAAAAAAGCCCGTTCATAGCTTCACAGTCTTGAACAGGCACCAACACAAACAAAATTTTAGAATTCATGTTCCGTCCTTTTTCACAAAGCACGGAACATATTAATTATCATTATTTATAAATCTTATTTCTTTACTGGAGAATATCTTGCATTCAGTCCATCCACAATTTCTTTTGTGATATTGAATGTACTGTCAGCATAAAGCAGGTTATCGAAACCTGTGTTGCTGAAGATTAAGCTATATCCATGAGTCTTGTTATACTCTTTCAGGAAAGCATTGATAGAATCGCGGAACTGCAAGCTATTCTTGTTATTTTCTTCCATCAGACCATTCTGAAGTTTGTTGCTCAATTCCTGCAGATCTTGTTCCAACTTCACCAGGCGGTTGTATTCCTGTTGAGCTCTGTCTTGTGACAGAAATGCATTATTCTCAACTTTCTTCTGGAACTCTTGTTTTTCCTTATTTAGAGCATTCGCTTTTTGGTTCAATGTCAAACGGACATTTTCGCTCTTCTTTACCATCGCCTCATTCAGATCGATACAGAAGTTATATTGTGCTAATAACGAATCGATTTCAACATACGCAATTTTCATTCCTGACAATTCAGCGTTAGCCTGAGAAGGAGCAGCAGTAATTTGATTGTCAGCTTTGCCAGCACATTGTGAAAATAAAACGATAAACGCAAGAGCAGCCAAACCGTTCATGAGGAAGTTCATTCTATTCATAATTTATAAGTATTGTTTTTTAAAAATTTAATTCATATTATCATTCAAGGCTTTTTCCAACTCATCAATAGAAAAACGTGGCTTCTTTTGTGCTTCACGATCCTGAGACTGTACACATCCGATTCCTTTTTTACGCAACGCTTTATTTCCGCTCACGTGGCCATTAGGGAACTTACCCCCCTTAGTAAAGAATACTTTCACCCCTAATAATGCTAGGGAAATAGCAACTATTAACAAAGTTATCAGTATAGTCTCAACCATTTCTATTAATTTTGTGAGTGCAAAGATAGGCTTTAATGAGATATGAGTTCAGATAAGTCAATCAAATTAACCATATTTAGCAATAGAAGAAGCGAAAACAGCCCTTCTATTCCTATTATAAAATAAAAACAGCATGGAAAAAAAAGACTTAAAGCCGACTGGCGTATTCAAGTATTTCGAAGAAATCTGCCAAGTGCCACGCCCTTCGAAGAAGGAAGAGAAAATGATTGCCTACCTGAAGGCATTCGGAGCAAAACATAATCTGGAAACCAAGGTGGACGAAGCCGGCAACGTATTGATTAAAAAACCCGCTACTCCGGGAAAGGAAAATCTTCAAACCGTCGTATTGCAATCACATATCGACATGGTGTGCGAAAAGAACAATGATGTTCAACATGACTTCCTCACCGACCCCATCGAAACGGAAATTGACGGTGAATGGCTGAAAGCCAAAGGCACCACTCTCGGAGCCGACAACGGTATCGGTGTAGCCACCGAATTGGCCATTCTGGCTGACGACAGCATTGAACATGGTCCGTTGGAATGTTTGTTTACCGTAGACGAAGAAACGGGGCTTACCGGAGCTTTCGCCCTGCAAGAGGGTTTTATGAGCGGTGATATTCTTCTCAACCTTGACTCTGAGGACGAAGGAGAAATCTTTATCGGATGTGCCGGCGGCATTGACTCCGTAGCCGAATTTACATATAAGGATATAGAAGTTCCTGCCGGATATTTTTTCTTCAAGGTGGAAGTGAAAGGGCTGAAAGGCGGTCATTCCGGTGGCGACATTCATTTGGGAAGAGGAAATGCGAACAAGATTTTGAATCGTTTCCTCACCCGCATAGCCAATAAGCACGATTTGTATCTTTGCGAAATCAACGGTGGCAATCTGCGCAATGCCATTCCCCGCGAAGCGTATGCTATCTGTGCTGTGCCCGAAGATGCGAAACATGATGTTCGTACCGAATTGAATATCTTCGCCAGCGAAATAGAAGATGAATTGTCCGTTGTAGAACCGGACTTGAAACTGGTTCTCGAATCGGAAGCTCCCCGCAAGACTGCTATTGACCAAAGCACAACCGACCGTTTGATGAAGGCCTTATATGCCGCCCCTCATGGTGTATATGCCATGAGCCAAGACATCCCGGGACTGGTGGAAACGTCTACAAACCTTGCTTCCGTGAAAATGAAACCTAATAATGTCATCCGTATCGAAACCAGCCAGCGCAGTTCCATCTTGTCTGCCCGCAATGATATAGCGAATACTGTACGTACCGTATTCCTGTTGGCGGGAGCAAACGTTACCTTCGGTGAAGGTTATCCGGGATGGAAGCCGAATCCACATTCGGCCATCCTCGAAGTGGCTGCCGAATCTTATAAACGTTTATTTGGTGTAGACGCCAAAGTGAAAGCTATCCATGCAGGATTGGAATGTGGCTTGTTCCTTGACAAATACCCGGCATTGGATATGATTTCTTTCGGACCGACTCTTACCGGTGTTCACTCTCCCGATGAACGGATGCTTATTCCTACTGTAGATAAGTTCTGGAAACACCTGCTAGATATTCTGGTACATGTTCCTGCCAAGAAATAACAGGCGGACCAGTCAACAAACCAAGGGTCATGGTGACAGCGAAAAACGAGTAGCTGTTACCATACTCTTTTTTGTTATGGGATTATCGGGCATCAGCTTTCTTACCCCTTCTTTTATTACGGCACAAAAGACACATTACAGGCCAGACTTCCCCTTTCAAGAAAAAGTCCCTTTCCGCGTCGTAAGCTGGAACATAGAAAACCTGTTTGACACTCATCACGACAGCCTGAAGAATGACCGTGAATTTCTTCCCGACGCGACACGTCACTGGAATTACAGTAAATACAAAAAGAAATTGGCTGATATTGCACGTACCATCACAGCGATTGGCGAATGGAATCCGCCCGCCCTCATAGGTCTTTGTGAAGTGGAAAATGATACGGTACTGCGTGACCTCACCCGACGTTCGCCTTTAAAAGAACTCGACTACCGTTATGTCATGACGGATTCTCCCGATTTAAGAGGTATTGACGTAGCTCTGCTTTATCAACGGGATTTATTCAAATTATTATCTTCCCGCCCTGTCTCCATTCCTCCTTTCGGCCAACATCGTCCGACAAGGGATTTATTGCACGTCAGCGGTTTATTACTGACAGGAGACACGCTGGATGTATTTGTCTGCCATCTCCCAAGCCGTTCGGGCGGAGTGAGAGAGTCCGAACCTTACCGGCTTCATGCAGCCCAAATTCTACGAACGGAAGCGGATAGTATCTTGCACAAACGGCTTCACCCTCAAGTTATCATCATGGGAGATTTTAATGACTATCCGACCAATAAGTCTATCCGTGAAGTACTGGAAGCGGAGGTTCCATCCTCCACCCTATCTCCATTGAAACTCTATCATCTACTCGCTCGAAAAGCCAAATCCAAAGATTTCGGTTCTTACAAATATCGGGGCGAATGGGAATTGCTCGACCACTTGATTGTATCCGGCACTTTGTTGAACCGCTCCGGCGAGTTCTTCACCAGTGAGGAAAAAGCAAACGTCTGCCTGCTCCCCTTCTTACTAATTGAGGATAAGAAATACGGTGATAAAGAACCTTTCCGCACTTATAAGGGGATGAAGTATCAAGGCGGTGTCAGCGACCATTTGCCTATTTATACAGACTTCGAGCTGATTTTATATTAATATACCAACTATCTGTAACAAATTGTTTTGTGTCACCGTATTAGAACAGTCGTAACATCAGAATGGCACAAATCATTTAATCGGAATACTGATAAACCTTCAAGTCAAACTTGGGAACCATTGCCAGCAAATGGTCAAAGATGTCCGACTGGATACGTTCATATTCTTTCCAAACTTTGTTTCGGGAGAAAAAGTAAACTTGAATACCAACATCAGGATAGCAGCCGAAGCACCTAATCCCGAAAAGACTGGCATCCGATTCACTAGAAATCAGGACTGCCAGTCTTCACTGCTACTCTCTATACATATCTTTCAGCGATAACAATCCCGTCAGGGAGTAGTTATCACTCCTATTTCATTCATTCCTACTTTCGCGGTTGTTGCGGTAGGCGTAGTAGCCTCCAACTTAATATAACGTGCTTGTACTTTCTGACCGAAAGTAACCGTCTGCGGCAGCGGGTTGTGCATGATATTACTGAACTCACCGTTGGCAGGAACTTCCTTCCAGTTCTTTCCATCCATGCTCACAAAGAATTTATAACGGAAAGCCATTGTCGGCTTCGCTTCCGCTTTCAAAGGAGCATAAGTAAAGCTGGCTAATGTCACCGATTTGCCCAAGTCAATCGTCAACGGAGAATCAGCGAGTTGTTTCCAGCCTGCACGAGGCAGATTATTCCAATCTTCACCTTGAACCACTTCCTGCAAAGGAGCTGCATAATAAGCGGCTACTTGGTTTATATGAGCTGTCAGACGACATTCGTCAATCTTCACCCGTAGCTGACTGGCTTTCACTGTCGGGAAACGCAGCATACGTTTATATCCGATTGTCGTACCCTTGCCTACTTCTTTCCAACCGTTATCAGTCAAAGCCTCTACAACGAAAGCCTCCACTCTCTGACCTTTCGTGATATCTTCCTGAAGCATCACTAAATTAATTTCCGAGCCCGGTTTCAAAGAATAAACGGCTTCACTACCCGGAGTGGCATTCCAGTAGTTTCTTCCTTTCTTCACCCGGTTGTCGGCAAATATCTGTTGACGGTAAGCTGCAAATTCTTTCAGACGGTTCACGTCCGCTTCATTAATCAAGCCTTTGCGGTCGGGCGGTATATTCAATAGAAGCACGGAGTTATATCCTACCGACTGGAAATAAATATCCGACAGATGTTTCAAAGACTTCACTTTCGCATCTTCTTCCGCATGATAGAACCATCCCGGACGAATGGACACATCCACTTCCGAAGGATACCAAAACAGTTCGGTAGCTTTCTCCAACATTTTGCGGCTTCCTAAATCTTCCGCTTTGCTAAAGACACCCAGGCGTTTGTTGTTTTCTGCCGAGCGGGCATAAATTCCCGGAGTCAGCACGGTGGCATTCCATTCCGTTTCGCGTCCCAGTCCTTTTTCATTTCCTACCCAACGAACATCGTCTCCCATAATCGCCATTACTGCTTTCGGTTGCAGGCGTTGGATGGTTTGATAGAAAGCGTCCCAGTCATAGACTTGTTTCTTTCCGTTCGGGCCTTCCCCATTCGCTCCGTCGAACCATACTTCGTGCACTTCACCGTAATTGGTAAGCAGTTCCGTCAATTGGTGGATAAAGAATTCATTGTAACGGGGAGAGTCTCCATAACATTCCGCATTGCGGTCCCACGGAGAAAGGTAGATGCCGAACTTCATATCATATTTGTCGCAGGCTTTCCGAAGTTCTTTTACGACATCCCCCTGCCCGTTCTTCCAGAGAGAAGAGGCTACGGAATGTTTGGTGGTAGCTGTTGGCCAAAGGCAGAAACCGTCGTGATGCTTTGCGGTCAGAAGTACCATTTTGAATCCGGCATCTTTGAGGATGCTTACCCATTGCTCGGCATCCAGCTCGGTCGGGTTAAAAATAGCGGGGTTTTCTTTTCCATCTCCCCATTCACGTCCGGTAAAGGTGTTGATACCAAAATGAAGGAAAGCTGTCAATTCCATTTGTTGCCAAGCATATTGTTGAGGGGTGGGCACGAGACGTGCAGCCATATCCACTTTCTGTTCGAGGGTGGCATTTTGAGGAAATTCAACGTGCTTGACGTAATATCCTTCTGACTTTTGTGCCTGAACGCTTAATGTGATGGCAGAGGATAATAATAAGGTGACCAGTAGTTTGTTCATGATATAAAATTTAATTAATGCTGATAGCACAAAGATAATATAAAGGTGTGAATTTAATTACTCTAACAGAATATTTCCAACAATATTCAAAGAAAATGTGAAATCCACACCTCATTTATATAATCTAATAGCCTATCGTTTTTAAACTCATTTTATCGGATAAAGGATGAATTCAAAGCTCTGTTTCTTCAATGGAATCAGATATTGCGGCAACACACCGGGACCACAAGTGGCCGTCCCCACACCTGCCTGCTCTGCATCCAGGTGTACTGTGTACATTCCGTCACGCTCCAGGTCATTGATATGCCGTGCTTTTTCCAATAATACATCCGAGAAAGGAATCATACTAAACTGGAAAGTACGGTTTGATTCAACAAAGATACCTTCACCGGAGTGATTCGTGAACTTCGCCCAACGTACATCAGTACGGTTGCCCGTAGACTGGGGAGTGACGTAATAGTGGAACATACGTTCGGGAGTTGTCCGGTACAGTCCGATTCTGCCGGATTGGTCACGGTCGGCATAGGTTTCATTGTCGCCACGTCCCAAATAGGAAACTTTGTCGTAAGTGTCAGCTACACGGAAGGTTAATCCCAGGCGAGCTATTGATTTCACAATTGAAGTATCCGGTTCAAAAGTAGTGTTCACTTTCAATGCACCGTTCTTGTTTAGTGCGTAGATAAAGTCAGCCGTACCAACCTTCTGCCCTTTCGCATTGAGAACTTCCACACGGGCAGTTGTCGAATTCTTGCCTTCTTTCAGTGAAACGACTTTTTGAGTTATATTGTCCAATCCTGCTTTACGCCACAGACGTGCGCCATTCTTATCGCGATTGTCATTATCAGTAGCCGGACGGAAAAGGCTCAATGCCACAGGGGTAGAAAGCAATTCTTTGCCATTCAGACTTAAAGAAGTCAAAGTTCCCGTTTCTTTATCAACGGTGAAAGTAGTCTCACCTGCTTTTTGCGGACGATGAGCCGTGGAGTTCTTATTACCGGAAAGAACAAACTGGTCATAGGCCACTTCCCAACCTTTGGCTACCATCGGAGAATCTTCCTTACGTGTCCAGCTAATATTGAGATAAGCCTCCCGATTTTTTTTCGATAACGCCACATTTCCCAATTGTATATCTATTGTAGTATGCGGCTTACAATCCAGTACTTTTGTGCCTTCTGCCAGTATTTCTCCGCTATCAGCCATAATATTCCAATGGAATATATATTCATTCAGATTGGAAAAATCGTACCAGTTCTTGATACGAAGTTTCATATTTTTCCGGTCAAGCAACGTAGTCTTGATGTTCTGATAAACTTTCTTCACTTCAAGCAGATGGGGATGCGGCTCGCGGTCGGTATTCACCAGACCATTACAGCAGAAGTTACCAAAACTCGGTATCCCTTCCGGTCCGTAGTCACCACCGTACGTCCAATACCATTTTCCGTTCTTGTCTATTTCGCGGAATGACTGATCTACCCAGTCCCACACGCTACCACCTTGCGCCATCGGTTCGTTTTCGAAGACGTCCCAATACTCTTTCAGTCCGCCGCAACTGTTGCCCATTGCATGCAGGTATTCACAAAGGATGAAAGGACGGTAAATGCCTTTCTTCGCCACATACGCTTTTATTTCGTCTACACTGCGATACATGCGGCAGTAAATGTCCGTATTGTAATTCAGTTCAGCACGTTCGTACTGCACAGGGCGGGTCTTTTCTACAGATTTTAACCTGTCGTAGGTACGTTCAAAGTTGATACCGTTTCCGGCTTCGTTTCCAAGCGACCAGATGACAATCGCCGGATGATTCTTGGAACGCTCGTACATACGTTGCGTACGATCCATGTGGGCTGTCAGCCAAGTGCTGTCTTTGGCAAGGGAAGCAGGGCCGTAACCCATGCCGTGAGATTCGATGTTTGCTTCGTCAATCATGTACAGTCCGTAACGGTCGCAAAGCTGATACCAATAAGGATGAGTGGGATAATGCGAGTTCCGGACAAGGTTGATGTTATGCTGTTTCATCAGTTTGATGTCCAGTTCCATAAGTTCCTTGCTTACCGTACGTCCGAGTTGCGAGTGCTCATGGCGGTTAGTTCCCTTCACCAGAATCGGAACACCATTGATACAGAAACGACCGTCCTTGATTTCCGAAGTGCGGAAACCAACTTCGCATCCGGTCAGTTCGGAGACTTTGCCCTGAGCGTCTTTCAGTTCAAGTACCAATGTATAAAGATTAGGATGTTCCGCATTCCAGGCTTTTACGTTCGAAATCTTCTTTTCATCAAATGCAATGAAATTGCTCAATCCACGGGATTTAATCTGAACAGCATCCTGCAAGACAGCTTTACCCGAATCGTCTTTCAATGTGTACGCAATGGAACTGGCGGTAGCGGAAGGACCTTCCACGATTACTTCCAGTCCGAAGATACCATCCTTGTATTTTTCCTTATCTAAAGAAGCGTTCAGTTTATAGTCGGCAATGTACTGTTTGGGAGTACTATATAAGTAGACATCCCGTTCGATGCCGCTCAAGCGCCACATATCCTGACATTCCAGATACGCGCCCGCACTCCAACGATACACTTCCAAGGCCACTACATTTTCTCCGTCATTCAGGACATCCGTAATGTCCCATTCGGCATTTGTTTTCGATCCTTGGTTGTATCCGAGCAGTTTCCCGTTCACCCATACATAATAGAAAGAAATCACACCTTCGCAGCACAATACCACACGACGACCTTTCCAGTCGGCAGGCACTTTGAACGTGCGGCGGTATGAGCCGACTTCATTCTTCGCATGAGGAACGAGCGGCGGGTTCTTTTTGAAGTTGAACATTTTGTCGTCAAACTCATACGTTTCGTTGACGTAGATAGCTGTGCCATAACCCTGGCGTTCCCAGTTGCCGGGGACATTGATATCCGCCCAGCCCCCGGTATAATAGGAAGGCTGATAAAAGTCTTTCGGACGATTATCGGGATTCTTCACCCAATGGAATTTCCATTTTCCGTTCAGGCTCATATAAAATGGGGATTGCTCGTATCCGCCCGGCTTTTCAATATCGGAAGCATCAGCGTAAGGCCATACGTAGGTATGAGGGGCAAGTTTGTTCAGTCCTACCGCATACTGGCTTTGCCATTCAGGTAGTGGTTTCTTCTGCGCAGAGACAGCGGCAAACGTTATCAGAAATAGGAAAAGCATTCCGGTTCTCACAAACAGAGAAGATCTAAAGGCAGTTTTTATTAGTACTTTCGTATTCATTATTGAGTTTAATTTACAATTATAGTTTATATTATACTCCAGTTATCTCAGAAGTAATTCTATTCCAGTATCACCTCATCAAAATAGACTCTCGCTTCCTGACCGGGACGAACATGATTGTCGGGACATATCCCTGCTCCTTTCGCCGTCACTCGGACATAACGGGCAGATACTCCGCCCATATCTATCGAATAGTCATTTTTGTAAGTGCCTTCCTTATAGATCTCTTCCGGAGAAAAATTCAGTTCCCCTATGGTGCGATATACCCTGTTATCATCAGAAACTTCTACACGGATCATCTTCGGTTTGTGCGCTCCCATTCCATAATTGGTAATGCAACCAATGGCAAATTTATTCAATTTCTCCTTGCCCAGCAAATCTATCGTGAAAGATATAGAATCATTCCGGTTCCAGTTACACCATTCAAAATCAGTATATTTCAGGCTACCCCTCAATCCGTTGACTAGCAACTTCTCATTTTGCTTATTGCCGAGCAAAGGTTTTGCCATAGCTTTGTTACATGTAAGTTGCAGTTCTAAGGTTTCTCCCATTTGCTTGCCGTTCATAAAGGTAGCGGCTTTTACCATCTGCGTTTGCGTCACACGGATAGGACCGTCGTAACGATGCGAGGACATAGCCGGATCACTGCCATTCAGTGTATAGCGAATTTCCACATCCGGACGGAAACATTCCAAATTCACTTCCAAATGTCCGTCTATCGGTGTCACTGTCTGCTGTATGTTATACATTGAACGGGCATAGATAATTCCTTTTTCTGCAATATGCGCGTTGTATGCGTCCATCCGTTTCAAGAATCCGGACCAGTCTTTCGTACCTGCGGGTGTCCATGCCACTTCCGCTAAAGCAGCCAAACGGGGAAACAAAAGATAATCCACATCTTCCGGCTTATTACAGAACTCTGTCCACATACAAGCCTGTATGCCCATCAACAACGATTCATATTCAGGTTTCCAATCCTTTTGTACAGGTTCGTAATCAAAGACATCTTTCAGAGTGTTGTTACCGAAATACGTCACCGGTTCAAACCATTGCGGCCCCTGATAACGGATCAAGTACATGATACGCGCCGGAGTCATGATAAAACGATGTCCTTTTTCGGCAGCCTTCAAGGCAGCCGTTCCCATTCCCTGCCAACCGAGGATAATAGACTCTTCGGGAAGAAAAGAACTGTTTGTCAATTCATCCCAACCAATCACTTCACGACCTTTCTTACGCAGATAATCACTGAGTCGTTTCATGAAGTATCCCTGCAAATCCTCTTCATTTGCCAAACGCTGCTTTTTCATCCGTTTTTGGCAAAGCGGGCATTTCTCCCAATTCGTCTTTCGGGCTTCATCTCCACCTACGTGAATATAGCGGGAAGGAAAAAGTGTCAGAATTTCGTCGAAAATATCTTGCAGAAAGGTAAATACGCTATCGTTTCCCGCACAATAGATAATCTCGGAATTTTTTCCTCCCAGTCCGGGAAGTACACCGATAAAGTCTTTCACAACCGGACAGGCAAACTGGGGATAAGCAGCTAAGGCAGCGTTACTATGTGCCGGTACATCTATTTCCGGAATCACTTCAATCTGCCTATCAGCGGCATAAGCCACAATTTCCCGAATCTCTTCCTGCGTGTAGAAGCCGCCTATCGGAGTGGGTTCTCCCCGTTCCGGATTACGGCGTGAATGGAAAGGTACATCCGTACGGTCTACTCTCCACGCTCCCACTTCCGTCAAACGAGGATATTTCTTTATTTCAATCCGCCAACCGTTATCGTCCGTCAAATGAAAATGCAGTTTGTTTATTTTCAGCATCGCCATACAGTCAATGATGCGCAGTACGTTCTCTTTGGGGATAAAACAGCGTACAGGATCAAGCAATAATCCCCGGAAGCCAAAACGAGGTTCATCCTGAATAGTCACTGCAGGAATGCTCCAAATAATATTCCGCACCGGTTGTTCCGATTCTATGGCGGCAGGGAGAAGTTGGCGGATAGATTGCAGGGCATAGAAAAAGCCTTTGGTATCCGAAGCTTTAACACGTATCTGTTCCGGAGTAATCTCCAGCAAATATGCTTCACTTTTTAAAGAAGAATCCGTTGTGAAACAAACTTGTCCTTCTCCTTCTCTAATATTCAATGCGGGAGTTATGCCGGCGGCACGGGTGAACAAATCGATAAAATTACAGACAATCGCAGCCTGTTCCTCGTTTTCTACTACAAATAACGTTTTAGCCGAAAAAATAAAGTTACCACTGCCCGGTACAATCTGTACCGGACGTGGAACTATCGAATTCAAAGGGGATGTTAAGTTATCAGCCTGCACAAACACCGTCAATGGCGAGAACAGTATGAGAATGATTAAGATATATTTTTTCATGATATGTGCACTTATATTACTCCTTATCGTTCTTCGGTGAGAAGCGGACAGGATCGTTATATTGCTCTTGAAGTTGCAGCATTTCTTCTTTCAACTCTTTTACTACCGATTCATATTCGGGCTGTCCGTAAAGATTATGCATTTCTGACGGATCTGCCTGCAAATCGTAAAGTTCCCACCAATTTATATCATTATAGAAATGAATCAATTTATAACGTTCTGTACGTACACCGTAATGACGTTTCACCATATGTTCGGCAGGATATTCATAAAAATGATAATAGAGAGCCTTACGCCAATCTTTCGGCTGTTCGCCTTTCAACAAAGGAACAAGAGATTTCCCTTGAATATCGGAAGGAATTTCTACGCCTGCCAATTCGAGGAATGTAGGTGCATAATCAATATTTTGTACCATATCAGTGATGTCACCTCTACGTTCTAATCCTTTCGGCAAGCGCATGACAAGTGGTGTACGCATAGATTCTTCATACATGAAACGTTTGTCAAACCAACCGTGTTCACCCATGTAGAATCCCTGGTCGGATGTATAAACAACGAGTGTATTATCCAACAATCCTTTCTCTTTCAGATAATCGAGCACCCGGCCTACATTGTCATCCAATGATTTCACGGTCTTCATATAGTCGCGCATATAACGCTGGAATTTCCAATTGGCAAGTTCCTCACCTTGCAGATTCTGTTTATAAAAATCGTCTATTATCGGAGTATAGAATTTATCCCATGCAGCACGTTGTGCTTCATCCATACGTCCGAGAAATCTTTCATAAAGTGATTTCAGACGCGATTTTTCATTTGGACGGAGCATCTTCAGGTCGTAAATCATATCCATGTCTTTCACGATGCTCATCTCCTGAGCAGCTGCTGCCGGACGTCCCTCATAATCATCAAAGAAATTATCGGGCAACGGGAACGTTTTATCTTCATAAAGAGCAAGGTTACAAGTATCTGCCATCCAGTTACGGTGAATCGCCTTATGATGAATCAACAGGCAGAATGGTTTCTCCGGATCACGCTTATTTTCCATCCAGTCAATGGCATCATCTGTAATTAAGTTCGTGATATACCCATGTTTTTGGATTGTATCATTATCTTGTGTAATAAAAGCAGGATTGTAATAATCTCCCTGTCCGGGTACTATCTGCCAATAATTAAATCCGGATGGCAAACTTTCCAGATGCCATTTGCCGACCAGCGCAGTCTGATAACCTACCTTTTGCAGCAGCTTCGGGAATGTCTGTTGAGAACTGTCGAATACGCAAGTCGTATTATCGTAGAATTTATTGGCACAGCTATGTTTTCCTGTTATCATGCAGGCACGGCTGGGACCGCTTAATGAATTGGCTACAAAACTTTGAGTAAAACGTACGCCATCGGCAGCAATGCGGTCGAGATTGGGTGTTTCCATGTAGCGTGTGTCGTAACAGCTCATCATTTGAGCCGTGTGATCGTCTGTCATAATATAGACGATATTCAAAGGTTTCTGCTCCGCAGGCTTTTGCTTGTTTGAACAGGAAGCAAGGGAAGCTACGGCAGCTACTCCTGCCAAAGAATAGAACAAGTTTGATTGCAGGTTTTCCATAATGATTAATTTATTTAGATTACATGGCAAAGATAGGGAAGATATGTAAAAAGTATGTCTACAAATAGCTAATGTATTTACAATATTCTCTATTTCCGCCCGAATTAGCAATAAATGCCGGAAGTAAATCGCTGTTAAACGATGGCCTTCCGGCATTGGACTTATATCATACTATTGAAAACGGTTCATCAATATGATAATTAATAGAACTGATAGAACTTACCAGGAATTGAGACTTTATAGTCTCTGTTCACAAGTTCATTCGCTTCTCGTTTATAGTTATCATTTACATAGAAACGAATCCAGTCTATTATCATTCTTGGTCCTTCTGTTGCATAATTTGCAGGATTAATTGACTTCAGTTCAGTATCCCAACCTGCCGGAAGTTCAGAAGAAACACTATTACCTTCTCCGAACAAGTCCATTCGCATTACTAAATAAAGACCTTTCGCTCCAACTGATGTCCCCGTAGAAGCTTTGGTAAAAGGCCATGAATCCAACATATCCCTTGTGACTTCCAAGGTTGTAGAACCATTAATACCTAACTTTATTGTATTTTCATCGACTAGTTCGACCCAATAAATATTATAATCTTCTACTTTAGGAATAGCAGATACTACGCTCTTCGCATCACTGACAACCTCTCCCCTCACCGATTGGGTGATTGCAGAGCCGGAAACATTCTTAAGTATACAGATTGATCGCTTAGCTTCTTTACATGTAGTAGCAGTTGCTGGATTCTTCACCTCTATCATCGGTACAAATCCTGTTCTATTACCTCCTAAACGAACTTTCATTTCAATACGCATACCCGGATATATACGTGTAACATTTTGTGCCCACATCTGCCCTAAAGACTTACAGCAATGTATTCCTGCTGTTCCATAATTAGTACCTTCTACACCTACACAAATATTCAATTCACCTTCATCAGTAACTTTTGCGTATTTGGTCCAATCAATCTTTAAAACATTTCCTCTATTGGCATCCGTTGCATTACCTAATTTTTGGTAATCTCCCGATGTTGAATTTTTATGGAACTCAATGGCATAATCAAACTTCCACTGACTGCCCAGTTCGGCATTCGGATGTGCTGTTCCTTCATCCATCTTAGCAGTTTCTTTACCCGTAAACCAATCATCATCATAAGAAACAAACATGATGTTCGGATTCTCATATACAGTAGTCATATCATACAAATCAGGATCAGCCATCGATTCCAGGTCTGTCATGGTAATAGTCAATGCAGGAGCAGTCATCGGATTGGAAGAAGAATTACTTTTTAGATTCAATACCAACTGCAAGTCGCCTGTCATTTCATAGTCCTGTTTGATAGTCACAGCAGCACTTTTGACCGAAGTTCTTCCTGCGGGAATGGTTAAAGTAGAAGGTAGATTGTCATATCTGCCCTCTTCTCCTTCCTTCGGAGTAATAGTGACTTCGAGTGGCACAGAACTCGGTTTGTCTACTTTGGCAACCAATACAAACTTACCACCTTCTGTCACCACATTTTCTGTATTATTTTCCAGAGACATGGATATCCGATAATAATCAGATACCTTGATTCCCTGACTGGAATTAGCCATCTTATAACCACGTGCGAAAGCAACAAACTCCATCGTAGTAGTACCAACCAATCCGGAAGTCTTAACCGGAAAATCCACCTGAATCTGCTTCTCTCCTTTTGGGAAAGTAACAATACTACTAAATGGTTCGAACACGTTCGCTACATCTTCCGTTCCGGCTTTTGCCGTAAAGTAAATATCGAAATCTTCGTTAGCTACCACCTCATTACCATCAGCATCCGGTTCCACTTTAATATCCACTTTCAAGTGTTCTCCCATCACAAAGGCCTTTTCATTGATGCTCATTGTCAAAGGTACAGCTTCCGGCAGAGGACGATACTTGGTTTCATCCTCACATCCTGTCAAACCGATGGTCAACAAACATACCGGAAGTATTTTATATAATATGTTCTTCATATCTTTATCTATCTAATTATCATAAATGAATCTTGTTCCATTCTCCTATTTCCGTTGCCAGCCCGGATTCTGTTTCAACTCATGATTCAACGATATCTCACTCGGAGGTACCGGCAACAGGTAATCGCGGTTAGCATCAAACTGATAGCCTCTCGGAAGAAGTTCCTTCTGTGGGTCGAGCCAGCCGTCTGTAGTCAGAATTGTTTTCAAATCCGCTGCATTTTTAGGATCGAATGCTTTGTACAATACACCGTCTGTGCCAAAATAAGCACCAGTTCCACGCTTTCCCTGAATCAGTTTATGAGCTCCCCAACGCATCAAATCATCAAGACGAAAACCTTGCAAGGCCAGTTCTGCACGTCTTTCCCGACGGATTTCCTGCAAATTGGCAGAAATGGTATAACCAAAATCTGTGAAGTTAGGATCGATTTCAGACGGATCAAGATAGGTCACCCCGGCGCGCTCGCGCAATGGTTTTAAAGTCTTTTCCAAAACAGCAGGAGTACATTTTCCCAGTTCTTCCGCTGCTTCCGCATAAGCCAGCAGAGCTTCCGCATAACGGATCACCGGAAGAGACGTCTCGCCCTGCCCGCTTACATATGTGGTATCGATACTCATACGGATGTGATAACCGGTAGCATTACGCGCGGGACCGCCTTCAGTCAGATAAGGGGGGCGAACTATCTGTTTGTTCTCTTCCGAATATTCCTCTACCAGCATCGCTTTCGATTTTGATTCCGGTGAGGTTGACTTAAACTTACAATTTGAATGCATAACCGTCGCCAGCAAACGTCCGTCACGGCCTTTGAAAGTCAGATTAAAGTCTTTAAAAATTCCGTCAGCAGGATTAATGGGGGTTCCGTCAGCATTCAGATAATTATCAACCAACGACTGAGATAAACCTGCCGGTCCGCTGTTATCTACATAACCAGCTCCCAGATTACTGCTCAGATTATGAATCACACCATCTGCTATCGAATATTTCTTCCAAAATACAACCTCTGTCATATCCGACAGGTCTTTTGAGTTGAATACATGCGCATAAGCATCTTCTATATTCACTGCATTCTTATCAGTAGCTTTTGTGTTCAAAGCAAGTCCCATACCAAACAGTTCATCGCCCAGTGTCAGCACCTGTCCCAGTAAGTCTGCCGATTTATCTTCAGCAGCGGCAAAGTCTGTTCCTTTGTGATATTTCTCCCAGGTACCTTCATAAAGGGCCACTCTCATAGCCATAATAATAGCGGCCTCCTTACACACTCTCAAACCTTTATACTGGCTACGCGAGTGAAGTAATCCCTTAGCTGTATTCAGATCGTCAAGAATAAACTGCGCCACTGCGGAACGGTCACGTGGAGGAATCTGCAAACCGCCGACAGTTGCATTGCCGTCCCAGAATCTATCCATCACAGGAATACTTCCAAATCTGGTCAGCAAATAAAAATGCCAGTATGCACGGAAAAAATAAGCCTCACCTTTCATTGAAAGTACATCTTTCGTCTCTTCTGTTTCCGGCACTTTATAGTATTCAAAGAAATAATTCACATTACGCAGGTTCTGATATCCTTTCTGCCATTCCGTAGTACCTCCTCCGTTTTCCTGCAATTCTCCGTTCAGACGTTTGTCATAAACCTCCGCAACGATATTATCACTGTTCTTCTCTTCTCCACGAACTCCCATATCGTAAGTCCCGAAAGAAGGAAGTGCTATATACAAACCGTTGATATAGTTGTTCACGGCACTTGCATTGGAAAGGAATGTCTCACTATTGGGTGTTGTCAAAGGCTCTCTGTCCAGGAAGTCCGAACATGCCGACATCATGAAACTTGCCCCAACCACTAATAATATATATATTTTTTTCATCGTCATTCTCTAATTAAAAGGTGAAATCAAGTCCGAATACGAAGTTACGGTTCATCGGGTATACCATACCGTTACCATTCTGCTTCATAGGAGAAGTCAGACCCGGAGCCGTATTTTGAGCATCACCGCCAGCCGACATGTTCACCTGATTCAGTGTTTCCGGATCAAATTGTTTCGGCAGTTTCGTTATGGTGAATAAGTTATCGCAAGTCACATATACTTTCAGATTGCTGATACCAATATGTTTCAGCTGTTTTTTGTTGAAGGTATAAGCAACCGTCAGATTCTTCATACGCATGTAAGCGGCGTTCAACAGATAACGTGTGGTGTTATATCCGGTATTTACCAAAAAGTCTTTGTCATCCTTCCAGCCGGTCAGACGCGGCAAGTATCCATTCGGATTCTCTGTGCTGAAATAATCGAGATGTTCCTTGAAATTGTAGTTGTTTCCACCAAACATATAGTTACTTCCGGAAATCGGAAAATCTCTCTTAGCCACACCTTGCAACAATGTAGATACTTCAAAACCTTTATATCCCAGATTCAAGTTGATACCGAACGAATATTTGGGAGTCGTATTACCAATAATCTGCAAATCTCCGTGATCAGCCAAAGTACCTTTACCACCGTCTACTCTACCATCCCCATTGGAATCGATATATTTTAAGTCACCGCGACGCCAAAGGTCATTCGACTTGAACGCTGTCAGATTTACATTTCTCAGGTAATCATCAATTTCACGGTTCGACAGGAAAAGATCGTCTGCGCGATATCCCCATATTTCACCAATATCCATACCTTCATAATAACCTTTATTGGCAGCCAGACCTGTATGATTATTGTAAATGATACCTTCAGGATTATTATACTTGGTCACGACAGCCTTGTAGTTAAATACATTGAAACCGACTCCATAGCTAAAACCACATTTCAGTTTATCATTCCAACTTACAGAAAGTTCCCAACCACGGTTACGCAAAGTGGCATTGTTCACTTTAGCACGGTCATCCGAAGCAATGCCACTGATGCTTGGGATAGACTCTGCCGGACCAATCATGTCACGTGTCGTACGTTGGTAGAAGTCGGCAGTTAGTGACAAGCGGTTTTTTAATAACATTAAGTCAAAACCTAAGTTGGCATTATCCACTTTCTCCCAGGTGATGTATGGGCTGATCATTTTCGGAGTCTTGGCAATTGTTCCTTTGGACGCCGTGGAAGACGAAATTCCAGGCAGCAGCCAAGCGTTGGTCCCTTGTGCATCCAACGGCATTTGAGCAATGTAATCATATAGACCTGCACCATTCTGATTTCCCAGACGACCATAAGATACACGTACTTTCAACTGAGACACAGGAAGTGCCAATTGCTGGAAATAAGGAGTGCGTGCGATATCATAACCGGCAGAGAATGACGGGAAGAATCCCCAACGGTGTCCTGGAGCAAAACGGGAAGAACCATCATAACGTCCGCTGAACTCCAGAAAATAAATATTATTGTAGTTCCAGTTCAGACGAGTATAGAATCCCATCGTAGCCCAGTGTGAACGGGCTTCACCTGCTATCACATTTCCGCTGGCATTATTAAATGAATAAATATCGTTACTCAACATACCGTCTTTATACATATATTCTTCCGAATACTCCTGCAATTCCATCTGGTAACCCGCCATTGCCTTAAAGAAATGATCTCCCCACTGGTGAGTATAAGAGCTTGACAGATTAGGCGACAGATAATAATTGAACATGCTACCACGTGTGTAAGAGCCGAAATACATGTTTTTCCAACTAATGCCGGGATATGTAAATCCTTGTCGCTGATTAGTGGCATCACCCGGTTTGAAAGTGCCTGCAGGAGTTTCGTACTTCTGGTCATCTTTCATTTTCAGGTTATTATTTTCCACATCAAAACGTATTTTCATTTCTCCGGTGATATCCCAACCTTCCAAAGGAGTTACGGTAGCCGAAAACGACAAAGCATCCGAAATACGGTTTCTCTGATAATTGGAATTTTTCAGATACAACATTTCATTCCAGCTAGGTATGTTATATTCAGATTCAACAGGCAGTTCAGTCACCTGAGTCGGACGGTGGCTACCGATCTTATTATACAGAATCATCTGATTAGCCATCGGGCGTTTGATCATCTGCAAAGTAATATTGTTATTCAGGTTGAAACGCAGCCAATCACTTGTCTTAAACTGTAACTTGGTATTCAGGTTATATTTACTCAGATCATCCTGTACCTTATCCAGCAAACCTTCCTGATAGGTATATCCCATACCAATATAATAGTTTACTTTATCAGAACCTCCCTGCACGCTCAAATTGTGAGAATGGCGGACAGATTTGTCTTTGAAATAATACTCAAACCAGTCTGTATTACCGTATTGATTGTAATAAGCACCTGCCCAGTCATCACCAGTAGTATTCGCTTCAATCCCCGGGAACTCAGCCGAATAAGGATTCTGCATAAATCCCTTAATCTTCTCAATTGTCTTATCCGAAATCTTCTGCAAACCGGATGAAGCTCCTCCATTATCATACTGTTGGTTATTATACGCAGCGTATTCCAACGCATTCATCATTTTAGGCATATTGATAGGTGCACTGAAACCTACCGTACCACGATAAGTAACACTGGCTCTTTCTTTTTTACCGCTCTTCGTTGTTACCAGAACCACACCATAAGCAGCACGCGCACCATATACAGCAGAAGCAGAAGCATCTTTCAGTACACTGATACTGGCAATATCGGCCGGGTTCACATTCTGCATGCTCTGCTCCACTCCATCCACCAATACATAAGGCTCACCACCGTTAATAGAACCGATACCGCGAATACTGAATTTAATATCGGCACCGATTTCACCACCAACACCGCCGCCTACTGCATCCGAAGCAAAGTTCAAACCGGCTATATTACCTTGCAAAGCACTGGTAACATCCGTCACAGGACGATTCACAATCGCGTCATCTTTCAATGTAGCGACAGCTGCCGTAATGGTATTTCTTTTTTGTGTATCCATACCTACCACCACAACTTCATCCAGCACCTTAGCATCTTCCTTCATCACCAGTCTGTTACCTTCCTGTTTAGTGACTTTTACCTGCAATGGGGCATATCCCACATATGTAACAGAAAGAGTGCTTCCGACTTTTCCTTGAATAGAGAAATTACCGTCAATATCTGTAATCGTTCCTCCGGTTACACCTTTTATCATGACCGTAGCACCGATAATAGGTTCTCCCATTTCGTCTACCACTTGTCCCTTTATCAATTTTTGTTGTGCCAACGCACCCAGAGGAAACAATAACAGGAGCATCAGAAACAGAACAAAGCGTTCTTGTTTTCTTACGAACTTCTTTTTTTCCATAATATTATATTTACTAATTAAGATTCTATTTTATTCTATAGATAGGATTGGCATAGTAATCAAACTCTTCTTTCACTGCTTTCAACAAAGACATCTCATGCGTCACGTCTACGTCCGTAGCCAAGTCCCAGCTCATGATTCCTCCAAAACCATTCTCGCACACATATTGTGTCTTCTGGCGAATCGTATTCTGGCTGTTGAGCGTATAGTTCTTTCCTTCATAACTCCATGTATCTGCAGAAGTATTAGTCAGGTTACCCTTACCAACAAGATCAAAATAAGCTGCCTGCTCGCCGGCAGTACCCGTAGTCCCGTAGAAAGGTACTCCCATGACCAGTTTATCCTGAGGTATTCCATAATCGACTGCAGCTTTACCATCCGATTTGAAACGTTCCATAGAGAAAAGTTTTACTGAAGGTCCATAGCATTGCAACGAGATAAAATCGACTGCTGCAATAGCTTCCGCACTTATTTTGTAAGAAACAGGATGTAGGGATACGGTCAAAAATACATCTTTCCCCAATACTTCACGCAATTGCACGATGGCTTTACTGTAATTGGCTAAATCAGTACCTGAATAAGCCCATTCAAAGTCGAGGTCCGCACCATCCAGATTATATTGCTCGATCACCTTCTTTACGTTATTGGCAAAGTTAGTACGGGCAGTTGCGTTGCCGACCATTTTCAACCATTCGCCGCCAGCAATACCCAAACGTATCTTCCGGTCACCTGCCTGTCCATTCAAGGCAGTACGAATCTGCTCCAGACGAATAGCCCATGTATGCGAGTCCTTACCAGGTTTTGCAGCGTCATCATATTTCCAGTAAGCAAGTGTTTTCGTGTTATTCCAATTATCAAAAGAGATGGGATTTCTTCCTAATGTACCCATCAGCAGACTGTTCACAAATGTTTCATCCAGATAACCTTTTAGGTTCTCTCCCATCACAAAGTCAGCACGGGTATTAGGAACCGAAGCAGGCAGAGAGCCTGTAAAGTCAGTGGCAGTATTGTTCGTATCTATATATAACTTGGCAGCGCCACCATCATAAGTCACCGCTACATAATGCCATGCTCCTGATTTCAATGCGCTATTCGTCACTGTGGCCGTAGCACTTCCGACAGTCAGTTTCAAATTACCTTCCGTTGCTCCCAACTGGAAAGCGATGACAACAGAACCGTCGTCTACCTTTTTAAACAAGCAAGCTCCGTCCACCCACTCGCTGACATATATATAAGTACCGAATGTGAATTTCTTGAATGCTCCGTCTGGTGAATGCAACAGACCGTCGCCGGCGTTCATCTTGCCGGTACCATCCAATTTGAGTACTCCGTTGCGTCCATTATAAGAAGCAGCATACGTTGCTGCCCCTGTAAGTGTTGCATCATTCACGGGTAAGTCAAAAGTCAAATCACCGTCAGCATAAGGACGTGCCGTCAGATAAATCAAATCGTTGCAAGCACCCATACTTGCTCCCGAAATTCGATTCGTTTCAAAAAAATCACCACGGATATAAGAACAGTTGATAAATGTTTTATCTGTAGGATCAGGATCATCGGGTTCTTCAGTTTCGCCCGGTTTTCCCGTAACTGAACCTTCGGGAGGAGTACCGGTAGGAACATCTACCCATTTTGTGTTTTTGCAAGCTGTCAACATTCCAAAAAGGAAGAGACAAAGAAATAGGAATTTGCTTCTCATAAGTTTATTAATTAAGATTACCTTTTATATAAGTAGCGAAGTCTTTCCTGACATTCACTGCTACAAATTTAGGTTATATCTAAGATTTAAGATGTTCGATTTTGGCTTTGATTCTTCCAAAAATGTCTAAAATAGTCCATTTTATCGCATTTTTCGAGGTCAACAGACATTATCAGACAACTTTCGAGACAAAAAAAGAAAGGCGGCAATATCCGTTTCCGAATATTTCCGCCTTTCATTAACTCTAGTTATCCGAATATACTCATGATACTATATTCTCTCTTAAAAACTCTTCCGCCCGTGCCAACGTCTCCGGCTTGCCGATATCAATCAGTTCCAGCTTTTCCGTAAGATAAACGCAATAATCCGTTTGCCCGCAGGTAGCCAGATAAAAGTCCATAATAGAGAACTTGCCTTCCCAGCACGGCACTTCCATCAACTGGAAGACAGCAGGCGAGAAAACATGGATACCGCTGAAGGCATACTCTTTGTACAACGACTCATCATACCGGAAACCTTCGGGCCTCACCTGTCCCGTATCTTTGTTGATCCATCCTCGCAATCTTTGTTCCGCATCGAAAAGCAGATAACGGGAAGTTTTACGCCGGCTGGCGAGCAAGGTGGCTACACTCCCGTTCCGCAAATGAAAGTCATACAGCTCTTTCAGATTCATATCCGAAAGAATATCCACATTATGCACAAGGAAGGGTTCATCGGAATTTTCAAAGAATCGACGGGCTTTTCTGATTCCTCCCCCCGTATCGAGCAGCAGGTCCCGTTCGTCGGAAATATGCAACGTCAGTCCGAAATCATTGTTAGCTTTCAGAAAATCAATAATCTGCTCACCGAAATGATGGATATTAATCACTATTTCGGTAAAACCGGAAGCTTTCAGTTTCAAAATCACATGTTCCAGCATCGGACGTCCGGCTACGGGAACAAGGGCTTTGGGCATCGTATCGGTCAGTGGTTTCAGCCGGCTGCCCAACCCGGCTGCAAATATCATTGCTTTCATTACACAGTTGCCTCAAAAGTACGTTCTATATTCTGTTCGCGGTGCACCAGCTCCACTTTCACTCCGAATTTGCGGTTCAGGTGCTCTGCCAGATGCTGCGCTGAATAAACCGAACGATGTTGTCCTCCGGTACAGCCGAAGCAAACGGACAAATTACTGAAGCCGCGTTCCATATATCGCTTCACCGAAGCATCTACCAACGCATAGACAGAGTCGAGGAAACGGAGAATCTCACCATCTTCTTCGAGAAAGCTGATCACCGGTTCATCCAGTCCCGTGAAAGGCTTGTAGCGTTCGTACTTACCGGGATTGTTCACGGCACGGCAGTCAAAGACATAACCGCCGCCATTACCGGTAGGATCATCGGGAATCCCTTTCTTATAAGCAAAACTCATCACTTTGACAGTAAGCTGCCGTTTCTTGAGATCGTCGGTGAATTGCTTGAGTTCGGTAAGTTCGCGCAGTACATTGCAGAGGTACGGATATTCGGAGTACGCCTCTTTGAGCAAGTCACGCAGGTTCTGGATAGCAAAAGGAACACTCTGGATAAAATGAGGTTTCTTCTCAAAATACCCCCTGAAACCGTAAGCTCCGAGCACTTGCAACGTGCGGAAAAGAACAAAATGACGAAGCTGACTATAGAAATAGGGCTCGTCGATAGGCTGATATTTGCGCAGGGCATCGATATACTCCTTCAGCAATTCCTGACGGAGACTATCGGGATATTTCGCCTTTGCCTGCCACAGGAAAGAAGCGACATCATAATAGAACGGCCCTTTCCGTCCGCCCTGAAAGTCGATAAACCACGGCTCACCGTCTTTGATCATCACATTGCGGCTCTGAAAATCGCGGTACATAAAAGTAGCGGAAGAACTGCGCAGCAGCACATCACTCATCTTCTGAAAGTCGTCCTCCAGTTTATCTTCCTGAAATTCCATGCCGGTAGCCTTAAGGAAACAATATTTGAAGTAATTCAAATCCCAAAGGATAGAACGCTGATTGAACTCCGGCTGCGGATAGCAACGGGAAAAGTCGAAGCCGTCGGCTCCGGCAAACTGTATGGCAGGAAGCAAACGGACCGTCTTGCGGAGCAACTCTTTTTCCTCTTCGGAAAATACGCTGGTAGCACGTCCTTTCTCGATTGCATGAAACAAAAGGGTATCTCCCAAATCCTCCTGAAGATAGTAACTCTTATTTTCGGAAACGATATGAACTTCGGGTACAGGCAGGCCGGACTTGCGGAAATGGGCTGCCATATAAAGGAAAGCATCATTCTCCTCGACAGACGTGCCACAGACGCCGATCAGGGTTTTCACACCTGTCAGCCGGAAGTAGCGGCGGTTGGAGCCGGAAGATGGTAATTCTGTTATATTCTCTGCGGGAACTCCCGTATATTCCTGATATAGTTTCTGTAGTTCTTCGGTAATCATAGTCGTACATTTTCGAGCAAAGATAAAGATTATAGATAAATTAATATCATCTTTGCTCAAAACTCTATATCATTTTATTCAATATTCATCCGAATGTATTATCTTTGTTTTTGTTTACCTGATCTACGTTCATGAAAATAAAATTATATATCATCCTATGTATAGTATTTGTCATGCAGATAGCCGGTGCGCTTCCCCTACAGGCAGGACATTATTATTACAAACAAATTTCTTTAAAAGAAGGGCTTCCTTCCACCGTACGATGCATCCTTACAGATGAACAAGGATTCATATGGATAGGTACCCGTTCCGGCTTAGGACGGTTTGACGGTCATGAACTGAAAAAATATATTCACCATGCAGACGATTCGCATTCTTTACCTCATGATCTCATCCATCAGATTGTAGAAGATCAACAAAACAATGTTTGGATTCTGACAGACAAAGGAGTGGCACGTTACCAACGGCAAAGTGATGACTTCTACTTACCAACTGACGATGAAGGGAAAAGCATCATCGCTTATTCTGCTTGTCCTACCCAAGACGGACTACTATTCGGAGTCAAAAACAAGATTTACTTTTATAGTTACCAAAACAATTCTTTCCGTCTGATACAGGAATTCAACCAACCTACGAATATCAAGAATTTCAACATTACGACGCTCAGCCTTTGGGACGAGGAAACCGTACTTTGTTGCAGCCGCTGGCAAGGGATACTCCTGCTTAACTTGAAAACCGGAAAATACAAACGCCCTCCTTTTGACTGTGGGAAAGAAATTATGAGCCTGATCATCGACTCGAAAAAACGAATATGGATTGCCCCATACAACAGTGGCCTTTACTGCTTCGACCGAAACGGGAAACAATTAGCTTCGTACACTACCCGTAATTCTTCTTTAAGCAACAATGTCATACTTAGCCTTGCCGAACGGGAAAACAAACTATGGATCGGAACAGATGGCGGCGGAATTAATATCTTAGAACCGGAAACCGGACGTTTCTCCTTATTAGAACATATCCCTGGCAGAGCAAACTATTCATTACCGGCCAATTCCATCCTCAGCCTCTACAACGACTACAACAACAATATGTGGGCAGGAAGTATCCGAAACGGCCTAATCAGTATCCGCGAAGTATCAATGGTGACTTATACCGATGTCATGCCGGGCAACAATCGTGGTTTAAGCAATAGTACAGTTCTCTGTCTTTATCAACAATCCGACGATAAAATCTGGATTGGAACAGATGGCGGTGGTATCAATCTTTTCAATCCTATCACGGAAAAATTTACACATTATTTATCGACATGGGAAGATAAAGTAGCATCTATCTGTCAATTCATCCCAGGTAAATTATTGATTTCACTTTTCTCACAAGGAGTATTTGTCTTTGATCCGTCTACCGGAAAGAAGCAACCATTTACAATTATAGATGCCCAAACGACTACTCGTCTTTGCAATCGGGGTAAAACGGTCAATCTATATCAAAATAGTCCGGATAATGTGTTATTGCTCAGTGACCATGTTTATCAATATGACCTGAATAAACATACTTTCCAAATAGTCACCGAACAGGAAGGAGAAGACATCATCGGTACTCTTCTGCCTATCACCAACCATGAAAAATATACCTATCTGAACGATATAAAGCACATATATGAATTGGATAAAGAAAACAACCGTCTGACATCCCTGTTCCGTTGTTTCAAAGATACAATTATTAATTCCGTTGCACGTGACGAAAACGGTGATTTCTGGATAGGAAGCAATTACGGATTGATTCATTACAATTCAGTTACTAAAGTACGTACCCCTTTTACCACCTCACTGTTTACGGAAGTAACACTTATCGCATGTGACCAACAAGGGAAAGTATGGATTGGCACAAACGATATGCTTTTCGCATGGCTGATCAAAGAGAAGAAATTTGTATTGTTCGGCGAATCGGACGGTGCCATACAAAACGAATATCTTTCCAAACCGCGCCTACTTAGTAGACACGGAGATATTTACATGGGAGGTGTTAAAGGGTTACTACACATCAACCGCAATCTGCTTCCGGCCGTCTCCGAATTACCCAAGTTACAGTTATCGGATGTAATTGTCAACGGAGAATCGGCCAACAACGAATTAAACGGTAATCCACCCGGGCTTTCCGTTCCTTGGAACAGCAACATAAGTATCCGCATCATGTCAAAAGAGGAGGATATTTTCAGGCAAAAAGTATATCGATATCAGATACAAGGTCTGAACGACCAACAGTTCGAATCATACAACCCGGAATTAGTCATTCGTTCACTTCCACCTGGTGATTATCAGATTATCACTTCCTGCACAGCAAAAGACGGTAATTGGATTCCCGGTCAGCGGATACTGGAACTGACCGTACTCCCTCCTTGGTACCGTACGTGGTGGTTTATGTTAAGCTGCGCCTTGTTCATTACCGGAATGATTATTGAAACATTTCGAAGAACATTGAAACGAAAAGAAAACAAGTTGAAGTGGGCCATGAAGGAGCATGAACAACAAGTGTATGAAGAAAAAGTGCGTTTCCTGATCAACATCAGTCATGAACTGCGTACTCCGCTGACACTGATTCACGCTCCTCTTAACCGTATTCTGAAATCTTTATCATCGGCAGATTCCCAATACTTATCGTTAAAAGCTATTTACCGACAGTCTCAACGGATGAAGAATCTGCTCAATATGGTACTCGACGTCCGCAAGATGGAGGTAGGAGAAAGTAAGTTGCTTATACATCCCTACCCACTTAACGAATGGATCAAACAAGTATCACAAGATTTTGTCAGTGAAGGAGAAGCAAAGAATATACAAATTCATTACTGCCTCGATCCATGCATTGACATGGTAAGTTTTGATAAAGATAAATGTGAAATCATTCTAAGTAACCTACTTATCAATGCATTGAAACATAGTCCTAAAGACACGGAAATTATCATCAAGTCGGAACTACTTTCTGCAAAGAAAAAAGTACGTATTTCCATTACCGACCAAGGTTGCGGCTTACAACAAGTAGATACACAAAAACTATTTACCCGTTTTTATCAAGGAACGGGCGAACAAAGCGGAACAGGTATCGGACTATCTTATTCCAAAATTCTGGTTGAATTACATGGCGGTTCTATCGGAGCCCGTAATAATCACGAAGCCGGTGCCACTTTCTTTTTTGAACTTCCTCAAAAACAAGAAACAGAAGAGATTATCTGCCAACCTAAAGCCTATTTGAACGAACTGATCAGTGATGATGACAACGATATAACACCCGATGGAGATAATTTCGATACAACTCCCTATACCATTTTGGTAGTAGATGATAATCCCGACCTGACTGATTTCCTTAAAAGTTCACTGAGAGAATACTTTAAGCGGATAATAATTGCCGCAGATGGTATAGAAGCTCTACAACTTATAAAAAGTCATACTCCGGACATCATTGTCAGTGATGTGATGATGCCAAGAATGAATGGATATGAACTTTGTAGAAATATCAAGGAAGATATTACCATCAGCCATATCCCCATTCTTCTACTGACAGCAAGAGATGACAAACAAAGTCAGTTAAGCGGTTACAAAAATGGAGCGGATGCCTATCTGACCAAACCTTTTGAGATAGAAATGTTAATGGAACTTATCCGCAATCGTTTAAGAAACCGAGAATCGACCAAAAAAAGATATCTGAATACAGGATTGATCCCCACACCGGAAGAATGTACTTTCAGCCAGGCAGACGAAACATTCTTGTTAAAGCTGAATAAACTTATTCAAGAAAATTTAGACAATAACCACTTAGATATTACCTTTATATGCAAAGAGATAGGTATGAGTCGTGCTTCGCTCTACAACAAGTTGAAAGCCCTGACAGCTATGGGAGCCAATGAATATATCAATAAATTCCGTATGGAGAAAGCCATGATGTTAATTACCAGTACAGAAATGTCTTTTACCGAAATTGCCGAAAAAGTAGGATTCACCACCTCGCGTTACTTCAGTACCGCTTTCAAACAGTATACGGGAGAAACACCAACTCAATATAAAAAGAAACAAAAAGAAAAAAAGTGAATATCCTGAAGAGATTACTTTCATGGATATTCACCTACATAATGGGATTGTATTTACACTCAACCATTCACTTTCCTGTAATCTTCCAGGAATTTTTTCAATCCCGCATCTGTCAACGGATGATTAAGTAATCCTTTGATGGCACCCAACGGACAAGTAGCCACATCCGCCCCTACCTCCACACAATCGATTATATGCTTGGTATTACGGATAGATGCTGCCAGTACCTGTGTCTTATAGTCATATGTGCGATACATACGTACAATATCACCGACAAGTCTTACCCCATTCCCGCAGATATCATCCAACCGACCTATGAAAGGAGAGACATAAGTAGCTCCAGCTTTGGCAGCCAGCAATGCTTGCCCCACGGAGAAGACCAATGTACAATTGGTACGAATCCCTTTTTCCGTGAAATATTTGATAGCCTTAATTCCATCAGCAATACAAGGCACTTTCACTACAATATGCGGGTCAAGTGCAGCAAGTTCTTCACCTTCACGAATCATCCCTTCATAATCGGTCGCTATTACTTCTGCACTCACATCGCCATCCACAATCTTACATATCTTGACGTAATGTTCACGCTGGTTTTGCACACCTTTGATACCTTCTTTCGCCATCAGCGAAGGGTTGGTAGTCACTCCGTCAAGTACTCCGAGGTCATACGCCTCTTGAATCTGCTCCAAATTGGCCGTGTCAATAAAAAACTTCATACTTCTATTTTTTAATGGTTAACTATCTAATAGTCAAAGATAAGAATTAATTTCCATTTTTCCGGGATTAAGAGCCTGTTTAAATTTTCCTGGGATTATGTTAGATAGGCTTTACCAACCTGTTTTTATTCGTCACATAGTCTCCGTCATGCTGCTGCTCACAACAACAGAAAATATACTCGAAAGCAACTCTCAAAACTGTGTCGGGCAAAACTCGGAGCAGGCTCTTAATAACCCACTTTTCATTCATTAATAGAAAAGTTCTCTTTCATTAATTGTAAACTTCTTATTATCAGCATGTAAACTTATTTTTCATTAACCGTAATCTATAAACGCAAGCTTTGTTTATAAAAACAAAGGCTTTGATTATAAAAACAAAG
>CAMQVH010000029.1 GCA_947038155.1 uncultured Bacteroides sp. | reverse complement strand
CAGTGGCTTTGGCAGATGCCCGTAAGGGAATCAATATGTTTACCAATGATAAGGTGAATGTACCTATTCTTGGTCTGGTTGAGAATATGGCATGGTTTACTCCTGCCGAACTTCCCGAAAACAAATACTATCTCTTCGGTAAAGAAGGAGCCAAGAAGCTGGCTGAAGAGATGAATGTTCCTTTGTTGGGGCAGATTCCTATTGTGCAGAGTATTTGTGAGGGAGGGGATAATGGTACGCCTGTTGCATTGGACGAGGATTCTGTTACTGGACGTGCTTTCTTATCATTGGCTGCGAGTGTTGTCCGCCAGGTAGATCGCCGTAATGTTGAGATGGCTCCGACTCAGATTGTGGAAATGCATAAATAGGTTAAGTCTGGCGTCATTAAAATTAGGCACGGCTAACACGGATTTTACAGTTCCAATTAACTAAAAAACGTGAAATCCATGTTAGCCGTGCCTAAATAATATAAAGATGATGATTGAATTGTTTTGACGTCTTATATAAATATATTATTTCTTCAACGCTTCCATCAATTTCTTTTTCATTGTATCTGTGCCTGGGAATCCTGTTTGTTTGAAGGTTGTATTCCCTTCGGCATCTATTACGAAATAAGTCGGTACTCCTTGGATATTGAATTTGTCCATTAAATATTTCCATTGATCGTTGGTCACACGGAAATGTTCTCCGTGGATATCGGGTATCATATTCTCCCAAGTTCCTTTAGGCGAATTTTCTCCTGCTACGTATAGATAAAGAATATCTTTATCTTTCAATTCTTCTTTCATCGGAATCATAGCTTTGTTAGCCATTCTGCAGGGACCACACCAAGT
Organism: uncultured Bacteroides sp.; assembly: GCA_947038155.1. Taxonomy (GTDB): domain Bacteria; phylum Bacteroidota; class Bacteroidia; order Bacteroidales; family Bacteroidaceae; genus Bacteroides. The sequence continues at coordinate 31,755 of CAMQVH010000029.1, read as the reverse complement.
TGCCCAAAAGTCCACTAACAATACATGTCCTTTGAATTTGGAAATAATGGTGGAAAATAGCTCCTCGTTGCTTACTTCACCTACTTCATTGATTTGGTATCCGGTTTTCTGTTTGTTCAGTTCTATCTTCTTGAGCAATTTCCTGTTAAAATCTGTCAGCATCTCTTTGTAGGCAGGTGAGGGCAATGCTTCAAGTGCCGCTGTTTGTTCGGTGGTTAGCGGTGTGAAATCTTCAATGGAGCGGTAGTACCTGCATGCTTCCGCCATCTGAAATAGAATTCCCTGATTAGTACCTAGATGTTGCTCTAAAAGATCTTTTCTGGAAGCGAACACACCTATCCCGTATGCATATTCCGGTGCGTATAAATCTGCCGGTGAGTTAAGAACAAGTTCTTTGAATACATCGAAATAATTATCCGGAAATTCTATTTTGGTATTCATGTAGTATTCTTTTGTCTGCTCCTTGTTTAGCTTCTGGCTGGCGACATGTGCACGCATCAGTATATCCTTGGCCATAAAAATTCCGATGCCTGTGGTTATATCCGTATTGGCTTTTAGAACTTCTTTTGCAGCAAGGCTGAGGGGGGCTTCTTCTATTTGTTTATGAATGTCACGTCGTTTCTCTACAAAATAGTTTTTTACTCCGTCAATGTCTTTTCCGATTACCTCGTTCACGGTTTCTCGCGGGTTGCTAACCAAATTGGTTTGGATGGAATTGTCCATCAGTTCTTGTTGCAATTCAGCCAGATAACCACTGTAATAAGCCTTTTTCCCATACGGTTTGCTGTCTTTTTGCAAGTGTGATTGTTGGCGTGTACATTCGGCTGTATTGATGATAATCGAAATTTCTTTACCGGGAGCCAGGAGACATGGAATTTGGGCAAACGGGAAAACAAGTGTAGCCGGAGTTATCGTAATCACATCTGTTTGAACTTGAAAAGTTCCATCTTCATTGATGTTCACTTCTTCTGCGAAGTTCAACCATCTGACCGGGTCATTCAGATGCAATTTGCCTGATGCCGGCATATCTGCCTTAAAGTCGAGCACTCTTCCTTTTAATGTGGCTTTGGCATATGTGAGTTCCGGTGTCGGCAATTGAGCTTTCTTGTTGATTTTGTGGATTATCGCATCTTTGGGTAGTGGAGTTTTGCGGAAATTTTTCTCATTGAGTTGTATTCCCCATATCTTGTATGCTCCGTCAAAATCTCCTTCGGAGAAATCCAGGCTGGTCACATTTTCCGGTATTGGCGGAAATAGGAGCTGAAACTCCGCTTCTCCTGATTCCGGCATCCAGAATTCCTTGTCGAGTGTAATTCCAACTCCCTTTCGGATAGGGTAAAGCGTTCCATTATTGTCTTTCAGGAAACTCCCGGTTGCTATTTTTATCCAGTATTTGGGTCGATAGTAAGCTTTCACATATACAGTGGTCACTGTGTCACTCATGACAATTTTGTCAACTTCGATACTGTTGGAACTCCAGGCAAGAAGAGGAGGACGTTCGATAACTCTGTCTTTGGCTTGTACAGTGCATACTGTGCAGAGTACCAAACCGATAATCCATGCGAATCTTTTCATATGAATAGTGTTTTGTTGCTAACAAATATAAGGATATTTTTGTAACTATCTTTACGGAAAGAGAAAAAAATGCTTTTTTTCCGGTATTGATGAAAGAAATGTCCGGCACCGGGGAAGGGTGTGTTCGGCACCGGGGAACACCCCTTTCCCCACCGATGAGGAAAGGGTACGGCACTGGGGGATAAATTTACTGTAGCCGGAATACAATAGGAAGGGTATATTCTACGGCAACTGCTTGTCCGCGTTGCTGTCCCGGTTCCCATTTTGGCATATTACCCACTACACGAATGGCTTCTGCATCCAAAGAAGGAGAAACGCTACGTAGTACTTTTATATCTGACAAGCTGCCATCTTTTCCGACAACCATCTTTATGATGACTCTGCCTTGCTCCTTGTTCTTTTGTGCAATAGTCGGATATTTAATGCTTCTGGCAAGATACTTCATCAGCCCGGCTGTTCCGCCAGGGAATTTGGGCATTGTTTCTACTACCTTGAAAGTAGGTTCCGTATCTCCTGTTTCAATACCTACTGCATCGGGAGTTGAATCCTCTTTTAAGCCATAGCCTACTACGACTACTTCTTCCAAATCAGACTGCTTTATTTCTTCTGCTTTAGCGGGTTCGGGATCGGTTAGTCTGAAGGCAACGGGAACTGTGAATCTGACATTTACTGCTTGTCCTCTCTGCTTGCCGGGTTTCCATTTTGGCATGGCAGTAATTACACGTATGGCTTCCTTATCTAAATAGGGGTCTACACTCCGAACTACTTTTATGTTATCTATACTTCCGTCTTTTTTTACTACGAAACATACAATCACACGTCCTTGTGTGCCTTTTGCGTGTGCTTCAGCCGGATATTTGATGTTTTGTGAAAGATATTCCATCAAGGCTTTCATTCCTCCGGGGAAATCCGGCATTTCTTCTACAACTTCAAATATGACGGAATCCGGTACAATCTTGCTATGAGTCTCCAGTGTCTCTTGTGCCTTTTTCTCCTGCGGGAGAATGATTTTTTGAATTTCTTCTGCAGGAAGTTCGGGAATAGTCGCTATTTCGGGTTTCGAAGTGACTTGTGTCGTCGCCTGTCCCATTACTTCCTTGGCGAATTTCTCTGTGGTACGTGCCACCATTTCGATGTTGCTGACAATCATCAACAGGGCAGCCAAGGGGAGAAACATCAGATATTTAGTTCTCCCTATTTCTTTTGTTCTTCGTTTATTCATCATTTTAATACGATTTTTGAGTGGTAAAACATTGAAACTATTTGATAAATTTGCTGCAGCCTTGTGATGTGCCAGTCCCAACAAATGGTACTGGTATGATTTACTGTCATGTCCCGTCTCCAATACCCGGTGGTCTGCCATGTATTCGAGATTACCTCTGACTTCACGTTTCATCAGCCAGATAAACGGGTTGAACCAGCAGAATGTACACATTAGTTCACTGATTAATACGTCTACCGAATGATATTGGCGGGCGTGTGTTTCCTCATGGGTAATGATTTCGCTGATTTCGGACTCCGTATGCGACTGTGGATAAATGAATATCCATCGGAAGAAAGAGAATGGACCGTTTACTTTCTTTAAAAGATGTACGCGTGTCCCTTGTATAGTGCTTTTTGAACACTGGATGTGCAATCGTATGATACTGCCTAACTGTAGAAGGAAACGTGTTGCCAGGAATAATACCCCGCTCCAATAGATGATTTTCATAAAGAGTATGGTTAATTCTTGCCAATTCATCGTAGGTTCTTGTTGTGGGGTAACAGTTTGCTCTGGAAGTATTATTGTCGCATAAAGATCTGCCATTGCCACCATTGGCTCATGAGTCTTGATCCATCCTTGAATATTCAATAAAGGATAAAGCAAGGAGATGGCAAAGAAGCTCAGCAAAGCTATCCGACGCCAATGGAAGAAGGTGTCTTTATAGAAAAACAGCCGATAAAATGCGTAGAATAGGGCTATCGCTACATTTATCTTTAGAAAATAGGCTAATTCCGGAGTCATAGTAATGAATATTTTCTATTAATCTTCTTTTCCTTTTTCAATCAGGTCGATGATGTCTTTGAGATCATCGGTCGAAATCTTTTGGTCCTTAGCAAAGAATGAAACCATTTCTTTGTAAGAGTTCTCAAAGTAGTTACGAACTACGCCGCTCATAAAATGGCGTTTATACTCATTTTCGCGAATGGCGGGAGTGTATTGGTAGGTATTACCCACACGTTTCGGTGTGATGTATCCTTTTCGCTCGAGGTTCTTCACGATGGATGCCACTGTGGTATAGGGAGGTGCCGGTTGCGTATATTTTGCAACAATGTCTTTTACGAAACAGCATTGTAACTCCCAAATGTAGATCATTACTTCTTCTTCTTGTATAGTCAACTTTTCCATGGATATGTTGTTTAATTACGAATACTTCGCAAATCTACGAATATTTCGTAAATATACAATAATTAGTGTATTAATAAATGTAAATGCATGATTATTGTAAGAATGTTTTGATTTAATATTTATGCTGAGAATAGTTAAACACAAAAAATGCTCGGATAAGCACTATTTTTGCTTTAATAGTCACATTTTAATAACCTTTATGCTAAAACCAGATAGTTGTTCGTTTTTTTATTTAAAATAAATGAAATATATTTGCTGGTACAAAACAGACGTTAAATGTGATATGGTGCGTTTCGATACGCTGGTAAAGTTCGGAAAATTGATTTCTTTAAAGATACTAAAGATGAAGATGGAGATATCTTGATGGAAGGTGCAAAGAAATTTGATGCTGGCCTTGGTGTAGGTGTCGCTTATGAAATTAATAAATTCTTTATTGATTTGACTGGAGAATTTGGTTTGGCTAAAATTTATGATGGCGATGGTGCTCCGAAAAACATGAACTTCTCTATCGGTGTAGGTTATAAATTCTAATCGAATTACACTCTCTTTATAATATCTCTTTAAAATCCCTCGTCCTATACTCTCTTTGGACGGGGGATTTATATCTATCAATCACTTACCTGCTTGGATAAGTTTTCTTTCTCTTTTAATTCTTTATACCTCTCTATCGCATGTTTGCGGCTCATAAGTATTTGCCAACGATATACCCAACAAGTTGTGAGGAAGTAGATACCCGCCTGTAGCCATAAAGCTTTATATTCAAAAGCCACTTCACTCAAAGTTGCTCCCATATTATTGATTTTCACAAAACCATTGATTCCGAAAGTAGACGGGAATATGTAAGATACATACTTCCAGAACGGAGGAATCGCAGCCCCCGGCCAGGAGATTCCTGAGATAAATAGCAAAGGAACAGATGTGAATACAAAAATCAGCATACACGTTTCCCGGTTACGGATGGCAATGGATGTTGTCATAGCAAAGAAAATGCAAGCTGCCAAGTAGGGCACAACGAATAATGCCAATGAACCTGGTTGTCCGATTTGGTTGAGGCTAAACAATCTTGGAACCACAAAAAGTACATAGAAAGCTACCAATATATAAACCAAGAAATAACTCAATCCTTTTCCTAATACAATCCGTAGCGTTCCGTTATAATGCCGGTTGATAGGAACAAGGTCTTTGAATCGGTTATTTTCACGGGCAGTTCCGGCAGCAAGACCGATGCCGAGCAATAACGTTTGCTGAATGATTAATACCAGTACCGCAGGAATCAGGAAAGCGGCGAATCCGGCAGTAGGATTGAATATCGAGATCTCCTCATATTCTATCGGATAAGCAGTTATCTCATCCTGCCGGTCGGTTGTGTTTCCGCTACGGGCAATCTTGATGTCCTTGTTCATATCCAGAGAAACGGCGGTATTGGCTATCAGCATGGATTTATAATAAAGTAATCCGCTCATATCACAATAGATGCTGACTTGCGTCTGCTTTCCTTTGGCAATGTTATCACAGAAATCCGAAGGAATGTAAATGATGCCATACGCACGCCTGTTCTTCAGCATTTGTCTGGCTTCTTCCATATCGGCACAGTAGGAGACGATTTGAATATCGGGCGTAGCATCTACCTTGCGGAGATATTCGCGGCTGAGAGATGAATGGGAATCGTCCACCACAACAGCGGGAACTTCACGCACTACTTCATTGTCGTAGATGAAGCTATACAGCAATGGATAGCCCAATGGGACGAGTATGAAGAATATCAGTACCCCCTGGTCGCGGAAAGTTGTCTGAAACTCCCGCTTCCAAATATAAAACAGGTCATTGATGCCTTGGGCTATCTTGTCTTTTAATTTTATATCTTTCATTTAGGGTATGTATTTATAGTAAACCAATGCTTCTTTCAAGCGGTGAACCACCAGGAAAGGAAGCATCATGAATATTAATAATGCCATATAATTGCTCCACGAGTAAGCCATACCGTATCCGTTGAGTGCCTGGTCTACATAAATCAGGAAATAATGCCGCAACGGGAACAGGTTGCTTAAAGCCTGCAAGACAGGGTGCATGGCCATCACCGGAAAAGAAAAACCGGAAATGGAGAACGATATAACTCCCCATAGTGAGGCGAAACTCAATCCGAGTCGCAGCGTGGGCAGAGTTCCTATCATGACGATGCCGCAACACTGTGATGCCAGTACAAGGCATAGCGTGGCGAATATCATAGGAAAGATACCGCTATTGCAAGGGAAATGCAGGAGTCTGTATAGATATACATTATAAAATATACCCATAATGAAAAAGACTACCGTATGCGGAAGTAATTTTCCTGCCAATGCAATATAAATAGAGTTATTACTCATGCGCAGCCATTCACGGGCGGTGCGGTCTTTGATTTCCACACCGATAGAGTAAACAGTGACCATGAATATGAGCAACATGAGCACTCCCGGTATCAGCGTGTTGCATAGATATACCGAATAGTTCAGCCACGGATTGTTCAACGGGTGCGTGTCTATCACGATAGGTTGCAGAAATCCCATCGCCTGGTCCTCGGTCGCTCCTTTGGCATATAGGGCGGTACGTGCGGCCGATCCGGCTGTAAGTTCTCCCATCATTTTCATATCTCTGAAAAGCAGGGAGCCTGCAATCAGGTAGGAATAATTGGTGTAGAACGAAATTTTGGGTTGCCGCTGGCTCTGTGCTTCCGACGACAAGCCTTTGGGGATATAAAAGAACCCGTAGATTTTTCCTTCCTGCACGGCAATCCGTGCATCCGCGACATTGCTATAATGGGCGACGACACCTGTCTGCGAAAAAGCATCCAGGTTGCGCACGATATTGCGTGACGTAGACGAATTATCCATATCCACCACACCGGCAGGAAGATTCTTCGGCAGTCCCGTGTCCATTAAAGTTGTGAAAAAGATATAGCAGAAAAGAGGAGCGATAACCATACAGAAGAGATAAAGCGGTCGTGATGTCAACCGCAGGCACTCCCTGTGCATGACCTGCCACAATGCTATATATTTCTTTTCTTTCTCTTTCATGATTACTTATCAATGACAACCGACATCCCCGGGCGGAGATTCTCTACTTTTTGCATCGGCGATGCTTTCACCTCGAATGTTTTCAAGTCAAACTGACCGGTCGTTTTAGTAGCCTTCCAGGCTGCGTAGCTGCCCAGGTCTTTCATATAATATACTTTCAGTTTGATTGCTTTATTATCCAGTGCAGGAACGATTGCTTCAAATTCCGTTCCCATAGTCAGATTTTTAAGCAGATCCTCGCGTACATTGAATGTTACCCACATATCATTAAGTTCGGCAATATTCATGATAGGGGCACCTGTGCCTACCAGTTCTCCTACTTTCGGGAAAATCTCGGAAACCTCTCCGGCAGCCGGAGCGATAAGATACGTTTCCTTAATGTAAGATTCTACTTCGGCAACAGCTCCCTTGGCACGGTTCACAAGAGCTTCCGCAGCCATTTTGTCTTCACGCTCGGCTCCGTTCTTAGCCATGGTGTATTGTGCTTTTGCCGCTTTTTCGGTTGCGATGGCGGCATCCCGTTGCGCGGTTACTTCGTCTAGTTTTTGTGCAGGCATCACTCCCTGTTCATACAGATTCTTCACTCTTTTGTATGATTTTTCGGCGATGGTGACTCCGGCTTGTGCCTTCTGCCACATCTCATAAGCGGCCTGAATCTGTTCCTGGCGTGCTCCTTTGATAGCTTTCTCGTTCTGTGCTTGGGCAGCAGCTTCGGCGGCGCGTGCCTGTTCCATCTTCGCCACTACATCCGGCGCTTCCAGAATAGCCAGTGTGTCGCCGGCATTAACTTGTTGCCCCTCCTTTACGCGGAATTCCAGAATACGTCCCGGGACTTTACTTGAAACACGATATTCGGTAACTTCCGCCTGTCCTTGAATGATTTCGGGACCTTTACGAAGCATGAAGAAGCCAACGACTGCAACGATTGCAATAACTCCCAGTAAAGTAAGGAATGCAAGCAGCATGTTGCTGTTTTGTGATTTTATAGGTGTCATATAAATTATATTTTATGGATTGTGAATTAGTTACGATTTATTTTTAGATTGGGTACTTAACTTTATATTTCAGTCTCTTATTTATTTCAACGTTCCCAATGATTTCTTCAGATAGATTTCTGTTAACTTTACATCTATTTGAGCGTCAATCTTTTCTGAATGAGCAGACAACCATGCTGTTTGTGCTTCAAGAACATTGCTGGTGGCAATCACTCCCTCTTTGAATCCGAGTGTTGCATAGCGTAGATTTTCTTTCGCTTTTTCCATATTTTTGGTAGACATCACCAGCTTTTTGCCTGCTTCATTGACTTTGAATGCAGCCTGATTGACTTGTAATTCTATTTTTTCGCGAGCATCTTGCAATTGATATTGTGCGATGCGGGCTTCTGCTTTGGCGGCTCTGGTTTTGTAAACACCCTCTCCCCAATGCCATATAGGTATTTGCACCATGACACCTACGTTCCACATTCCTTTGAATTTATTTTCAAAGCTGTTGAATACAGACGGGTTGGTCACCATGTAGTTTCCTATCAATGCGATGGAAGGCAAGTGCTCGGCACGGGTTACGTTTATCTTTTGTTTGTAAATCTGCGTGGCGAGTTCAAGACTGCGTATTTCCGGACGATTCTCATAAGCGGTAGATATATCAAAACCGGTGTCTGATGCAAGCAGGGGAATGTCTTCCATATTTTCATCTGCCAGTGAGATGGGAGAGCTCAGGTCGAGTCCACATAGTTGACACAATAACATTCGGGCAAGGCTCAATCCGTCTTCCACTTTGGTGAGGGTCATTTCTGCTTCGTTGACTTTTACCCGTACGGATAGTCCGTCTGCTTTAGTAGCTACCCCTTCGGCAATCATCTTTTCCACATCACTGTCTAATTGTTGCAGAAGTTTCAGATATCCTTCCGCCAGTTTCTTTTTGTTTGTCAGTGAGACCACTTGCCAATAAGCTTGGTCTGTACTCATGATTACTTCTTGCATTCCGCCTTGATGCTGTTGTCGGGCTAATTCTTCGGCATATTGAGTGATTTTGTTGTAAGCACGTATCTTGCCGCCCATATAGAGCGGTTGCGTCAGGGTGATGGCGCCTGCATAGACGTTTCTGGTGTCTGTACGCAGTGCGTCTACCAATGAGTTGCCTACTTGGTCGAGGGCTGGAAGTGCAGCACTTAGTTGACCGCTTAAAGAGGAAATCAGGGGGATGAGCTCCGGATGTGCTGCTGCGAGCTGTGCGGCAACCTGTTGGATAGGACCTGCCAGATTGGTTCCCAATCCTGAAAGCGCAGCTTTCTGGTCGGTATTCAATAAAGAGAACTCTTTTTGATTTCTCATATATGTTCCAGTTGCCGAGAAATTAGGCAGGTAATTGGTAAATGCGGCCTTCCGCTGGTAGTGGGCTGCATTTATTTTTTCGTTGCTAATCAACAAATCTTTATTGTTAGCAAGGGCTAAAGCACGGCAACTATCCAGGCTTAGTAAAGTTTGCCCTTTGGCTATAAAAGTAATGTTTAGCAGAATTGTCAGAAGAAATACTTTTTTCATCGCATCTTGCATATTAATAAGGTGATACTTCTATATTTAATAACCCTGTTCTTATGTAATTTGTTTATTGAAGTAGTCTGTTTTTTGTACTTGTTTACTTAAACAATAATTGCATAAACAACGATGCAAAAATAGTGCTTTCTTTGAAAATGCAAAAAGAATTAGCTTTTTTTTAATGCTTCTGTTTGAAAAATGTGTTATACTTGCATTCGGAAATATGATAAACATACCGTAATGTTATTAAATCTGACAGAAGAACAAATTGCCCAATTGGCGCCGGATGCGGCTTCAGTGAAGGCAGGAAAAGGTTTAGCGAGCCGAGCCAAATGGTTGCTTTTGGAGTATAGTGACCGTGCCATCTGGGGGCATTGTCAAGGAAGTGGACAAACACCTTATCAAACAGTTGTTGATATAAAGGATATTGCATTTAGATGTTCTTGCCCCAGCCGTAAGTTTCCATGTAAACATGCTTTGGGACTTTTATATATGTATGCGTCTTATTCCGAATCTTTCAAGCAGGCAGAGGAACCGGATTGGGTGGAAACATGGCTTTCCAAACGTAAAGAGAAGGAAGAAAAGAAAGAGCGGAAAGAAAAAAAGACGGCAGCTCCGATAGATGAGGCGGCGCAGGCCAAGAGACAGGCTGTGCGTCATCAAAAAGTGTTGGGAGGGATTGAAGACCTTCAGATATGGATGAAAGACTTGTTGCGCAACGGGTTACTCAACGTTCCGGAGAGAGCCTGCACCTTGTTTGAAGCTATCTCGCGGAGAATGGTTGACGCACAGGCGTCAGGGCTGGCAGGCAGGCTGAGGGGACTTCAGGAGTTGAATTACTATTCGGAGGACTGGAAATTCAAACTGACAGACAAACTGAGTAAAATATATCTGCTTGCGGAAAGCTATAAACATTTGGATAATCTTCCGGCTGACTGGCAATTCGAAATTCGTACTCAAATAGGATATCCGCAATCAAAGGAAGAGGTGATGGCGGGAGAACCTGTCGAAGATCAGTGGATGGTACTGCATACAAGAAGTAATAAGGTGAACGATTTGCGAACCGATGTTTTCTGGTTGTATGGAAAGGCGAGTCGCCGGATGGCGGTGTATGTTTATTTTATGGTTCCGGGAACGCTGCCGGAGTTTACGATTCTGTCCGGTGGTACGTATCAGGGCCCATTGTACTTTTACAAAGGAGTTGCCGCTTTACGTGCATTGCCCAAAGAACTGCAACGGTCGGACGAAAAATTCCAGCCTTCTTGTTGTCCCGACTTGGAAACTGCCACACAATATTATAGAACGATCGTCCGGACCAATCCTTTTGTGGAGGAAGTCCCTTTATTGGTAGATAATGTCAGATTGGTGACAGCCGGCAATGCACAATACCTGCAAGATGCCGAAGGACGTGTCATGCCGGTACATGTGGACGAAAACATTCGTATTGATATTCTTGCTACTACCGGTGGAAAGCCTTTTGCTGCTTTCCTGCTGGCGGATGTTACTTTTTGGGAATTGAAAACTATTTGGTATCAATCTGAATATTATTTTTGGAAAGATGAACGTAACTGACCAACTGATTAATATAGCATTATTAGGGACTGCTACTCGTGAACTGATAGCAACGGATTTGCCCGAAGAATTGCAAGACAGCTTGCGTGACATTCAAGAGAAAGCGGAAGATGCGGAGACTGCTTTTTATCAACTGTCGGCTTTAGGTTTCGCTTTCAGACGTGCCGGATTGAAGGCATACTTGTTGAAAGACCCCGTGTCCGTATCGGAAGCTCCCGAAGAGAGTAAAGCCTGCTTCTCCCGCGAAGTGGGAGAACTGTTGACTTCCCTGCATAGTAACCGGAACTCATATCTCTTATTATATGCATATCGTAAAGCAATAGCTTTCGATAAGTTGTTGCCGCCGGTTTATCTGCCAGCTTTATTGCAAAGGGCTTTTGACCGAAACAATCCTAAGCGGCACGAAGAGCAACGTTGGTTGTCGGAATTGTCGGGGCGTAGAGGGCGTTGGCTGCTTTCGGAAATGGGACTTCCCGTATGGGGAGAACCGGGAAATGAAAGTTGGGAGACGGCTTCCCACGAAGAACGGAAACGGATGTTGTGTCGTTTGCGGCAGGAACAGCCCGAACAAGGACTGGCTTTATTGCAGACAGAGTTGAAGAATGAATCAGCCGCTCATCGCGAGGAGTTGATTCGGTGTCTGCGTATAGGATTGACCAAAGCGGACGAGGCTTTCTTGCAGGAACTTCTTTTGAAGGACAGAAGTGGCAGTGTCAAAGAGACTGCCCGCCGATTGTTGTGCAGCTTGCCGGATTCGGAACTGGTGAAAACCTATCAGGAGTTGTTGCGTGGGAAATTGCATTTTAATTTTCTTTCAGGGTGGTCGTACGATAAGATTGAATATACGCCGGAAATGAAGAAATTAGGATTTGAAGAGGTCAGTGCCAATAAAGACGAAAAAGATGATCGCTTCTTGTTGAGGCAATTGGCAGAACGGGTGCCACTAAGTTTTTGGAGTGAGTTCTACGACTGTACACCGGAAAAGGCAGCGGGTAAATTGGCGAAGAAACCTCCTTTTCAGAAATTGTTTGATCTTTCAAGTCCGATTCTGAATTTCGGAGATTCCGTATGGGCTTATTACACATTGAAAGAAAATGCGGAAGAAGATATGAGCCTTGCGTTAGCGGGGTTGCTTTCTCCTTCTCAGCGTGAAGAAATAGCATTTCAGACAATCAAAGGCGGACTGATTCCGGATAGTTGGTTTAATGAAGACGGCGGGGAATGGGGAATGAAATTTTCATCCTATGTCTTGCAACGCCTTCTGCGAAATAACTACTATCTTCCTAAAGAAACGGCGGAACAATTGGCTGTGTATTTCCCTGCTGAAATGAGAGGTACGTTGGAGCGGATTGCCGCTTCGGTGACAAAGCAGGAGAACAATACGACTTTTTACTTTTGCCGGTTGGTACTGGAGTACATGGATGTAAAACAGAAAATAGATACCTTAATTAAATAACGAACAATAAAAACTGAAAGATATGAGCGCTTTATTGAGAGAACATGCCGAACAGCAATTTGCAGAAGAACTTCATGAGTTGAAAAAGAACGAGACTTATGCCATTCCGGAGAACTGGGAAATGTCTCCGCAGTCTGTGGTCACTTATCTGATGGGTGGCAAGTTGAAGAATGGTTTCGAAGTCTCTCCGAAATATATCGGCCACCGTCGTCTGATGGAAATAGCGGTCGCCACTTTGGCAACCGACCGCGCGTTGTTGCTTTACGGCTTACCCGGAACGGCAAAAAGCTGGGTGAGTGAGCATATTGCGGCTGCCATCTCGGGCAATTCGACGTTGATAGTGCAGGGTACAGCCGGAACAGGTGAAGAGGCCATCCGTTATGGATGGAACTATGCACGTTTGCTGGCGGAAGGACCAAGTGAGGGTGCTTTGATACAGACTCCTGTCATGAAAGCGATGCAGGAAGGAAAGATCGGGCGTATTGAAGAGCTGACCCGAATCGGTTCGGATGTACAGGATACTTTGATTACGATTCTCTCAGAAAAGACGCTCCCCGTTCCTGAGTTGAATAAAGAGATACAGGCTGTCCGCGGCTTCAATATCATTGCCACCGCCAACAATCGCGATAAGGGGGTGAATGAACTTTCGAGTGCTTTGAAGCGACGTTTCAATACGGTCATTTTGCCTTTGCCTGACTCTATTGACGAGGAGATTGATATTGTCCGTCGTCGGGTGGAAAGCTTTGAGAAGGTGATGCAGCTTCCGGCAGAGAAGCCGGCGTTGTCGGAAATTCGGCGGGTGATCACCATTTTCCGTGAACTGCGGCAGGGGGCGACTGTCGATGGCAAGACCAAACTGAAAACACCGAGTGGTACACTTAGCACGGCTGAAGCCATCTCGGTTGTGAATAACGGCTTGGCAATGGCCGGTTATTTCGGCGATGGAGAAATCCATGCGGAAGATTTGGTATCCGGTATCTTGGGAGCAGTGGTAAAAGACCCGGTACAAGATAAAGTCGTTTGGCAGGAATACATGGAAACAGTCGTGAAGAACCGGGAGGGTTGGAAAGACATCTATCGTGCTTCAAGGGATATGATCTAAAAAGAAGAGAAAATGGCGATTCATTTATTAGGTATCAGGCATCATGGTCCCGGCTCATGCCGCAATGTGCTGAATTACCTGCAAGAACTGCAACCGGATTTGATTCTGGTAGAAGGTCCGGCAGAAGCAGAGGCATTGCTTGCTTGTGTGGGAAATCCGCAGATGGTTCCTCCCGTTGCGTTGTTGGCTTATCAGCCCGACGAACCGCAACGGGCAGTATTCTATCCGTTTGCTGAGTTCTCTCCGGAATGGCAGGCGATGCGATATGCCGTACAGAATGGGGTTCCTCTTCGTTTCTTCGATTTGCCTTTGGTTTATTCGATGGCTCTCCGTAAACAGGAAGAACTGAAGGCTTCGGAAGAATTGACGGAATCCGTTGACGAACAAACAGACCCGACCGAAAAGGAAACGATCGAAATGGAAGCTGCAGAAATGGAAGTGGCGGAAGAAACAGTCACAGCGGCAGAAGAAAAGAAAGAAGAATCAATCGGCGATCCGTTTGATTGGCTGGCTCGTGCCGCCGGATGTACCGTTGGAGAATCCTGGTGGGAAATGATGATTGAACACCGAAAGGAATCTGAAGATATATTTCAGGCGGTGAAGGAAGCGGTCACTGCTCTTCGGGAAGAACTGTCCGGACAGACTTCCGCCCGTGATTTGCTTCGTGAAGCCTGGATGCGTAAAATGATACGGGCGGCACAGAAAGAAAACTTTGAGCGCATTGCCGTTGTTTGCGGTGCTTGGCATGTGCCCGCACTGGAGGATATGCCTAAAGTGAAAGAGGATAACGCATTGCTGAAAGGCTTGCCGAAAGTAAAAATAGAATGTACATGGATTCCGTGGACATATAATCGGTTGGCTCTGCGTAGCGGTTATGGCGCGGGAATCGAATCTCCGGGATGGTATCACTATCTTTGGCATCATCCGGAAGATGACGGTACGCTTTGGATAAGCCGGATAGCCTCCTTGTTGCGGCAGAAGAATATGGATATTTCGGTGGCTCACGTCATTGAGACTGTCCGACTGGCACAAGCTACGGCCGCACTCCGAAATCTGCCCTATCCTTCACTGAACGAATATAACGAGGCTGTGACTACAGTGATGGGGTTTGGAGATGATATCTTGTTGCAAATCATTCGTGAAGAGCTCATTATCAGCAATCGTTTGGGAAGCGTTCCCGATAATGTGCCCAAGGTGCCGTTGCTGGTAGATGTGGAGAAGACACAGAAAAGTCTGCGTGTTCCGTTCACTGCCGAAATAAAAGAGCTGATACTGGACCTCCGCAAACCCAATGACCTCGAACGGAGTATCTTTTTTCATCGTCTGCAATTGTTGGGAATTGACTGGGCGATTCACGGAGAAATAGACGGTAAAGGTACTTTTAAAGAACAATGGACCTTATATCATAAACCGGAACAGATTATCGATATCATTGAGCGGGCGATATGGGGGAATACGGTGATGGAAGCTACCCAAAAGTATTTGCAGGCAACCATGGAGGAGATTTGTCATATTCCTGAGTTGACCGCATTATTGAACGGGGTGCTTCCGGCAGATCTTCCCGCATTGGTGGAGACTATGACCGTGCGGCTGGATGCACTTTCGGCAGCCTCGACCGATATTCTTGAAATGATGGAAGCGATTCCCGGACTGGTGAATATCGTCCGTTACGGAAATGTCCGCAACCTCGACTTCTCGAAGGTAGGCAGTATGCTTGAGGCGATGGTTGCGCGTATTCTTGCAGGCGGTGTGCTGGTATGTATCAATATTGATGAAGAAGCGGCAAGCGGTCTGCTCGACAAATTAGTTGCCACAGACTATGCCCTTTCTATTCTGAATCGGGAAGAACTGAACCGGATGTGGCGTAATTTTATCTGTCAAATACGCTTATCGGCCAATGTCCATCCGTTATTGTCCGGTTACGCCACTCGTTTGCTGAATGATAAAGGCGAGATAACGATGGAAGAAATGCAGGATACGTTAAGTTACTATTCGTCGGTTGGTAATTCTCCGGCAGACATGGCTTATTGGTTTGAAGGATTCCTGCGCTCTTCGGGTTCGGTGTTACTATTGGACGATCGTCTTTGGAATCTGGTAAATACTTGGGTGTGTGCGCAGGAGCAAGAGACGTTTATGGAGTTGTTGCCGATTCTGCGGCGTACTTTCAGTGAATTTACTTCGGCCGAGCGCCGTAAACTGGGAGAAAAGGCACGTCATGCCGGAACTGCCACCGCCCGTCCCCTTGCCGGAACAGAGGATTTGAATCTCGACCGGGAAGAGGCGGCAAGAGTAATTCCGGTGATTCGTCAGTTGTTGGGACTTGAAACAAAGTAAAAGAAAAGAAATGGAAGAAGAATTACTGAAAAGATGGCGTTTGATATTGGGGGGTGATGAGGCCGATGGCACAGGCGTATCGTTGAGCGTGGAAGAACGGCGGATCGACCAATCCTTGGAAGCCGTATATGATAGCGACAGGAGGGGAGGGCTGGGCTCCTCGGCTCCCAAAGTCAGCCGATGGCTGGGGGAGATTCGTGAGTTTTTCCCACAGACAGTGGTGCAGGTGATTCAGCGGGATGCCATCAAACGGTTGAATCTGACTACGTTGCTTACAGAAAAGGAGATGTTGGAAACGGTGGTTCCCGATGTGCATCTGGTGGCTACCTTGATGTCTTTAAGTCAGGTGATTCCGGAGAAGAATAAAGAGATGGCGCGTCAGGTAGTCCGTCGGGTGGTTGATGAATTGCTCCGCAAACTGTCGGCACCTACCCAACAGGCGGTGACCGGTGCGTTGAATCGCTCCGCCCGTCGCCGGAATCCCCGCTATAATGAAATAGACTGGAAAACAACCATTACGAAGAACCTGAAAAATTACCAGCCTGAGTATAAGACGATTATTCCTGAAATACGTATCGGATACGGCCGTAAGAGGAAAGCCATGAAAGATATCATTCTGTGTTTGGACCAGAGTGGTTCTATGGGGACATCCGTGATTTACTCCGGCATTTTCGGTTCTGTATTGGCGTCTATTCCGGCTGTCTCTACCCGAATGGTCGTGTTTGACACGGCGGTTGTCGACCTTACGGATGATTTGCAAGACCCTGTCGATTTGCTTTTTGGAGTGCAACTGGGCGGAGGGACGGATATTGCCCGGGCTTTGACTTATTGTCAAGGCATAGTGACCCGCCCGCAAGATACAGTGCTCGTATTGGTGACCGACCTTTATGAAGGGGGCGATCCGCGAGAGATGCGAAAGAGGTTTGCGTCTCTTGTCGACAGCGGCGTGCAACTGATTGTGTTGCCGGCATTGAATGATGATGGTGCTCCGTCTTATGACAAGAACCATGCGGAATTTTTAGCTTCTATCGGCGTACCTACTTTCGCCTGCACTCCGGATAAGTTTCCCGACCTGATGGCGGCTGCTCTTAGCAAACAGGATATCGGTATGTGGGTTTCTCAAAACATAAAGATGTCCTGACAATCGAATACCGGATATTCGGTGGCAACGAAAAAGGCTGTTCCTCGTTGTGAAGAACAGCCTTTCTTGATATATAAAGTAAGGGGATTAATTACAGAGCACCTACTTCTTTCAAAGCAGCGTTCGTTCCGTGAACAGCTTTTGCGCTAGCTGCGAACTTAGCTTTTTCGTCTTCGTTCAGGTTCAGTTCAACGATTTTTTCGATACCGTTCTTGCCAAGGATTACAGGAACGCCGATGCAAAGATCTGATTCGCCGTATTCACCTTCCAATAATACAGAACAAGGAATCATCTTCTTTTGGTCATGAAGGATAGATTCAACTACGAATGCTCCTGCTGCACCCGGTGCATACCATGCAGAAGTACCCAGCAATTTAGTCAGCGTAGCACCACCTACCATAGTAGCAGCAGCAACTTCTTCCAATTTCTCTGCAGAGATGAAATTAGCTACAGGCATACCTTTGTAAGTAGCGAAACGAGTCAAAGGAATCATCGTAGTATCACCGTGACCACCGATAACCATACCTTCTACTTCGTTAGCGTTGCAACCGATAGCTTGAGACAAGAAATATTTGAAACGAGAGCTATCCAAAGCACCACCCATACCGATTACACGGTTTTTCGGCAAGCCCAGAGCCTTCAATGCCAAATAAGTCATTGTATCCATCGGGTTAGAAATAACAACGATGATAGCGTTAGGAGAATATTTCAACAGGTTTTCTGCTACCGACTTAACGATACCAGCGTTCACACCGATCAATTCTTCACGAGTCATACCCGGTTTACGAGGAATACCTGAAGTAATCACAACAACGTCAGAGTTAGCAGTTTGAGCATAGTCGTTAGTGCAGCCTACCAATGTAGAGTCGAAACCCAGCAATTGAGCTGTCTGCATCATATCCATTGCTTTACCTTCTGAAACGCCTTCTTTAACGTCCAACATTACTACTTCGTCTGCTACTTCATTGAAAGCAAGTACATTTGCACATGTAGCACCTACGTTACCTGCGCCTACTACGGTTACTTTTGACATAATACTATATATTTAAAAAGTTGATAATTTGTTTTATCTTTTAGCGCGACAAAATTACAACGATAATCCTGATTAAAGAAATTTTTCCGTAATAATTTTAGTTAAAGGTCAAACTTCCTAATAATATGACGTCAGTTTGATATAAGCCATGCGGGCGAACTTATATCGAACTGACGTTAATATAATAGGTAGGATGAAAAGTTTGGGCAAAGGAAGCTGTTTGAGGTACGGTTATAAACCGAATGTAGCTATAGTGAGAGTGCACTGTTATGGAGAATTGTTTATTTAGCCATTTTTTTATAGCTGCTTGCCTATTCGGATTTACTTCGTTCGCTACTATTACTTCGTTTCACTATAGTTATACGCAAAAATAACTATAGTCTCCCTTGCGTATAACTATAGTCATACGCAAGAGTAACTATAGTTAAACGAAGTAAAAATAGGCAGTGGAGTTAATAATAGTAGGCAATAAGATAAGTTTAATTGGCATCTTGGCGAAAAAAGGTGTTTGAGTGCTTTGCTTTTGCCAATTTGAATAAATTAGCAAGCAAATAAGTTAAAATTATATGGATTAGCAGCGGGGGATAAAAAACTCTCTGTATTTCTGCTTGACTTCTGTTGCGAAATGATTACTTTTGCGCACGTTATCAATTCACAACTGAAACTATGAGTAAAAAAAGCCTTCTTATTGCGGCCGTGGCTATCTTGGTGATAGCTATTATTGGTGTTACCTATTTATTGTTTACCGAGAAACAAGCTAACCGTGAGTTAGTGCAGGAGTTTCAATTAGATAAGGAAGATTTGGAAAACGAATACACCCGTTTCGCACAACAATATGATGAGTTGAAGATGACCATATCCAATGATTCTTTGTCTCATTTGTTGGAACAGGAGCAACTGAAAACACAGCGTTTGTTGGAAGAACTCCGTACGGTGAAAAGCTCGAACGCTACGGAAATCCGCCGTTTGAAGAAAGAACTGGCTACCCTGCGTAAGGTAATGATCGGGTATATCAACCAGATTGATTCATTGAATAAACTGACCGAACGGCAGAAACAGGTTATTGCTGATGTGACCGAGAAGTATAATAAGGCTTCTCAACAAATCAGTAATCTTTCTGAAGAAAAGAAGAACTTGGATAAGAAGGTGACATTGGCCGCCCAGCTTGACGCCACCAATATCCGTATCGACCCCCGCAACAAACGTGGCAAAGTAGCTAAGAAGGTGAAAGATGTGGTGAAACTGGCCATCAGCTTTACGGTGGTAAAGAATATCACTGCTGAAAACGGTGAGCGTACCCTATACATACGTATCACTAAGCCGGACAACGATGTGTTGACTAAGAGTGCGTCCAATACTTTCCCTTATGAGAATCGTACACTGGCCTATTCTATCAAAAAGTATATTGAGTACACCGGAGAAGAACAGAACGTTAATGTGTTTTGGGATGTGGAAGAGTTCTTATATGCCGGAAACTATCGGGTTGATATCTTCGAAGGCGGCAATCTGATAGGCTCGCAGTCGTTTATATTGAATTAGCCAAGACTTTCTTACCGGATTCTTATGCTATAATCCGGTTTCAGTCGTTTCAGTCTTATCCGCAAACGCCTTGCTGGAAGGCGATAGCGGATGAAGGCGAAAAAAAACAACCCCTGCGAGAATAGGCTGTAGCCAGGGGGAGTGCTTTCAGTGCATTCAGCTTTTCAGACTTGACAGTAGAGCTGTGTATCCACCTTGGTGGGTATATATACTCACCGTGATGGATCTATATGCCCACCGCGATGGATCTATATATCCACCGCACTGAATCTATATGCCCACCACACGGGGTATACAGATTCATCAATCTTGACGAAATTTGCATTCAGGAGTGACCTCAGCCAAAGGACTGTTTATCTTCTGCCGTCCGCTCCCCACATCATTTTACTGCGAAGTGTATCGAAAAAGATGTGATTAAAGCGTTTCACCACTTTTACGCTGTAGTCGGCACGGCGAATAGTGAGTTGCGTCGTTTCCTTGCAGGTTTCACTGTTGCCGTCGATAGCGACCAGGAAGTTATGGCTGCGGCTTTCCACATCCAACGTGATTTCCCAATCGTCACGTATGACGATAGGGCGAACATTAAGGCTGTGCGGAGCTACGGGAGTAATGACGATGGTGTTGGCATGAGGAACCATAATCGGCCCGCCCACACTTAGCGAATAAGCTGTTGAACCGGTTGGAGTAGCAATCACTAATCCGTCGGCCTGGTAAGTATTCAAGAATGCACCGTTGATGGCAGTACGGATACTGATCATTGAAGAACTGTCCCGTTTGAGTACGGCTATTTCATTTAGAGCATACGGAGATGCTTGCAGGTGGGTGCCGTTACAGATAAGTTGAAGCACGCTGCGTTCTTCAACATTGTATCTTCCGGCTTGAATCTCGTTGAATGTCTCTTCCATCTCTTCGGGAGAAATATCGGCAAGAAAGCCCAAACGTCCCGTATTGATGCCAAGGATAGGAATCCCCTTTCTGCCTACCCGGCGGGCAGCTTTCAGGAAAGTGCCATCCCCGCCGATACTGATTACCATGTCGGCTGTGAAATCATCGCCGTCAAACAATTGGTCGGCTTCGATTTCCATATGCTCTGAAATCAGGAATTGGTAGAACTCCCTGCATACGCAGACTTCCGTTCCCCGTTTTTTCAGTAGTCTGAATAAATTGGCGGCATGAAAGGATTTTTTAACTTGATACGTATTCCCGAAAATTGCAAATTTCATAATCGAATCTTTATTTTTAAATACAAAAATGCTATTTTTTCTTGATATATCTCTTTAATCTTTCTTTTTTATTTTTGATTTTTTTGATTTTATAATACTTTAAACAATTAAAAAACAGATAAATGCAGTTTAATGAATGTTAATGTAAGTATACTTTTTTTTAAATGCCGTATATTTGCAACGAAATTATATTTGTAATGGAAACAAAGAGGATTCATAAAACAGTATTTGGATTCGGAAAAAAGTTTTATTGTATGTGTTAGGATGTTGTAAGTTTCTAAAAAGCAACAGGGGAATGAAAATAAAAAAGTTTATAGGTTTGTTCATGTTCGTTTGTCTGTTTATGGCGGAAGCAAATGCGCAAAAAACGGTAATTAAAACGAACTTGTTATACGATGCAACAGCAAATGCGAATGTTGCGATCGAGACTCGTCTTGCCCCACTTTGGACTGCGGAAGTGTCGGGTATCTTTAATCTATGGAGAAAGCAGTGGCGCAATTATGTGTTGCAACCTGAATTGCGCCGTTGGATTTGCCGTCCTTTTGCAGGACATTTCTTTGGAGCACATTTGCTGGGTGGTCAATATAATATAGGTCATTTGGATATGGATTTCAAAATGCTGGGTACTGATTTCGGCAAATTGAAAGATTCGCGCTATCAAGGATGGTTTGTCGGAGCGGGCATTGCATACGGTTACGACTGGGTGTTGAACCGCCGGTGGAACATCGAAGCGGAAATCGGCTTCGGATGGACATATACCCGTTACGACCGGTTTAATTGTGCCGGATGCGGTCAGAAAGTGGAGTCGGGCAAGAGCCACAATTACGTAGGGCCAACGAAAGCGGCAGTCAACTTAATCTATGTTTTCTGATAAAATGCACCACACTATGAAGGTAAATATGTTAAAAAATAGCATTGTTTGTGCTGTTGTGATGATGTTATGTGTCGGGACGGCATCGGCACATTCCGGCAGATTGTTCAAGGTCTCAAAGATTAATATCAGTCGTGGTGAAGGGCAGCTCCTGATTCATTTCGATGTCGATGCCCGTCATATCAAGCCGGGACTTGACCGTGAAGTGGTGTTCACACCTGTCATTCGTGCCATCGGTAGTGCCGACAGTCTCCGGTTGCCGGCCATCACCGTTGCCGGAAAGAACAGTTATTATGCACATCTGCGCAATAAGGATATTATGCCGGGCGAGAAACTTGTCCGTGCCGGTTCGGACGAACTGGTGGCGTTTCGCGAGACAGTCCGTTTTCAGCCGTGGATGCAGCGTTGTTTGGTGGTGATGCGTGAAGAGACGCAGACTTGTTGCGACCCGATAGAAGACGCGGGAGACACGCCGGTTGCCGAACTCAATTACGTGATCGAACCGTTTCATCCCGATTTCCGTTATGTGAATATTGTGGGCGATAGCCTGGTGGTGATGTCTGCTGAGGGACGTGCTTTTGTGACTTTCGTTGTCGACCGCACCGAATTGAAGCCCGACTACATGAACAATCCGAAAGAGATTGGCAAAATCATAGCGTCCATCGACAAAGTGAAAAACGATCCTGATGCCACCATTACATCGGTCAGCATAAAAGGATTCGCCTCTCCCGAGGGAACTTATAAACATAACATCGAACTTGCCATGGGGCGTACCGCCACATTGAAAGAGTATGTGCGGAGCCATTACAACTTCGACCAGTCGATAATGCACACCGACTTCGAACCGGAAGACTGGCAGGGGCTTATCGAATGGCTGGATACGTGCCGTTTGGAACATCGTACTGAAATACTCGATATTGCACGTAGCGATATGGACCCGGATGCCAAAGACCTTACCATCAAACGGCGTTTCCCTGAAGAGTATTCGGTAATATTGAAGACCGTTTATCCGTGGCTGCGTCATTCGGATTATAAGGTGACATATTCCATACGTACATTTGCCGACATCGACGAACTGAAACGTGTCTTCCGGACAACTCCCGAGCGTCTCCGTCCCGTAGATTTCTCGCGCATAGCGGCAACGTATTCTCCGGACAGTCCGGAGTATGAGGCTACTTATATGAAAGCCGTCGAGATATACCCGTACAACAACGAAGCCAACCTTAATGCCGCCAATATCATGATGAAGCGCAACAATCTCGTTGAGGCTGCCCGATATGTGGCTCGTTCCGGCGATTCGGTGGAGGCTATTTATACCCGCGGAGTGCTGGCGGCTCGCAACGGTGACTTCGAACGTGCGCAGATGTATATGACCACTGCTGCCGAACAGGGACTTGATGTGGCAATCAGCCAACTCGAACTGTTGAAGAAACATCGTGCGAAACCGACAGTGAAATACCTGATACAGCCTACAGAAAAATAATAATGGAAAAAGACAGGGAAAAAATAATAATGGGAAAAGAAAACAATAGTAATTCATCTAAACATTAAAAAAAACATGAAGAAAATTAGTAACTATTTCTTAGGGTTTGCAGCAATCGCCCTGATGGCAGCTTGCTCAAATGATGAGATTGCTCCCGAGGTAGACAATACAACATTACCAGGTGTTGCCAACGGTGAAGCTTATTTGAACGTCCGTCTGCAGGATGCAAGCGCAATGACACGTGCTACAGATGGTGGTTATGAAAACGGTATTGCATCAGAACACACAGTGAAGGATGCACAGTTCTTCTTCTTTGATGCTCAAGGAGTATTTGTTGGAAAAGCAAGTGTATGGAACGGTGGTAATGATAACGGAGACCATGGGTCCACTGGAAACAATGTAGAATTTAAGGGAAATACGGTGATAGTACTCCGTGGTGTAACAGAGAAGAATTATCCGGAATACCTGTTGACAGTAATTAATGCGGAAGGATTTACTGCACAACCTACTATAGAAGCTACTTCTCAATCTTTGAAACAATGGTACAATACATATACAGAAACTGTTGAAGGTAAAGACCCATCTACTGTTGATTGTTTTGTAATGAGTACCTCAAGCTATTTTGGTACCGATGAAACAAAACATAATAATAATTTTTATTATGCTACCAAAATACTGTCTACACAATTCAAACCTGAACCAATTGAAGCAGCAGAAAGTGGAGCTGTACAGGTTTACGTAGAGCGTCTTGCTGCAAAAGTACAAGTTGAGACTAGTGAGAATTTGACATCTGTTGGAACAGACAAGGATGGCAAAAAACTTTATAAACTTAATAATGTAACTATTGCAGGTAATGAAAATGGACAGGTTGACCCAAACGAGGGTGTAACTGAAGTCTATGTGAAATTTTCCAATTGGGGATTGAGCGCTACAACAAAAGATTCATACCTGTCAAAACAACTGAAAGATAGTTGGAAGGAAACTGCTCCGTTTGCAAGTTGGGATAACAGTGGTGATTACCGTTGCTTCTGGGCACAATCAACTGTTTATGACAAAACCATCGTTACTGAAGGGGAGAATAAGACTTTGAATTATACGACTTTTGGAAATCTCAAGAATACAGTAGACGGCAATAAAGATAATAATGGTTATGCTTACTGTAATGAAAACACCAATATAGTTGCTAACATTACAAAAAACGGTAAAATAGATCCTGCAAAAGCAACTTCAGTTCTTCTTGGAGCAATGCTTTGCGACAAAGATGGAAATGAACTTGATCTTATCCGCCACAACGGTTTGCTGTTCAAAAAAGATGATTATAAGAAGTATGTGATCAATGCTATTAACAAATCCAAGCCAATCAATATCTACGTTGCGGATTCGGAAAATGAAGGTAAGTACATACAGGCTACCGAACTTCCTTCTTGGTTGGATCTTAAAAGAGTAACAGAAGGTGACAATAAAGGTATGATTAAAGTGGTTGCAAACGAAAAAGCAACAATCTCAGGTACATATTACCATATAGAAGAGGGAGTTTCCACTGCATATACTGATGCAGCAGCTGTTATTAAGGCACTTCAAGATGCTCTTGACGGATATTCATTGGATGAAACTCTGCTGTTGTCTGACGAAGCATTCACCAAAGGTATGATGTACTACAACATTCCTATCGAACACTTGGCAGGCTTTGGTACTGAAGGTGAAAACACGAAAGTTATTATCGAAGGTAGTTACGGTGTAGTTCGTAACCACTGGTATCGGATTACACTGAATAAGATTGAAAACATCGGTACAGGTGTATTCGATCCTAATGAAGAAATTATCCCAGAAATTCCTGAACAGAAATACTACTTGGATGCTACTATCAATATCCTTTCTTGGAAAATTGTTGATCAGAGTGTAGAACTGTAATTTTATAACAAAGACAGGCGTCTTTAGGCGCTTGCGTCAGAGGTGCCTGTCTTTCTTCATTATTGTTTATTTCCGTTTCGTTCGGATGGTGAGAACCGGTTTTTCGGCATTGCCGGTTAAAGAAAATGAAGTGCCGTGAAGAATTGAAAGACAGAAAACCAGACATGGTTTTCTTTTAAACAAGGAAACAAGGAGCGGGCAATGTCCGCCATTATATATGTCTGCACAGGGGCAGACACTTTTTGGGAAAAATCATAATAATATCATAATCAATCGTGAAAACAGTGAATCGATTAACCGACATAGTTACCGCGACAAAGGCGCTTCTGGTAGTGTTGCTGACATCGGCAGTCACGCTGACATCGTGCAATAAATTGCTCTACGACTACGAGGGTGATTGCGACCCTTATTATAAGGTACGTTTCGAGTATACCTATCACATGAAGCAGGGTGATGCGTTTCCTTATGAGGTCAACGACGTTACTCTCTATTTGGTTGACGACAATACCGGCAAGGTAGTATGGCAGAAACGTGAATCGGGGGAGGTGCTCGGTCGTTCCGGATATATGATGGATGTTGATGTGGCACCGGGCACTTACACGCTTGTGGCTTGGTGTGGCGACGGACATGCGTCCACTTTCAAAGTGAACGATGCTGTTGCCAAGGAAGATTTGCAGTGTCACCTGATGGTGGGGGAGACCTCTACCGAGACGTCCTGCGGCACGGCACGCCACGTAAAACAGGACATCAAGCGCCTTTATTACGGACGGCTTGAGGCGCAGGAATTTCCCACAACGGAAGGAACACACATTTTCACTGTGCCTTTGATAAAAGATACGAACGATATCCATGTCCTTTTGCAACATCTAAGCGGTGACTTGGTGGATATATCGGAGTTCTCGTTCACGATTGTCGACGACAATGCCCATTTGGGTTGGGATAACCGACTGATTGGCACCGAGAATATCTGTTATCATCCTTGGGCGGTAAGCCAAGGGTCGGCTACTACTACACCCGACTCCGATTCCGATATCCAAGAACAGACACGTGCGGAGAGTACGCATAGTGCGGCACTTGCCGAATTTACGGTGGCGCGCCTGCTTACCGACCGCCAACCGAGGCTGATAGTCCGCAACGATTTGAACGAAGTGGTGGCATCCATTCCGCTTATCGATTATTTCACGATGCTCAAAGGACATCACACGGATATGGAGGATCAGGAGTTTCTCGATCGTCAGGACGACTACTCGCTGGTCTTGTTTCTCGACAAGAACAAACAGTGGGTGAAAACGGTTATCAAGATTCTTTCGTGGCAGATGGTATATCAGAAAACAGAAATTTAATATAGTTATCAAAAACAGATAAATAAAGTGAGTTTGCAAACCGACATATTGTTATTGCCGGCACGTTGCCTGAGAATGGTGCTTGTGGCATTGTTTCCGTTGCTGTTCATCGGTTGCGGTAGCGATGACAATACGACCGTTGTCAGTGCGCCTGTCGGTACTTGTCAGGTAGGTCTTGATATTGTGGTGGACGGTTCGGATGCTTCGCCGGCTACACGTGCAGCAAGAACTCCCGTGGGAGACTATGATCCGGGAGAGGGATATGAGAATTATATCGATATCCCGGGCAACAATTTTCGTTTCCTGTTCTTTACTGCCGACGATAAGTATATAGGTCGGGTGAGGGTGGAGTCGGTGGTACCCACTGCCACACTTGCTTCCTCCAAACGCTATTACGTGCTTGGAGGTATAGATAAGGATTTGGTGGATGATATTGTGGGTAAATCCGTTAAAATCGTGACACTTGCCAACTGGGGAAATGACAATTATGAAAACCTCGAGTTAGTCAAAGGAAAGACGACCATTGCTGACGTTTGCGAGAAGGGTGTCTATAAGTATGTATCCGGAAATTTCCCTTCTCCTTTGCATCCGATTCCTCTCTACGGCGTTACCAACGCGATGACACTTGATTTCGATGCGCTCAACTTGGCGCGTATCGGTACTATACATCTGCTTCGTGCAGTTGCCAAGGTAGAACTGGAGTTGACCCGTGCTTCCGGTCAGGTCATTGAATGGGTCAAACTTTCCCGTTATCACACCCAAGGTTATTGTGCACCGACAGGAGCCGTTTCACAGAATGATTATGTACATGGCAATTACGACAAAGATTATGTCAATACCCCCCATGTAGTTGCCGGTGCCGTAGTAAGCGAAGGGCTGCCACTCACCAAAATGAGCGATACGCGATATTTGGCGTATGTGCCCGAATATGACAACCTTTCCGACTCCACAAAGCGAACGCAGTTGGTGGTGAAGTTTCGGGGAGATGACAATCAGTACAAAATCGATTTCAAGTATTACATAAATCCTCCGGCAGGCAAGAAACAGAATGACCCGTTCGATATTCTGCGCAATTATTGGTATAGGTTCTCGCTTGCCGCCAGTCCGTTATGTGTCACGGTACAGATGGTGCCGTATGACGAGGTTCTGCTTACACCCGATTTCGGTCTGTTGCGCAATCCGAATTGGGTGCCGGTGTACGATGAGGACGTGAATGTCACTTATTGGTATGACAGTGAGACTGGACAATATTATAATGAGAACCGTCAGCCGATACTCAATCCGTTTTGGGGCAAAGATCCGGTGAAAGGCTGGTCTATCATACGTGACGAGGATACCGGGAAGTTTCTTTATTATTACGATGCGGAAACGGGAAAGTATTACGATGAAAACTACAACGAGATACGCAATCCGTATGACAATACCGACAAGCGGGGATTTATTATAGTCAAAGACAAAGATGGAAATATACTGTACTATTTTGATGGAGAGAATAATCAGTATTACAACCGGAATAATGTCCCGATACCTAATCCGTATTCCAATACTGATCCTGATACCGGCTGGCTTTTAATCAGAGATAAAGAGGGCGTTCTTCTTTATTATTATGATGAAACGGGAAAACAGTATTATGACAAAGATAAAAAACCGATTGACAATCCTTTTGTAACGATATAGATATGAGACTCAATAATATAACCGGATTCATGCTGTTGCCGCTTGTTGCGCTGTTGTTTGCGGCATGCGAAGATGAGTGGGATACTGCTTGGGAGGAATATGTGGAAGGCACAGCCAATATGCATGTGACTATTGCTTTTGACCGGGAGACCTCGGTACAGCTTCAAACCCGTGCCGTTGGAGGTGACAAAGGAGAGAGCATACAGGATATAAATTCTTTCTGCATGGTGGTCTATAGGCCAAAGGATAATAATGACGGCAATACAGAGTGGGAATTGCAGGGGCTCTATCCGGTGTACGGGTGCGGCACAACGCACACTGATGTGAGCAAAGTGACCTATGAAAAGGCTGATAACCGCATCGATGAAGAAAAGAATCAGGATAACTCTTCCGGCAAACTGGAATTTGACTTGAAACTTCATTCGGGCAAATATCTTATTTACGGTGTGGCGAATATGGGCAAACTTGAACGCAGGGACTATTCCACGCCCGAACAGTTGAAGTCAATAGAGTTGGAATGGAAAGACGGGGATGCCGCCCTAAACAATCAGATGTTCGGGGTTTTCTCACTTGAGCCCGACCGCAATGCTTACTATAGTAAAAAACAGGAGATACTTGTTTCGGCAAAAACCAAGACAATACATTGCTGGTTGCTCCGGCTTGCGTCCAAAGTTACGGTGGCTTTTGACGGTTCCGAACTTTACGATGATGTGAATGTGTTTATCGAAACCATTACACTGAAAGACATACCGCGTCGTTGCTTCCTCGGTATGGACAACGAACCGGGTAAAGGATTGGACGGAAAGAAGAAAGAAGATCGTGAGAAAGTGTTGATGCTTGGAAAAACGGTGACCATTCAGCCTCCCGTTGAAAGTGACGGGCACATTATAACACCGGACAATTTCATCCATGTATGTAATAATGCGCATAAATATATGGATGGCAACACGGATAGTGTTCTCAATAAAGTGCATGACCACAGTTCAGAGCATTCGTTGTTTTTCTATGAAAATATGCAGGGAGAGGGAAAATCGAAGAAACAGTCGCAAGACGGTGTGAAAATCGATTATCCTGACTGGAAAGAAAATGACGATAAGTCGGGTTGGAAAGATAATAAACCGTTTGGCACATATATCGAGGTGAAAGGATACTATCAGTGTGTGGCGCGCGATGGTGCGTCTCTGTCGTCGGGACCGATTACCTATCGTTTTATGCTCGGTCAGGACACGGACAAGGATTATAACGCCAAGCGCAACACCCATTATAAACTTACACTGAAGTTGAAAGGGTATGCCAACGATTATGATTGGCACATCGATTATGTGACCGAACCGGGATTGTATATCGTGTCTCCGCAATACATATCTTACCTCTATAATAAGAAGATGATGGCACATCTGCGTATTGTAGGCGAAATAGACCCGGATGATCCGCATATATATGCTACGATTGTAGGTAATGAGAAAGCGGAATTGTCCGACTTTCCGGAAGGTGCGAAAGTGGGTATAGCAGCGGAAGAAACGGAGAAAGACAAGATATATTGGCAACCTTGGGGAGACGGATCGGAAGATTTTCCGATTATACCTCTGGGGGTTGTTGCTCCGGGTAAGACTACCAATGATGGTCCATGGAATTCGTTTTTGTCGTTGCGGCAGACAAATGTAATCAAGATTACACCTCCGGGATACGGAAACGCGGCTTCTCATTTGGTTCCAGATAGTACAGTCTATAACCGGGACTATTGGAATGAAAATAATAAAGGGTGGAGAATTTATGACCTTAACAATCCAAAAGGTGATCCTTCTATCTCGAAGGATGGTGTCTATACGGTGAATCATGTCGGCTCAGAATATGTGCTTGTATTTCCTCTATACACCCGTGCAAAAGAACTGGTGACAAAGACCGGTTTCACTGGAAATAATCCTTATTTCGCGCATCCGCGAAAAATGAAAGTGCGCTTTTCCGCTCATATGAAAGGGAGTGACGGGTATAAATGGAAACATGTGTATCTCGATGTTGTTCAGGTCCGGCGCATTGAAAATCCGAAAGGGGTATGGAGAAAGGCAGGCAGTACCGAACCGTTTCATGTCACTTTGATGCGTCTTCCGGAGCAAAGTAATGAACAGACGGTAGATTACGAATCTTTTAAATCGGTGGGCAAATGGAGCGCAGAGGTTGTTAAGGGCGGTGATAATATAATAACGTTGAGTACGACGCCAGATGGTAGCGGTGCTAATAATAAGCCACAGCATTATATGACGCGCATTGAAGGTGAATCGGAGCATCCGATTGATTTTCAGATAAACTTTAACGGTAGCGAAGGCTTTGCGATTGTGAAGGTACGCTATCATAATTACACATGCGAGCATGATATTTTTTGTCGTAACGGATACGGTGATGTAGATATAAATGATGATGGAATAAAGTGGTCATCGTTTAATGTGCACCATTTTGAGAATGGAGACGAGCCGGTATTGACCCAATCGCCTATCGAAGGCGGTTCGCTGTTCAGACGTGGGTCGTATATTGCCATTCTTGAGGAGAATGATGGTGCAATAGGGACAGCTCTCAGTAGTTATCAGGTAATGATGCCGGATGGCAGCAAAACCTCCAAAGGATGGAGTGAGGTAGCTGTAACAAAAGCGCAAGAGTTTTGGAAGATAGATAGCAAGAAAGCCGATAGCCAACGGCATATTGCAGCCATTGAAGATTACAATACATTGATCTCAACCTATCCCGATGCTGTATCAGGTATTACAGGCGATGATTTGGATTACAAAATAAAGAAAGCTTATGGGGTGGTTTATGCGGATGGTGCAACGGTAGTGCAGAGTACGTTTGAAGATGCCACCGGCTATAATCGCGAGAAAGATGGTGTGGAATCCTATAAAGGGATGCGTGGAGTTGTTGTTTACAACCGTGAAAACCATAAACAGTTGTTTTTGCCTGTGGGCAAAACTGGGTATGGACGAAGAAAAGCCAATAATGGAGCGTGGGCGCCAGCCCCTAAAGATCCGGACGGTGGATTGCGTTATGCCAGCCGTAGTGAAGTTATGAGTGGTGCACGGAAGTATACTCCGTTGTTTTATGATTTATATAAACGTCCGGGTGCCATTTATTGGTGTGAGAGGTGGCTTGATAATCGCAATGAGAATTTAGGTGATCCCAAATCACCGTATATACAAAACACTGCTCCTACAGGAGGATCGCAGATATTTAATGTTCGAAAATCGTCAGCATTGGATATTAATTATTTTACAATGGGATTTGAGGGATATGAAAATAATGCATCGTATAATACGCCTGGTAATGATACGCTTACAGGCTTTAATAACAGCGATGCGGCTTATATCAGAACTGTTACCGGAAGGCGTAAGTCTTCTGACTAAACGAGAAAATATACTGTACGCCCGGAAATATCTTTCTGCTTATCTTAAAGCCTGTTTAAATTCTCTTCAGTCATAATCTTATAGCTGATATTTCAACTTACCCCGGCTCTTCTTGTCGCGTCCGTCTGTAGTT
>CAMQVH010000028.1 GCA_947038155.1 uncultured Bacteroides sp. | reverse complement strand
CAGGTCGGTAAAGCCTATCTAACATAATCTCAGGAAAATTTAAACAGGCTCTAAGAAGAAATTATAACCTTCGAGAACGAATATTGAGATTCTCAGCAATTTTTTCTAAAGCAAAAGCTATATGATTATTGATAGTTTTCACAGATATATCTAATAATTTAGCAATCTCTTTATAAGGTAGTCCCTCGATCTTCGCCAAGAAAAAGACATGCTTACATTTAGGTGGTAGCTGTTGGATAGCATTGTTTATTTTCTCCATCTCCTCTTTACTAATCATCGCCTCGTCAGGCGACTGAATAGGAGCAAATATAAAATCCCCTATACCGTCAAGCGATAATTCGGTTTTTCCCGTTTCCTTCCTCAAATAAGAAATAGCCTTCCGATAAGTAATCGTCTGTATCCAGGCATTCATATTTTCTATACCACCCAAAGTTTTTCTGTTTTTCCAAACCTCATAGAAAACATCACTTACAACCTCCTCGGCCGGCTCCTTTTGACCAATCAAAGCAAAAACATAATGATATAGACGTGAAGAATAACGTTCCATAAAACGGCAAAAAGCCGCCTCATCACCATTTATAATTCTGTCTATGTCATTACTTTCAGATTTCACGGAAGTGTTTTACAGATTATTTCTAATTAACAAAATTGGGTCAAATATAGCAGTATATTAGGAAATACAAAAATAAATATCAAATTAAAAGTTATCAATTACAGAAAAGTTTCTACAATAAATACTATAATACCCGATTACAAGAGTCGCTTACTCAAATAGCGTACCGGATACCAGACAGAAAGGAAGCCAACAGCCAAAACTGTTACAAAGACAAGCACTATATCCCAAGCATGAACACTAACCGGATAGGCGTCCACTACAAAAGTCCCACCACCTCCACCAAGCGATATTACCCCAAACCTCTGCTGAATAAAGCAAAGGGTCAGTCCTAAAACAATGCCGGTGACAGCACCCAAAAGAGAAATAAGCCGACCTTCAAATAGAAAGATACGGGAAATAAGTTTGTCATCAGCTCCAAGGCTACGTAAAGTCACAACATCCTCTTTCTTATCCAAAATCAACATGGAAAGAGAACCGATTACATTGAAACAGGCAATCATTAAGATGAAGGTGAGGAATAAGTAGGAAATCAGTTTCTCTATCTCCATAATACGAAAGACGTCCGCTTGTTGCTGATAGCGGTTCTGAACAACGAAAGCATCCCCCAGTATTTTTTCTATTTTAGCTTGTACGGATGAAACATTTGCATCGGACTTTAGTTTCAGTTCCATAGCGGAGACTTCTGTTGTATAGTCCAGCAGTTGACGGAGGAAATCAAGAGAAGTCAGAATATATTTCCCGTCGTATTCCTGTTGGTTTACTACAAATACAACGCCGGGAGAATAGAGGTAATCCTGATTGAAGGAAGCACCGGGATTCGCCATATTCACTTTGGCATTTCGTTTGGGAAGATATACTTGAAGAGGATCTACGAATTGCAGTCCCGTACCTAAGGTTGCTACCAATTCGACTCCCATTATCCCATAATTTACAATCGAATCATGGAGAAGGAATTCACCGGCACCATAGAGGATGCTATCAATGGAAGTCAATTCTTCAAAATTATCCTCTACCCCCTTCAATACAACCATAGCCTGACGGTCTTTATATTGTACCATCGCATTTTCTTCAAGCGTTTCCGTAAAGACATCAATTTCGGGAAGCGCACAGACCGCACGAATCCGTTCGTCCTGCCCATCAAAGACTTTCCCTTCGCGGACAGTAATTTTCAGTTGCGGATCGAATGCCGTAAAGAAACTAGCTACCATATCCTGGAATCCATTAAAAACGGAAAGTGTACAGACCAATGCAAGTGTAGCAAGAGCTACTCCGCACACAGAAATGCCGGATATGACATTAATAGCATTATGCTTCTTTTTCGAGAAAAGATAACGCTTGGCTATATAAAAAGGAAAATTCACCTCTGCTATGAGTTATCTTACTTCAGCAATGAATCAATCTTCTCGATATAATCCAATGAATCATCTACGAAGAATTTCAGTTCGGGAATAATACGTAATTGATGACGTACACGAGTACCCAATTCATAACGGATGGACTTCATATTGTCATTGATATTCTTCACCATTTCTTCCGCTTTTTCCGACGGAAAGACACTGAGATACACACGGGCAATACTCATATCGGGACTGATACGCACTGTGCTAACCGATACCAACATACCCGGCATCGCTTTTGTCTGAAGCAGGAATATCTCACTCAGCTCTTTTTGCAACAGACGAGAGATCTTATTCTGTCTTGTTGTTTCCATAAATCTACTCTTTTATTTTTTTCTTATAATTGTTAACCCATCACGCAAGGGTAATATCACTTTCTCCACTCGTTTATCTTCTGCAACAAGATCATTGAAAGCCTTTATTCCAATTGTCTGGGCATCGTTGCTACGAGGCTGTTCCAACACATGACCATCCCAAAGCGTGTTATCGGCAATGATATACCCACCTTCAGAAAGATGTGCCAGCGTCATCTCGTAATATTCAATATACTTGCGTTTATCACCATCGATAAAAGCCATATCAAAGATAACACCTAAGTTTGGAACAAGTTCTAAAGCATCACCTATATAAAAACGAATTTTATCGGCAAACGGTGATTTCTCCAGCCACGGACGAGTAAAGTCCTCTTGTTCATCATTTATCTCGAACGTATGCAACATTCCACCTTCCGGCAAACCTTCTGCCAGGCAAAGAGCGGAATATCCGCTATACGTTCCGATCTCCAATATCTGACGAGGCTGAATCATTTCTACAAACATCTTCAGCAACCGTCCTTGCAAATGCCCGGAAGCCATACGAGGACGAAGGAGCTTTACATGCGTATCCCGGTAAAGTGACTTTAAATAGTCACTTTCGGGATCAATATGTTGCAGAATATATTCGTCAATAGATTCAGTCTCTTGCATAAAATCCAGCTTTTACAGATAACGGTTATTATTAGGCAATACAGTTTCATCCGCATGTTTCAATGCGTCCTCTACCACATTGATTTCCAAGAATGAAGTCTTTGTACCCGCTTTACCACTACTCAAATATCCTACCATGTCAGTTGGCTGCAGGCGTCCTTCTTTCAACAATCGGCGCAATGCAGCGAAATAATATTCCTGGCCGTTTGCCAATTCCGGCATATAGATAGCTTCCACTCCGTAAGAAAGAGCCAGATGACGCATCGTTTTTTCCTTATAGCAGATAGCCAACACCGGGTATTTTCCACGGAAAGCAGCCAGATTACGGGCAGTACGCCCACTATAACTGTCAGTTATGATAGCACGTATTTTTAGCTTGGAAGTAGCTTTTACCGCTTGTTTAGCAAGGAATGCCGTGACATCATTACTATTCTCATCCAATGGAATACGGATGTCATTATCAGCAAGTTTATCTTTCTCCGCTTGTGCCGCAATCTTGGTCATTGTTTTCACCGCATCCACCGGATACTTACCATAAGCAGTTTCCCCACTCAACATCAAAGCATCTGTACGATAGTAGATTGCATTGGCAATATCAGTCACTTCCGCACGAGTCGGACGAGGATTATGTATCATTGTATGAAGCATTTGAGTGGCAACAATCACCGGTTTCTTGGCAAGGATACATTTCCGAATCAGTACACGCTGGATTCCCGGGATACGTTCTTGTGGAACTTCGATACCCAAATCACCACGGGCAACCATAACGCCATCGGCCACTTCCAAAATTTCATCAATATTATCCACCCCTTCCTGATTCTCTATCTTAGCAATAATCTTGATATCACTATTGTGAGCATCCAGAATTTCACGGATATCGAGTACATCCTGACGGTTACGCACAAAAGAATGAGCAATAAAATCGATATCCTTCTCGATAGCATAGAGGATATTATTACGGTCTTTCTCCGTCAATGAAGGAAGATTGATACGAACACCCGGCACATTCACGCTTTTGCGGCTGCCCAAAGTTGCTTCGTTCTTCACTTCACAAAGCAGATAATCAGCAGTCTTGTCAATAACTTCCAG
Organism: uncultured Bacteroides sp.; assembly: GCA_947038155.1. Taxonomy (GTDB): domain Bacteria; phylum Bacteroidota; class Bacteroidia; order Bacteroidales; family Bacteroidaceae; genus Bacteroides. The sequence continues at coordinate 30,440 of CAMQVH010000028.1, read as the reverse complement.
TTCAAGGTCGCCGTCATCAATCAGAATTGTGCCGCCAATATTCAAGTCATGCACGAAATTAGCATATGAAACGGCGATACACTCACGAGTGGTTTCAAGTTCAGGATTGCCGACAATCTTCACTTTCTCACCTATTTTATATGGAATCGGTTCAGCATTAGCTGTCGTACGAACCTCCGGCCCCTTTGTATCCATCAGAATTGCAATACGATTGGATACAGTACGCACATTTGCAATCAAAGCTTCAAAGCCTTCACGGCTGGCATGTGCAGTATTCATACGCACCACATTCATTCCAGCTTCAAACAATTGTTTTATAAAATCCACATCGCAACGCCTATCCGAAATGGAAGCCACAATTTTAGTCTGTTTCAATAACATATTCTTTTTACCTATTTATATATTATACCTTATTTATTCTCCAACAACGCTTCCAAAGCCAAACGATACGAGTTCAGCCCGAAACCACAAATCACTCCCTTGCAAGCACAAGCAATCATAGAAACATGCCGGAAAGCCTCCCGGCTATGCACATTAGAAATATGCACCTCTATCACCGGAGCCTTCACCGAACGAATGGCATCCTGCAATGCAATAGAGGTATGCGTATATGCCCCGGCATTCAGAATAATACCATCTACATCAAACCCTGCCTGCTGAATGCAGTCTATCATTTCACCCTCTATGTTTGATTGAAAATAGTCGATCTCCACGTCAGCGTATCTTTTGCGAAGTTCAGCCAGATAATCTTCAAATGTAACGCTTCCGTAAATGGAAGGTTCACGCTTACCCAGCAGATTAATATTCGGACCATTAATAATTTGTATCTTCATCGCGCAATCCTGTTTTTTTATACCTTTGTATCCAAAGAACAATATTTCAAGGTGCAAAGGTAGAAAAAAGAAATGGAAATCAACGAAAAAAAGCAGAAGAAGGAACAACGGGATGTGATAATCAGGAAGTACCAACAGTATCTCAAACTGGAAAAGTCCCTATCTCCCAACACGCTGGATGCCTATCTCACAGATTTAGACAAATTGATGAGTTTTCTAACGCTAGAAGAGATAGACGTTCTGGACGTATGCCTCGCTGACCTTCAGCGTTTTGCAGCCGGGCTGCATGACATCGGCATCCACCCCCGCTCACAAGCCCGCATCTTATCGGGAATCAAATCATTCTTCCGTTTTCTCATCATGGCAGAGTATCTGGAAGCAGACCCCAGCGAACTATTGGAAGGTCCTAAAATAGGTTTCAAACTTCCTGAAGTACTGACTGTGGAGGAAATCGACCGGATTATCTCCGCCGTCGACCGCAGTAAAGCTGAAGGACAGCGAAACAGAGCTATTTTAGAAACACTATACAGCTGCGGACTTCGGGTATCAGAACTTATCACCCTTAAACTATCCGACCTCTATTTTGATGAAGGCTTTATCAGAGTAGAAGGAAAAGGAAGCAAACAACGACTCGTACCAATCTCCCCCCGGGCTATTAATGAAATAAAGCTTTACATCACAGACCGTAATCAGATTGAAGTGAAAAAAGGGCATGAGGATTTCGTTTTCGTCAGTCAGCGGAGAGGCAAAGGACTTTCCCGGATTATGATCTTTCATATGATAAAAGAATTAGCGCAAAAGGCTGGCATTACCAAAAACATCAGCCCACACACTTTCCGACACTCCTTTGCCACTCATTTATTGGAAGGTGGCGCCAATTTGCGCGCCATCCAATGCATGCTCGGGCATGAGTCTATCGCAACTACCGAAATTTATACGCACATCGACCGTAATATGCTTCGCAGTGAGATTATTGAGCATCATCCCCGAAATATCAAGTATCGGAAAGAAAAAGAGTCGTTATTTCATTAAATTATGATAAAATCGGCCCCCTATCTATATATTTATATTAAGAATTAATATCTTTGCGTTACTTTTTCCGTGCTGAACAGAAAGAGATTAGCGAATAGGCGAAATTTCAATTACAAACATTTAATTTATACCTAAAATGACTAAGAAGTTGTACTTGCCTTTACTCATGGCAATGATTGTTGCATTATTCTCTTCTTGCAACAAAAAAATGGGTCCACTGTCAGCTGATTACTTCACTGTTACTCCGCAAGTGCTGGAAGCAGTAGGTGGTAAAGTTCCTGCTACCATCAATGGTAAATTCCCTGAAAAGTATTTCAACAAGAAAGCTGTTGTAGAAGTTACTCCAGTTTTGAAATGGAACGGCGGCGAAGCTAAAGGCCAGCCTGCTACTTTCCAAGGCGAAAAAGTAGAAGGTAACAACCAGTCTATCTCTTACAAGATGGGTGGTAGCTACACTATGAAAACTTCTTTCGACTATGTTCCGGAAATGGCTAAGTCTGAATTGTTCCTCGAATTTAAAGCTACTATCGGTAAGAAAGTGATTACTATTCCTGCTGTAAAAATAGCTGATGGTGTAATCTCTACTTCTGAATTGGTGAACAATACATTAGGTAACGCAAACCCTGCATTGGGCGAAGACGCTTTCCAACGTATCATCAAAGAAAAGCACGATGCCAACATCATGTTCTTGATCCAACAGGCTAACATCCGTTCCAGCGAGTTGAAAACTGCCAAAGAATTCAACAAAGAAGTTGCTAACGTAAACGAAGCTGCCAACAAGAAGATCAGCAACATCGAAGTGTCTTCATATGCTTCTCCTGATGGTGGTGTAAGTTTGAATACAACTCTTGCTGAAAACCGCGAAAGCAACACAACCAAGATGTTGAACAAAGACCTGAAGAAAGCAAAAATCGACGTTCCGGTTGACGCTAAATATACTGCACAGGACTGGGAAGGTTTCCAAGAACTGGTCTCTAAATCTAACATCCAAGACAAAGAGTTGATTCTCCGCGTATTGTCAATGTATCAGGATCCTGCACAGAGAGAACAGGAAATCAAAAACATTTCTTCTGTTTACAAGACTCTGGCTGACGAAATCCTTCCTCAGTTACGTCGTTCTCGTCTGACTTTGAACTACGAAATCATCGGTAAGTCTGACGAAGAAATCGCTAAATTGGCTTCTTCCAATCCTTCAGAATTGAATATCGAAGAGTTGCTGTACGCTGCTACACTGACTAATGAGCCTGCTAAGCAAGAAGCTATCTATGCTCAAGCAACAAAACAATTCCCGAACGATTATCGTGCTTACAACAACCTGGGTAAATTAGCTTATCAGGCTGGTAATTATGACAAAGCAGAATCTTACTTCAAGAAAGCAGCCAGTGTTAACGCTACTCCTGAGGTTAACATGAACTTAGGTTTGATCGCTTTGATGAAGGGTGACAAAGCTGCTGCAGAAGCATCATTCGGCAAAGCTGCCGGAACTAAAGAACTTGGCGAATCTATGGGTAACCTGTACATCGCTCAAGGTCAATATGAAAGAGCAGTCAACTCATTCGGTGACTCTAAGACTAACAGTGCTGCTTTGGCTCAGATCCTTGCCAAGGACTACAACAAGGCTAAAAACACTTTGGCTAACGTAGAAAGACCGGATGCTTATACTGACTACTTGATGGCTGTTTTGGGCGCTAGAACTAACAACTCTTCTATGGTAATAAGCAGCTTGAAGAGCGCAGTTGCTAAAGACTCTTCATTAGCTAAGAAAGCTGCTACTGACCTGGAATTTGCAAAATACTTCACAAATGCAGATTTCATGAACATCGCTAAATAATAGAATTACCACTCTATTTTAAATATAAAGAATTGCCTGTCATTATAGCCTGTCATTATAAATGACGGGCAATTCTTTTTTTTTATCCGTAAAAGCCGTACTTTCGCAGAAAAGAAATCAAAACAATGAAAAAGAACTGCATTTTAATCCTTATAGCCATCTGTTTATTCGGTTGTGGAAAGACCGTCCAAAAAGAGGTGAGCATAACCGGAGAAATCAAAGGATTGGGTACAGATACGCTTTATCTATATGGAATGGACGAAATATGCGACCGTATAGATACTATTTTTGTGAAAGACGACAAGTTCTCTTACTCCAGCCCAATAGATACCATTACGTCTGCTTTTCTTCTCATTAGAAATCAGACAGAATACCCCATATTCCTTGACAAAGGAAATAAAATCAAGATTAAAGGAGACATCAGCAACCCCGAAGCTCTGACTATCGACGGGAATAAATACAATCAAGAATTTACAATTTTCCAGAAAGACCTAAATGAACTGGATACTCTGTCTGAACAAGTATTAGAACAAAAAGCGGAGGAATTTATAAAACAGCATCATTCTTCTTTTGTCAGCCTCTATCTTTTAGACAAATATTTTGTCCAAAAGGACTCCCCCGATTTCAATAAGATAAAGAAACTGATTGAAGTCATGGCAGGGATATTGCAAGATAAACTTTATATCGAACGACTAAACGAAAGCATCTCACAAGCGGAAAAAACGGAAATTGGCAAATATGCACCGTTCTTCAGCCTTCCCAACGTAAAAGGAGTAAAGATAACTCGTTCATCCGAAGATTTCAAAAAGAAAAATCTGCTAATTAACTTTTGGGCTTCCTGGAATGACAGTGTTTCCAACTACCGCAGTAACAGCGAGCTAAAAGAACTCTATAAAAAATATAAGAAGAATAAGTATGTAGGCATGCTTGGCATTTCATTCGACGTAAACAAGGAACAATGGAAGGATGCCATCAAACAGGATACATTGGATTGGGAACAAGTATGTGATTTCGGCGGACTTAACTCAGAAACAGCTAAACAATACTCCGTCCAACAGATACCTGCTAATATTCTTTTATCGGCAGATGGCAAGATTCTGGCTAAGAACCTCCATGGAGAAGAGTTGAAAAAGAAAATCGAGGAAGTCGTTTTCGCGGCAGAGGAAAAAGACAAGAAAGACAGTAAAAAGAAAAAATAACCAGTAACCAAACGTGTTAATAAAAGTATTTGGAGCGGCTGTTCAAGGTATTGATGCAACACTCATCACAATTGAAGTAAACAGCTCACGTGGCTGTATGTTCTATCTCGTCGGACTTCCGGATTCTGCGGTCAAGGAAAGCCATCAACGTATCATTTCCGCACTTCAAGTCAATGGTTACAAGATGCCGACCAGTAACCTGGTAATCAACATGGCACCGGCAGATATCCGTAAAGAAGGTTCAGCCTACGACTTGCCGCTTGCCATCGGTCTGCTAGGCGCAAATGAAACAATATCCGCTGAAAAATTCCCCCGCTACCTGTTAATGGGCGAACTAAGTCTTGACGGAAGCATACAACCCATCAAAGGAGCACTTCCTATCGCCATCAAAGCTCGTGAAGATGGATTTGAAGGATTAATCATCCCGCAACAAAATGCACGGGAAGCTGCTGTCGTCAATCAGTTGAAAGTTTATGGAGTCAGCAATATCAAAGAAGTTATTGAATTCTTCAATGACGAGCGCGAGTTAGAACCGACCATCGTCAATACACGGGAAGAATTCTATGCCCAACAAAGCAACTTTGAATTTGATTTCGCTGATGTAAAAGGACAGGAGAATGTAAAAAGGGCATTGGAAGTAGCCGCAGCCGGCGGACATAATATAATTATGGTGGGTGCCCCGGGCAGTGGAAAATCAATGATGGCCAAACGGTTGCCATCTATTCTTCCACCACTTTCTTTAGGAGAAAGTCTCGAAACGACCAAAATACACTCTGTAGCCGGAAAATTGAACCGGAACTCTTCATTAATAACCCAACGCCCGTTCCAATCTCCCCACCATACAATCTCGCAATCAGCAATGGTGGGAGGGGGAAGTTTTCCTCAACCGGGAGAAATAAGCCTGGCTCATAACGGCATTTTATTTCTAGACGAACTCCCTGAATTTTCAAAAAATGTACTTGAAGTTCTACGTCAGCCACTGGAAGACAGACGAATCACCATCTCACGTGTAAAAAGCAGTGTAGACTATCCTGCCAGTTTCACATTGGTAGCTTCGATGAATCCTTGCCCTTGTGGATATTACAATCACCCCACGAAGGCTTGTGTATGTAGCCCCGGACAGGTACAAAAATACTTAAATAAGATTTCCGGGCCTTTGCTCGACAGGATTGATATTCAGATTGAAATCATCCCAGTCCCTTTTGATAAAATTTCCGACCAACGAAGAGGAGAGTCCAGCGCATCCATCCGCGAACGGGTCATTAAAGCCCGGCAGATACAGGAGAAGCGTTATACTGGATGCTCTGGCATCTATTGCAATGCACAGATGAACAGCAAACTACTATCACTATATGCCCGCCCGGATGACAAGGGACTTGCCTTACTGAAGAATGCAATGGAACGGCTCAATCTCTCTGCTCGCGCATACGACCGAATACTAAAGGTGGCACGGACTATTGCAGATTTAGAGGAAAGCGAACAAATACTTCCCTCCCATTTGGCAGAAGCCATAAGTTATCGGAATCTGGACAGGGAGAACTGGGCAGGATAGAGAGCCTCCTTCCGCTCCATCCTGTAAAAGTAAGATACTACACCATTTGTGTACTATAATTACCTCAAACTCGAGAGATACCACACAAGGGGAAACGTTCTCTTAAAAATATTTACAGTTTAGTACACAAACGTATGGTACATTTATAATAAACTTTTGAGCAGTTTATTATAAACGGTATCCAAATTTATTATAAACTCTCAAATTGTAAATTCGGCCTTTATCGTCCATCTTTTACAACAGAAAAGGCTGCGAATCCCATAAAATTCGCAGCCTTAGCCTATATCAGATACTCCATCTTTTGGTATATCCTAAGAAGAGAGAGGAGAATTGTCACTATATTATACTACTTCTATATTCATTTTTATCTAATTTTTCATTTATTATCAGGTAGAAATCCATTTCCTTGAACTACAAAGATACAACATTAAAATGCATTTGTCAAGTGCTTGACAGGTTTCAGCTCGAAAAACAAAAGAGGAAAGTGCCCGAAAAGGATTTCCCCTTCATTATTCCCCGTTCATCTATACTCTTATTTCCAGCAAATAGACTGCAAGAACCACGCCTTATTATCATCGTTCAACCCTTGGTGTTTCAGAACTTCCGGAAAATCATTATAACTTTTCCAAAAATCGGAAACCAAAGAAGATATTTTTTCTGGTGCATAAGTTACCGCCTCTCTAAGGCTTCCCATCTTACCAAATTCTTCTTTAAAGCAAATATATGAATCACGATATTTCAACTGCTCCATCGATTTGGCAACTCGTCTCGATGCACCCAATAAACCGTTCATATCAGCCGTTTCCACAGGATAAACTATTTTAATGACCTTTTCCTGTTCGCAAGACAAAACCGGCAAATCAACAAAAAGGGCAAACTCTTCACCCAAGTATTCGTATTTTGCAGGTTGTCCGTTCACTGTAACAGATTGTGGAACAAGTGATGAAAGCACCTTCACTTTAAATGAACGCGAAACAGGCATATTTTTATATTGTCCTTCACGCTTGCCGATAACAATTGTTTGTTCCTGTCCCTGGCAGGAAGCTGCCAGTTTAGTCACAGCATATTCTGACGCATAATTCTTATCGTTTCCATTATCCTCGTAGAAACTAAAGGAAGACGTCCCATTTCCACCGGGAAATACGGTAATTACAACTTCTTCGTCATTGCCATTCAAGTTCATCACTTTGCTTGTGTACATTGGCAATACAGCGCCTGCTTTTACATAAATCGGATATTCGTCGATAGCAAAAGGACGCTCTACAATCTGACCGCCTTTCAGCAAAGTACCGGTATGCAGTTCATACCACTCCCCTTCGGGCAACCATGCACGCACCTGTACATAACCATCCTTTGCCGGAGCCGTAGCGGGAGCAACCAAAACATCATCTCCAAACATATATTCACTGCGGAATTCATAAGCTTCTTTACTTTCCGGATAGTCATAGTACATCGGCCGGCAAAGTGACAACCCTTCATCATACCCTTTACGAGCCATTGTGTAAATATACGGAGCCATCTCATAACGCTGCCGGATTGTCCTACGAAGAATATCACAATACTCTTTGTTAAACACCCACGGTTCCTTATTCAAACCGGCACTTTTTTGAGAATGTGTACGCATAATCGGGCTTAAGGCTCCGAATTGCAACCAACGAGTGTACATTTCCGGATCTATACTTTCACCGATATGTCCTCCTAAGTCATGACTCCAATAACCATATAATACATTGGAAGCTGTCGAGTTGAAGTAAGGCTGAAAATCTAATGATTTCCATGAAACAACTGCATCACCGGAAAAACCAACTTGATAGCGGTGATTTCCCAAACCTCCCCAGCGATGGTACAACATCGGACGCGTATCCCTGTTCTTTTCCATTTGGCTGAAGAATGCGTAATTGATCCACCAAGTATTACTCAAATTCTTCACTTTCGGGTCATATATCCCTTGCTGCCAATCCAACCACCAAAAGTCAACACCATCTTTCTCCATTGGCGTCAATACATTCTTAAACATATTTTTAATAAACTTCTTATCTGAATTTATCCATGAAATAGTCTGTTTGGACTGAGGATCGACTCCCATATCTCTTGCTAATCCAAGATATTTTTCTTCATAAGAAGCTACTCCATCCGCCGGATGTAAGTTAAGGGTGATTTTCACATCATTCTGTTTCAAGTATCCCAAAAACTCCTTTGGATTCGGGAATAAATCACGGTTCCATGTCCAACCGGTCCAACCACCTTTTCCTTGTTCTGTATAATGCCAGTCCATATCTACCACCAATACATCCAAAGGAATCTGATAAGTATGGAAATTATCAATCAGATTACGGAACTCCCTGTCAGAATATAACCAATAGCGTGACCACCAATAACCAAACGCATACCGGGGAGGTAATGGTACTTTTCCCGCAAAGAGGGTATAATCTTTCAAAGCAGCTTTATAGTCATGTCCATATGCCATGAAATACCAATCCTGTCCGCCATTAGCCGGACGCTCTTTCACCCAATCCCAATCCTTATCATCATCAAACAGAAGCCCTTGTGAATCATCAATGAACGTCCAGCCATCTGTAGCCAGCAGGCCATCTTCCAGTTTCAGTTTGTCACCCTTCTTTGTATCAGCCACCCAAGTCTGTGTCTGCGTATCACCGTCCATACCATCCAATGTACGATAAGTACCTTTCAAGTTACCCTTCTGTTGCATACCAGGTTTCCAGGAAAAAGGCAGCATTTCTTTAGCAGCGGTGATGATTAAGTTCTTATCTGTAAACTGTCCACTGTTTTTCTTATAACGCATCTTCATCTTAGAAGTCGTTATTTCAACCCATCCTCCTCTTGTTTTTAACTTGTAATCTACTTGAGGATACAGACGATTGATAGCGATATGAGACTTGCTATCTACAAATTTCCCATCCGGAGCATATTCCAAGCGGATCGCTCCATCGGAGATGACTGTGAACCTCACATTATCATCCGTATATGCGATATTCCGTTGTATATTTTGTGCTTGCAATACAAATAGAAAACTTTGTAAAATACAGAGCAAACCCAGCAGTAATTTCTTTTTCATAACATTTTTAAAACCTATAAATTTAAAATTCGAGAACAAAATCAGGATAATTGCAGCTATATAGTTACAATTATCCTATACCAATTACTTATTATTCTTGAAAACAGGCGCTTCCGCCTTTACAACCGGACCGTCCCCTACGAGATAAGGCCATCCGTTGTCATCCCAATACACTCTATCAAGCAAGACTACGCGACCCAAAGATGGATCGGAAGTGCGGTAAGCGTGATAGATTATCCAATCTTTACCTTCATCATCTTGTACTATTTCAGCATTGTGTCCTGTACCTAGGAATGCATCATTCCTAGATATCAACACCTCATGTTTGTTATCGTTCATCTTTTCGCCTGCCTTATTTACATAAGGACCGAAAAGATTTGTAGAACGGCATACTACCGTCTGATAAGTACTATTCGCACCTTCACAACAAGTACCGGTAGAGCAGAATAAGTAATAATAATCGCCTCTTTTCAATATATATGATCCCTCGTAAGCATTGGTGTTTCCGGTATTGGCAGCAACTTGTATTTTTGTTGCTTTCGCATTCTCTATTCCACCTTTCAGCGAAAGACCATCCTCGCTCAGTTCAACTCCCCAAATGCCATACCAACTTCCCCAAAATAGATACTTCTTGCCGTTATCTTCGATATAGAAAGGGTCGATACTGTTGTGCACGCCAATTTCATTGCTCCGGAATAACTTACCTTGATCAGTAAACGGTCCTTCCGGTTTATCCGAAACAGAAACTCCAATACCACAAGTTTCTCCACCGCCCCATTTGGACAAAGAGTAGTACATTACATATTTACCATCAATATAGTTGATATCCGGTGCCCAAATACCAGCATCCGGCTCCCATGACGGTTTTTTATCATCCTCATAAGCACCATTTACATAAGTCCAATGTACCAGGTCCTTGGACTTATGTATCCAGGTATTACCTCCCGTAGCGTACAGATAGAAATATCCATCCTCTGCCTTTATCACTGTCGGGTCCGGATTGTCGGAGTCTATAACCGGATTTGAATACCACACTTTGTCTACCAACGGCGTTTGCACCGTTTCACCTTTCTGCTTGTCGCTATTACCGCACCCCCAAGTGAATAGGGAAATCATTCCAAGCGCGATTATATTTTGCATATACATAAGTTTTGAGTTTTTCTTGTTAATTGTTACTATTCTATTCCAAATCAGGATTTAACTCCACACCAGGCCCCAATATAATATCGATCTTAGAGGTCTTTGATGCCTTAGCTGCTTCGGAAGTGATTGGTGCACCGTCTGCCTGAAACGCTTCCAATGTAATGCTCAGTTGAGCTTCCTTTCCATCCAATCCAAAAGCTCTCATATATTCCATTATCTGTCGATTGGTAAAAAGCAGTTCACGCACTCCGTCATAAGTCAATATACTCTTATCCTCTATTTCCAGCGTTTCGGCCGTTCCTTCATAATTCAAAGTTATGACATATTTCGATGCCGTATCCATATCCAGCCAACGGTAGACGAAGGCAACTCCATCAATATTCTCCTGCACAATTTGTACATAGTAATTTTCTGACTCTACTTCCACTCTCGGTACACGCGGCTGCGGCTCACCCGCACTTTCTACGTCACCGCAGGCTCCCAACATAACTATATTGGCAAGCAAATAGATTATAATAAACAGTTTTTTCATGATTTTCATATTTTAATAAACTCATTATGAAGATTACTCGGCAGGGGCGAGATATATCTTCATCTGGTCAAGGTCTACTGTCAAGGTATATTTACCATCTGATGCAACGCTCCATTTCAAGTCGCCACCATTGTCCTGATATCTTGCTTCCCCAAGTTCATGTTCTACAGCCGGATTAGCTGCCGCATGAGGAGCAAAGAAAAATTTACCACCCCAGTCAAGTTCCACTGAAAGTTTGAATTCATTGCTACCATCATTATAATAGAAATTACCAGTATAGGTCCAAAGCTCCGGATGGCGTGGGTCCTTACTTTGTAGAGCTCCTTTCTCTTTAGCAACTCCCAAATCCCAACCTACCTCGCAGGAATTACCGACAATCCAAATACCATCCTTCGGCAAAGGATACAAACTGACTATGTTAACATCAAATACGTTCAGATCAACCACCATTGTATATGTACCGCTCTTCGCATTCTCCAGCATCTCATAATCACCTTCTTCCGTTACATACTGCAAAGAGTTATCTCCATTTTCGCCTTTCATGTAACATGGATAATCCGATTCCGCACTAAGCGCAAAGAAGTACTTGCATGGTTTCAACTCTGTTTGTGATTGGTAGATTCCCGAACCGACAACTTTTTCCGTCATTCTCCGAACCGTTCTTTCTCCGGCATCATCTACCATTACCATATAAATCGCAGTAGCATTCTTATCATACCCGACCACATCCAATTGTGTTTTCGACAATTCCGGTTTCAAATACTGAGCAGACGAATTCACTTGAGCGATTACCTCTGCCTCAATAGTAACTTTATCTCCGGGAAGTATGCTCCAAGAAGCCAAAATATCATTCAGCTCATTATGCGTGAAGCTAATAGAGCGTTCTCCAGCTTCAATTTCAAACAAGCTAGTGACATTGGAGTGTAAGTCCGCCATATACATTCTAAAGAAGTAAGCAATACTGGCGTCAGCACCACGCTGTGCTGCAGCGTTCCACGTAAAAGTAACCGCAGTCTCGTTCTCCTTCTCTTTCTCCAAAGTAAGGTCAGCAGAAGAAGTCTTTAATAGCATCTGGTCTGCAGGTGTTTCCAGTGTGTAGTACTCCGGATCTTTATTACAACTCGCTACTATCGATGCCAGAAAGAGCAAGCATATTAATTTCATTATCTTATTCATAATCATGCTTTTCATTTAATTAATTCCAGAAAGGAGCCTGAACAAGGTTAGGATTCTTATTTATCTCCTCGAAATATACCGGCATCCAATACATTGCCTTTTTCCATACACGCGTTTGGAATACAGTTCTCTTATAGAACTCATTACTGTTCGTTCCACCATAATTCATGCCATAGTCATCTCCACACATTTCAGGAAGACTCTCAACGATTCTCCAACGGCGGATATCCGACCAGCGTGAGCCTTCGCAACAAAGTTCAACACGCCGTTCCATACGAACTACCTCACGTACTGCCAGCTGATTGTCATCTACATGAATATATTTAGGGTCATCCAATGAAACAGTATTTAATGTATACTGCCGCACACCTGCACGTTCACGCACCTTATTTACATATTTCAACGCTTCCTCACGGGATACTTTATTATCATAAGCCTCATTGATTGCTTCGGCATAATCAAGGAAAGAAGCTGATAAACGATACAGGAACATTTGCCGCCATTTATAACTCCCATTCTTCGGATTATCTTGAGGATATACTTTTTTACGAACCAAATAACCATTTTGGGGAGCATCGTGCGTATAGTCATTATCTTTTTGGTTCTTAAAGAACTCATATTTACGTCCGGCTAAGGCATACCAAGAACCATTATAACTTACTGTTGTATAGAAACGCGGTTCACGGTTGCAATACATATTATAAGTCCCTTCGGCAGTCACTTCTCCCTTTTGTCCTGTTCCACCTGTCCACTCAGTAACTCTTGTCTCTTTTTCTGCAGAAAAACCTTCTTCCACATATTTTGCGTTGTTATTTGTTATCGGAAGCCCATTCTTCATAAAGAAAGCATCTACCAGTCCTTGATATACTCCCAAACCATTTCCACCACCATACTCCTTAGTCACAGCCTTATTGGTATAGAACTGATAACTTTGATAAGCATCCTGCTTTGTGTAAGGGAATAAAATTTCCTTATTTCCATCCTGAAACTTGGTGAACCAAACATTCTCAAGCGAAGTGAAAGGGTCAATCTCTCCTTCTGCATTATATTCCACATACAAACGGTAACCAGCCTGTTCTGCCTCATCAAGTAACAGTTTACATGCCTCGGCAGCCTTTACCCATTTTTCCTGACTGTAAGTAGAATTAAACAGTTCTTCTCCTTCCTTATTCTTGTGCCCAATGTACCACTCATTACCATTCACCAACGGACTGGCAGCAAATAATAACATCTTTGCACGAATAGTCAGACACATGACAGAGGTAATACGACCGTACTTCTCTACACTTTGCCATACGGGCGGCAGTTGCTTTGCCGCTTCCAGCATTTCATTATCCAAATGGCTGACAATCTCGTCAAACGGTCTCTGTCCCACCATTAAGTCCGAAAGAGTAAAGTCAGTTGGAGCAATGTAATTGGGTCTAAAAGGAATCGGTCCATAAGTCTCCAACAATTGCCACCAATAATAAGCTGCAAGGAAACGCGCTTCCGCTTTCATATAATCCACTTCTTTCTGTGGCAAATCGGCCTCAGGCAATGCATGCACCCGCTCAATAAATATGTAAGCCTGGCGTATTTTCCGAGGAAGACCATCCCAGAAATTACCTGCCCATTGAGTATTAGGCGTCCATCCACCAAGAATCTTAGTGATATTAGGCCAGTCCCACTGTTGCCAGCGTGCGGAAGCAGTCAGGTCATCCGCAAATACTTCCCATCCATATGTATTCAACCAATCATTTCCCGGATTAGGAATACGACTGTATACATTAGCCAGCCAAGATTCTACCTTTGTCTTATTTTCAAAGACCATGTCTATATTAATCTCCGTATCCGGTTCTTTGTCAAGATACGTACAAGAACCCAACGATACGATGCCTATCAATCCGGCAACTATATATTTTCTTAATTTCATGATTGTCTTTTTAAAGTTAGAAATTCAGGTCAACTCCAAACATAACGGAACGCATAGCCGGATAGCGTAAACCCGTATCAGTATCCAGTTCCGGGTCCCATAATTTGAACGGGGAGAAACAGAACAAGTTATTACCACTCACATAAAAACGAATCGATTTGGAATGTATCTTTTCAGTGAAAGACTTCGGCAAAGTGTATCCCAACTCCAGTGTTTTCAGGCGCATAAAACGCATGTTCTTTTTCCACCAAGTAGAAGTCCGGTAATTCTGTCTATTAGGTTGTTCCGACAATCTAGGCCAAAATACATCCTGAGAAGGGTTCTCTTCTGTCCATCGGTCATTATAGTTGGAATAGACATTTCCTTGCAACGTTTGTCCGCTACCCGGAATAAAGTATGTAGTATTACCGATTACACGATGAGTATCGCCTGTCCCTTGAAAGAAGAAATTCAAGTCCCAATTCTTGTAATTTATATTGCCACCGAATCCATAAACAATGCGCGGGTCTACTGTTCCGCCAATATAACCTTCATCTGCATCAGTAATGAAACCATCACCGTTCATATCCACATATTTAATATCACCCGGACGAATCCTGGAAGCTCCTACATCTTGTGTCGGTATGCCGAATTTTAAATTACCATCCGCATCAAAGTCATCTGCTGTAAACAGTCTTTCAGCCTGCAACCCCCACAAAGTATTCAATGAACGTCCTGTCAGCCCTTTATACGTACCTACCACAGATTCCGGTTCATCATACTCGTCCACACGGTTGATAGCATAAGTGAAGTTAGAACGGAAACCTATAAACCAATCTTTATTGATTTGTTTATTATAATTCAAAGAGAATTCCACACCACGATTAGTCACTTCACCAAAGTTCGCCCATGGATTTGTCAAGAATCCGGTTTGTGACGGAATAATCTTACGTTGCATGAAAATATTAGTACGCTTTTCTTTAAATACAT
Source organism: uncultured Bacteroides sp. (assembly GCA_947038155.1). Lineage (GTDB taxonomy): Bacteria > Bacteroidota > Bacteroidia > Bacteroidales > Bacteroidaceae > Bacteroides. The sequence continues at coordinate 15,185 of CAMQVH010000028.1, read as the reverse complement.
CTACTTGCAGTTCCAGTTCATTCCATAAGCCCAGTTCTACTCCGAGATTCATTTTTAATGCAGTCTCCCACGTAAGGTTTTCCACCCCTACTTCTCCTTCAGAAATACCTTTACGTTCAATCTGCCCTGTATCACCCCAGTGATATGTGTCTGCATCTGTCTTCAATGTTGTCATATAGGCAAAACGTCGTCCACCAATGTCATCATTACCAACTTTTCCTATAGATCCTCTTAATTTCAATTTACTCAAAGTATTTCTGAACTTATCCATAAAAGGTTCTTCGGATATAAGCCAACCAACTGCAAGAGATGGGAAAAATCCGAAACGTTTTCCTTTGGCAAAATTCTCCGAACCGTTATAACCAAAGTTAAACTCCGTCACATAGCGGCTATCGAATGTATAAGAAAGACGCCCCGCAATACCTTGCTTTCTATAAGGCTGTACACTACCGTTGTCAAAGCTTTGCTGATTATACAGGAACAATGCATCCACATCATGTTTTCCGAAAGTACGTGCATAAGTCAGCGTTCCTTCAAAGTAGACCCTCGAATTTCCATATTCACCTTTATTGCCATGTCCCAAAGAATCATCTCCGTATTTCAACACCGAATGAATCAGGTTACCCTCTATATCACGACCGGTAGCAATAGTATAGTAAGTCGCATTCTTGCCTCTGGTTATCGAACTCTGATTCCAGCGGTCGAACGAGAATGACACTTTCGCTTTCAATCCCGGAGTTATCATTTTCAGGTTCTGCTCGACAGCAAACAAAGATTGAATCTGTGAAGCTGTAACCACATCATATCCACTTTGTGTCACGGCAGCCCAAGGATTGACTCCATTGATGTTCATGATAGGAATTGTTCCGTCAGAATAACGGGCAGGGTGCACAAAAGGAGAAGTTATAAATGCCTTGTCGAAAGCATCGTCCGTACTAAAAGCCTGCTTACGGTGCGTTTGCAAGAAACCACCGACATTCAAACGCAGTACTGTCGTCTTGGTAACATCCAAATCGACATTGGCACGCATATTATAACGGGTCAGCTTCATACCGGTGTCATAAGGCAATGTCTTGTCCGTTTCCATAATTCCTTTCTCACCGAAATAAGAACCGACCAATGAGTACCGGAGAAAATCGGATCCACCCGACACTGTTAAATTAGCACGAGTAGAGTAGGCGTAATCTTTCGTTATTTGCTCCAGCCAATTTACATCCGGATACAAATCCCGGTCATATCCATAACGAGTCCTGTCAATCTGCTCCTGGCTGAATGGCAAACGTGTCCTGTCTTCCGTAAGTTCATTCAATAATGCCATATGATCGACCGCACCAATAAACTCAGGAAGTTTTGTAGGTTCTGCAATAGAATGTTCCACCCGAAGATTCACAGAAGGAGCACCTATCTTACCACGTTTTGTATTAATAACAATCACACCGTTCGCACCACGCACACCATACATAGCACTTGCCGAAGCATCTTTCAATACAGAGAATGATTCTATTTCCGCCGGATCGATATGATTTAGATCACGTTCAATTCCATCAACCAGTACTAGTGGCGACTGTCCGCCAGAGAAAGAGGCAATACCACGAATCCAGAAATTAGAAGAATCGTACCCAGGTTCACCAGAACGCTGAACAGCTATCACACCGGCAATTTGTCCCGCTAGGTTATTAGTAACAGAACGTGAAGAACCCACCTGTAACTTCTTCGGCTGTAATGTTTCGATAGAACCGATAACCGACATTTTTTTCTGGCTACCATATCCCGTAACTACCACTTCGTCCAGCGCTTCAATATCTTCCTCAAGAATCACATCAAAGTTAATCTTGCTCCCAACTTTTATTTGTTGGGGTTTAAATCCTATATAGGAAATCTCAATTACGGAACTTTTACTCGGCACATCCATATAGAAATGTCCGTCCATATCCGTTATCACTCCAGTGCCCCCTTCTTCCATAACGCGTATATTCACACCAGGAAGAGGATTCTTGTCCTTATCGGTTATCGTACCACTAATACGAATACCTTTCGCCTGCTCCGACAGATTCGTCTTACCAGCCATAGAATATACAGGTAAAGCGGAGTGGGTACTTGTTCCATAGTACAACAACAAGCAAACAAACAATGCCTTCTTCAAATCCATAATATTAAATTTAAAAATCTCATAATAAATACTTTATCTCTAACCAAGTGAGAGCAAAAGTAGGCAACCAACACAATATGTAATAAAACAAACAATCCAAGAATTAAAAGAAATTGTTCAAAATCAAATTAAAATATAATATATATATATTCTGACCTATTTATGTCATTTCAAGAAATACTCCGCACGCCCCGGTGTGAATAACTCCCACAAAGAAGCTACCGTCCAACCCGGTGCAAAGATATCATTATAATATCCTTTCCCGTTTTTTCCATAATCCCAATTTGTGTGCTGAACAACTTCCGGATAGTAACCAGACTTAGCCACTCCGCATAAGTGTCCCTCATGAGGCAGAAGTTGACGCATAGAAGTAGAAATGACTTCTGCAAATTGTGAGAAGCGGGATTCTGCATATTCCTTTGACAGCCATCGCAACACAGAAGCAAACTCAAACACAAATACATCAATATGGTTATTTTCCACCGACACATTGCCCCAACCGCGGGTTTTCAGACCAATATCTCCCAACATTTGTCCTTGTGCAAAAGGTACATCCCATACATAATACCATGACAAGGCAAAATAAGAAGCTTTCTTCGTCAGGTCTGCATAATGGCGATGCTCCTCTCCTTTGGTTATCAATGAAAGATAATAGGTAGCCGTAGCCGCATACAGGGACGCTTCCTTATCTTCGCAGTTGGCATCAAGTGTGGAAGAAAAATAATCAGCCTTAGATATCAATACTTTCTCCAGATAATCTGCTGTCTGCTTAGCACTGGCGAGATATCGCTTGTCTTTGAAATACTTGTATCCCATCACCAGTGGCAAAGTAGCCGAAGGAGTACTCCCTCCACTATTGTCGACTATCGTAAAATCATCACGAAACTTACGGGGGAAACTACCGTCAGCCTGCTGCAACTGCAAAAGTATATCCAGCATGTTTTTCATCTTCTGCTCCCATTCGGGATGACGACGCCCGTTCTCTTTTTCATAAGCAAGAAAGTGCAACATAGCATAGATTCCTTCGGACTGACGGCGTATACTATGCACAGGCTCTTCATAGCCTTTATCAAAATCTACCAATTCTTTGAAGAAACCGACCGGAGTAAAGCCGTTCTCCAAGTAGCTATCAAACACTTTCATACTATTTGCTTTCAAATCCTCCCTATCAAATTGACAACCATATTCCCAAGCATTGAATGCATTAAGAAGCACACGACCAATAAAGCCTACTTCCGCCTGCCCGTTACTCCGGCAATTTTTAGTCATTAAATGTATTCCCGAATTATAAACCAACGGATGCCCTTCTACGAAACTACTTATAAAGAATCCACTAAGAACTTGCTTCATATCGGTTATGGAATAAGGAGTATCCACTGGTTTAGGCTCATAAGTGTCATAACTATATTCCCATGCATGACGTATGAAATCAGAATAATCATCAGCCTTATTCTCCTGAATCTCCCACGTTAACAGAACAGTTTCCCCCCTTCTCAGAAACTGAAAAGCTTCTACCGCAGGCGCCAATGTCAGCTTACGAATATAACTTCTGGGAGCTTCACGATAAGGAAAGCCAAAAGAAAGCGCAGTTATTCCGTCTTGATTTTCAAATCCGGTAAATCCTAGAGATGTTTTACCTGAAAGGATAATTTCTCCTTCCCGATGAGTGCTCAAGGCTTCGTCTGCAAACTTATCGATACGGCTCACAGTCACAAAGTGTTTTTCTTTTTCCGAATAAACACCTGTAAGCGGTGCGCTTAGCCTGTCTTCACGCACCAACCAACTATCTGAAGAATGGAACGAAGGTGCATCCTTAGGAGAACGGAGATTCCGACGATACCAAAAACCCGGCATATAAAATTGACAATCATCATGACGGTAGCCTGTTGATAACTGTTGGCTATAATTAAAATAAATATCTTCTAATGCTGTTATACAAACATTTACCCGTAACTTTCCATTTACATCTGCCACCCTTTGAGTAATTGTAACCGGAATACTTTCAGAAGCTTCCAATAAATAGGATGAACGGTCATTCCCCAATTGCTGCAATTCTAGTGAATATCTTTCAGCTACATTTCCCAGTACTTTCAACGATATAGACGCTGAAATATTTTCCGGAACATAGTTGACAGCTTCAGCAACTCCGACATACAGTGTAATAAGCGCCCCGCAAAACAAACATTTAAAATTCATGCAAACCTAATTATATGAATCAGTAAAGGATACTGGTTCTGTGTTAATACTAAGTTATTACTGCAGCAAAAATAGGGGTTTACACTTATTTTAGATATTAAAAACAGGTCAATAAATGAAAGTTTAGTCTCAATCGAGCCAAATGAAAGTAGAAATCAATGAATAATGTTTCGTACAGTGTATATATATGTATACTTCAATAGATATATATGGCTATCGCAATGAATATATATGCCCACCACGCTAGACATATATACTCATTACACTAGGATTTAACAATGTTATCTTTGCATCCGGACATAAGTCTTTCTATCCGGTCCCACTCCCGTTATTGTTAATTTCTTCCAATGTTTCGGCAATTTTGAGAAAAGCTGCTTGATGCCATTATCTGTAACTTCCAAACCACAAAATCCATTAATGACAGTTTGTAAAAGTCCTCCCGCACCAGTTACAAAATAAGGATTCGTACCTCCTGCACCTTCGGAAATAACACCAAACGGGGGTAACTGGTTAGGACGGAAACTTTGCACAAACAAGTCATAAGCTTTATCGCCTTCGCCAAGGCGTGCATATTGCAAAGCCAACACAGAGAAAGACATTGCCGGTCCAGTTTTATCTATTTTATCTTCATAATACTCCAAGTCCTTACGGATTTCTTCAGGACGGGTTATCAGATTTAATGGATATACCAGCAAATTGGCATCCGCTTGTTTTATTGTCTGCCCATTATAGCCTTCATACTCCATAGTCACTCCATTCTCGAATTTCGGGAGCCGTAACTTCGAGGCTATCTCTTTCCAGATTGCAGGTGCCTTAACACCGCATACCACAGCAGCTTTAGCAGCATCTTGCAAAGCACGCATAGCGGCACCATTGGTAAATGCATTATCATCCACCCCTTCAGCATATTCATCGGCACACACCACATTGCGAATCGAATAAGAACCATCCTCATTCTTTTCTACACGACTTACCCAAAATTCCGCCACTTTCTCCATCAAAGGGAAACCTTCTTCTCGCAACCACCGTTTATCACCACTCATACAGTAGTAATTCCAGGCTGCGATAGCAATATCAGCAGTGATATGATGTTCAAAAGTTCCGGTCAATGCCCAAGTCGGACATGACTCTTCTCCGGCATCATCACTTTCCCAAGGAAACATAGCTCCATCATACCCATAGCTCAATGCCCTCTGACAAGCGGCTTCCAGTCTGTCAGTACGATAATCCATCATTGTCCTTGCAATGCCCTGATTCATGAAAAGCATAGGCGGATACATCCAGAACTCGGTATCCCAGAAAATATGCCCGTTATATCCTTGGGCAGAAAGCCCGAAAGGAGAAATACTCAGGCGGCTTCCTTTGCGTGCATTAGAGTAAAGATTATAAAGAGCAAAACGTACGGCACGCTGCGCCTCGTCATCTCCCTCAATCATAATATCTCCTTCCCACAGCTCATTCCAAAGTTTCCGATGTCCATTCATCAGGCGGTTCAAACCTTCTTTCGCACCATAAATCACTTCACGGTCCGATTCATTATACGGGTCTATAAAATCACGTCCGGTACAGACAGAGCCTAATAAAGCGAAAGAAAATTTTTCTCCTTTTTTTAATGAAATAGAGATTCGACTGGTTCCGTCAGATTGTTGTTGCAAGTTTGGATTCTTATCATAAATAAAAGCGGAAGAAGCTGATACTTTCTGTTCACGGTATTTGGATAAAGCCCAGGTACGTACTATTTTCAGTTCGTTTCCATCGACATTCACACTCACTTGTTTCGAACCGGGATTCTTATATTCATCAGGTACTTCAATGGGATTTTCCACTGATAAATACATATCTTCCAATGCAGCCACCTCTACACGCACCAGTCCCGCATAAGGTATATTCCTCAAGGCACAGATACTATAAGAGATATCCGCTTTTCCACCATAAGTAAAATGTGTATCGTGCGTGGCGGCTTTCATATCTATGCACTGTCCCCACCCCGAAATATTATCACCACTCACTCTCTGTCCGTCAATCTGCATTTGCAAATTGAACGGGTTGATTCCTCGCAACACACGACTCACGTCTTGAGGAGCGGCAGCATCAAATACATGATTCAACATGACATGACGAACAGAGAAAGGTTCTTTCCACGGCAAGATACCGATACCGCCATTCGCTACTGCTGCTCCAAAATAAGTTCCGTAATAATCAGTAGCCTGTATTTTCCACAAATTATCTTGTCCGTTTGCCTTTATAGTCAAAGCTGATACCAGACAAAAAAATACAATAAATAGATTCTTCATATAATAGCATATTTAATCAGTTAACAACATTTACTGCAAAAATAGTCTGTATTGCTTGTTTTGTTCATTTAATACGCACTTCGATTGACTTCCCATTCTCAACCTTGTATTTTCCCATAACCTTATTTCCCTTTTTTATCAGAACCAGTAATGCGTTACCCTTGTTACGTTTCACTTCAATATCAAATGTTGCGCCAAATGCACAAATGCGTTTCAAAGACATTGTATTCCAAGTTTCCGGAAGTTGCGGCGTCAGTTTGAAAGCATCCAGCGCAATGGGACGTATGCCAAACAAGCCTTCTGTCATAATACGGCAATATAAAGCGCTTTCTGTTGATAGATGGCGTTGATTCCCTTCCGGCCATGCTTCTACCGCATAAGGAACATGGTCGCCCAGCAAACGGGTTACAGAATATTTTTCCAGATATTCGGTAGCTATCTCTCTGGCGCCACAAGAATAAGCTCCCCGAAAAGCATAGAGCGTGGAGCGGTCCCAATACGTAGAAGTGCCCGATTGAGTAAGCAAACCGTTCTCCATCCATAACTTATCTGAGAACAGGGCAGACACAGTACCCTCTGCCCGATTATAAATTCCCATAGTCAACGGAATACAAATCCACGAACGAAGCACCGCATTGCCATCATAATAACGATATGTCTCATAACCTTCTACATTATGGGCAAAATATCTATCAATATTCTTATAAAGTTCAGCAGCCTTGTCCTGATAGGATTTTATACATTCACGATCTTTCTTCAGTGCCTTTCCCAAATAAACAGCAGAAATGAGGGCATCATAATACAATGAAGAGGTACATAAGTTGGCTTTCCCCGCAGGGAAACGGTTTTCCAATTCATCGGAGTCAGATTCCACAACTCCTTCAGCATTCAGTTTTCGATCACAATATTCCAGACACCATTCAATCAATGACCATAATTTTTCCGCCTCGTGACGGTTACCGGACGCCAAAGCATAACGTGCCGCACCATAAGCGACCATCGCCACATCCCCACGGTCGCCCGCCACGCCAAAGCAATCTATTCCCTCTGCAATTATAGATGAAGGCAAAGGCTTATACTCGTCATTCATATAACGCATAAATAAGGTGAACGAATCCATTGCCGAACGGTTTCCCGTCGGATAGCCCAAATAAGGAAAAAACGGATTGATGTATTCTGCCTGGTCGTTCGCCCAGATAGCAGCATAATAAGCTTCCCCACCCGGACTTTGCATATATCCGCCTTTTGTATCAAATATACTTTCCGAACCGCGTATCTTGGCAAACGAGAACATTGTATTGATCACATCACTCGGAGTCTCAAGCACCAGATTACCCTGTACTTGCCGCAAGAATTCCCGTCGTGCAACGAGCTCTTTATCAACATCCAGTGCCAACACCCGTCCATTCTTTTTATATCCTGCATAAATCACTTGAAACCAAGCCTTCTCTCCGGCCTCCAACTGAAAAGTTCCTTCTTTCAGCGGAGATGAAAGAGTAGCCGTTAATGTATAACTGCCTTCCACCCCTTTAGCTTCATCTGTATGATAAGAAAGAATATTCGTAGGAAATTCAACTGTCAGTGAATTTTCGGTCACATTCTCCAATTCATATTTCTCACAAAAAGCCGGCTGTGATGTAGAAGGGAAAAGCGTGCGTGTCAGCGAAACGCCTCTATTACCATATATACTCTTCACAGTCATAACCCCACTTAAAGATACGGTTTCCACCTTCTCGCCTACCAGTGGCTGTCCGTTCACAAGGCACAGATGTGCCCAGTCTCCATTGAAATGATGCTGCAAACTCCCATGAGTATCATTAGGAATGGTACGAAAAGTCGGCAGAATCATATTCCGGTCAATCACCCACTCCCCTGCTGCATTAACACCATAACGCAACACGGTCGAAACTTTCAAACCACTCATTTCAATATGGTCATTATGAGCGCCGTTTACTTTCCAATAAATACTATCCGGTGAGGCGATAGTCCATCGTGCAACTCCACCGGCATATAAAAGATTTGTGCTGAACCAACATACCAGCACGATGAACCACATTATCTTTTGCCCAGTCATCATATCTTATTGCATTATTAAAACACTTCTACTCAAAAGCAAACCGCTACTCCTTTACATTCGTAAAGTCCTTTGGCAACACTCCGAACTGCTTCTGGAAACATTTTGCAAAATAGGACGGTGAATTAAATCCTACCATATAGCAGATTTCATTGACCCTGTTTTCACCCTCTTTCAGCAGTTGAGCAGCCTTTTTCAGACGCTCCAGACGAAGGAACTCATTCGGGCTGAGATCCAGCACTCCTTTAATTTTCCGATAGAAGTTAGAACGGCTCATATTCAAGTTATCTGCCATGTCATCCATGCTAAATTCAGGGTTGCCATAATTAATTTGGATTACTTCGTTCAACCTCTTAATAAACTCCTCATCAGCTTTTGTTAAGGCCATTGTATTAGCAGCTATAAAAGGAGACTCTGCAAAAGCCTGACGTAATTTTTCCCTATTCTGAATAAGATTAGAAGCACATGCTTGCAGATATTTTACAGAGAAAGGTTTTTCAATATAAGCATCTGCCCCCAGTTCCATTCCCTCTATCTTCGATTGTATATTAGTCTTCGCGGTCAGCAGTATGATAGGGATATGGCTGTAATTCAAATCCAACTTAATCGTCTTGCACAGTTCGAAGCCATCCATTACAGGCATCACGACATCACTTATCACCAGATTCACATAATTGCCGTCCAGTACACGCAATGCTTCCGCGCCATTGGTAGCTGTCAGCACCGTGTAATCTTTCGACAGTTGACGAACCACAAAAGCAAGCATATCCGGATTATCTTCCGCTACCAACACAGTCGGGCGGTTATCCTTCTCTACTGCTTGTTCTGCAGGAGCTTCATTCATTTTATCAGTTTCCACTTCTACTTCCGATGTCAGGGTGATTGTCGTATCTTGTACTATCGGCAAAGTCATACAGAAAGTGTTATTTTCCTCTCCTTTTCCCATAGTCAGAGTTCCCTGATGCAGTTCGGCCAGCGAGCGGGAGAGAGCCAGCCCAATGCCGGTTCCGGTAGTTACTTTCCCATCCTCCTGGTCGTTGAAACGAACAAAAGGCTTAAATATCTCCTCTTTCATTGCATCAGGAATGATTACCCCGTCGTTCACCGTGCAGATACGGAATGAATTGCCTTCGTCCGTATCCGGCACTTCCAGCGATATATGCACGTAACTTTCCGCATATTTCACCCCATTGTTCAGCAAATTGCTGATAATTTTCGTAAATGCTTCCTGATTAACATGGGCATAAAAGTCCTTTTCCGGCATCTGCAAGGTGAAATCCAACCCTTTCTGCTTGGCAAGGGAAGTGAAGCGCACATGCGTTTCTTTCAGTACTTCCGTTATATTACACTTCGCAAAGTTCAGTCGGAATCCCTGTCTCTCCGTCTTGCGGAAATCAAGCAACTGATTGGTCAGGTTCAGTAACCGTTCCGTATTCTGCTTCATGACGTTCAAGTCCTCGCGGGTTTCCGTATCCACCTGTTTCTTTAGTATGATATTTTCCAACGGACCTTTAATCAATGTCAACGGAGTACGTATCTCATGGGCCACATTCGTAAAAAAGTCAATCTTCGCATTATATACTTCGCGTTCCTTTTCCTGTTCGAATATCTCCATTTGCCGACGATGCTTCCTATTACTACGTCTCTTGAAATACATAACCACATACAAGGAACAACCTATAATCAACAATACATACACAATATAAGCCCAGACGGAAAGATAGAAAGGCGGAAGAATATGTACTTTCAAGGTTATTCCTTCTTCATTCCATACCCCGTCACTATTGGAAACCTTCACCCGGAAAGTGTAATCGCCATACCGCAGGTTGGAGTAAGTGACAATAGGACTCTCGCCTACCGTCAGCCAATCTGTATCAAAGCCGTCCAGCTTATACATTATCTTGCTCATTCTCGGAGCCTGGAAGTCCAGTGCCACCACACGGAAAGAGAAAGAGTTCTGATTGGATTGAAGTACAAGTTCGTCGGAAAAGGTGATGCTCTTCTCCAACGGAGAACCTGGTTCGCCTACATACACTTCTTTGCCAAAGAGCAGAAAATCTGTAATCACGATAGACGGAAGCGACTTGTTCTCTGAAAAGTTCTTGGGATTGAAAGCCACAAAACCGTCGATACTTCCCAGATAGATTGTACCGTCTTCCGTTTCAAAACCTGAACGATAATTGAACTGGTCGCCCAGCAAACCGTTGGAAGTGGTATATACTTTCATAGCTCCGGTGGTAGGCTGGAAACATACCAAGCCATTATTAGTTGTCAGCCAGAAAAGCCCGTCCTTGTCTTCTACAATCTGATAAACGACGTCGTTTGGCAATCCGTCCGCCAGATTATAACTGGTAAAGGTTTCCGTCTCCGGATGGAACAAACAGAAACCGCCGCCCTGTGTCGTGAGCCAAACCTGCCGGTGGGAATCCTCGAAGATACTCACTACCTTGTCGTAAGGAAGGCTTTTCGGATTGCTTTCATCATGCAGGTAATTCTTCCATTTCTTCTCACTCACATTATAACAGTAAGCACCGTTTGCATAAGTTGCCAGCCAAAGGTTTCCACCGGAGTCTTCTTTGATGTCATATACAAACCGGCCGTTCAGTTCCGGAACCCGGTCAAAATCGTCGGACTGCTTATTATAACGCAGCAGGCCGAATAATGTGCCCAAATAAATATCTCCCGTCGTTGTCCGGCAAATAGAGAAAACACTATTATCTATCAAAGAACGCGGTGAATCTGTTTTCCGGTATGTTTTCACAATAGCTCCCGTGCGTGTATCCACCACTTTCACCCCTTTCGAGAAAGTTCCCACCCAAAGATGGTCGCCAATCAGACACAATCCGTGCACGTTCGTAAAGGCATTGCTCGGCGTGAAAAAAGAGAAAGTCTTGGTCTTCGGGTTAAAGCGGTTCAGACCGCCGTCTTCCGTACCAATCCACAAGATTCCCTGATTATCCTGGCAGAATTCACGTACCCGCTTTCCATGCAGCCCGTTTTCTGTCCCTTTCGGATAATATTTCTCGAAATTCGTATAGAAACGGGGATAATAGTTTACGCCGCCGAAATAAGAACCAATCCAGATGCCACCTTCACGATCTTTGCACAGCGAATAAATAGCATTATCGGACAAAGAGTAAGGGTCATTGATCGAACTGCGCAAATGAACAAATTTCCCCAGCCGGAGATTATAAATATAAAGTCCTGACTCTGCGCCAATCCACAGCTCATTGTCGGAAGCCACCAGCAGTTCACGACAAAATACAGATTCCCCGTTCTCATCTGCCAAGAGCAAATCATGCAATCTGTTTGAGGTCAGGTTCAGTTCCTTCACTCCGCCTTTCAAAGAGCCGACATACAGGCAGTTGTATGCCCCTTTCACGAGACTTATTACTACATCGTTCGCATAGATTTCTTTATTATCTATCGGAGAGATATATGGATGGAGCGTTTTCAGACGGTCTTTCGAATAGAAAAGACCGTCACCATAACAGCCTATCCAAAGGGTTCCGCTATTATCAAAGGCAAAAGTCTGCACATTGGTGGTAAGAAAAGAGAAATTCTCTAACGTATAGTTCCGAAGTTTCTCTTTTTCCAGCTCATAGCAGAAGAGACCTTGAGATTCTACCGCCACCCAGACACAACCTTGATTGTCGCCGGAGATTGCAGTCACGGTATGTTCTATTTTCGTATTTTCCACACTCAGTCTGGTGAAATGCTCAAAGAAGTCCTTTTCCGGATAATAAATATAAAGCCCCACATCCGTACCTACCCAGATATTTCCTTTCTCGTCTTCATAAAGCGCTGTGATGAAGTTGTTGCCGATGCTTCGTTGGCTGCGGTCATCGTGCTTGAATTTGCGGAACGACAGACCGTCATATCTATTCAGCCCGTCTTTCGTACCGAACCACATAAACCCTTGTTTATCCTGCAGAATCGTATTGACTGTATTTTGGGATAACCCGTTCTGCACGCTCAGGTTTTTGAAATAATAATGATCGTCCGCCACTTGTGCATGGCAGCTTATCTGGTAGCAAATAAAACAGAGTAAAAGTATCAGTGCTTTTTTCATAACATACGTGTTTTCAATCTTCCCGTTTCAGTTACCAAATGTAGGCAAAATAACAACGGGAAGATGATAAATACGTCTCAATGAATGAAAAAATCGTCCTATTTCTCTATTCTGATACGGGCATCGACAGCTACAACAGCCTTCTCTGTAGCCAGAAGCGGGTTTATATCCATTTCTTTGATTTCTGTCGCAAATCGGAGCAGGGTGGAAAGACGGACTATAATTTCCACGAATTTATCCTCATTCACTCCTTTCTGTCCGCGTGTCCCCTGGATTATCTTATAGGCGCGCAAAGAATGAATCATCGAATAAGCCTCTTCGTAAGAAAGAGGAGCCAAACCGGAAGAAACGTCTTTCAATACTTCCACAAAGATACCTCCCAGACCACAAAGCACTACATGTCCGAACTTCTCTTCATACTTCGCACCAATAAAGAGTTCCGTACCTCTTAGCATAGGTTGCACCATGATTGCCTTTGCGTCAGCAATCTGCATCATACGTTCAAATTCCAAAGCCAGATGTTGCTCGCTTTTGATGTTCAATACCACTCCGCCAACATCCGATTTATGTACGGGGCCAACGACCTTTGCCACTACCGGGAAACCACATCGGCGGGCGAAAGCGACTACTTCTTCCTTGTTATCCGAAACGAATTCATCTACAAGAGAAATGCCGGCTGCATGAAGCAAAGCCTGTACCTGGTGGGGTTCGATATATCCATCTTGAGGGATAGAATCAATAATGCGGCGAATTCTCGGCACGTCTACTCCGAACAGTTCTATTTCCGGGACTGCCGGTTTAGGAGCATTGACAATACGCGAAAGGGCCGTCCCGAGTGTCACTTCATCTGCAAAGTTCACGTGTCCTTTCGCCAAAAATGCCGCAACCTCCGCTCCGGCGGTATTGATGGAAGGCAGGATCGGGAAAATCGGTTTGCTGCAAACCTGCATCTTCTCATGAAGCACGTCATACATCTCAAACATGGTGACCAATCCCGGTGTTCCGAAGATAGCCATCATGGCATCTATATTTTCAAATTTCTCTTCGCAGTAATCAATGCAGAGGCGCAGGTGTTCGGGAGTTCCCGTAGCAAGAATATCAATCGGGTTTCCAACAGCAGCACCGGGGAAAAGTTGCACTTTCAGTTCTTCCGTCAGTTCGCCTTCGAGCCTCGGCACATTCAACCCGCCTTTGCTTAGTGCGTCTGTCAACATCACTCCCGGCCCTCCGGCATGTGTGATAATGGCGAAGTTCTTTCCTCTCAATTCAGGCAGAGTAAATACACAGCCAACAGTAGTCAGTTCTTCACGGGAGAAACAGCGCACAATCCCCGCTTTACGGAACAAAGCCTCAACAGCAGAATCGGAACTGGCAATAGCTCCCGTATGTGAAGAAGCCGCACGACTTCCACTTTCAGAACTTCCTGCCTTTATCGCTGCAATTTTACATCCTTTTCTTATCAAGGAAGAAGCATGAAACAATAATCTGTCCGGATTCTGAATACTTTCAATATAGAGTAGTTTGATATGGGAGTCTTTCTCAGGGTCGAAGTTCTCATCCATGAATTGCAGTACATCCTCCACACCAATCTGCTTGGCGTTTCCCACCGACCAGACTGAGTTGAACTGCAAGCCTTTGGTTACGGCACTCTCGAGGATAAATACCGCCGTAGCACCGGAACTGGAGATTAAATCCACTCCTTTCATATTCAGATTAGGAATAGGCTGGCTGAACACGCTATGGTGCCAGGTGTTCATCAAACCGATGCAATTAGGACCAATCAGTGAAGCGCCGTACTTATTGGCTGTTTCCAATATTCGTTCTTCCAGCAACGCCCCCTCATGAGTTTCCTCGCCAAATCCGGCAGAAAGTATGATAAACGCACGAGTTTGCTTTGTACCAGCCAATGTTTCCACAATATCGGGACACATCACGGCAGGCACAGCCAATACCGCCAAGTCCGTATCAGGCAGCTCCTTCACGTCGGCAAAAGCAGGCACTCCCTGCACTTCCTTCTCTTTCGGGTTCACCGCCCGAAGCTCTCCCTGATAACCTCCGTTTATCAAATTCTTCAATATTGCGCCACCCGGCTTATGTACATTATTCGATGCCCCTACTACAACAATGCTTTCAGGACGAAGCAACTGGGTTGTTATCATATTATACTCTTGTTTTCGTTTAACTTAGGTACAAATATATTCTTTCTTATGAGAAAAAAGAAAGAAAAAGAGGAGAAATATAGAAGGAAATAGATGATGAAAGAGGAAATAACAAGGAAGGCATGTGGTTTATGCTGACTTATTGAGTAATCATTCTATTTTCCGCCACGACAATTTTATCGGCTATTTTTCAGCCGATAAAATAAAAATGCCCGCAAGAAAATATTTTTGTTTTAACATT
>CAMQVH010000027.1 GCA_947038155.1 uncultured Bacteroides sp. | reverse complement strand
CGATTGTCGCATTCGGCACAAGTTCTGCCGACCAATCCGGTTCCGGAGTCTGATGCCGAATTTCATCCATCTTTGATTGGTTGAGCGGCTTCAGACTCTCACCGTCGCGACCGAATGCGATTCCTTTCCACTTCATCACGATGTTTCGCGGAGAAGCCGGAATCTTGAACATCAGGATACGATTGCCGTCAACTTCAATTGGAACGATCTCGCGGAATGTCTGTCCGTCAGTTGTATGCTGTGCGAAATCATGCTTGAGATTATTGAGTGCACTCTCTCCGTTTTTATATGATGTGCCGACAATCTTATGCTTCTTCTCGTCATAGCCAAAAATCAGCCATGCGAACTCCAGTCCACGAAGATTTGCCTCGTTGCTCAACGCCGAGAAATACTTGCCCAAGTCATCGAAGTCAAAGTTGTTCTCCGCCTTCTTGAACTCCACGACCTCACTTTCTTTATGCGAAATCAACGATTGAAATATGTTTATGAGTTTATCCATTATTATATCAATTGTGAATACTTATATTAACGGAGAGGTATTGGTTCTTGTCGCGCTGAAAACAGCTCCGCCATCTGGTCGGAAGTAAGGCACACCGATTCATTAGCGAGACGAATCCCAATCTTCGTTTCGGCTTCCTGCGTATGAAATAATATAATCAGTCCGCTATCCATTTACAAATCGTATAATTTATGTTTGTGACCACGTTTTAGCTCAAATGTATATTCTCGCTCTAATGATTCTTTTCTTTCAGTGAGATATTGAATATGCTCAAGATATGATATTTTATCTTTCAAATTCCTTATCTCTAAAATTAACGACTCAACAAACTCGATTCTTGATTTTATGGCAGGTGCAAAACTATTGCCTCCATACATTGAATGAGAGAACAAATCTAATTGTTTAAAATCAGCGATATTGGTATTATTTGTAATGAACGTTACGTAATGATTGGTTCTTGAAGACCCCATATGTGTTGATACAATCTCAAAAATGATACTTGAAATATTACTATTATTGCAGTATTTTTTTATCATATCATCCATGAAATTTGCAGCAATATCATCTTTTAGATTACAGAAGAAAGAAAATAAGTTTTCTGTTTCATTATATGGAATCCAAGCCTTAGAACCATAGTGCTGTAGTGTTGACTCTATAATTATTGGATAGTTCTCAATATCCCATATAAATTCATATGGACTTATATCATGTCGTTCTACGAACATTGGAATGGTTTTACAACATTTAACCCAAAATTGAGGTGATATTTTCAATATATACTTCAGTAATTTATGGTCATGATCAAACCTGTCTTTGCTCTTAGTCGTATTATTAATTGCATTAACATATACGTATTCAACAAGTTTAATTTTAGACTGATATTGTTTACAAAAGTTAACAAGAAACTCTTCTGATCCAGTAATCGATATAGCACTACGTACTCTGGATATAATTGCTGCCATAACCGAGCGACATCCTTTATCAAATTTTTCATCAGTATAGTATCTTTTACATAAACCATTTATAGTAAACCACTCAAACAAATGATATCGGATAGCTTCACAAAAATCATGTTCGGATATCATAGAAGATGGATTGTCAATGATTCCAATAAAAGCTAACACTAAGTTCGATTTAAGAGTAAGCCTTTGAGATTTAATGAATTTAACAAGCTGTATTAAGCTATATCCTTTACTATGATATATTGCAATAACTCTAGTTGGGATAAATCTCAATCCCTTATCAATACAGTACTGCCAAAGTTTAAATCCTTTTTCTTGACTTAATTCAAATGTGCTTTCAATTACATACGATATTCTAAAGTCATTTCCGATATTTTTGAGAGCAGCGATATTATTCAAATCATTTACCAAACATTTGATTTCATGTAAAGATTTTACTTTTATGAGTTTGCCAATATTTTTACTCTCAATATCCCATTCTCTGCGACCTCGTCGATTTTTACTTTTACTAATTTCACAGTCCAAAGTGTAAAGTCTGTTAGCCTTTGACAAATCTATTTGCAGCAGATCCTTCCTCATAATAGCTTTGACTCTATGGCTGAGAATTACCAAATTCTTACATACATTGAAATCTTCTGTGATATTAAGTTTGCTAACACAATCGTTTAGAAGATATAATTCAGCACTTACTACCTTTCTGGCAATAGATTTTACTTCATAGAAATCTTCATAAAGATTATTCAGAAATACCTCCTGATTAAGTTTAGCGATATTGCTGTTAATCCATTCCCATATTCTTTTACGATTGGCTTTCAGTTCATACGTTATAACCACTGCATAACGTCCGAATACAAAGTTCCTTCCTTTTGAGCGAGAATAGCGGAAGGTAAATTTAAGAAATGATGGCAATACTTTACATGCTAATGCAAAAGCAGTTTCACTCTCTTTTGATAAATCTATGAGAGTTTCAATGATATTAGTTTCACGTTTGTATGAGTTAGCATAGTCAATTTCATCATATATCCAGTGCTCTGATATTATTTTCACCGCACTTTCCATTTTATTAGGATGATCCTTTAAGAACTCAACGATTAGAGTTAATGCCGTAGCGGTGTCGGATTCCTCTGAATGTGAGAAATGAGAAAGTATGGAAAGGATGCTATCTGAACTTACATTAGAATGACTAAAATCATCAAACTTATTCTCCTTAATTAAACTCTTAATATAAGTAAAAGTTATGGTGGGAATTGCAGCTCCAAACACTTCTAAAAACTCGCATTTTTCTCTTTCTTCTTTGAGAGAAACTGATAGGCCTTTCCACGCATCAGAGATAGAACTTCGGGAGAAATCCATTACTTCTTCTTTATGGAAGCAATTCCATACGGAATATATACTGTCCGTCAATCGCTCTTGTCGATTATGCAGTTTCTCAATTAGATGGGATAAACTCAGTTCTTTATGAACATAGAAACATTGATAGAATGCATATGTTCCAAAATTTTGATCCTGTATGGTAGCAATATTATAATCAGTGATGTTTATACATTCCAATTCCTCAAGTTTACGACATATAGATTTAAACTCTGACGATTCAAAACCAAAAACTTGTTCAATTTGATCTAACAATGAGGTCTCTTCTAAATCGACAACTTTGTAAAAAGAGATAATTGCAGCAACTTTTATTAGCTTGCGATTGGTCCCATCTGATATTAAATGATTAAAGATGTGTTTATAATATTCGTCATATACCCCTTCCACATTGATTAGTTCGTTATACTTTTTCCCTTTCAAAGCAATTTGAGCACACATTACTGCTAACCTGATATTCTTACCAGTTATATCATCAATGCGTTTGTGCCAATGCCTATTGGTAATACCAAACGAGCTAAGGATTTTTGATGCAAGATCTTCCGGGGATTGAGACATTTCAATTTGCTCTACTTTTACCAAGTTTGAACATTTTGCAATAATAGAATCAAGAGCATAACTACGAACTGTCGCAATAAATTTCACATTATTATTGAGAGAATGCTTATAAAACTCAATTGCCTCTTCCCAAATAGCGGTTCTATTTGCATCATCAATAATAAATAAGTAAGATGTACTATTATCAATACTACTTATAATATCATTTATATGACGATTTTTTTCTTCAATGACAAAGGTTTTTGCTCCTGTTTTGTCGGAATAAGCATTCGCAATCTCAACAGCATAACGTGTTTTACCCATGCCAGGTTCTCCGGATATTATGAAGAAATCATTTGATTCCAATATTTCGGCTCCTTTTGAAACTGGTTGAGTTTCTAATTCAAAATATGTATTATCAATTGGTGTTAGATATGTAAATTTTGGAGACGAGTAGCGCTTAATGAAAGAATATATCTCAACTAAGCCCGGAAATGTTTCTATCCCTAAATATTCATGTAACAGATGCGGAGTGTCTTGTAATTTAGTAGCAATATCATCTATTGAGAATATTGTCAGTTTTATAGCTGGATATTGCGCGCATAGGTAGTTTCTTAGATTATCTTGAATATCTATAGTGATTCTTTGATTAGAAAACAATATAATCTCTTTTATTTCTTCTATCGGAATTCTTGTTTTCTTGACGTTAAGACAAGATGTAATATCTCCTTTTAACTTAGCAATAAACTGTTTTTGGGGATGATCTGACTGTGTGGTATATTCTATTAATATTTTCCCACTGCACATTGAAAGGATAGTATCAGGACTGCCTTTACGTGTTTTAACTTGTCCTTTTTTTGTCCCTCGAGACTCAATGTTTATCGGTTTATAAATAGCAGTTAAAAGCTCATCCCCTAATTGTTGGAATAGAGCTGCATCTATTCGGCCTAAAGCACTAATAATATCGGAGAGAATTGCCATAATTAAACCTCTATAATTTTCCAGTTAATGGGGTTTTCAACATACCTTTCATGGAGAATCTCGGTGCGAATGAGATCCTCTTCAAGTTTAGCTGCTTCCTGTTTCAGCCTTTCATTAATGGGTAGATTGAGCTTACGCAGATTCTCCATTGTGATATATAGTTCGCTTAGTGTTGACATAGTGATTTATGTTATATGTATTCGCATTTGATATAGTTTATTATACCAATCGCTTTTGAGTCTGGTTGCTTCATAGTCAATTTCATTTGATTCACGAAGTTTCTCCGACTCTTTCAAATTACGAAAAATTAGCAGTGCTTTATTGACTTGTTTATAATATTCAACAGCATTATCAATCGTCTTCGAAGGTATGGCTGAAATAAACGCATTGCCATTCAAGACATTCATCAATGTCCTGAAATCTGAACTAAAAGAGTCAGCTGAAATTGAGCGCAATACTGATTCCTCTTCTGGTTTCATCATTGGCGAGAATATTTCAATAAAACGAGAAAAGCCATCTCTACCATCCGACTGATTATAATTGAATTGATTCATATTCGTTATTGTTAAAGACTCAGGCTTACAACTTAATATATAATTTGATGCTTTTGAGAGTCTTGAGTATAGCTGAGATACTCTAAAGTTGGTTGAATAAATACCTGAAGCTTTTTATTCATCATATATATTACAGATAATTGTATGTAGCGTTTTAAGGCATATTCTGGAACATCGTGCCCACATACTCCAAAGGTATTGGGGTGAGAAAGTTGTTCTTTTGTTTCGTCTTTTATCCTGATGTTGTATGGCTCATATCCATAAACGCTATATGGACCTTTACTCTTTTTATACTCCCAAGTATATGGAAATGAATCGCCCATGTACCCTTCTTTGAATTCTGATAGGATATCTTTCAATCTCCGTCTAAAAATCAAATGCTTGATTAATTTATATATCAGATATGCTCCGACTGTTACGCACAACCAGAGCCATACGGGGAAATTGTAATTCCATAACCATTTTTCTGTAATGGTATAGAAAATTCCAGATGCAATTAAACTACTAATCACACCGATAATTATACCTTTGATGGTTTCTTTTTTCATAGTTGATGAAACAGTTATAAGTTAAATGATTCATACTCTTCACGAGATATTGGTGTTTGTGGGTCAATGATGAGGACTTCATCGTACGTCAAATCATAGAGATGATATAGAATTAGGTCAATCTCGTTCTCTTGAGCTATTGTATCATACTGAGATGTAGCGTGTTTGAGATTGAGAATGCTATCAACTCTTTCTTCTATAATCTTTTGTATCCTTTGGGGTATGTTAGGTAGTGGAAAATTTTTGATATCTTGAACTAATATTTTCGGAAAGGCTCCCTTTGTCGCTTTGGGAGAATGATTAAAATGAAAAAACGTTGCCAAACGTGAATTTAGTATTGCCCACAAAAGATTTAGAGAAAATTCATCACTTCGCTCAATAACCGCTATTAGTTGGGGATCGTGGACACATATAACATTACCTTCAATTTTACATGCAATAATTTGAGGATTTGTAATTTCTCTAACCACAATTCGATTTCTATTAAAAAATCGCATATCAACGTAACAAGCGAGATGTTTGCCATACTTAACAAATTCGCCCATTATGTTATAGTCATATTTGGTTATATCACGCCCATTTATTTCTTGAACATAGTCGTCAGCGACCTTATTGGGGGAATGCCATGCGCGATGTTCACAGATATATTTCCCTTTTGATTCTCCATATTCTTTTATTAGATCAGAAAGTCTGTAAGGAATATATCCTTGAGAGACATCAAAGAAAGAAGAAACTCTATTTGTTTGTGAATTGATAGTGTTAACTATCTTTATAACCGCATTATCAAGACTAAATGCAAGCCCCCAATTCTGATTTAGCTTCATTAAATCATTGATAGAAAGACTTAATATAGGCTTAGCAGTCAAATCATCAAATGACTTGATGCCAGCAGTATTTCTATAACCGATTTGATTATGACTCTTTTCTTTTCTCCATAAATTAATGGTATTCCGTACCACAGCCGACTTAAAAATAGAGAATTTGGTACAGTCAAGAATCTCTACTATTGTCCAATCTTTTAGAATGTGTAGTCTATAATTTGTAGCATAAGTGTTGAACAGGTATGTGTTTGGAATAATATAACTTAAAACTCCATTATCATGAAGGAGATTATTCGCAACCTCAATAAAGTAATAGTATATTTCATAATCTGGGACTTGTCCGTGATTATCAATTACATTAGTCCTATACGAACCTTTTATCGACACTCCGTATGGCGGATTCCCGATAACAATGTCAAACCCAGAAGCATTAGTGTCACCACTGAAGATGTTGCTGAATATGATTTTCCAGTCAAAGAATTTGATGTCAATCTGTGCTCTATCTGCCAATGAGGTGGCAGGGGTAGTCAACGATGTTATAAGGTTATTAAGAGCAAAAAGGCTTTTGCTCTTAATTTCTTCTATTGCACGAGCTTGTTTGGCTTTCTTTAATGCCTTTCCGGACAAATTTTTATCCTCAAATATATCAGATTCAATTCTACCTTCTGCCTGAGCATTAGCTTTATCAATGCCAAGCTGAACTTTAAGAATATCCAGTATCTTACACTTGATTTCTATTTCGCGTTGGAGTTTCTCATCTCCATTCAGGTCAAATAAATCGTTTTGGAGTTGATGAAGTTCCTTCTTGAGTTTAGCAAGTTTGGTTCTACCGTCAGGATTATCGGGTAGTTGAATATACTCGTCATTAAATGTCGTGATTAGAGAATCACCCCTCACGATTCTATAATCAAGGTTAGGCAATGGCATAGCAACCTGCTCTTCAACGAGAATAGCAAGCCAAAATCTAAGCCGAGCAATATCAACTGCACCTTGTTCAATATCCACACCGTAGATATTGTCCCTAATAATATCTTTCTTTACTTCGAGAGGATTAAACGGCTCTGATTCTTTGAGGAATCCGTATAGGTGCTGACGCGCCGTAAATAGGATATTGAGAATACCCATAGGGAAAGCCCCGGAGCCGATTGCCGGGTCGCATACTGTCACCTCTTTAAGAAGTTTATGAAGAGTTCTTGCATTATCCTTATTCTGCAGAGCATGATTGACAAGACCTTTATTAATCAAGTCTTCAATATCGGCGTGAAGCGATTGCTCGGTATGAGTTTTAAGATATTCGATAATGCTCTGACGACACATATATTGAACAATCTCTTTCGGAGTATAGAAAGCTCCTTTGTCTTTATTATCTTCGAGAAGGCTTTCAAATACCCGTCCTAACATTTCCGGGTCAATGCCAATCTCGGCATCATCAGGATCATTCTCGTCAATAGTGAAATTATATTCCCCTAAGAATTTAAACAAATCTTGGAATAACTCCTTTGGGAACTTGACCGTGAGTTTATCTTCACGAGTTTGTTCAAAAAGACCTCCATTAAGATATGGGATTTCGCTCCATTCATCGACTAAATCTGTATTCCAACCATTCTTTGTAAATACTTCTTTCCTTCTTTCTGGTGGAGTATTTAGCACTCCAAAGAACAAGGGTTCCAGAACAGAGTCCAGAAAATCATACTGAAGAGGTGATGTCTGATAAAGATTCTGTAAGAAGTTTCGGTCGTTATTCATCCAACCTTTCCTTTGCAGAAAACAGAGAAATGTCAGACGACCAAGCATCTTCTTAATGTAGTCTCTTACCCGTTTATCATCGTTATTGAATTGCGAAAAAATTTCAGTGATTGGTTCATCTTTCTTGACTTCCTCCCACTTATTTTTGACTTTCTCGTATCGTTTTCCGGTGATATACTGAACAAAATCGGCATAGATATCACGGTATTTATCAAAAAACTCATCACTAAGTGCGGCAACAGAAAAAGCCTTTTCAAAGTCTTCATCCCTTCGTGGGCTCTTAGAAAGGACTTCAAATCGCTCTGCTGCTGTACGACCACGATAATCACGTCCAAAAACGTAGGTGTAGCGTTTGGCAGATGTTGTGTCTTTTAATGAATCGCCCTTATATGCGTAAGAAAATCGCCACTGCCTATTTGTCACATCCTCATAATGGAATATAATCATAAGATGTTGACGGTAATCCATTATAGAACGTATAAGCTGCTGAATATTGACACGCGATCGCTCTATATTCTTCGAGTCATCAAGCGTAACATCAAGAAGGGCAATATTATCAGCATTATAGTTCTTTTCCGTAAGGTCTCCGATATATTTGATGTGCCTGATTCCGGCATTTTTAGCTTTTTCCGCATAGTTTTCTCTCTCGGCAAGGTCATCGTTTATATATTCGATTTCATTGCCGAAGATTGGCACAATAACATCCGCTATGAAACGGTCAGTTCCGGGATAATCATTGTTAAATATCTTTTCTAACTTATGCTTGAGTTCCATAGTCAGTTATTGCTATTAGTTTCTGAATATAGTACAAGTTTGGCATCCCCTCGTTTCGCTTGAGCGCGGTTAGCTAAATTTGATAGAGCCACATCAAGCAAAGCGTTTATGTCATCATCAGCACCAAATATCGAGCCTTGATAGTTCTCAAATCTCATTACCTGTTTAATGACATAATTATCTTTTGCTCTGACAAGTTTTTCTATTTGCTTCAAAAGTTTTTTTGACTCTTGTGTTACATCGGTGCGTGAGCGCAATGATGATAACACGGCAAGTGCATCCGCTGACTTTCTGCTTGCATCGGTAGCTGTGATATAGTGGGCAACATGTTTTTGATAGGCTTTTTTTGCTGTGTCAGCAAGTGCATCATCACATTGTATATCGACAAACTCAGTATCAGGCTCGCATTTCAATCGTTGCATAGTCGCCAACGATGAAATTATGTGAGAAGAAGTATCTTCCTGTGTTTTCTCTACCTCTACTGAGATTAGTTCTTGTGAGTTGTCTGTAAATACGAAAATAGTATGAGTTTTTTCATCACTTCCTTGTAAAACACCTCCAAGACCGTCAGCATCTACGGAGGCGATATAATCATATCGCTCCGATGAATTTTCTTGAAAAGCCTTTAACTCCTTGATAAACGATCCAAATGGCGATTCATCACCATCAACAAAATGTTGCAGATCATGCTCAACAAGCTCCTCACGTTCACTGAATACCTTATTATCCTCACCAAACATCTCGTGGAAAGATTGGAGTTTTGCATAAGCCTTTTCAATCAGGCGAATCTGGCTGTTGCCTTCATCTGAAGGGAAGAAGTTGAAGACATGGACGAAATCTTCAGTGGAGCCTATGCGATTCACACGACCGATGCGTTGCATTAAGCGAGTTGCATTCCACGGAGCATCATAATTTAGAATAACATTAGAGCGATGGAGATTCACCCCTTCGGCAAGAACCTCGGTTGTGACGATTACATCATAATCATCACGACGATTCTCCGGCTTGCAGTTTGCATCGAAGTTGGCTTCAATAGCTTCCTGCATCTCAGTGCGGTTCTGTGCTGTAATGCTGAGCACTTTGTGTCCTTTTGCCTTTAATGCTCGTTCTAATGATTTGAGCGTGTCAATAGCTTCGGTGAAAATAACCAAACGAGGCTTATTCACTCCCGACGGATTGTTAATCTCCGGATTGAATAATTTAGGATTTATTGCTTCTTTGAAACAGTCAAATTTGGGGTCTTCGGTATTTTCCCGCCACCGTTCAAGCAAAGAACAAATGCGCAATTTGTCATTTTGTAGGTCTTCGAGATACGATTCGTTAAAATCGGAGGCTTTGAAACATCTGTTGTTTCCGCCTTTATGCTCAATGACAGACTCTACTGCAGCCTTGAAAGCCGCGAAGTTTCCTTTATGCTCGTTGTGCAATTTATTGACATCAATATCCGGGCAGATAAATACGCAGTCGTGTTGAAGCATATCAATCATAACGTCATTATATCGGTTCAGATTTTCAAGCGTTTTCTTGAATGCCGCAAGGCTGCTTTCAAGTCGCTTTACCAATAGAATCCGCATAATGCGCTGAAGTCTTTGCGTAATGCGATCTACCGTAAGATTTCGTTTCTCATACAGTTTCTTATTGTCTTTATCTACAAACTGCGTAATTGCGGCATAACGATAAAAGCCGATATGTTTATCCGGGTCAAAAGATTCTCCTGTAGCAGGAGGACAGATAGCATCAACGGTATCAGCGAAGAGCGTCGAGAGTTCCTCATCCATTCGGTATTCAAGCTTATGAGGACCTTTCATGGTGGGGAATTTCAGTAATTCAGCATCTTCACCGTAGAGATTTCTAATATCGGTACGGGTGCGACGAACTACTAGGTCACTAAGTACACAGTTTCTAATCTTTTCAGACACCTCCTTTACAATAGCACGGGCTTCTGCTTTACCTTCGTCGTCGTCTTGGGATATACCTCTCGCCTCCTTAAAGCGTCGCTCCATCGCATTGAATAAAGAGTCGAGCTTTCCACCCTCAACATTGGGTAAGTTTGAGTTATTGGGAGTGCGTTGAAATAAGCGTATCTGATTATAAAGATCTTTGGGCGAATTATTTTGCGGCGTGGCAGATAAGAGTGCAACGTATGGAGTGGGATTAATAAGACCGATTAGGTCATCAATCGCCTTATATTTCTGAGTTTCTGAATTGCGGAAGTTGTGACTCTCGTCAATAAGAACCATCCCATAGTTTCTAAACTCGATATTCTCTATTTCGTCACTGTCTTCAATATCATCGGTATTTTCCAGCTCTTCTGTGATTTTTCCGATGCTTCCGGTAGTTACGAAGTCAACACTGAGTTCAATGTTATTACGAGGGTTATCGTTGTCAAAATCATTTACCGTCTTTTCCCATGCTTTCTTAATAGCCGGAGGTGTTACAATCAGAACTTTGCGTACACGACCAAGTGTTTCGGCATTTTCAAGGAAATGACGGATAAGCAATACCCCAACTACAGTTTTGCCAAGACCGACGACATCGCCAAGAATAAAGCCACCGAATCGTTTCATTACAGAAAAGCACTGTTTTACTGCGTCAAGCTGATATTCAAGGGTATTGAATGACGGTGGCAAATACGATTTAAGGACTTCAGATGTATTAGCATCAATCATGTCTCCAAACTGCAATTGGAGATACTTAATATATACTTCGTAGGGCGAAAGAGATTTTTCAACTTCGTTATCTTTCTCAATCTCTACACCAATGGGGGAAGGTTTGAGAATGTTCTTAATAAACTTTCCGGACCACAATTCGCTGTTCTGCCAAAGTTCTTCAAACCACGCTTTATGAGATTTAGACGTTGAATACTCTGTATACGGAGCTGCAACGCTATTGCCATTCTCTTCAAGATAGTTTAGCTCGGCATTGCCCTGTAACCCTTTCAATGTAAAATTCGAGCTACCAACAATTCCAGTAGCAAGTGTATGGTTGTTGCCGAGGAAGATATAGCACTTGGCATGAAGGAACTCCTTATGTTCGCCTTGACCGTAAACACGAATCTCAAACTTTCCTCTGGGATTCTCTTCCGTAAGGGCATTATCAATAATAAGCTTGCCAATGGGCTTATACTCGTCGGAAAGAGATTCGACATCCCTTTGAATATAGAAATCCGGGAATTGGCGCACTTCTTGAGAGGCCTGATAATATTGAAGTTGCGGTTCCTGGCCTATCAGTAAGTCAAGTTTGCCCCCACGCACGAAAAAGTCCTTAAGCTCTTCATAGACTAAAGCGGTTCCGGGCAAGTCCCAATAGCCTGTTGCAATCATAATGTGATTGCAGTCAAGTCGTGAGACTAACTCTTTGATATATTTGACGAGCTTAAACCGCTCTGAATTATCTATTAAGGCATTTGCCATATCTATGAAAAAATAAAAACTCCTGCGGCAGAAATCTGAGGGCTGACCGAGCCTGCAACGACTGCGTGGGAGTTTCAAACGATTGGTTGTGTGGCGTGTTCTGCCAACATTATTAACTTGTTTCGGCCATTTTCAGATGTTTGTCGTTACATTAAATGCAAAATTAGCAAATTTTTCTGAGATTCGGGCTGTTTTGAGCGAGGAAAATGCAAAGGGAAAATCTCTGTATCAGACGGGTTACTCGCTTGGTGCAGAGATTTGTGCGGTTTATTCCTCAGACTCGTAGAGGCGGCGGAGGCGGTCGAGGGAGTGGGCACGGCGGAGGGAGTCGCGGTAGGCGATGTCCTGCTGCCATTGGCCGGTGTGCCATTGGCGGTATTGCTTGGGGTAGTTCTCGCGGTAGAACTGCCCGAAGGCTACGGCGTCGGCGTTGTCTTCGTACCATCTGTCGAACTGACCGATGCGCTGTTCGTATTCTCGCTTGGTATTTGAGACAGAATTTGAGAGCATTATACTTCCGGTCAGGACTATACCGACTATCGCCCCAACAATCCCGAATCAGAAGAGCAGTACATATACTGCTAATTTATTATAATATAGAATCCTTGCTTGTGGTCTGGAGATTCCGGTTTCATATCGGCACACATTAGGAAAGCATTGTACGGCCCCCACATGGACATGATGAACCAAAGCTGCTCATCATTGTCCTTCTGCGGATGTATGTAAGCGCAATACAAAGCAGGATACCTATCTGCTTCCGCCAATACTTTCGGCTCGTCCCAGTATTCATAGGCCTTCATATCCAGAAGATTGTTCTCAAGGAAACGCGCCAGATACGCAGCATCACCACGTCATATAAATCCATCCGTCACGTTTGGCAATTCCTTCCCTGCATCGGCATCTTTACAACCCGCAACTCCCAATAAGCCGGAAGCTACAATACTATACAGTAAAACTTGTTTTGTTTCCATTCCCAATTCACATTTATCAAATGGGGCTGCCGACGAAACAGCCACTGCCTTGTTTCGTGGACAGACCAACTCTATCTATCTCATTCTTTTATTCTTTCCAGAATAATCAATCCCAATTCAAATTGATCTCCACCCTGGTTGTTTCTCACATGGAAAGTAATAGTATTGGTTTGTTCCGTCAGATTGATATCACCTACATGTACTCTCGTCTTTTCTACTTCTTTACCATTCTTAGTGGAAATCCAATCGGATAACTGTTTCTGTCGCTGCCAAATTTGAAAATCCGCACCATTTGGCTTTTCAAAATAGTTAATCAGCAAACGGTACCTGCCTTCGGGCACATCGGTCAGATTGATACGAACCACACCTCCGTGACAGGTGTTCATGCGGATGCCACGATCATTGGATACCTGAATGCCTCCACCCACTGTCATTTCCATCAACTGAGGGAAATAAATATGTTCGGTAGGCAAGTAAACCACACGTTGTTCCGCAGAAGGTTCTTCCCTATTTTGCAAAGGACGGTCAGAGTAAAAGAGACCAATGGAAATATAATCCACCGGGAAGTTATTTTTTACCTCACCGTGTTCCATTCCATGATAGATTTCCTTTTCATAAGACATCTTGTCGACCAAGAAGAAGCGGTAACCGCCGGTACGCGCCATCGGAAGCGAATAGTCCAGACAACCATGAAGAGGAAGACTGTTTCCTCTGTCCCAACGGTCCAGGCAAGCATACCAACCGCCGTTATAATAGTCTTCGGAACCGGTACCATGCAGGCGTGCCTTCTTATCTACATAGGTCGTATCGTCTCCCTCAAAGAAGAGGGTCATACCCGGACGCAATCCCTGCGCTTGGTGGATGGTGCCTATATAGTGTCCCTTTCCTTTTTGTGCTGCAAACTTATGGAAGGTGCCGAGCGGAGTCTTCTCCCTGCGCCATGTAGAATAGAATTTACCTTCTTGCTTGGCGTTGCGCTTGTTACTGTTATAATACACCTTCACATTTACGGAAACAGGGGATTGCTGAACGTCTTCTCTCTTCTTATAAATTATCTTCATGGAAGCCGATTCATCGAAAGGCATCGGCAGGTAACAGTAGTTGGAAGTACCCTGCTTACCCATCAGAATGCTGCGCATGGCTCCTTTGCCATAAGCGTAGCCAAAGAAGTCGGCAACGGGAGCATAGATAGCCTCCACTTTCTCATTGTCCCACCTGGCAGAAAGAAGCACATCCTTGTACAAGCCTTCGAAAGAGCTACCGCCGTCAATCGTCATACCGACAATACGTCCCGGCTCCTCCATCTCAAAGAAAGAAACTTCTTCGCCCGGATTGATGGTGAATGTCTTCTCCATAGTCTGCGTGACGGCAGACTTTCCGAACGTATAGTTGGTGACGGCGGGAGTCAAATCAGCCCATACCTTGTTCACCTCGGCCAGCAACTCCTTATCCTGCTGTGAGAATTCACCGGTATAGGTTTCCACCTTCTTTCCCGGAAGGTTACGGTATTGTATCTGAATGAATTCCAACTTAGGTCCGTCGAAAACAATCTTGCAGGACTTTTTGTACGTAATGGGCAGATAACAATAAAAGCCACCGATTTCATTGCCGCAGACCGGCTTCGTAAACGGATAAACCTTACCGGAAAACAAGTCCGAGAACTTTATTTTCAAACCGGGTTCTTTCTGTCCGTCAAAATAGAAATAGAGCATGTTGTCCGTCGGTGTGGGTGTCCAGATGCGGTTGATGACTCCGGGACCTTCCATCTCGGCAATCACCAGCCTATCATCTTCCTTGCGGAGGAAAGAATAAGTTCCGGCAAAACCATCGTCGTTGCCCCATGTCCTGTCGTAGCTCGAAAACTGCTCCACATAAGAGCCCGTACGATATTCGGGCAGTTTATCCACTCTTTTCAACAACTCCAGCTCGTCTGTCCATCTGTACGGATTCTGAGCCATTACATACGAGCCTGCCCACAAAACGGCAGACAAGAAAACTGAAACTTTCTTTAGGGTAATCTCCATAGATTATTTGTTATATGTTTATTAAAAAGGCAAGGAGAGAATGCCTGCTTAAACGGTATCTCTCCTCACTGACAGTACTATTTCAATAGAAAGGATTACCTGTGTCCATAAAGCCACATCAATTCTCATCTTCTGAAAATACAATGAAATTTACGCCAAAGAATTTGGCCCATTGCACATTGTTCGGACCTGGTCTCATTTCGATATGAACGACACCTTCGTCATTGGGCTCGATGCCCTTGATCTTTACCACTCTATCGAAATTATCGTCATTGACCAGACAAGCAGTGCCATCGTTCTTTCCGATTACATGATACTCGGTCTCCGTTCCACGGTCATTGATGTGGCCATAGAAGTTGAACGTGTATTTTGTTTCCCGAGAGAGACCTGTCAGCTTGAATCCACTGACCGGAATAGCAATGCCGTCGCTGAAGAACATATCCTCAGAAGCTGTATCCGGAAAGCCCAAGTTGTTACTCAAGCCACGAGCCAATTCTCCGGAAAACGGTTTGTCCACTTCGATGCCAAAGGTAGTAGGACGGCCTCTTTGATCAAGCATGTTCACCAATCCGGGGTCTCTAGGATTCCGATAGTTGTTGAACGGAGCTGGAGAGTCGAAGACACCAAAGTCAATGTAACACGTCTTAGGAGTCTTGATAACAGTCAAGTCGCTAAAGTAGCACAACTTGCCATCGGCCGTCTCTACCTTGATGACCGTTTTTCCGACGGCAACAGGCGTAATGACGGCCGCATTGTTTTCTACGCCTTCAATGGTCGCCACATCGGAATCGAGCACACTCCACTTCAACTGATAGGAATCACCCGCCAAGGTGTCAACGGAAGCGGTGACAGTGGCAGTTTCGTCAATCTCCATATAAACCGACGGCTGATCGATACGAACAAACTTACGATTGGACAAGTCCACATCATTGTCATCCGAGCAAGACATCAATGTGGCAAACGCTAACGCCATTGTACAAAAAATGAATTTTATTGATTTCATACTTCTTCTCAATTATTTATGCGATTCAGCAGTTGCAACTGATTTCTTTTTTACCGGTTATGAACTAAATGTGATATAGAAACGGGGGCAACTACTGATTCGCATGATTTATTAATACCCGGGAGCTTGTCTCAGTTTAGGATTTATATCCATCTGGGCTTGAGGAACAGGCCACAAATACATTCTCTTATTGAAGGTACGGCTCTTATAATAAGTTCTCTTATAAAAAGCTTTCGGATTGTTCACATCATCACTCTTTTCAGAACCATCATGGTTCATTCCGTACAACTTACCACCCAAATACTTTTCCCCAAGTTTCCAACGACGGATATCATGGAAGCGGATACCTTCGCAATTGAATTCCACACGGCGTTCCTGTTGAATGGCGGCACGCATTTCTTCCTTGCTCAATCCCTCTTTCAAAGCAGGAATCCCGGCTCTTTCTCTTATCAGATTGACATACTTATACACATCGGCCGTAGGAGCTGACGACGATTCGTTCAGTGCTTCCGCATAACCCAGGTAAGCATCGGCCATCCGGTATAAGATACCCGGTTGATATACATACTTGTTTTCCCGGGGGAATACATCCAAAGAGATTCTTTTCCGGACATTATAGCCGTTCTGCGGAGAGTCGAAAGTCATGTCGGTGTCTCTACCTCCCTGCAAAAACTCTACGTGACGGTTATCCACTCCCAACCAAGCACCATTATAAATTACGGAAACATAGAAACGAGGTTCGCGATTACAATACATATTGTAAGTACCCTCTTCGGTCACCGGACTCATGCCGGTCTCTTTGTCAGCCAAGTGTGAAGGTCCTCCTCCGGGCCACTTGGTAGTTCTGAATTCCGTTTCGGTGGAAAATCCCTTCTCCACATATCCCGATTCGGGATTGATAATAGGAGAACCGTCTTCATTATATCCTACGACGGGAACCTCCCCATTCTTCATATAGAACGCATCTACCAATTCTTGGGTAACCCCCATTGCAGCATTTCCACCAATGCCCTTCGGCAAATGATGGTCTTGCCAATAATAGAGGTCTGCATTCTCGGGCCGCCCGAAGACAATCTCCTTATTACCTTCGGAAAAGCGTTTCAATGACATGTTATAATAAGACATGAAAGGGTCAATTGTGCCGTCCGCATTATACTCACAGTATAATTTATATCCGGCGGCCTCGGCAGCCGCTATCAAATCCAGATGGGCGGCTGCCGCTTTCGTCCATTTTTCCGTTTTTTCTTCCGCATCAAACAAATATTCTCCTTCCGAATTTTGCCAGTCCTTGAAATCGGGATTTCCGTTGAACAAAGGGCTTGCAGCATAAAGCAATGTCTTCGCCCGGATAGCCAAAGCCATTATAGAAGTCGCCCTGCCCCAATCGGTATTATTCGGATAGACAGCGGGCAAGCTTTTAGATACTTCCAAAAGTTCATTGTCAATCCAAGCTACAATCTCGTCATAAGGCCGTTGAGGCGTCATCAATTCAGATTCGGGAGCATCAACCGGAAAAATTACCCCGGGAGTAAACGGAATAGGCCCGTATAATTCAATCATTAAAGAATAATAGTAGGCTATCAGGAAGCGAACTTCGTATTTCATCTGATGCACATAGGCTTCGGTGAGACCTTTCTCCGGAATAACCTTTGCTTGTTCCAAGAAAATCAGTCCGGCGCGTATCCGCTTGTTAAGTTCTACCCAATAATAGGGATTCCAAGCCGAAATAGGGCTCCAGTTGCCAGTGGTATAGGCATACACATTGCCCCAACCGAAGGGCGACCAGTCCTGAGGAATCGTGATATCATCCCCCATGATATTGTAACCATGGTCTTTAAAATATCCCCACATAGGACTGGGAACAGAAGAATAAACACCGGCCAGCCAGTCTTCCGTTCTTATCTTATCGGAAAAAACCATCTCCATGGTCAGCTGATCGTCAGGGGCCTTATCCAGAAAATCGTTGCAACTTGTTGTCAGTGCCATGAAACCCGACAACAAAACGGCTACCAATATAGATTTATATTTTTTCATATATCGTATCTTGTTAGTTATTGAAATTAATGCTGAATCCTATTGACACAGATTTCATCTGAGGATATCTCAATCCATCCGTAGTTTCCAGTTCCGGATCCCAAAGCTTGAAATCGGAGAATGTCAACAGATTGGTTCCCCTTGCAAACAAACGGCAGTCCCGAACCCCAATCTTGCTTGTCCAGCACCGTGGAAGGGTATACCCCAGTTCAAGATTCTTCAACCGCAAGAAACTCATGTCACGCAACCACCAGGTGGAAGCTCTGGAGTTATTAGCCACGGCCTTGTCACCCATGCGGGGCCAGAATACATCTTTCCTCGGATTTTCCGGTGTCCAGCGGTCGTCTATATTCGAGAAGATATTGCCAGCTCCCAATGAAGAACCCGGCAGCCAAGTTTCTCCTCCCAGCAACTGATAAGTCTTGCCGGTACCCTGGAAGAATATGCCAAAATCGACCGCCTTGTATCTGACCGTTGCTCCAAAGCCATAAACCACCTCAGGAATACGCGTACCGCCAATGGCTGTCTCATCCACTGCCGTCACTTCACCGTCACCATTCAAGTCCTTATATTTAATATCCCCCGGACGCAAATTACTCGCATCGCTGAAGTTCTGCGCAGGAATGCCTTCCTTCAGCCTGCCGTTCTCGTCAAAGTCATCTTCCGTAAAGAGTCTTTCGGCTATCAGACCGAACATTTGTCCTACCGGTTTGCCGGTGCCCGAACGATAAGTACCGAGGATGGCCGCCGGTTCATCTATTTCCAACACTTTATTGTGGGCATACGTATAGTTGGCCATGGCAGACACAGCCCAGTCTTTATTGAACTGGTGGTTGACATTCAACGAGATGTCAAATCCTTTATTCTCCACCTTACCGAAATTGGCCCAGACACTACGGTTAAATCCTGCCGAACCCGGTACATTCTTACGTTGCATGAAGATGTCTTCTCTCTTTTCCTTAAACACATCTACCACAAGGTTCACACTGTTGTTCCAAAGTCCCAAGTCCAGACCGGCATTCATCTTGGTCACAGTCTCCCAAGTCAGATTATTGACCCCGATTTCACCTTCGGAACGCCCCAAACGATAAACATTGGCATCCGTACCCCAAGTATAGGACCCGGTATCTACAATGGTAGAAATATACGCGAAGCGTCTGCCGCCTCCGATATTACTGTTACCGGCTTTTCCCCAAGTGGCTCTCAGTTTGAGGTTAGATACAATATCGGACAACGGCTTCATGAATTTCTCTGACGATACAATCCATCCTAAAGCCACGGCCGGAAAGAATCCGAACCGTTTGCCACGTGCAAAGTTCTCGGAACCGTTGTAACCAAAATTAAATTCACCTATATAACGGCTGTCGTAAGTATACGAGAACCTTCCAGCTATACCCTGACTCCGGTAAGGGAGAGTTTCGCCCTTGTCATAATCCTTCTGATTATACAAGAACATGGCATTCACGTCATGCATACCTCCGAAAACGCGGTTGTAAGAAAGCATTCCTTCCAGGTAGATACTTTGGTCTCCCCATTCGGCTCCTTTGGCATAGCCCAAGAACTCCTGACCGTTTTCCTGTACATCGGTAACAATGTTGCCATCCTCATCGCGCGATGTTGCCGGATTATAGTAATAAGGATTCTTGGAACGCGTCACCGAATTGGCAGAGAACTTATCAAACGAAAAAGTCACTTTCGCCTTCAAACCGGGTGTGATGAATTTCAAATCCTGCTCAAGAGAAGTCAAGGACTCGATTTTATTGTGGTTCATCTTTTCATATCCGCGTTGCGTGGCCCAGGCCCAAGGGTTCTCCTTGAACTTCACACGCGGAATGCGACCATCGGAATAAATAGCCGGATGCACATAGGGCGGAACACGCATCGCCTGATAGAAAATACCGGCATTTGTTTCGTTGCTTCCCGGAGGCGCATTCCTGGTTTGCAGAAAGACTCCTACATTAGCGCGAAACAGCGTGGTCGGAGTCAGATTCACGTCGACGTTGGAACGTACCGTATATCGGTTCACTTTCAATGAAGAGTCCCATTCCTGATTTTTGTCGCGCTCAATAATACCATTCTCATTATAATATCCCACCACCAGCGAATAACGCAGGATATCCGTACCACCATTGACACTGACGTTGGCCTTCGTATTGTCTGCATGGTCTTTCGACACGACATCCCACCAGTTTACATCCGGGTACAGTTCCGGGTCGGTCTGATTCTGATAGTTCAGCAAAGTGGCATCGCTCACGAACGGAGCTCTTCCTTGCTCGGCATACATCTCATTAATCAATTGCAGGTATTTCACACTACCAATATAATCGGGTATCTTGATGGGTTGCGTAAAGGAGTGTTCAAAACGTACATCTACCTGAGGCTTTCCGATTTTACCGCGCTTGGTTTCAATCATCACCACCCCATTAGCACCGCGTACGCCGTAAACGGCACTGGCAGCAGCATCCTTCAAGACAGAGAAAGAAGCTATTTCCTCGGGATCGATATCGTGAAGCGACCTTTCGATACCGTCCACCAACACCAGCGGATTGGTATTTCCTGTAAAACTACTGATACCACGAATCCAGAAATCCGAATTATTAAACCAAGGGTCACCGCTTCTTTGAACTGCAATAACACCAGGTACCATACCTGCCAAATTATTGCTTAAGGAACGGCTGGGAGCCGCAGCAAGCTTGGCAGGCTCAATGTTGGTGATGGAGCCAACCACGGAAGCCTTCTTCTGCGTACCGAAGCCCACTACCACCACTTCGTCAAGGGCCGCCACGTCTTCTTCCATGGATACGTCGACAATACCCTTCGAACCGACCGGGAATACTTTATCCTTAAAACCGATATAAGAAAACTTCAAGGAAGGCTTCTCACCACTCAATACAATCGTATACGTGCCGTTGATATCGGTAATCACGCCATTGGAGGGATTATTGACCTCCGTCACGTTTACTCCGATGAGCAATTCACCTTGTGCGTCCATCACACGTCCGGTCACCTTCTTGGGCGACTGTGCAAGTGCATAATGCATATTCCCGATAAAGATTAAAAATACCAGGAGACATTTCATCGGTTGCTGCTGAAAAATGTTTTTCATATTAGAAACTATTATTGATGATTTACTAATTGTATAGAAAGCCATACAACCTATTACCGGCACCATAGCAGTGCCATCATGCTGGCACTATTGTGCCAATCTATTGGCAACATTGTGCCAAAGCGATGGCACAGTCTTGCCACTACGTTGGCAAGACTTAAGAAAAACAGCAATACTTAAATACGGCTCTATACGAAAGAAAGAATCCCTCTTATTCGTTCCCCCAAAGCGTAGCTTTATTACCCTTAGCTTTACGCCAAGCGTCACGCCAACGATGTATGTCCATGTGATTGATGAAAGGCTTCGGTGCTCTTTGTGCTTTCGTAGGAGCTTCTGGAAGAGCAACGGCTGAATCTTGATACCAATAGGCAACGGTTGCTAAATCCAACGTCAAATTATTATTAGAACCATGCTCTATCGTTCCTTTAACACTCTTCTCAAAGAAGATGGGATCAGCTATGAAGAAGCGGTAAACATGGGTACGTCCCAACCAGCCGATGTCATTATTTACACGAGGATACCCGAAATAAGGATGCGAGAACGGCTCTTTAGGGCACCAGGAAGTGTTGAAGAAGTCTTCCGTGCCCGTTCCTATCAACGAAGGCGTTTCCTCTCCGTCAATGAACCACATATCGTCCCCTTCGCCATACCACATAGTAGTAGGGCAGTGCACATAGTAGTTGATGCCCACGAAATGCCCTTTTCCTTGTGTGTCTACGAAAACGTAATTGTCCTTACCGGTAGTATTCGGTTTCTGCTCTCCGGTAAGTCCCCATTCCGTTTCACCTTCGGGAAGGGCCTCCGTGAGGTTATGGTTGTACCATGCATGGAATCTGCCCATATCCTTGGGAAGCTTGTCCATTTCCAAATAATCCACGTAGAAATAGAAGGCATCAATGTTCCGGTCGGTTTGATTCTCGATTTCGATACGTGCGCCCTTCTCAAAAGGCATAGTGAAATAGCACGACATGCCTGTACCGTTTTCGGGACCTGACGAAAGGGGCAATGACGCATAATTATATCTTTCGTCCCATCCTTGCCCGAAGAAAGGCCCGATAGGAGACTCTACCGAAGGATAGTCGTTTCCATCCCAGTACATACGGATGATGATGTCGTTTCTGCTCAACGTGGGAGGAGGAGGCGCAATGGTCACCCAGATATGGTTGATGGCTCCTGCCCCCTTGATGTCCGCAATAACCCGCTTTTCGCCCGGTTTGAAAGGTTCCAGATGGTCTCTGTTGCCTCCCGTGGAATCGGTACTGGAGATTCTCTTGTTTCTTACACCCGATTTCAACTTTGCCAAGTCAAACATTTCGTTCGTCATGCCCGACTGTGCAAAAACAGCAGGAAAGTACAATCCCAGAACAAGGGAGAGTAACAAACTGACTTTCATAATCTTTCTCATTGTCTTTGTTTTATTAGTGAATAAATAATGGTTGTTGATATGTTTCTCCGTTCAATTCCATACCTTGCCCGCTATGTTATAGCGTTTCACGTCAATGTTGCCATAAACCACATTCAACACGGGCTTTCCCTGTTTCCATTCAATGGTTCCGAAACCGGTATCAGTACTGATGAAACTTTTGAAATCACCAATCTTAGAATCGATGTACATGGTTTTGTCAACAGCATCATACCGCACTCCTGTAAGCCCCTGCAACATTCCATAGCTTGCCATGGCACGTGCATACCAGTGGCCGCACTCTATCTCATTGAACGGGTTTCTTACTCTTCCATCATATCTCTTACGGCATTCACGGACAATATCCAAGCCCTTTTCCACCTCACCTTTCATCATCAGATGACTGGCAACCTGATATTCGATACCGGTCCAGACTTCATTGCTGTATACAAAAGGCAGCGACAGCATACCACCCTTCGGCCATGTGCAAAGCAACAATCCGCCATCCTTACCACAAGCATACACCGGTCTTTGAGGATTGAAATGGTCTATCAAGTCATGTTTCAGATTGTATTTGTGTACGGCCACCAGATGGCTCCTGACCTTTTCATTGTCCAGCACTTCATTCAGTCCGCATACAGAAGCCATCCACATCCCTAAAATTCCATCGGACAGACAACCGGTACCGTATTGGTATTTCGGTCCTTCTTCCTTCAGCAATTTCAGGGCCTCTTCGGAATAACTTCCCCCGAAAGACATTACATCAACCGGATTGGGAGCCTGAAGCCCTTCCCACTGAATTTTCTGTATGAAATATTCTCCATCGAAGAGTGCAGTTTCCATGTATTTCCTGCCCTTTGACAGCAGGGCCGTATATTCCTTGACGGGTTGCTTCAGCTCCTTGCCCATCTCTATAAACGCAGTCAAAGCTCCCAAATAGAAACTTGTACACATGCCGTCCGGTCCCCAGAACTCGATGTCATAAGTATTGTGGTGCGGCTCTTCAAGACAGCCCTTATGTAAGGGGTCCCATGTACGGATGCAATAGTCCAGGCTCTTCTTCACTGCCGGGAAAAGGTCTTTCATCCACTGCGTGTCCCCGCTGATACGCCATTCACGGTAAACTTTCATAATCCCGCCCAACTGTCCGTCGGCAGCAGCATGGAAGTTGTGGGGCGGTGCCGAAATAGGCAAGTTTACTCTAAAATTCTGGTGTCCTTCCGTATTCTGGCTTACCCTGAATTCCGTTTCACGCAAGGTTCTTTCCAAAGACGGAAACAAATGGGGCAAAGCCTGTGCATAATTCCACACATGCGTACAACTTCCGTGACAAGAGCCAAAAGAATCCTGGCATCCTTCCCAAGCCCAAAATCTTCCATCCCATTGGCGCAATACCGTAGGAGATTTCAATATAGTCAAATTAGCAGCGACAGCCTCCAATACTTCTGCCGGCAAAGAGGAACTATAGAATGCATCACTGAACAGCCGGCTGTTCTTTTCCAGCATCGCCCGGTTTGCATCCCAATAGCCGATAACCTCATTCAAACTCTTGAAGCGCTCCGAGTACCAAGGTCTGTAGGTAGCTTTGGCATCTTCTTCATTTGCCAGGAATTGTTTTTCTTCTTCGGAAGAATCCACAACCTGCCAGTCTCCCCAGCCGTTGCTTTCAAAATCGGCAAGTAAGGTGGATGTAGAAGACAAGTTGTAAATATCTTCATTCCTATTGTCTGTCAACACAAACTGGTCGGCCAGAATATGTCCCCACGGGTAAACATCCAAATCAATGACTTTCACAAAAGCCTTCTTTCCTTGATAAGGTTTCAAATCCCATACGGTTTCACTCAGAGTCTCCGTCTGATTTCCGACCGCCGTCTCTACAATCTTTCCGTCTACTACAAGATTTACAGAAGTACGGTCAGCCTGACTGCCTCCACCTACCAGAAACTTCAGATATCTTTTCCCAATATTGAATTCAGGAGACTGAATAATACCCGTCAGTCCATCTCCACCCTTATCGAACGAGTTCAGCAACTGCTTGCCGACAAAGCCGCTCACAGGTTGCTGACCGGAAGCCGTTCCCTTGCAGGGCATCCCCGTAAATG
The DNA here is from genome assembly GCA_947038155.1 of uncultured Bacteroides sp. Lineage (GTDB taxonomy): Bacteria > Bacteroidota > Bacteroidia > Bacteroidales > Bacteroidaceae > Bacteroides. The sequence goes on along the minus strand of CAMQVH010000027.1, from coordinate 10,208 downwards.
CCTGTCCTACCTTTCTGGCACCACCGATAGAAAGGTTTGAATCGGGCAGATACCAGCAGAAGTTTACCTTGACTGTTTTTGTCTCTCCCGGCTGCAACGTCAGCGGAACATAAACAGACGCTCCCGGAGCAACACCCTTAACCGGCTGCTTATCAGCGATCCGCCCATAGCGAATATTATCCCAAACCACAGTCTGCGGATCGAACCAGGCACCACGGAACCAACAATGGTCTACAACAGCAGCAGCATTGTCCACATAAATAGCTAGCCCACTGTTGTTCTGATCGGATTCTAAAACAAACCCGTTCTTTACTCCTCGGATAGTACCCTGACCATCAATGAAATTTTTGGTATTATAAGAAAACACGGTTTCGATAGCCTTATCGGAAGTGTTTGTAAACTGATATTCCAGTACTCCAACCGGTAAGCTGGAATTGTCCGCATCCGTCGGAATAAAAGGACTCCAACCCGTAATCTTTGCCACCAAAGGCATATCCTTGTCTCTTAAATCAATAGTCGCAAAAGGAAAACGTGCCTGGAAAACCGCCTCCTCAAAGCGGGGAAGGCCATATGTCTTGTCTCCCCTACCTAAACCACTCTGTGCAGGACCAAATAACTTCCAAGTCGGAACCTGCCCTTCCAATACCTTTGCTCCGTTCTCAACCCCCTTTACATAAATCGCAGCAAAGGTATACGGCTCATTCATCACATCAGGATAGTGCCTGAGAGACACATGCGAAATGGCACCGGTTCCCTCCAAACAGAACATTCCGGCGCCGATTCCCCCTATAGGAAATGCAATCTTATCCAGATATTCCTTTTGATACTTACCGTTAAACTCCCGCCCTTCACTGTTCTGGGACATTGCTTTACCCGGAAACAGTATAGCCACATTAAATAGGGCCAATAAAGTTAAAGTTGATCTTACCATAGTTGAATTATTAATGTTAACGAATCATTATTCTATTTTTCCAAATTTATCAAGGATGCGGTTGTACGCTTCAGCCGCTGCTCCATTTCCCCAATCATAGATTGTAAACTCACCCATACCTTCACCTGCCGGATTTGTACGGCCGCCATGCCCGTAATTTTCCATCATGAATCCATAATCCTCTGAAGCAAAGAACGGATGAACTTTTTCCCATTGCTGTTTGGTTTGAGGATTTTCAGTACAATACATCATTACAAAAGATGCCTTAAGTGCAGCATATCCCCGTTCTATATACTCTGGCTTATCAAGAAGTTTTCCATATTGAATGATGAGTTCGGAAAAAAGACTTTCGCGTGAATCATTCCATTCACCATCGGCATTCAACACACCAAAACCACCCAATACATTTACATACATGTATGGCGGCTGCCACGACGCTTGGGTCATCAGCAATTCATCAAGTGTACGCTGTCCATAATCAAGATATTCTTTATTTGAGGTAAGACGATAGCACTCCAGTAAGGCTTCAGCTGTCCAGAACATTGAAAAATTATTCTGTTTATGCATATTGTTCCGCAAAACTTTTTTACCTACCAAGTTATCCGAACCGTAACGAGAACAAGACCAATAGGTTTCAAAGTCTTCCCACTTCCCAACCGGAATAATTTCATGGATAACTGCATTCATAGCTCTAAATGCTGCCCGTTTATACTCTTCCTTATGTGTAAGCTCATACAGTTTAAGTAAAAAAGTAACTGATAAAGATGTTTCAGGAGAAGCATTTAAATGGTTCATCGGCTGCATTGTCTTTAAGTCAAGCCAGCCAGGGAAAAAACCATTTTCATACTGTATTCCAAGTAAAGCCATCGCATAATCTTCTGCATAAGCCAAAAGACGGGCATCTTTTTCTAATTCATCATACCACCGAAGCATCAACAATGCTGTCCAACTCATATCAAGAATATGATACGGAGATTCTTTCGGATTCCAAGTATAAGGGTTTCTGTTGGAATTTCCCCAATAATAGGTATTCCACCCCTTGCTCCGATTATACTTTTTACCATCAATCTCTACTTCATGCATTTCCGTACCGATAAGTCCATAGAAAAAACCATTCCTCTGCGGAAATGACAGAGCCAGTTCTTTTGTCAAATTTGCTTTTGCAAAAAGCTCCCTATTACCGGTTCTTCTTGCATATCGATATAACCCACTTGCAGAACGCAATGAACTGAACCATGCCTGATTCCAGATAGAACGAAATTCACGTTCATTAATCTCTCCCGGATAATTGGGACTTTGTGTAACATTCACAATGAATACGGGAGCACCCACTTTGTTTCCATCTAACTCAAATTGCTGCCACACATTTTCTGACCATGAATTAAAAGCCCAATTATAAGTATGTTGCACATACTTTTCCAGGCTCTCCTTCACCGGATTACCTTTCACATATGCAGTATGCCCCCATCGACTCCACATAAATTCTAACGGCTTCTTGAAAGGATTCCGCAATACTTCCTTGCTATCAGAATACATCAAATAAAAGCCTATTTCAATATCTCCTTTTGGATAAGTAGTTTCTTGATTACGCTCAAACAGAACGTGTTCGGATACATGGTTATTGCACATTCCGAGAATAAGTGTATTAGAGGATGCGTCCATATCCATATACCATCGTACAGGAGTCCCCTTCTGCATAATATCCAAATCGGGGATAAGAATAAGAGTTTGATGATCGTCTGCTACAATAAGGGCAGGAGAACGGAATACATGTTGATCGATGACATTTCTATCAGTAGGGGTAAGATGTGGCGCCCAATGGAATGAAGGTAAAAAATCCGGCTTTACGGCTATACGCCAATCACCTTGTTGAACAGAGTTTTTAAGCGAAAAAGAAAGGTTTATGTACAAAGTGTTGTTATCTATCACTTTCACATGGCTTTTTCCTCTCTCAATTCCTAATAAATCATACTGTATAGCATCAATAGCTTTACTAAAATTTTTCGGAAAAACACCCTTATTCAACTCAATTCTCTCTTGTGCATCCCAATGCTCTTGAGCACAGATGCCTATGTTGGACATTATCATCCAAACAAAAGTTATAATTAATGTGCGTGTGTTCATGATATTATATTTATCAATATAATTAAAACTCTCCCATATCAGCCAATTCAGCCTTCATTAAAAAAACATTATAAGGCATCCACATTGACATCGTAAAATATAAATTATCACCAGTTACCGACAACGGATGAATGTAAGAACCATACAATTGGGCATACTCTCTACCATTAGCAAGCTCATAGGGTTCACTCCATGGGCCAGTTATGTCTTCTGCCGTACGCATAGTTATATTATATCTATCTGCATTGAAATAAGCAATTATCCATTTCTTATGTGTCTCGTTATATATAAAAGAAAGTTCACCAACCTTATCTTCTATTAATACTGTTGCCTCATTTTCATTGCCTTTTATCCATTGATTAGTAAAAGCATTCCAATATTCATAAGCTGTCTTATTCTCAATATCTGTTTCATGAAATCGTGCTAATTTAGCATTGCTATCCCTCCCCGTTTGAGTACCTATCATATAAACATATCCATCTTTCTTAAAGTACCCTACCTGGCCAAAAAAACTATAAGATGAGAAGGTTATATCTTTACATTTAGCCCATGTCAAACCATTATCAACCGACTTATATATTCCCGAATAATTTGTAATCCATCCCGTCCAATTTCTCATATTAAAATAATGCACATAATCTATTCCATTAGCACGAATAGCAGCTGTTGGGATAGAAGTCCAATCACCATTACCTGACGAATCTTTTCCTCCATATACTATCTCGCGGGCATACCCTTTATCATCAGTAGCCATATTACTGAATGACAATCCATCTTCTAAATCATTATCCTCCGAGAAAGCCAGCACATTACTACGCCAACTCCCTCCGTTAGGTCCAGGATTAGCCGGATTAGGCTTAAAGTCATACCCAAAAGTATCACCAAAGAAAATTCCATATTTTCCGGGCTGCATCTCCCAAATAATGCCAAGATCTGTTCCTCCTACATTCCATTTTGTCGCAGTATTATTAGGGTTTGGGAAGTTTTCTCCGTCCATAGAACTACCAGTTACACGAGCAGTACGACTGACGCTTCGGATAAAGAATCCCCAACGGTTATCCACATTCAAAGAAAGGTCATTCGATTTGTTTCCATCTTTATAAACTGCTACCAATATCAATCTAAAATTCTGGGGATCCGTCTTCTGAACCACATAATTAAATACATAATCTGCAGTTAACTCATTTCTATCTATTTTGACTGAATAACTATTTCCTCCACTTTTTCGAACCATCAGATAATCTATGGCATCTATATTCTTAAAATTCAGAATCGTTGAAACAACCTTCGTGTCTTTATTTGGAATCAGAAAAGTTTTCGCAGAGATAATCTCATCAACTGGTATAAAAGGCTCATTTTCCTCTTTATCCGAACAAGAAAACAACAAGAATATAGAGAAAGAAAGAACCATAAATAGAATATTTTTCATAACGTCTGTTTTAAGTCAGTTTACTGTATCTATAGATGCAGTACACGGGAAGCATAGAAATACCGGACTGCATCTATGATACAGCAAACTTTAATTATTGAATGTCAATTACCTGACCTTCGGAGTATATTCTGCTGGATATTCCGGTTTCTACAACTTCGTCTGTCAAGTTTCCTACCAATTTTACAACGAATCTGTACCTTTTATTCGCATCGATTGCAATGCCTTCGGCAAATGTCCCTTCATTACCAATGGTTATCACATCTCTATAGATGTCATTCTCCACTTTCTGAATACTTACTTCAAGAGGCCTCAAAAACTCATCAGGTATATTATCTGGAATTTGCCATGTCAACTTCACTGTATTCCCTTGTACTGAATAATCAAGGTTTTCCACTTTAGGCAAAATATAATGTGTTCCTTTACTGCCTACAACATCTCTGTCGTAACAACCAGTAAACAATAAACAAGTAAATATTACCATGCATATTCTTACTATATTTTTCATAATCATAATTCTAAAAGTTTAATATTAATATCCCGGATTTTGTGTATAATTACCTTTTGCCCACTTCATCTGAGCCTGTGATATGGGGAAGAATTCATCTCTACCAGCAGTAAAGCGTGCTATATTCATCCAGTCAAATCTATTTCTTTCCACTGCAAAATAAGCATTCATCGTTTTCTCCAGAGTTCCCCAACGCTGCAAGTCGAAGAAACGGCGTCCTTCACAAGCTAGTTCAAGACGGTTTTCCCATTCCATGGCCTTCCATGCAAATTCTTTAGTCCATGTACAATTCACACCAGGTTTATACAACTCACATTTGTAGTTCAGAATATAGCTTCCATCCGCAGTTTTCAGATTCTCAAGACTATTGGCGGCACGCTGACGAATTTTATTAATCAAAGGCAAAGCTTCATCTTGTCTGTCCAATTGAATTAGGACTTCTGCTTTCCATAGTATCACTTCATCATATCTGATTAATCTCTTGTTCATAGAGTTAAACTGCCAACCATCGTACAGCAAACAGTCACAATTAGGATGCGGTAATTCCTTCACAGATTTCAAATAACCATACTCAACACCATTACGAATACCACGAGCCTCAAAAATCAAATAAGGGTCATACTTCCAAGGCTGTCCGGGTGCACATATCGTATGACTGAAACGAGGGTCGAAAGTGTAGCGGTCGAAGAAAGCCTTATTACCGGCATCTACAAGTGTAATATCATCCGAACCATCGGCTTTCTTTATGTAATCACCATAGCAATCATCATTATAGGTATCAAACAACGGTAATCCATTTTCACCAGTCTTGAAAGCATTACCCATTGTATAGCTTGCATGATGGAAACCACAACACTGAAAACCTCCCCAATTCCACGGATGATTCAGTCCTTCACTTCTATTGATTTTACCCCCAGTAGAACTATTATCATTGATAGAATACTGAATCTCCCAAATGGATTCTTTCGTATTGTTATCAGACTCAATCATGAAATTCTCACCAAAATTGCTACATAAGTCCAAAGCTTTACCTTCTTGTTCCGTCAACTTGTTCAGATAAATCAAAGCTTCATTCAGCCGTTCTTTGTTTACATTAATCACCTGATGTCTCTCATCTTGCTCATAAGCCATAAACATCAATGTTCTTGCAACCATTGCCGTTGCCGCATTCTTATTGACTCTTCCTTTATCTATCTGTACTTCTGGAAGATATGACTCTGCATCCTTGAAATCCTTAAGAATTCTCTCCCACAGATACTGATCATTCGGATAGTTCTTGTCCCTATTCGGTACAGCCTCAAAATCTGCAGAAGTACCTGTTATAGTTTCATCCATGTAAGGTATATATTTGAAGAACTCTTTCAGTCTGAAATGAGTAAATCCGCGAAGAAACAGCATCTCACCCATTCGACTGTTCTTTACTGGAAAATCTTCTTCAGAAATCGGCTGCATTTTCTGGATTGCAGTATTACATCTTTGGATAACTTGATAAGAAACATACCAAGGGTAATCAATAGGCCAGCCATTAGGAGTCAAATTCACAAAGGTTTCCATATATCCCCATCCATCGCCGCCGTCCCAGACGCCTCCTCCTCCTTTATAAGAGTCATCAGAACGAAGAGAACCAGACCACCAAGGTGAGAATGGTGAATCCCAAGACGGAATATCTGTCATTCTTGCATAAGCAGCTGTTACAAAGCCTTCCATATCACTTGGTCTAACAAGCAAGTTCTCATCCAAAACTTGTTTGGGATTTACTTGTAGGAAATCCTCACATCCGGTCAAGCCGAATGTAGCGGTTAAAATCAATAATGATGATATAAACTTTTTCATTGTGTTTTTTTAATTAAAATGTAACATTAAGTCCGAAAGTCATTGTGAATGGAGTCAAATATCCATAACCAGACATTTCCGGGTCAAAACTTGTAAATTGGTCATCTCCCCAGAATTTCTTCAAAGTAAATACGTTTCTTGCAGAAGCATATACTCTCAAATTTTTCATCATCATCTTGTTGGTGATTTTAGCAGGAAAAGTATAACCCAATTCTATATTTCTCAACTTCAAGTAAGAACCATCTTCTATATAATAAGTAGACATTCTCTGTTCATTATTGGTCATAACATTTGTCATCGCCGGAATATCTGAATCAAGATTGTCAAACGACCAAGCATCCAATAATCTAGTCGGATGATTTTTTCCGACAGGAACGGAACCTGATATATGCCAAAAATCACTCTGACGCTTCCAATCATTACTTACCTGATTACCAAACACACCTTGGAAAAACATATTCAAATCAAAATTACGATATTTGAAATCGAAAGTGATTCCTCCAAAGAAATCTGGATCGGCTGTTCCGATATACGTTCTGTCAGTCAATTCATCTACACGACCATCACCATCCAAATCTTTATAACGAATTCGACCAATAGCTTTTCCTGGTTGTTCAGCATGGTTATCCACTTCCTCTTGTGTCTTGAAAATTCCATCAGCTACAAGACCATAAAATACATTGGGAGACCTACCAATAACGAAGTCACGGACACCATCTCCCGGATATTTATTAATTACGTTTTCAGGAAGCTCTGTCAATTTCGTCTTATAAGTACCTATATTTGCTGAAATAGTATACTGAAATTCGGCACTTGGGTCATTCCTAAAACTAACTTCAAATTCAAGACCTTGATTATTCATATTTGCACCATTAATCCAAGGTTCTCCACCTTCTCCCATCACAGCAATATAAGGAGTCTGTACAAGAATATCCTTTGTCTTCTTGAAATAGTATCCTAAAGAACCTGTAAGACGTTGGTTGAAAAATCCGAAGTCGACAGCCAAATCCGTCTGCGTAGTAGTTTCCCACTTCAAGTCAGGATTACCAAGCCAAGTTCTGTTATAACCGGAATACAAGGGACCGCTCTCATTACCCTGAATAGGATAAGATGTTCCAAAATAATCTGTTGTAAACGGAGTGGTAGTATATCCTCTCGGAAGACCTTGCACACTTCCGTTTGCTCCCCAGCTAGCACGTAATTTAAGATCGGACAGAAAGTCAAAATCTTCCATAAAAGCTTCATCCTTGATTCTCCAACCAACGGAGAAAGCAGGGAAAGTAGCATAACGGTTATTCTCACCGAATAAAGAAGAACCGTCACGGCGAACGGTAGCAGACAGCAAGTACTTTCCGTTATAAACATAGTTGGCCTTACCAAACAAAGAGAAATAGGTATATTCATCTGCAGAACTACCTAAGTTATATTTCTCTCCGGTAGTTACACCAATATGTGCAAAATCTCTATCTTCCAAATAAATACCTTCTCTTCTTGCAGAAAATCCTTCTTGAACGAATCTGGTTGCCTCAGTACCCAACACAACATCCAAATTGTGTTTACCAGTACTCAATGTATATGACAAAGTGTTAGTCCATACATAACTCAACGGATGTGATTGATAACTGCCTACATAGTTTTCTCCATCGCTATTTCTTCCTCCAGTTTCCGACCAAACACCATCAACAGCACGATTATAAGCATTGCCATAATCAAGACCGAACTGGGTTCTTGCCGAAATGCCTTTCCAAATATTCAAATCGAGGAAAATATTACCAATAATCTTCACATAATTATTGATATTATCCTTATTCATTGTCAATAATCGAACAGGGTTGGTAAAATCATCAAAACCCGGAGCACCAGCCCATCCACCATTTTCATCATATACAGGAGAGGCAGGAGGATTAATCATCGCCCACCATGTTTCACTTTGGTCTCTATACTGCAAATAAGATACTGCAAGATTTTCACCAACTTTCAAATGATTTTTTATCAAACTATATTCAGTATTAGCACGTATCGAATATTGTCTGAAGAATGTATGTATCTGTGTACCTTCATTATTGAAATAACCCAACGAGAACAAGCTTTTGGATTTCTCAGAACCATTAGAAATGGTCAACTGATGATTATGGGAAATAGCAGTCTGAAAAATTTCTCCCATCCAATCTGTATTACTTCCTCTTACAGTTTGGTCTGCATTAAGGTATTCAGCAACTTTAACCTCGTCCAAAACAGCTATTCCATTATCACCTCTATGCCATGTATAATTATACGCTGAAGGCAAAGAAATAGAAGTACCATATACTCTTTCATCATAAGCTTGAGCTTGGAATGCTGCTCTACCATATTGTTCAGCATTCATCAAAGTAGGTTTGTTCAATACAGTATTGATAGAAACACTACCATTATACTCAATGTTTGTCTTACCTGCTTGACCCTTTTTTGTCTGAATCAAAATAACACCACCGGAAGCTCTTGCACCATAAATAGAGGCAGATGCTGCATCTTTCAAAACTTGAATAGATTCAATATCACCAGAATTTATATCACGAAGATTCAAATTTTCAGTAGGCATACCATCCAAAACAATTAAAGGCTTAACTCCTCCCGAAAGAGAAGACAATCCACGAATCTGCACCGTAGTTCCTTCAGCAGGATTACCACCATTTGTAGTGATATGCACACCAGCCATCTTTCCTTGTAATGACTTCATGGCATTGGCAGAAGCATTTTTCTTTAAATCACTCGCATTTGCCATTGCAACAGAACCTGTCAAATCCGCTTTCTTCTGTGTCATATAACCAGTGTATACCACAACTTCTGACAACATTGTAGCATCACTCTTCATGATAACATTCAAAAAGTTTAAGCCTTTAACCGAATATTCTTCCGTTTTTTGACCAATATAAGAAAAGACTAATATAGCCTTATCAGAAGGTATTTTTATAGAGTATTTTCCATCAATATCAGTCGTGGTACCGATAGTAGTTCCTTTAACAACAACATTCACTCCAATAAGAGGTTCATTCGTTCCTTCTTCCAAAACCGTTCCTTGTATTATCCTCTCTTGTTGAATCACGTTAGAAGTATCTATACCATGTCCAGATACTTGAATAAACTCTTTTGTCTCCGATACAGCCACAGAAAGAGGTAAACTATCCCCTGCATAAGCTGTCAATGATAACATTGATACCAATGCCACGAAACCATTTCTTTTGAAATATTTCATAATATAAATAAAAAAGGTTAATAAAATAATATTATTTACTATACAATACCTGTTGGTTGAATTAAATTAGAGAATATTTTATCCGCCCAATCGGACGATGATTAACGAAATTGACATATTGCATGAACGTCATTGCTGCTATTTTGCCTGC
>CAMQVH010000026.1 GCA_947038155.1 uncultured Bacteroides sp. | reverse complement strand
TTGCTATTAATAGCCAAGAGCGCAACTGTTAATACCCCTTCCGCCAACTACAGACGGACGCGACAAGAAGAGCCGGGGTAAGTTGAAATATCAGCTATAAAATTATGACTGAAGAGAATTTAAACAGGCTCTAAAAAATACAGCTTTCAGCCGTTTCAGTTTCATGGAGATGCTTGCCTTATGAAAACAAACCCGTCAGCGGCGAATAGGTATAAACATTCTTCTTCCAGTTAAAAACATCCTCAGCAGGGCAAGCATGATAAAAATCCACATTGTGCCGTTGCAGTTCGCGTTCCTGTTCTTTAGTGAACCAATAAGGAATCCCCTGTTCCAGTTCAGCTTTCAGTTGGGCAAAAAGTTGCGCATGCTCGATACCCTCACAGTCAATAGGTTTTATGACTTCCACGCAAAGATAACGACGGCTGCCCGTAGGCTCAGTCAACAAATCATAGCGGTTGGAAGTGCCTATAAACGAAGCGACACGCGGCAAGTCACGATAGTTTTTCTGATACGCCTTACAAATATGCAGGCTCGACATTTGCATCAGATTTTTCAATAAGGGCATCTTACTCGCAGCATATTTATCAAATTCATCAAGATTGATCAATCCCATCTCCGACATCAGACGCTCTGCCTTCCCTTCCGAAGTCAGTTGGAGATTATCCATATAGTAATGCCGCAAAGCCGCAGGCATCAACGACTTGCAGAAAGTAGACTTCAACCGCCCCTGTTCCGAACTTACGAGGATGAGAGCTACACTATTGGCATGAATCCCTGTTTTTCCCGACCATTGGACGGCAACTCCCAAAAGCCATGTATGAAAGCCGCGTACCCACAGAGATAAGTCGAAAAGATTCCATCCGCGCATCATCGCCAACGGACAGGTAGATACGGATGAACCCAGAAGCAGAATTCAGTCGCGATGCACACTGAACGAAATAGACGTGACTGCCGTATTGGACGCTCTCTCGCAAGTAATGGGAGAAGAACTTGACGAAGGAAGACAGGTACACCTGAACGGTATCGGTTATTTCTACCCTACGTTGACCGCCACCGAAGAAATATCCGCAGATACTCCCCGCAAGAATTCGAAAGTGAGACTGAAAGCGATACAATTCCGTTCGGACCAAAGGTTGAAACAATCTGTCGGAACTGTAAAAATAAAGCAAATGAAGCGGGTCAAACATTCCGCCAAATTATCGGAAGTAGAGATAGACATGCGACTGAAAGAGTATTTCACCGACCATCAGATTATGCAACGTTCCGACTTTCAAGGTATCACAGGGATGGTACGCTCCACAGCCATGATTCATATCCGCCGGCTCCGCAAGGAAGGCAAGCTACTGAATATCGGCATATCCAACCAACCGATATATGTGCCCGCTCCCGGATTTTACGGAAAATCCAGAGACTACCAGCCTGTCAGATAAGCTGGCACAAAGCAAAAAAACAAGGATTATAATCAAAACAACAGATATATAAAAAAAGACGGCTGAAAGCAAAGACCATCTATTTTAAGGTCTGCTTTCAGCCGCTTTTCCTTTACAGCAAGCGATTACAGAGAATCGCTGAATGCTGAAATCACTTTATCACTTTGCAGTTTCTACTAGCACAACACGGTTCAGAATCGGCTGACCGAACTTATCGACGCCACCACCGGCAGCAACCTTCAAGTTATCAGCAGGAATTCCATACTTCTTAACCAGCAAGTCCTTAACAGCCTGTGCACGTTCCAAACTCAATTTTTGATTGAATTCCGGACTGCCTGTTGCAGAGTCTGCATATCCGTTGATAGTATAGGTAGTGCCCGGGAATTCTTTAATCCGGCCGGCAAGGTAAGACAAGTTCATCTCTTCTTGCGGAGACAATTTATCCGAACCAATCTTAAAGAATACGGTACGCGGAGCGATGTTAGAATCTGTGACGACTACTGCTTCAGCCTCCTCTACTTCGACCGGCTGTTGTGCATTGGCCAACTGCTGTTGCAACTGCATGTTGGCGGCTGCCATCGCATTCATCTGGTTACGCATCTGATTCAATTCGAGTTCAGAGATAATCTGTGGCGTAGGACGTTGGAATCCGCGGGTCGGGAAATAATAAGTTATACCGATCGTAGCACCGAGGATACCGTCATAATCACGTTTGCCACCATGTTCGCCGTCAAATTTACCTTCCAAACCTGTTGCACTCAATTCAATATTCAAGTCAACAGCATTCGACAGACGGAAACGGTTGATGACACCTGCGTTGAAAGTAGCGGCATCGGTGTGAGGACGTGAGTAAGAATGAGCCCAGCCGGCACCGATATAAGGGATAATTTCATATACACGGTTCGGATTATATCCACCGAAAAGCGCGTTCAGGTTAATCATCAAATCACCGTGAAGGTTCATATAGTCCCATCTCTGTTTGTAAGAACCGTCTTCTCTCGGACCGCCGACTACATAATTAGCCGTTTCGTTCATAGTGAACCCCTTGGCTTGCAATCCGCTGTATTGCATACGCAATCCGAATCCCGGAGTTAGCCATTTGCCGACAGAGACGTTGAATGTAGGAGCCACGCGGTCTCTGAACTTGCCGATATGGTCATTATTGCCATACAACACCTGGGCACCGCCTCCTACAGAGAAAAACCAGTTGCTCCAGAACGGGTTGGTTAGCACTTGATATTTATCTTGTACCTGAATCACGTCGTATTCAGTTACCGTCATAGTCTGCTGCGCAGAAGCGACAGACGCAACGCCGGCAAAAGCCAGCAACATCAGAATCTTTTTCATATACCTTAATAGTTAAGTGGTTATTAAATCTTTGTTGAACTAATTAAATAACACGAACCAAACTAAAAGGTTTTAGAAAAAGATGAAATTATTTGCTTTATTTGAATAAACGTTCGATATCTTCTTCCCTGATTGTCGTCAGAACGGTCTTCCCATCCGGAGTATAATTCGGTGAGGGACAGGCAAAAAGATTATCTACAAGACTGACCATTTCTTCGTTGCTCAACACCTGCCCGTAGACGATTGCCGCCGCACGCGCCAACGTTAAGGCCAATATATTCTGTATTTCCTCCTTGACATCGTTCCCTTTTTCCATCGCCGTATGTAGCATATTACGCAACAATTCGACCGGATTCAGCCCTTCGATACCGGACGGAATACCATTGATAGCATAACTTCCGCCACCCAAATTGCTCAAGTCGAAACCTACTGCGGATAAATCCTCCATAATGCTTTGCAACACAGTCGCTTCCGAGGCCGGCAATTGCAAGATTTCGGGGAAAAGAACGCCTTGCGACACGCCTTGTTTCTGCTGAATCTGAATCATATACCGGTCGAAAAGCACCCGAATATGTGCCCTGTGCTGGTCAATAAGCATCAAACCGGATTTTACGGAAGTCAGAATAAAACGTCCTTTGAACTGCAAATGCTGGTTTCCTTTTTCTATCACAGGCTCGCTGGCGTATAAAGTGGGAGAAGCCATAGAGGTCACCGTCTCCACCTTTTCTTCCATAACCGGCGTTCCTTCACTGACGGCAGAATCCTCCCACTCCATCTCAGGTTCCGGCATCGGGTTATTCATCTTGCTGGCTTTCGTCAGCCCACCATACAAGTCTTCCCATTCCACTTTTGAACGGCTGTACGAACCACCGCCTGCACTACCTCCGGCAGACACTTTGAACGGATTATAATCCGAATTATAATGCACCTTGGGCGGCTCGGAAGTTGTCTTCTGTTCAAATGCCGGAATATCGGGCATATCTTCCGTATCAAAATCAATGGAAGGAATAGCGCTGAACTTCCCCAGTGACTCTTTTACCGAGGCTGAGAGTATCTGCCAGATGGCTTGTTCATTCTCAAACTTGATCTCAGTCTTAGTCGGGTGGATATTGACATCAATGTTAGCCGGATCTACTTCAAAATAGATAAAGTAGGAAATCTGCTCACCGGCAGGAATCAACTGCTCATAGGCTTCCATCACTGCCTTATGGAAATAAGGATGGCGCATATAACGTCCGTTGACGAAGAAATACTGATGGGAGCCTTTCTTACGAGCCGTTTCCGGTTTGGCTACATATCCGGAGACTTTCACCATAGTGGTATTCACATCTATATTGAGCAACTGCTGATTGAGCTTTTTACCGAAAATAGCCATAATGCGCTGGCGCAATGGGGATACCGGGAGATTGAAAAGCTCGGAATCATTGCTATAGAGCGAGAAAGCGACTTCCGGATGGACAAGGGCGATACGTTCAAACTCAGCAAGGATATTACTCAGTTCGGTCGAATTCGCTTTCAGGAACTTACGGCGGGCAGGCACGTTGAAGAATAAGTTCTTCACGGAGAAATTGCTTCCCTTAGAGCAGGAAACAGCTTCCTGGCTCTCTACCGTAGAGCCTGCTATCACCAGTTTCGTACCCAATTCTTCCGATTCCGGGCGTGTCTTCAGCTCCACCTGAGCCACTGCGGCAATGGAAGCCAAGGCTTCTCCGCGAAAGCCCATCGTGCGCAAAGCAAACAAATCGGCAGCCTCACGTATCTTGGAAGTAGCATGGCGCTCGAAGGAAAGACGGGCATCCGTTTCGGACATTCCCTTTCCGTCGTCGATGACCTGGATGCTGGTCTTACCCGCATCAGTCACCAATACATGTATATTCCGCGCATCTGCATCAATCGCATTCTCCACCAGCTCCTTGATAACAGATGCCGGACGTTGTATCACTTCGCCGGCAGCAATCTGGTTGGCTACCGAATCAGGTAACAAATGAATAATATCGCTCATAGTCCAGTAAAAAAATTAAAACGACCAGCTTCCCGTCGCCAAATAATGCCACAAATACAAAAGGAAAGCAATGATAATCAATATGATTCCGAAAGAGGCCGGTTTGCGTCCACTTGCCTTTCTCCGTTTCAGGTGAGTGGTTCCTTCAATAAACTTGCCACGAATATCCTCCGGATTAAATTCTTTCTCCGGCAGCATGCCCAAGTCCCGCCTTGCCTTCTCTTCCATCTTGGCGAGCTTTTCCTTGCGCTCGTCTACATAAATGTATTGATGATTAAAGCCACGAGGTTTCCTCATCGAATTAAACATTCCCATACTACTTCATATTAATTAAGTTTCGCTTTTCTGTTTTCGGTCGCCGGTCGGTGGTGGGTTTCAGGGTTTCCCCTACCCGCTTGCTCCGCCAGTTGAAAATATCGTCTTTATTGAGTGGACGGACATAGTCGAACCACGCAAAGGTAGGAAGACGCAGTTTGTCGGCTGGTATCTGATCCATCGGATACATCGTTCCGTTGGACTTACCGACAAACAGTCCCTTTTCCATCTTCTTGTCTTTCATGTAAAGATGGAGCACACTGCCTTCCAGACAATTGAATCCGGTCATCGTACTGTCCTTCTCTTCCGGATAGAAAGCGGTCTGGACATTGCCCACCACCTCGATATGCCGCATATCGCCATCTACGAAATAGGCTTTCATCTCCTTGCCGGACACTTGATTGTAATGAATGGAATCTTTCATTTCCACCGTGAGCGCTTGGTTGATGATATGTGCCCAGTCGATGGTGCTGTCGTTCATATAAATCTTAATCTGCTCGCCCAATAGCTGCTGGCCGTCATTCCAAAGAATAGGGTCGACGTGCATGGTCATACAGGAGTCTTTCGAGTTATAAACCAGCGAGTCGCATACGCCCTGCACATCAGTGCGGTACATACGTACTTTATGGTAAGCCTTCATCAGGCGGAACAAAGAGTCGGTATTCAGATGGTAGGATACCATCTGCAAGGTATCTCCATGCATAAAGAGAGTGTCTCCCTGCGAATAATCAATGGCAACCGCCCGTTTGGTGGCAAAGGCGGAATCCGTCAATTCGTTATAGAAACAGTAATCGCCCGTCAGCATATTCTTATTGATAGTGTCCATCATCTTCACATTGTCGAACGCTTCGCCATAGCCGTTGATACGGTCATAAAACAAGCTGTCACCTACCAGTTTTTTCCCCTGGTTGGTCAGTACCGAACGGTCTAACAGTTCGGCTTGTTCGGTCATTGTGTTATAGAATCCACGTTCGGAATAGATGTGGTTATTATCGCTTACAATGTTTGAAGGACCGAGGATAACGGCAATTTTGTTGTCCGTATTATACCTCAAAGTATCAGAAGTCAATACAAACTTGGGATTAACGAGTTTCACATCGTGGTTGAACACAGACTGCTTCGTCGCAGGACTGTATTCCCCCCAGTCGGAAGTCAATACGTTCTCCTCGTCCATCAGGGTTCCTCCCTCAAAGTAATAGCCGAGGTCATAGAGACGGTCGTAGTTCAGACTATCCGTCAGCAAAGTTGTATTGCGGTTTATCATCTTCACGTTTCCACGGAGTTGCGCAATCTGCGCCATTCCGTCGTAGAAAAGGTAATCACCGTATATAAATAAGGTGTCGCCCTGCTCCATACGCACGTTACTGAAGGCTTCCACAGAGTTGGTTTTCTCGAAAATCAAGGCACTGTCGCAGTACATATACATACTGTCGTGACGCATCTGCACGTTGCCAATCAGCACTTGCACATCAGGACGTGCCAACTTGTCCGCCTGACCTTCGTCAGCGTGGAGCAAATAAACTTTCGTTTTTTTATTCTCCGGCTGCTTCTTGTTATCCGATGGTTTCCCGGGGTTTTGCGCCACGAGACATACACCAAACAGGCATAGAAAGCCTATAAGAAGCCATCTATGCCTGTCTTGTTGTTTATCTTTCTTATTTTGTCTCAGCATATAAAGTCAAGCTGTTAAACATCAATCCTTCTTCACCCAACCCGGGTATTTGAAGTCACATTTCTGCCAGTTTTCATTGATACGTACATACGTATTCTTCTGCTTGTTCAGAATCCACTTCTGCAGCATCTCTTCACGGCGTTTATCCATCACGATTTCCTTCAAGTCCTGATAGTCTTCTGCAATGGTAGCCTTATGACCGTTGATTTTCGCTTTCAATTTCACGATAGCACATACCTCTCTTCCGTCCTTCTCGTTTATCATTGTAAAGGCTTTTGAAATCTCGCCTACGTTCATCCTGTCTACCACCTTAGCTACGTCCTGCGGAAGGTCCTGCATCTGGAACTTGGAAGTAGTAACACCTGAGTTCTCGTTGATGTTCACCATGATACCGTGGTTGTTGCGGGTATCCTTATCTTGTGAGATAACGGCAGCCGCTTCATCGAACGTGAATTTGCTGGCACGGATATCATCTGCGATAGAGTCGAGACGCGCACAAGCTTCGGTCAGTTCTTTTTCTGACACTTTCGGACGCAACAGGATATGGCGGGTATTGACACGGTCGCCACGTTTTTCAATCAACTGGATGATGTGGTAACCAAATTCCGACTCTACAATCTTGGATACCTTCTTCGGGTCCTGCAAGCTGAATGCCACATTCGCATAAGACGGGTCCATCATGCCACGGCCCATGAATCCGCACTCACCACCTTTGATGGCAGACGCTTTATCTTCCGAATAGAGACGCGCCAATGTAGAGAAGTCGATTTCTCCCTTTGTCACACGATCCGTATAGCCACGCAGCCTTTTCTTCACATCTTCAATTTCCGCAATAGGTATTTTAGGTTGCAGAGTGATAATCTGCACTTCCACCTGTGTCGGGATATAGGGGATACTGTCCAGCGGAAGGTCTTTGAAGTAACGGCGCACTTCTGCCGGAGTCACTTTGATTTCCCCTACCAGTTTCTGCTGCATCTTCTGCACCGTCAGTCCGTCACGTGCATTGTCACGCAATGTCTCACGAATTTGTGTCGCGGTTTTGTTGAAATACTCTTCCATTTTTTCTTTAGAACCAATCTGCTGGATATACATATTGGTCATCATATCTACACGCTGTATGATTTCCGCTTCGGAAACTTCGATACTATCCAACTTTGCCTGGTGCAAGAACAGCTTCTGCACGGCAATTTCTTCGGGAATTACACAATAAGGGTCGCCGTCGAATCTGCGTCCGTTATACAGGGCATCCATACGTGCCTCTTCTACATCTGATTTTAAAATAGCTTCGTCACCTACTACCCAAACTACTTCATCAACCACATTGTCCTGTGCATAAGTTGCCACATTAGCAAACACTGCCAGGATAAGGGTAACAACAAATCTAAAGTTCACAAACTTCTTCATTCTTTGTATTTAATAATTATATATAATCTTCTTCTTGCTTGCCGCTTGCTGATACAGGTCACTCTTCACTTGTTCCATAAAGCTCACCCGCTTCTGATTGACCAGCAGGTCTTTCACTTCCGCCCGGGCAAACTCATACGGTTTTTCCTCTCCTGCCCCGCGATAGTCGCTCACATTCAGGAAATAATAAAATGCCGTATCTTTCAGTTCTACCTGCCGGTGCTTGTTCACATATTCTTCCGGCGCTTCCACTTTCAACGGAATCAGGTCCAGCACATCTGTCACCGACACCCATTTGTCGTAGAAGTATGCGTATTTCACCGCATTCTGCAAACTATATTTCTCAAGGCTTTCCACAGCATCCTGCTTATCCGACTTATACCATCTACGGACATTGTTCAACTGTGGAGCCGTCAGAGGTACTTTTATAAACAGTCCCTTTATCAACGGGCTTTCCAATTTAAACAGTTCCTTGTTCTTCCCGTAATACTCCGCAATCTCCTGTTCGGGAATATCCCTCGTCAATTTCTGATTAATCAGCTCCTGCTGATACGTATGCATAATCAACGCCTTCCGGTAATTCTCCACCAATTTGTCTACATCCACATTATCGGGAATGTTGTTCGCAGCTTTCTCATATAATAAAATCTCTTCCGCCCAACTACGAATATAGTGTTCGGTGAAGAGAATACTATCGTCTTTTGACAATCCGACCGGAAGCACGGACATCAAATCTTCTTTATATAAAAAGTTACCGTCCACCTCTACCAAAGGAGTCTTTCCTTTGTGGTCGCGCTGTTCCTTGCACGCTCCACAAGTAAGAAGGGTAATCAGTAAGAGGACTAATATTCGCATTGGCAACTGAAATCTACTTATTTAAGGTACGAAGATAGTGAATAATCGGTTACATCAGTTATTATTAACTGTTTTTAAAACCTCTTGGTTTATTTCAACCTTACCGGACTCCCTCAATTCCCGTGTCCAGTACGTGTCAAGATAGATTCGATAATCCTTCCGGACGCAGTCTATTACTTCCCGATAATCATCCGGTCCCTTCTGTTTTTTGCCACACACAATGGTAAAAGGATAAGACATCACGGGTTCATATCCACCCTTCTTGAAAACCAGTTTATCTACATATTTATTATCTCCGTCGGCAAAAATCCCTTGTTCAATCTGTATCTTTTCCGTACCGGATGCATTAAATGTTTGCCGAAGTTTATCCACCCATTCATTTTCCGGCAGTTTCTTCAGCATTTTTTTCGCCTGTTTGGCGGTCTTTTTGTCTGCACAATGAAGAACCACTCCTTTATAACGCGGGCTATCCCAACGATAATCGGATGAGTGAAACTTGAAATAAGTAGCTAACCCGGCACGGTCATTCATAGCGGGCAAATCTACTTTCTGCCGTGTCACCTCTTTTATGAGATACTCCCCATTGGATTTCTGTAGGGCATAACGGATTTCGGGATGCCTTTTATCTATGTTTTTGCTTTCATAATCCAATAACGATTTGGCAATAAAAGCATCGAGCCGGCGTTTGACAGCCTGCGGATGAGAAGCGGCAAACCGCTTAAACAGATTTCCGGTATAGCTCTGTCCGTCAATGGTAAACAATGTTTGTCCTGTCTTTCCTATTGCTAACAGTTCTTCCATACCTGCCTGGTTCGGAGTATATCGCCAGTCTTTTTTCAACCGTTCCACCACTTTCTCGGTAGCTTTATCCAATATCTCCCTGCTCCGCATACGTTCTGTCAGTTTATCGGCAACTTCCTCATAGGCAGGCATATCTTTCCGGTCTGTCACTTTCAGGATATGAATTCCCGCAGGAGTAAAGAACGGCTGGGATATTTCGCCTTTCGACAGAGCGAAAGCTACATCCTCAAATTCGGTGGTGGTCTGCAAACTTTCTATCCAACGGGACTGCTTGTCATCCGAATATTTTTCCACCAAACGGGAGAACTCCAGTCCGGGTTGATCTTGTATAGCCCGGTAGATAGAGTCCATACGGGTCTTTTGCTCTTCCAAATGACGGGAGGTAATCGTTTGCGGCAAGTATTTAAAAATCTGCATGACCTGTACTTGTCCGGGACGTGCTTTTAGTTCCATCTTCTGATACAAGACACGAGCACAACTATCCAACGTCGGTTTATCTATCAGATAAGATTCCGTCAGTCTGGCACGCGCAACTTCCTGTTGCTTGCGAAAAGCGGAAGTCGTATCAAGTCCGACAGCTTTTGCCGCTTCGACCATCTGCACGGATCGAGCAAAAAGCACCGCATACTCCTTTGGAGAAAGATTACCGTCTTCGCCAACCGCATTGTGCCGATAGGAATATTCGAACTCCGAACGGGATATGTCTCTCCCGTTGACACGCATCAACACAGGATCTTCCTGAGCAAAGACCAAGATTCCGAAGAGGCAAACACACCCCGACAACAGACTTCTTTTCATCATCAATTCTTATTTTTCCAAACAATAATAACAAGCATCAAAAACCAGCGAGTAGCGGAAAACAACGAACGGTGAGCAGCAAACATCTGCTGATTGACACAGCGTGTTCACCGTTCACCGTTAGCATTAACAGTTCACCGTTTATATATGTTATTCCGGACGGCTATAATTAGGCGATTCACTGGTAATCGTCACATCGTGCGGATGGCTTTCCATTACACCTGCATTGGTAATACGGGTAAACTTAGCGTCGTGAAGTTTCTCAATATTAGCAGCACCGCAGTATCCCATACCTGCACGCAGACCACCTGACAACTGATAAACCACTTCGAAGAGTGTGCCTTTATAAGGTACACGCGCTGCGATTCCTTCCGGAACGAGCTTCTTCACATCAGCTGTTCCACTCTGGAAGTAACGGTCTTTCGAACCGTTCTCCATCGCTTCCAACGATCCCATACCGCGATAGGATTTGAATTTACGACCATTGAAAATGATTGTGTCGCCCGGAGATTCCTCTGTTCCGGCAACCAATGATCCGATCATAACACTATATCCACCGGCAGCCAACGCTTTTACCACATCGCCCGAATAGCGCAAACCGCCATCGGCAATCAAAGGAATGCCTGTACCTTTCAGCGCTTTCGCCACATCATATACAGCAGACAACTGTGGAACACCTACACCGGCAACTACACGAGTAGTACAGATAGAACCCGGACCGATACCTACTTTCACAGCATCCGCTCCTGCTTCTACCAAAGCTTTTGCTGCTGCTCCGGTAGCAATATTACCCACTACAATATCAATATTCGGGAAACGTTTCTTCGCTTCTCTCAGTTTCTCAATAACAAACATAGAGTGACCGTGAGCCGTATCAATAACGATGGCATCCGCACCCGCATCCACCAAAGCCTGCATACGGTCCAGCGTATCGGCAGTCACACCTACACCGGCAGCTACACGCAAACGGCCTTTGGCATCTTTACAAGCCATCGGTTTATCTTTAGCTTTTGTAATATCCTTATAAGTGACAAGGCCAATCAACTTTCCATCCATTCCCACAATCGGAAGTTTCTCAATCTTGTGTTTCTGAAGAATCTGAGCAGCAGATTCCAAGTCGGTAGACTGGTTTGTAGTCACCAATTTTTCTTTCGGCGTCATGACAAGGTCGATATGTTTTGTCATATCTCTTTCAAAACGCAAATCTCTGTTAGTGACAATACCCACCAAGTAACCTTCATCATCCACCACAGGGATACCGCCGATTTTGTATTCCGCCATGATGTCCAATGCATTCTGAACAGTAGAACCTCTTTTAATCGTCACAGGGTCATAAATCATACCATTTTCGGCACGCTTCACGATAGCGACTTGTCTTGCCTGTTCTTCGATAGACATATTTTTGTGAATCACACCGATACCGCCTTCACGAGCAATGGCAATAGCCATTTTCGCTTCGGTAACCGTATCCATGGCAGCCGTCACAAAAGGAATTTTTAACTCAATGTTTCTTGAAAACTTTGTCGAGAGGTCGACAGTACGCGGCAAAACTTCAGAATAAGCGGGGATCAACAATACATCATCGTAAGTCAACCCATCCATTACAATCTTATCAGCAATAAATGACATAGGGTTATGCGTTTAAAATTTATTGCGTGCAAATATACGGTTTTTATTCAGAAAGCGCAAGTTCACTCAAATATTTTTCCACCCAAGAATCAGACTTTGCCGGTTGGAACCCCCGCCAGTCTAATTCTTCAATTGCTGAAAATATCCCGTCAACAACCTCCTTAGAATATTCCCGATAAGACAATGATTCTCTCCATCCTAACCCCTCCGCTATTTTCGTTCTTGCAAAAGCCCATTCATCCAGTGCAAATTTCAACTCGTACCACATAGCATGATAATAATACGGTTCGGAATAGTGGTGGTACTTAGAAAAGAATTCTTCAAAATCCGTATAATTTCTAATAGAATCAGCTTTTGCCTGTTCAACTGAATATAGAAGTTTTCCAGTCAGGATATCGCGTTCCTTCTCCAAACATTCTCTCCGATAATCGAGCCACTCCGTTACCTTCTCGTTTTTTTCTTCGGGCACAGATTGATGTATTTGCGATCCATACAGGTAATCAAGATAGCAAAACATGGCCTCTAACAGATTATGCCACGCTACATACTCCTTGAAAATCCATTCATTGTCCGGCCAAGCAGACAACATAGAGTCATAAGCCAATGATGTATGTATACTTGATATCAGCCTGATATAATCAGTCCACATATTTATATGTGATTGCGAACCATAAGTTAAGGTATAACTCAAATCCGCCACATCTTGTAAGGCTTTATCAACATCTCCGTTATAATCCGAATCGATAATTCTCTTGATAGCACGAGCATAGTTCAAGTCATTCATTGGAGAACCTTCAACGGCAGCAAGGTCGTATATCTGTATCATAAGTTTATAGACATGAGGGTTTTCCGTGCGCATCCTTTCCCAGTATGTTCCCTTAACATCCAGACAAACATCCCGCGCTTGGGCAAGATACTCATCCACAGGATTCTCGCTATCCGCGAAATGCGGTTCATAATGAGCGTCCGGGAAATATTTACCTTTATATTCGCCTGGCAAATATAGAGTCGTATAATGCCTGTCATCAGCATTTATCAGTTTGAAGGTAGCATCATCTATTTTTTCAATTTCAGGAGCCTCAAACTGATACGGATCCAAAACAAAAAATCGCTTTTTAAGGTCGAATATTCCATACTGTTGCCGTTTTTTTCCCTCCTCCACCACATTGGAGTATGTTGAAAGAAACCGTCCCTTTTCATCTATTATTTTCAAACTATCATACTCCATAGGCAATATAATTCCATAACGGTCACGAAGCCCCAATTTGAGTTCAGAACAGCGAGACTGTTCTTTCAGATCTCGTCCAGTATACTTTTCAACTACATAAACCCCATTTTTGACACAAATATTTGCCAAATACGAATATGTATAATCAGCATCCGTGACCACATAAGGATTAAATCCAAGAATAAAGGGTGCGATGACCGTTGGAATGACGGTCATCAAAATTATGGAGACAAGCCACTCCCGCGTTTTAAGGATCATCGTGATACCGACATACACAATCAAAGTTATCGATATACAAAGCAACGAAACCGTAAACCGCCCGTTATCGCAAATGAGCCAATAGCCCCATCCGGCAAAAGACAAAGCAACACAACAGCGAGTGAGAATAACGCCCTTAGCCAAAGATTTCATCAGCATTATATAAAACAGAGGCAGCAGCAAAATGAGTCCTACAAATCGCAATGCCGAAATATCTTTCAAACCGATTATCAAGGCAAACAGCATGAATGCAGCATATCCGACATACCACCCGACTTCTCTGCCATCGCTTATCAACTGCATCAATGAACGTCCTTTGCGTAAATAAAGCCCCCAATACGCAAGCGGGCACGAGGCCAACACTACTCCTAAGAGCAAACCTCCAACCTTTCCTTCATCCACCATCCTCCAAACGCACAACACCACAAGAGGAAGCAGATATAGCCATATCCCTTTCTTTCGCCAGTCTGTCTGCCCGAAAGCCTTTTGCCTCCATCCTACAAACAATGGCATTCCGATGAGCCACAAGAACCACAGCACAGTAAAACCGTCAAACCAAACTTTCAGTTTCCGACCAATAGGATTTTCAAAAATCGCCACCATCACATCGGGACTTCCCGCACAGCAGCCCAATTTGTAAATCATACGCACAAACGGCGTATCACAAAAATCCAATGACAAATAAGCGATAAAAAAGGCAATAGCCGAAAAAAGAGTCCAAGACGATTTCCTACGCATCTCAAAACAGAGAGCGATTCGGATAGGCACCAGCAATAAAAAGTCCGCACTGCAATATCTGTTTAAAAAGAAAGCCCAAACACTTACCAATATAAGATCGATTACAAACAGGCTTTTACTGTAAATATTATATTTCATCTTTCTATTTTTAAAATATTCGCTATTTCGGAATATGGAATGACAAAATGAATGATTCCCTCCGCAAATGCTCCGTTCTCATAAGGCTGATAGGAGAACACAAGCCCGTTTTCGGTTAGAGCCGGACGAGGATAAATTCTCCCTTTGACTGATTCTTTGAGCACCGTAGAAAAGTCGGAACCAAGAGAAGCCAGATCTGCCGAAGCATTAGAATCCGTCTCACCATTTCTACGTTTGTGGTTGCAGATTTTCTTCTCAAGGCTTTCAATCACAAAATCAAAATTCTTCGGTTCAATAATATCTTCCACTCCAAGCAACCGACCGGCAACTTTGTCAAAAGTCAGGTAATACTCCTCCATATAGCCATGTGCTCCCATTGTATACCTATATGTATAGAAGCGATAAGTGATATACCTTCCTCCACACTCATAAGCCGGATTCATCTTAAACAGATAATCATATTTAGGTCCCCACTTTTTACCCTCTTCATCGGCCACATCAAATTCTTTTCTATAAAGCCGTTCGTGCTCTTTCGCATAATGGGCGGCTATCTGCTTGGGCGTTTTTGCCCCGACATCAATCCTCCGCAGCACATCCGTCCTATCTTTATCGTCAGAAAAGAGTGTAGCTATATCATTAGCCATTATATCCTTCATGGTCCTCTTAGTCCAAGCAGGAATCTCCGAAGGCAGATATGCCTGAAAAAAGAAATCGCAATCACATGCAGCATCAGAAATATTGAAAGTATGAGAAAACCGATGGTTCTTCCAGCCTCTATTTGCAACAAAGCAATTCATCATGTTTACCTCACGTGGCAATTTCCAGGCATTGAAACACAACGTATCAACCCCGAACATCACATATATATTTTCGCCTTCCGCCCAAATATCATTGTAGTTGTCTATAATGACACAAGTATCCACCGGAACATTGTTACAGACGGTTATAAGCATGGCCTGCTCGAGCGAAGATACCTCTGCCACTGCGCCTCCATCACCAAAAGATACCCCCACAAAACGATTTCCAGATTTCACGAGAGTATCACCGACATAAACACCATTTTCCGAGCTATAAGTGCGAGTTGCGCAAAATGTAAAAACAGATGATATCCAAACAGTTACAAAAGAAAACAATAAAATACGTTTCATATAAAATAGTTTTATCATTGTATAAATCCAATTCTTTTCCGTTCCCCATTCTTTCTTTGATTCTCAAATTTCTGCCGCAGACGTTCGTACTCCTCAACCGTATCTTTTGATAAACTCGGCATTCTCGTTTTCAGCGCCTCCTTCAGTATAGACATCGAAATGGTGGATTTCAATTTAAATGCAATACGGGCAGCTTCACTGACTATTGCGGAGATATCACTTGTCAGATACCCTTTTGTCTTTTCCGCAAGATATTCATAGTCTATATCCGAATCGACCGGTTTATTCCTCAATGCAAGATAAAACATCGCCCTACGAGCCTTGTTATCAGGCATCGGCACATAGACAAGATAATCAATACGTCCCGTTCTAAGAACCGCAGAATCAATCTTGTCCGGTCGATTCGTAGTTGCTATGACAAAGACTCCATCGCTACCACAGTTATTGAGTTGTGACAGAAATTCGTTGACCTCCCCGCTTTGACTGGCATTGTTTATGCCATCCCTGCTCCGGACCAACGCATCAAACTCGTCAAAGCACAATATTGAAGGGGCATTTTTGCGGGCTTCATCAAACAATGACGCTATCTT
Source organism: uncultured Bacteroides sp. (assembly GCA_947038155.1). Taxonomy (GTDB): domain Bacteria; phylum Bacteroidota; class Bacteroidia; order Bacteroidales; family Bacteroidaceae; genus Bacteroides. Next base: position 20,018 of record CAMQVH010000026.1, on the reverse strand, counting down.
TTCTTGTGTACCGTGCAAATAAGTACTTGCCAAATCGCTTGCTTTTATATAATGATAATGGTAGGAAGCCTGTTCAGCGAATTTTTCGGCAATGAATGTCTTTCCACACCCTGGAGGGCCATACAGCAGCATACCATTAGGTATATCTATACCGTACAGCTTTGCCCTCTCTCTATCAGCAAGAATATCGATCACATCCTCTTGCAGACGTTGCTTTATTTCATTCATTCCCGCCACAGCAGAGAATCCTTCTCCCAAGGGTTTATTCATAGGTACTACCTCCGACCGTCCTTCAATAGCATCCAGCATCTCCTTAGCAGATGAAAACTCGGCACCAATTGCTTTATATATGATATTTAGCAGACGTTCCTCAATAACATCGTCACCATGTACGCGAATACGAAGCGGCATCTTCGGAATTTCACCCAAAGCCATGTGATACATTATCATTCCTATAGACTGTATATCCATACAAACCGATATCTTGTCAGACCTCATGGCAGCACTTAATCCTACAATCCATGCCGTCGCCTCTCCACCGCCAAGGTCTATCATTATATTGCTCTCGGATATACCCGAATGTGCATATCCTCCATCATGCATATTCCCTATCTGTCCCAACAAGCCAATTGCAAATCGCTTCACTTCATCTGCAGAACATTTTCGTTCTCTTGACAATTTTGCTTCAAGAGTTTCACCACTAAGATACCTGTAAACCACATAATCACTTCCCGATGCGATATAAAGTTCTGACAACGGAGCCACCCGTTTCTCATTCTCATTAACCCCCAACTTTAAAGCGTAGAGCAAACCATCCCCTCCTCGAACACGATAAATCTCCATATCATTATTCTTCTTTAATGGCAGCAGTACCTTATATTCATCAATATAATCCCCTTTCTGATACTTCATAATCTACATGGATGGCAAATCGATACGACATTTTTTAATGCAAACTGATGTTGAACTACCATAAGGAGTCTCCTCTAAGATGAGTAATCCATTTATTCTCTCAACTATTTCCTTGATTTTAAAAAGTGGAGCCTCGGGATCATCCTTTAAGATTCCCATAGCTTTACCTATTAACTTTTGGGCAATCTTAGGCTCTTTCCATTTTAAAGAACAGAATTCCCTGTCAGTCATACGAATAAAGCCCCGATATATTTCCTCCTGCCTCAAAGAATATTCATAATCTTCTATTTGACCAAGCAATGCTTTGGCTTTCAGTATATCTTTAAAAGCGACTACCCTTTCGACTTGTGCAACCAAATTATTTACCATTTTATCAACTCCAGGATCTTTCTTACCCACAGCCGCAATCTGCAAACTCATCAAAGCCCTTTGCAGACGAATGCGTTCTCTGTCCCATTCTGTCGATTGTTCGTAATCTTCAATACTACGGAACACCTCTTTAAGATGCTGTTCTATCTGTTTATGCTGGGCACCGTTATCAAGTGCTTCTTCTATCTGCACAATTTGAGTTCTGATACGTTCGAACACTTCCATATCCTCAACAAATTCTTTCAACTTGTTCAATTGTGAAGTTGCCCGCGCAATCTGAAGTTTCAAATAGTCCAAGTCCTTCGTCTCTTGCCTGCGCGACGTGTCAAGATGCTTTTCCACCCTCTGGCCCGATTCAGGAAAATCTACAACGATTGTCATCATTTCCGAACGGGCCACCTCTATCTTGATGTTAATACGGCTTCCTTGAGGAATAAAAGATACAATATCCTCACCACTGACAATCACATCGGAAACATATTCAAACAAAGCAGCAGTTTTTCCTTCGGCACTATCGTCTCCCTGATAAACCGCTATCCGCACCATATCATTCTCTTCACCGGGACGAAGTTCGGACAATGTCTTCAAACCATACACCGTACCAACAGCCGGCAACGGGCGGTTCTTTTCCAAACCGGTGAATGCGGTAAACACACATTTGTCCTTTTTGGGATTAAAGACCTCCATGCCTATGTTGTAAGGCAATATAGCCGTTCCCGCTTTTGTTCCTTGCACAATCGTAAGTTCAGCCGGAAAGCATTTCACCTCTACACCGTTGACAGATGCTACGACACGGAACGTATTGGGCTGGTTGGGGATTAAATCAAACTCGAGCAACCCACCTTGTTCACTTATCCGAACATTCTGACTTTCCATACCATCCGAACGTCTGACCATCTTCACACTCAGCCCCTCTACAAAATTCATTGTTTTTATAGGCACGAACATCTGAGTATCCACTGTAGTCGCCTCAAAATCTATCAACAACTGCAATGTATCATCTTCAATATCATTCTCATCTATTTTCACAGGTATAGTAGAAGCATATATGGCAGCTCCCGTTGCAACAGCTGTCATCGGATTGATTTCTGTCTCCACATTTTCCGTCACCTGCTCTTTAAGCATCTTACGAAGTAATGGAATAGACGTAGGGCCACCGATCAAAATCAGATGAGACAATTTTTCATAGGATATATTATTACGCAGCATCAGCGTTTTGCATACGTCTACCGCCTTTTGAAGAATAGGCCTTATTGCATCTTCCAATTCTTGTCGGGTGACAGTTATCTCAAGTTCTATTTCCTCCCCATCTCCATCTTCCCCCCAATCGCCTGCCTCCAAATAGACAACCTCGCTATCACAATACGACAATTTGTTCTTGACTTTCTCTGCTTCCACTTTCAGTGCCTCGACAAACAGTTGATACTGTTCGCCGTCCGATAAATCAAGAGCATACCTCCGGGTGATTTGCGGCAGAATGATTTTCGACACAATGGCCTCATCCATATTCTTGCCTCCCAAGTAATTGTCTCCTTCCGTATCGAACACCTGCATAATTCCATCGCTCACATGCACAAGAGCAACGTCTAACGTACCTCCGCCCAAATCGAACACCATCCATATCCCGTTCTTATCCTCAGCCTTAAGTCCGTATGCGATGGATGCGGCAATAGGTTCTTGCAGCAGTTCCACCTGCTCAATTCCAGCAAGGCGCGCAGCCTCCAATGTCGCATCTTTTTGGTTTACTGTAAATTTCGCAGGAACTGTAACCACAGCAGCTTTCACCTCATCATCTGTGACAAAAGAACATAAAGTCCGGACTATCTGTGCCGACAATTCCTCGGGCGACCACGGATGCCCGGCATTCACATTAGAGAACTTCATATCAGTCCCCATATATCGTTTGAACTCTATACACGAATTTGAGCCCTGTGCTGATTTCTTCTTCAAAGCCCGAAGCCTGTCAATACCCAAATCCGCATAGGCCGATTGCCCAATGCGTATGGTTCCGCTTTTTTTGAACGACACACAGGAAGGCATAGTTTCCATTCCACTATCAGAACGGATAACAACAGGTACGCCATGCTCCATCCGGCAGATTGCCGAATTGGTTGTGCCCAAATCTATACCATAGTCTATTGTTACATGTTTCATATTCCAATCCTATTTATTCATTACATCATCATTACGAGAAAAATTACAATCAAAAATGCGAGCCACAGAACCGTTTTTATACATTCCTTACGCCTAATCACCTTCAATAGCTGTCTTGCGATTGCTGTTTGCACAAAGCACGCCTCTTCAAATTCGCTGACAAAAGCCGCAACGTTTTTGCACGATTCATCATCCAGGGCAATGTCTTCAATTGTACTATCAACAAATTCAAACACCTCTTCCATCAAGCCATGACACAGTTTCACACTGACAAACGCGCGTTCCGAGTTCAACCACTCCCCTATACACGTCAGGATAGCCTTTCCTTGTTTGCCAATGGAATAAACAACGGTTTCGGCGCATCTCCGATACCGTTCATCCGTTGTTCCGAAAAGCATTGCAGCCACCTTGATATAATACATAATCCGCATCGTCACATTCCTGAAATTGTCAATCAACATATAGAAGTCCGATTCTCCCTCTGTAAACGATTCGCAAAGTTCATAAAGTTCACCCCAAATTTTTCGTTCAAAGAAAACAGTGGCAAGATAATGAGCCTGGTTTATACACCCACTTTGCAAAGCACTTTCGGTGCTTTCCACATGCTCGGATAGTATATCAATCAACATATTTGCCAGTTTCTCTTTTTCAATGACAAACAATCCGTGTGTAACGGTCTTGACAAACTCATTCCGCAAGGCATCATCCTGTATCAATGATTCGTAATGGCAAAATGCACTCGCCAAATTTCCGGCAACCAAAGCATCTATGGCACTATTTAGAGTAAAAGCCCACAGATATTTCTCATCAGCATACCAAAACAAAGCATACTTAAGCCGCTCAACAGGTAGCGAAAGTGCCTGGGCAGCATCCGCAGCCATTTCACCACTTCTCTTCAACACAGGAAGAACACCATCACCTTTCAATACGAATGTCACCATCTGCCCCACTTTTGAATAGGCTGATATGCGATTTCTGTTACTGGTTTCCTTAGCTATGGAATCACCGACATAAACCCCCAATATCCTATATGGATTATCACCAATGAAAGTTTGTATCATCGTCCCAATATTTCTTTCATGACTTCTTTTCGTTTATCTATTTCCTTCTCAATCTTGTCTATCCCTATAGCAGCCCCCGATTGCGTATCAATAGTCCACTCTGTGACCGCTTGATTTTTATGTTTTTCTGGAACATACTTCCAAGAATACTGCATGGGCACTTGGAATCTATTGTCAATATTTTCATTCCATATCTGAAACGAATGCGCTCGGACTGTAATCTGTTTTTCGGGAACAGATTGCGCAAATGCACCATTAAAAAAGAGTGTTGGGTATAAAATTAAAAGTGAGTCTGTCTCATTACTTAAATATTCCCTACCAATAGCACAGAAATTTCCCTTATAATAAAATGGAACATAATAATGATCGACAAAAAAGGTTTTCCTATCAGGCAATTCCGGGTATACCCATTCTTTTTTTGCCCTATTAACATCCTGTGTCACCACGCAAACTTCAGGAAACAGAAACATGAACGGACACGGCAGAAAATATATCATTAGCCATCCCCAATTTCTAACCAAACGACTGTGTTCATTTAGCTTTTCTACTTCATACACAGACAGACGGACTTCTTTTCGCAAAAGCCTATATGGGCGATATTTAAAATACGCCCACAGTCCCACATATATCAACAGGCCTATCTGATAAAACACTCCAACTCCGAAAACCATAACATTTTCATCGTCAACTATTTTCACAATCAAGACACATATCTCTCAACTCTGACATCTTTATTTATATCAACTAAACTTATAGATCGTAAACATATACTTTGACATCTTTGCGGCAAAACTCTTCAACGATTATACTTTCCATTACCTCCCAATTCCCGCCGGCAAGCCCGCACCCGATTTTCGGCATATGGATTTCAAATTCGATATTTTCCGAAGCCAATTTTTTAAATATATCTTGAAATCCTCGCCTAATCGATTCGTAATTAACAAAACCGGATTTTTTTGAGGGTAAAAACTCAGGCAAAACGCCGGCTGTATTTCGGAATTCATATTGGTTTCGGCTATAAAAATACTGACCAATTATATTAGCCACATACAAGTCCGGCCGAATCTTAGAAATACAGACTTTTCCCATCAAGTCGTTTCGCAATTTATTTGAACGTTGATATGGAGAACAGAACAATTGGTAATCGACCTTTACCTTGGGATAACGTCGACTTAATGCCAGAACAAATCCCCGCCCCCATCCACCAAACGCGTTGCAACAATGACAAATTACAGAAACAGTTCGGCTGTTATTGTGTGGCAACGTGGCGTCACCATGCAAATATTTAATTGAAATCATCGTTTTGAGTGTTAAAGCTATTTATTCATTCCTCACAAGTTTAGATACATATCCTTTACCATGGCAATATGAGCACCTTTGGTTGACAGTCCTTATCTGGTTATTTCCAAAGTAAACCCGCTTTTGGTTGTACCCACCATCACAATGTTCACACTTCACATTGCATCTTGAATAGTTGTCCACATTCTCAGGTGTCACATAATTTCCATCATAAGTGACGACACCCTGAATCGGTTGAAACGGGTTGTTCATCATCTGTTGCTGAACAGCAGCCGCCTGATTGCGATAGAATTGCAAGATTTGCTGCTGCATCATCATATTTTGCATTTTCATGGCATTAATCTGTTGTTGCTGCTGCCAGCACCACGAGGGACTGCCAGATCCACAATCTAAAAGAAAATCTTGCGCCTTAGATATCGTTGTAAATATCATTGTAAAAGCAAACATCAGTAAGACCTTTTCAAACGATTTCATTCTTGTCTTCATTTTCTTTATACCCTAAATTCGTGTCGGGCACAACCTTCAATTGTTATAACTTTGGTTTCTTTGACAGTTTATGCAATCAGCATGCAGAAAGTAACCTGTTGCTACATTCTATTTTGCTTTTTTCAGTACATACTCCGCTTTTATCACACAGTCCCGAGCGCGTTCCCTTGCTCGCTTAGCTTTACGAGCATAATCTTCCGCTTTGTTTATCACATTCTTTGCACGCTGCTGGAAAGTTTTCATTTTATTGTAATCCTTCCTCTTTGAGTAATAATCCGCTTCCCTCAGATATCCTTGCGCTTGTCGATTGTAGTAGTCCACCTCACGCTCATATCTAAGAGCCTGCTTTGTATAGTACTCCGCTTCACGTTGATACGATTGCGCCTGTCTAATGTAATAGTCGTTTTGTGTCCTTAAAGGCAAAAGACTAAGCAATAAGAGAACTATAAACATTAACTGCTTCATATTTTATTCAAATGAACCAAACTTATTGACAAATGCTTCATAAATCTATTAATCGCCATTGGGAAGGAGATACCCAAGAATCGATTTCCAATCAGGAAATCTATCTGAACCAAACTGTATCCATTCACCCTCAAATTCACTTGCTCCATTCTTGCCTCGATCGTCTATCAAGACATCACCTTTGCACAGATTTTTACAATGCGTGATAATCATTCTTTTGTGGGAAACATCCCTGGAATCTCATCATAGCGTCCCTCATACTCTTTAAGAGTCTGCTCGTCCTGTTGTGCAAGTCCTGATTCAAAATCGACAAGCACACCATCCATATCAAAATAGATCCTTTTTCATTCTTGTCACTACTTCTTACCCCACATTACCTGATATGCATTCTTTCCATTACGACGGAGCAACATCAATAGCATAAAGATTATAATTCTACCAAGGCTTGCCACCATATAAGAAAATACATTGCTTGTGCTGAAATATGGAACGTCAAATCCATCCAAGCTAAAGCCATAACGCTGCAAATAAAGTAACGTACCACATAGTACACAAGCTATTATAAATAAATAAAATCCTTCTTTCTTTGCCTTCAGCATCCAATAGAAACCGAGAATATCTATACATGCAGCACAAACGCATCCCAAGAAGAGATAAATATTTACTTTAATTCCTCCCAATATGTTAAAGAGTCCCATACAGATAGCGGTAATTCCAACCGCAATCATTATACAAAAAATCACATTCAAAAAGACGTTCAGTCCATTATCATTCACTCGTTTTATCCATTCTTTCATACCACGAAGTTTACCTTTAAAATCAAACATATGCATTTCTATTTTTTAAATTTATAATAAAGAGTTTATAATCATTCATTATCTATCAAGCCTTACACATTTTTCTCCATACACATTGTAATAGCCATTTTTCACATACAACTTATAATCCATCTCAATACGATAAGTCCCGTCTTTTTCAACCTCAAACTCAAGAGGAGTCGAAATAAGGCCTGATGGAGCATAAGTCGTAAGCGTATGCTTTCCCGGTGAGGTTTTACGCTTCAATGTATATCCTTTAATGAAGTTGCCGGCACCAATTTCCTTACCGTCAAGAAGCAGTTTGTAAAAGCCATCTACATACGGCATTTTATGTTTTTTCCTATCAAGATGTATCTCCAATAAGACAGAGGTTTCCAACAACCGTTGCCGTGTATAGATATCAAAACCTTCTCGCAGCCATTCCGCAAATTGCCGGGCCGGACACAACTGCGCCACGCCCGCTTTCCTCTTAAACATACGAAAGGCTTGTTGCTGAATAGATTTCGTCCCGATACAACTACTATCATTCAACATACCTAAACGTTCTACCCTCCTTACCACCTCTTCGGAAAGCAGTCGGCGCATCGGACGAGAATAGTTGCCAACCAATGACAGCGCTATGTATGGTTCATCCACTTGAATATTCTGGGCTTGCAATTGTTGCAGTCCCCATCGCACAACTTCATAATTGTATCTGACGCAAGCGGCATGAAGCAATGCCTTTTGCAACACCGCCACTCCCACATAGTTCACAGCCACATCATCCGCATCATATTCCATCTGTTTAGCCAGTCGAGCATACGCTTTGTTGATGCAATTGCAAGTCCACATTGAAAAATAAGTAAACAGTAATAATTGCAATCTGATCTGCATTCTCCACACTCCTTGCTTTTCAGCCTCCTTGACAGCTACAAACGAACGAGAAAACTGACCAATCACGTAAACGGAAATCGAGCTCTTCATCTCTTGCTGTACATAATGCCCAAACTCGTGATACAATATTGCACGGATTTCTTCGTCATCCATTTGAGTCAGAAACCCAAGTCCTATCACTAATTCCCGCTTTGGTTCAAAGAAAAGATTGCGCAAATATGGTTGGATAAACACTGCTGCTGTTGCATCGGGACAGATATATACTTTATGAATAGGAGACAACTTCAAGTTCTCCGTAACCTCCGCTATTGCATCGAACAACACCGGAAACTCTTGTGCCGTTGTGACCTTATACGCAGTCGGCAACATGTTTTTGAATCTGAACGCCCGTAGCATCTCCCACAAAAGTACTCCTCCCGCAATAGATATCACTGCGAGTTGCAGAGGCCATTCATGCTCGTCCTGATAACGAATCACATAATATCCGAACCATAACGACCACAAAGCAACACATACAAAACAGCAACAGCCGAGTATGTAAACTATAATCGACTTGTTAATGTTTTGCTTTATTTTTTCTACATCAAAGCACATCATTCTTCTTCATCCGTATCCTCTTCTCCGTTTTCATCTACATTTCCTTCTCCCAAGAATCCAGCCATAGCCAATGGCTCGTACATTGGCCGGACAGTCTCAGAAGCGGTATCCCAAGAAGGCAATTGTATCACTTCAGCAACAGGAGACCCGTTCAATGCTTTACGAGACACATTCAGCAATTCAAACGTGTCAACATCCATCGTTCCGGCTTCTTGTAAGGTACACTCTCCAGAAAGAATGCAATCAAGATATAAAGCCAATTCTTCATCCGATAGTTTATTGAATCTTCCCATAACCATTTGCTTTTTCATTCAACAATACCGTTGCTTTCAATGCAACAAAAAAATATTCTTTAAAAGCCGAATCCGCCAAATTAAACAAGACCGCATTTCGCTCTTGTTCCGTAGCTTGTCCGTCAAGCACCCGTCCAAGCAACTCGATATTATTAATTTGAATCATACTATTTTCCATATCCCATCGCAATCATTTGTTTTTGCAAATTCTTTCTTACCCGATTATAGCGAGTATATATATAACCAGCAAATTGAGCATCCGTTTTTGCTTCCGTACTTAGCATTTTATCATTCATTATAAGCACTTTCGCCTCGTCCAACACATCTCCCGGCTTTTCACCATCTATAAGAATGCGCTGCACAAGGAATCTATCAAGAGGAGACATACTTTTCATTATTCTGCCCAAATCTTCCATAAAGAACGATTCCTCATTCCTCTCTTCATATAGATGAGGCACTAAGCTAATATTCTCATCCAACGACAAAAGTTCCTTATCCCGCTTATGTTGAAAATAACGAGAAGCGATAATGGTAACATACGAATTTAACGTACACGTATATTTGAATATTCTTAATTTGTGCCAATCATCTGCCGCCAGGAATTCATAAAATTCTCCAATGAGTTCCTCCGGCGTTTGCTTATCTTGGCAGAAATATTGCCCAATATATATTAACACTGGTTTGCATCGCACAAAAAAGAAATCCTGAATAGTATGCAGTTCTCCCGCAATAAGACTATTTATTATTTGTTGTTCTGTCATAATCCTTTATATTTCATAACATCGTTTTTTTATGGTATAGCACTAAAACATATCAGCCGTATATATGCGGCAAGGCAGAAAACGATAAGGTACTGAATGGATACCAATCTACGATTAATAGATTGTAAATGCTTTCGAGTTTAGGCAAACGTTTTCATACCAAATTTCAATTCTATACTCCCCTTTTATCCAATGGCCTTTTGTTGTATTACCCCAACCGCTTAATATTTTTGAATTTGAGCCACTATAAACATATAATGATTCTTGTTGAGAGTAACCACTTGGCGAAGAATTCCCTGTTTTTATTAAACCATTAGGCATATACCATTTAATCTTAAGATCAACAGAACATCCTGTATTGATTCCTACATAAGTTATTTTTGGTTGCAAATACATTGTATGACTGCTGTATATCATATTTCCATAATCTGTTTCTATCTCCCCATTATGATATATATTGCCAATTTCAATATTAGTTATATGGATTGGAAATATATCTTTCACAGACAAAAACTTTGATTCAAAAGTTCGTAAGGAATCCCTGCATGAAACTATATCAGCACTTAATTCTTGAATTTGAATATTTTGTTGTCTAATAGAATCTCTTTTATTAGATAAAGTATCTTGTAATTGAGCAATACAAGTATTCATATCGGATATACTATTATTCAAGGAGTACAATCCTACAAGACTGACAATTACAGCTATAAAAAGAATGAAAACCCATCTATATTGTTTCTTTTGCTGAGATAGAGATTCGATTTCTTTTTTTAATGCTTCCTTTTCCTCCTGCAATTGTCCCTTTTCTGAATTTAGGCGTTCTACCGTCCTGGAAAAACTTGAAGGTATCACATTGTCCATTGTCACAATGACATTGTGATAATGCCGTATAGCAGCCGTTATTTTATTTTTATCATCTTCATTAAAGGCCAAACTTATTTTGCTGTCCATTGAAACAGAGAAATCCTCGGGGGGCAAATTTCCCCAATAAGACTGCCTCCCATTAACATTCTCTTGCATCTCGCGAAAAACGCTATCTACTTCTGCTGCTTCAGACGAGAAACTATCAATATTTTTACGAATCTTCCCTGACTCATCATAACAAAATAGTATACCTCTATTTGCTAACGCTTCTAATGTACTTTGAAGAAATTCATACAACCACTTAAGATTTAAACAAATTTCACCACAAACTATACACAATCCATATATTTCAGACGCAGATTTTTTGTACACGTATGCATAATACATCAGATTGCCATCCCTATGAATGGCAATCTGGTTGTCTGTACAGCAATTTTTACATAGTTGCTTTAAGAAATTTTCCGATTGATCAGACGTATATTGCTGATAACTACCGGAGAACTGACTGAATAAATAGCTTCTTAGTATCACTATTCTTTAAAATAAATAGATTGGTCGTATTGTGAAATTTCATAAGAATCCCCTAATGCTTGCATGACAGGAAGACCGATTAGTATATCTGTTCCTACATTATCATCAATTACTGCTTGGATATTAGACAACATATGTTCTACACCTTCTTGATCCACAAAAGAGATCGATTTCAACATATAGACAGCATATTCGCTGGTTTGTCCATTTGCAATTGTAACAGGATAATTAGATTTATAGTCACTTATAGAAAGAGTTCCATTTTTCACTAATGCTTCTGCCTCTAATTTAGAAATTTTTAAAGGTAGACTACAACCTGAATCCCAAACACCTTCAAATTGAGGACCATTATTTAAACGAACACGGACAACTATAGAATTTTTCTTCATCGAATACGGAATGGCAAACGAAAAATTATGCTTATTCCGTTCATTAGGAAATTGTGAAGGGCGATAAGCCTTTTTATTCTCACACGAAGAGATAAGCATCAACATCGCCAAACCAAAAAAAATCAACTTTTTCATACTGGAATTTATTTAATGTTTAAAAACTTATTTGCGGGAAGTAGAAGAGTCAGAACTTCCTGTTACTATTTTACGAGTCAAGAAAAGCCTCTCCCTCTTACTTGAATCATAACCTTTAGGTCCGTATGCAATAATCACAGAACCAGTGCCATTTTGTATCTCTACAGGAACATTCTGTTTATTATCTGTTGTTCCCGAACAACCTTGATACCTCCATCCATAGTCACCTATGGAAACAAACTTCGTAGCTTCTGCAGTAAGCACTTCTCCTACAACAACCGTATCATTCATATTCAACAGCTGTCCATTATCGCGTTTCACTACAAGACCAAAATCAGGTCGTGAAGGAGCAGATTCTTGAGTTATATTAATTTGCTTCTCAAAACTACCTGCCTTTATCATAAAACTACACGCCCTCTTTGGTCCTGAATTTTCTTTTATTCCAACAGACAATCGATTTTTTTCTTTTTTAGTCAATGTTATCCACGAACTATATTCTTCTCGCAAATCAAAACCCCATTCTCCATCTGTTTCTATAGTAATATCAAAATCCCCGCCTTTACTGTCAAAATCCTTCTTCACAGGAAATGCGTCTAACATTGTAGCCATTGACTTGGAAGATTGAATAGCCAAAGCCGTATCTGAACTTGCCTTCGACAAAAGAGAATCCTTTAGAATCCCGCTCACTTCTTTTTTAAGAGTTTGCGGGAAATCACGAAAAAAGCCGTAACTCATCAAACTACTTAGTATCACAAGAATCAAAATAATAAAAAGCAAACATATCTTCAAAAGATCCATTTTATTTTTAGACCGATATTGCGACTTTTTATCTTGCCATTTGGATATTGATTTTCCAATCTTAGCATATTTTTCCAACTCGCCACGAACTGTTTCAATCACAGCCTCATATTTGCTATTTTCAGCTAACAATGATTCTATTTTCGCATCTTTTTGCTGCATCTGCAAATTCAAATCTTCTATATCTGCACGAACTTTAGATTTTTCAGACCTCCTACATTCATCACGCTCCTTCCAATCTCTGTTCTCTGCCTCCAAAACCCTAACACGCCTCTGTAATATCTCCATATTTAGAGTATATAGTCCATATTCTTCGGAAATATATAAACGACCTACTTTACACAAACTATTAAAGGATACAAGAGAGTTACATACATCTACCCCCACTTTAACACCATGCCAAGAATCATAATCAGCAATATGAACACTTGAATCTATCACCATACCATGCCCACCTACAATCTTAGAAAAAGCCTTCTCTATATTCTGATTGAAAAGCGACAAAAATGCTTTTTCCACATCAAACTGAGGTATGACATATTGCTCTTCACCATTCTCATTGGTGCCTATAATTTTCTTTGTTTTAAGCAACTGGGTATATGCATCATACAACATTCTATATATAGCTTCCGGGAATACATAAACACCTTGACATGCTATACTTAAAGCAAAATACTGTCCTTTTCTTCCGTTCTGACCGCTACCACTACATTCATTATTTACAAATGAATAAATGCTGAAAACTTTCCCATTCTGATTTCTGTATAAGTCCACAAATAAAGCCAATTTTGCAGACGACTCTTTCTGGCGGAGTACACGCCCCTGAAAATACTTGTTTGCAATATCATTGCAAAATGTCTCAGGAGCATTGTCCGGTATAAACACACTTTGTCCTACCGAAGACCCATGTATAAAAGCAAATAGTTCCATAAGTTACCAAAGTTTTACAATTTTTTCCCATAGACTAGCAGGATAAACTGGACCTGAAGCTGTATAACTGCTACCATCGTCGGGATAAGTTCCTGTACAGAAAGGCAAGAAAGTATAATTCTCTATATCCCAAAAAAGAAATCTCTTCTTAAAAAACAAGTTTGGATAAAACTCCTTTGCGTTGGCAAATATAGCAGACAAATTGGAAACCCCACTGGTATTTGCCCATAAACCATTTTGAGGCAAATCTACTTTATTATAAAGAAGGATAACTTTACTGGGATGATGAAGAACATAACGGTTATATAAGTTAATCATTTTTTGTTCATACTTCATACGTAGTGCCGGATTGTTTCTAAACGATGGAGTTGAATCCAAATCAAGCAAGATTATATAGACAACTTTACGTTGCTTATTTGGTGTGATTTGTGCAATTTTATCCAGATAATTTTTAAATGGGATATTAGGTTCTTGCAAAGATTTTGTTAAGTTGAAAAAATCCTCCCCGGGAGCTTCCAAGAAATGAGCGACAACATTTCCCCTTCCATCTATAATGTCAGCCAGTAAATAATCAACTGTATTCGGCATTTTCTCATCCGTTTTAGCTATAATTTCTTCAAAATCTCTACAATCTACTTGATATTTTTCTGTATTCAGCAATGTGGTATTTGCCGAAATGGTATACCCCAATCCCGATTTATAAAGGTAACTGGCAAGACTTTTCAACACCATGCTTTTACCGCTTGCCGGAGGTCCGCAAAGTACCACAAACGGTGCGGAGTCACTCGGAATTTGAGGTTGAACATTAGGTGATGTAGAAGTTCTTTTTACATCATTAGAAGCAACCGGCTTCTCATCCAAAGCAGCAGTTTCACCACCAACAAAATTGAAAGTTCCTACAGAGTTTTCAGTGTTTAAATTTTCCATATTCCTATTTTTTTATATTACACATCATTTTTATCTTGCCATTATACGTAGCACATAAGCTATAATATCTATTATCAACGAGAACAAAATCCACCCCAGCAATTTCATATCATTAGGCAATCTGCCATGAAGCATATCATCCCAAACATTAAATGTACTGAACATCCTGGAAGAAGGGTAACTTCTATACCTTCCTTCATCACTATCATCCACATTTTCAGCCTTGTTTTCTTTCATCTGCTGCCTTATTGCAGTTTGGACATCTTTATCCAATCGATGAAAGACATTATTTGTCAGCTGGACTTTTGAGAACTGATAATAGACATCCGGTGTTGCTATTTCTGTAATTTGAGGAATATCCACAACATACAAACTATCATTAATGAATTGCCTGATTAAATCCATATCCTTGATTTGGGGAATCATCCTCTTGTAATAATCTCTAATAACAGATTCTCTTCTTAGCAAATTCTCCGCAATTCTTATTTTATACTTTTCTTTTAATGCCATCACTTCTCGTGCACCTGTTTTCCCCCTATCCCCTTTATCTTTATCTTCATCAAATATAGAATGCTCATAGGTATATTGGTCTCCAAATTTACCGGCAGTTCTTGCAAAATAGCCCTCAATATCCTTCAAGTACCCAATAGCCCTATCGCCAAATCCATAACGAACAGATGACTGGCATTCGCGTTCAAAATTACCAGCCAAATTTTGAACAGATGATTCACATAGAGCAATATCTGCGGCCTCTTTTTCTTTTATACCATTTTTACTATCTTGAACAGTCCTTTCTACATAGTTTTTATAAATTCCCAATTCTGAATTTATCACCTTCAATCCTTCATTGCTCATAAACATATAATGAACATTGGTAGCAAAACTTACTCCCCAAAACAATAAGAAACCCAATAGTCCCAAAATAAATTTTGATTTACTTGGATTAAAACAGTTTTGCATTTCACCAATTACAGTACTTAAGCAATATCCGGCCATCAAAGCTACTATGAAAACAAATACAAATACCGCCCATACTTGTGTCAATTCAAATGACATTGCTACAGATTTTGCGGTCAAGTATGAGCTATAAACCGCAAACAAACAATATCCTGCCCAGCAGGAGATCTTTTTTACAATACTAAATCTATTCATATTAAAAAAATTAAATTATATTACTAATACGTAACTACTATCCGTTACACATATTTATTTCCAACGCTTTGGGGCACGAACATCATCATCACCATTGGGACTATTGTTTATATCTTCATCATTACACATGCTATCCTCTGTTCCATAATAGACAATCATCGGATAAGGTAAACTGCTCATTAAACAAATTGCCTCTTGCAATAAAGAACGGTCGTTTCTACAATAATACAGGAATCTATTTGTGTCATGATTATCTACAAAAACAAATGGAGTAAAATATACTGGATAGCGAGAAAAATGTTGTTCCAACCGTCTTCTCAGCTGTTGATTATCAAGCAATCGTTCACCAGAGCATACCGTTTCTACAAGTATATTCATAAACGAAAAATCGAGTATGCCATCTAAGACTCCAGCATAATCCAGTTGTATCATTTCTTGAATATCAGAATTGTTCATCGTAGAATAATTCATTGCTAAATCTTTTCGACGAGCATTTATAAATTCAATCTGCATAAAATCTCTTGGATTTTGCAGCCAAGCTTCTCCAATAATAAAAATCTGTGGATTTATTCTTTTCAATTGAGCGGACAGCTCCCTCAAAAAAGAAAAAGGAACACCAATAGCATGATCTATTCTTAATCCATCAATCCCCATTTTTGCCATTCTTACCGCAACTGATATCATATACTCGGCAGTAGCGGAATTATGTAAATTGAATTTTGGCAAATCAGGATAATTTTGGTAAGACACAAATCCACCAAGTCTACTTTCATCAAAATAGAACCAATTTTTATACTTACTATCCACATTATTTTGAGCCGATTGAAATATTGCATTTCCCAAATGACAATGATTGGGAACATAATCGCAAATTACTTTTATTCCCTTTTTATGAGATTCCATTATCAAATTCTGGAAATCATTCCAAGACCCAAAATGTGTATCAACTTCTTCGTAATTAGTTACATGATACCCATGATAATTCCTTGTCGCGAATATAGGTGTTAATAAAATCGCGTTATATCCTAAAGAGCTAATGTAATCAAGTTTATTTATAATTCCCTGTATGTCACCACCGTAAAATCCATCCGAATCAATAGTGGGGTTTGTTGTCCAATTTCCACAAAATCTATCTATCATGATATGGTATATAGAAAGACAAGAAAAATTTATTGATTCATTATCAATACACTTCTCATTCAAATCGGAACAATTGCGGTTATCATAGATAGATGGAGGAAGCGGATTCACAGAGAATTTATGTCCCCCCATTCTTATGCAATCGCTACTTTGGCAACATCTCCGACTATAATAACGGCAATCACTACGACAGTAGCCGCGCTTTTTTTCCTGTTGTTTTCGTCTCCGACTGTCATCAATTCGTTCTTTTCTCAATTTACCCAATAGTAGCTCATGATACATTGCTGTCATAATACATACACAAAAAAGCAGTATCAAAAAAAGAATAATCACCTGAATGTTTCTTGATATTGGAATATTAATATACTGCAAGTTATGTTCTATAGCAACAAGTATAAGAACAAACCAACTCGTAAATAATACATTGGGAGCGAATTTAAAAAACATCAAGAATCTCATCCTACTATTCATTATAAAAACAGGAGCTAAAGACACTCTATGTGGGTACGGGTATTTTTTCTTACAATCGTCCCAATTATCATACTCATCCCACATCTCATAAACATGCCCTATGGATAGTTCGCTAACACACATAGAATAAATTGCAGACAAAGCAAGGAATAATCCCATTAAAAGGATTAAAATTATTATTACCTCCTTTAAATCATTATACTGTATTGCACAAAGCCCAGTAAATAAAAGAGCATGAGCACTCATAATCCAAGTCACATTATGATTCTGATGTTCAGTTTCATCTTTCTGTTGATTGTACATATGATCTACAGTTTTATTAATGAATTCTTGTTTCATCGTTTAATCAAATTTATTTAATCTATCGGCATTTTTATTTCTTAAAGAATTGAGTCCACTTTAAAAAAGTGCATTTCACATTTTCATCCCCTTTCAAAAGCATCTGTAAGGCGTTAATCTCTGATAAAAAGACTTTTTAAAGTGGACTCAATTAGTTTATTTTATAATTCATTATTTAATGGCACTTTTAGTAATTAAGTGACTCTTTGTTCTCATTTTTCTAAATTATAATTATCAACTATATCACTCCTTACCCTTTATTTCCACCAAATATATTTCCCCCAGCTGAGTATAAACTGCATCATCTGTCTTATAATGACTTTCACCTTCTATTTTCATCCCTGATGTAAAGTCCGCAGGAACTGTCCATCTAAAAGAAGGTGCGTCAGCAGTAACTTTGCGGGTGGTTCCATCGGGCATTGTGAAAAATGCTTCTTTTTCTTCCGGTTCGGACGGATTGAACGTTATCTCAACCTCATCACCTGCCTCGACCGGAAGTTCATTACTCTTTGATTGACCATCCACAATTATTGTCTGGCCATTACTCGTGACTTTTATCGTCCAATTACTGGAAACAACCATTCCCCTACCTGCTATTGCAGCAACTTCATTATCACTATCCGCACTAAGATTTACTGCCTTAAAATCAAAGCCGTTCGAAACTATTTTCGGTTTAGCTCCTTCACAACTCAGCACCCCCAACGCTAAAACAACCATCATCAAACCACTCAGCAATGCTTTCTTATTCTTCATCTTTCCAAACCCTTGATTCGTGTCGGGCACAACGTCTTATATGTTTATCAATCAAATTTATTCTTCTACTTCACCTTCTCCAAAAACGCACTCGGGATATACGCTGTGGCAACCGTCATCAATCCGTCAATCACAACCGCCACACGCTGCTGTCCCTGATAGCGTGCCACCCTCCCCACGACACCCGCAAACTGTCCTTCGATGATACGAACCGGCTGCCCTTCTTTGAATTTTTCTATTTCGCCCATAGACACAATGAGATTCTCCGTATCGGCAGCACAAATAATCCTAAGATTTTCAATTTGGTGGTCCGGAACGATGAGAGGTTTCTTGACAACGTTGTTGCCAACATGCAGATGACGATAATAAAAGCGGAGATAAGGGAGATTTACATTATCATAGACGAGGGATTTCATTTGCTCTTCCGTCCCGTAAGCGAAGAAAATATTGGGAAGGCGGGACTCTTCAACAGTTCGACGTTTTCCATCAACCAATTTTACACGGGTCAGGGTTGGATAGAAGGCGACAACGTTGTTCTTTATAAAATAATCGTAGGCTTTTTTCTCACGGCCGTATGTGGTGCGCAGAGCATACCAGTGGGGACGCGACAACGCATTTCGGGTGGACACCCCTGTTGGTAAGTTCTCTGCCGGAAACGGCTTTTGAACTGCGGGGAGAGCGTCGGGGGCAAGCCCGGCGCAAGGAGGAGGTGGTATGCCGTCTCCTATGCTTTTTACATCTACGGATGTGGCGCTATATGATTCCATATCGTGATGGCACTTTGTCATAGACATGACTCGGTGCAAAACAAAAAAGCGCGAGTTCGTCCTGTTGTCCGTCCCACACACCGAGGCTCTAGCACTGCCTATCGTAGTTGAACAGACAACGTCAGAGCCCACGCCGATATGAATATCATCACCGTAAAAAGAATAATAAAGTAACAATACTGCATCCCGACAGGATACAATTCGTGCTTACTATTTTTTACGGGATAGATGAATCACACCCGGGGCATCTACCGTTGCCCATGTTCAAGACTACGATTGCCGTCAATTTGCTAGATTTCGGTGTATCTCAAACAGAGCGTCAAGTAAACGCCTTTTTATGTATTTTCTTAGACTGTCCTTCCCACCCATACCCGTTTTGTGTAAACCTGCTTTTATGACTTCGCTACACTCTACATGGCGTGGGCTACCCTCCTAATGTTGCAAAGACACATCTGTCCTCGACACTAAAACTGGGGTATGACAGTCTGAATACAAAAATATATGTAAAATCTGAATTATCAAAAACTTTCGTCAAATAAATACAATTCGTCCGATGCTTAGAAAGCTATAGCATAGTCATGCACACAGCAAACATCTGCATTGAAAAGAATTGTATCTCCGAGTGTACAAATTAATTCGTCCGGCTATAGCGAAACGAAAAGATGCCTATAGGCTACGTTGAGGGTGTGTCAAAAGCTCAAAAACGCCCTCAATATAAATCAAAACTCGCAACT
>CAMQVH010000025.1 GCA_947038155.1 uncultured Bacteroides sp. | reverse complement strand
AATGTTTTTGTAAATTTGCACCCTTAAAAATGGGGATACCCCTCAAATTGTAAATAGTAAAATCGTAGATATAGCTATGGGTAAGAGATTTACTGAATATTCGCAGTTTGACCTTTCACAGGTGAACAAAGATGTGTTGAAGAAGTGGGACGAAAACCAGGTTTTCGCCAAGAGTATGACAGAACGTGATGGCTGCCCTTCGTTTGTGTTTTTCGAAGGACCTCCCTCGGCTAATGGTATGCCGGGCATTCACCATGTAATGGCTCGTACCATTAAGGACATTTTCTGTCGTTACAAAACAATGAAAGGTTACCAGGTAAAGCGTAAAGCCGGATGGGATACCCACGGACTGCCTGTGGAACTAAGTGTAGAAAAAGCATTAGGTATCACAAAAGAGGATATTGGTAAGAAAATCTCTGTAGCAGATTATAACGCTGCTTGCCGTAAGGACGTGATGAAATATACCAAGGAATGGGAAGACCTGACTCACCAGATGGGATATTGGGTGGATATGAAGCATCCTTATATCACGTATGACAATCGTTATATCGAAACATTGTGGTGGCTGCTGAAGCAACTGCATAAGAAAGGTTTGCTGTATAAAGGATACACAATCCAACCATATTCTCCGGCTGCCGGAACAGGACTGAGTTCTCATGAACTGAACCAGCCGGGCTGTTATCGTGACGTAAAGGATACGACCGCTGTTGCCCAGTTTAAGATGAAAAATCCGAAACCGGAAATGGCGGAGTGGGGAACTCCTTACTTCCTTGCTTGGACAACAACTCCCTGGACATTGCCTTCAAACACAGCGCTTTGTGTAGGACCAAAGATTGATTATGTTGCAGTTCAGACATATAATGCTTATACAGGAGAACCTATTACAGTTGTTCTGGCCAAAGCTTTATTAAATACACATTTCCATCCGAAAGCTGCTGATCTGAAACTGGAAGATTATAAGGCAGGAGATAAACTCGTACCATTCAAAGTAATCGCCGAATACAAAGGTGCTGATCTTATTGGTATGGAATATGAGCAACTGATTCCCTGGGTGAAACCGGTTGAAGTATCGGAAGACGGTAGCTGGAAAGTAAGTGATAAAGGCTTCCGTGTTATCCCGGGTGATTATGTAACGACAGAAGACGGTACAGGTATCGTTCATATTGCACCGACATTTGGTGCGGATGATGCGAACGTGGCTCGTGCGGCAGGTATACCATCACTTTTCATGATTAACAAGAAGGGCGAAACCCGTCCGATGGTAGACCTTACCGGTAAGTTCTATATACTGGACGAACTGGATGAAAACTTCGTGAAAGAATGTGTGGATGTAGACAAATACAAAGAATATCAGGGTGCATGGGTAAAGAATGCCTATGATCCGCAGTTTATGGTAGACGGCAAATATGATGAGAAAGCAGCACAGGCTGCCGAATCTTTGGACGTCGCTCTTTGTATGATGATGAAAGCAAACAATCAGGCTTTCAAAATCGAAAAGCATGTACACAACTACCCTCATTGCTGGCGTACAGACAAGCCGGTGCTTTATTATCCGTTGGATAGCTGGTTTATCCGCTCTACAGCCTGCAAGGAACGTATGATGGAGTTGAACAAGACGATCAACTGGAAACCGGAGTCTACCGGAACGGGTCGTTTCGGCAAATGGCTGGAAAATCTGAATGACTGGAACTTAAGCCGTTCCCGTTATTGGGGTACTCCACTGCCTATCTGGCGTACAGAAGATGGAACGAGCGAAATATGTATCGAATCTGTAGAAGAACTTTATAATGAAATCGAAAAATCGGTAGCTGCCGGATTTATGAAATCCAATCCGTACAAGGATAAAGGTTTTATACCGGGTGAATATACCGAAGAAAATTATGATAAGATAGACCTTCATCGTCCGTATGTAGATGATATCATTCTGGTATCGGAAGATGGTCAGCCGATGAAGCGTGAATCGGACCTGATTGATGTCTGGTTTGATTCCGGCGCTATGCCTTATGCACAGATTCATTATCCATTCGAGAATAAAGATATTCTGGATAACCGTGAAGTATATCCGGCTGACTTTATCGCGGAAGGTGTGGATCAGACACGCGGATGGTTCTTTACACTGCATGCTATCGCTACTATGGTATTTGATAGTGTGTCGTATAAAGCCGTGATCTCTAATGGACTGGTACTTGACAAGAACGGTAATAAGATGTCCAAGCGCCTTAACAATGCTGTCGATCCGTTTACTACGATTGAGAAGTATGGTTCTGATCCGTTGCGTTGGTACATGATTACTAACTCATCTCCATGGGATAATTTGAAATTCGATGTTGAAGGAATAGAAGAAGTTCGCCGTAAGTTCTTCGGTACCTTATATAATACATATTCGTTCTTTGCGCTGTATGCCAATGTAGACGGATTCGAATATAAAGAAGCAGATGTTCCGATGGCAGAACGTCCGGAAATTGACCGTTGGATTTTGTCAGTATTGAACACCTTAATCAAGGAAGTAGATACTTGCTATAATGAATATGAACCGACTAAGGCAGGACGTTTGATCTCTGACTTTGTCAATGACAATCTGTCTAACTGGTATGTTCGTCTGAACCGTAAACGTTTCTGGGGTGGTGAATTTACTCAGGATAAACTGTCTGCTTATCAGACATTGTATACTTGCCTTGAAACAGTTGCGAAGCTGATGGCGCCTATTTCTCCGTTCTATGCCGATCGTCTGTATACGGATTTGATCACTGCTACAGGACGTGATAATGTGGTTTCTATTCATTTGGCTGAATTCCCGAAGTATCAGGAAGAAATGATAGACAAGGAACTGGAAGCCCGTATGCAAATGGCACAGGACGTAACTTCTATGGTATTGGCATTGCGTCGTAAAGTGAACATCAAAGTTCGCCAGCCGCTTCAGTGTATCATGATTCCGGTAGTGGATGAAGAACAGAAAGCTCACATCGAAGCAGTGAAAGCATTGATCATGAACGAGGTGAATGTAAAAGATATCAAGTTTGTGGATGGTGATGCTGGTGTATTGGTGAAGAAGGTGAAATGTGACTTTAAGAAGTTAGGCCCGAAATTCGGCAAACAGATGAAGGCAGTGGCTGCTGCTGTAGCGGAAATGTCTCAGGAAGCGATAGCTGAACTCGAAAAGAACGGAAAGTATACATTGAATCTGGATGGCGCGGAAGCTGTGATCGAAGCTGCGGATGTCGAAATCTTCAGCGAAGACATTCCGGGATGGCTGGTTGCCAATGAAGGTAAACTGACTGTTGCTCTTGAAGTTACTGTTACCGAAGAACTGCGTCGTGAGGGTATAGCCCGCGAATTGGTGAATCGTATTCAAAATATACGTAAGTCCAGCGGTTTCGAGATTACGGACAAAATAAAGATCACAATCTCCAAAAATACGCAAACAGATGATGCGGTGAACGAATATAATACTTATATTTGTAACCAGGTTTTAGGAACATCCCTTGATTTGGCAGATGAAGTGAAAGACGGCACAGAACTTAATTTTGACGATTTCTCATTGTTTGTCAATGTGATAAAAGACTAATACTAATATTGATTAACCTTTTAAACTAGTAAAGTTATGGCAGAAAAGACTAGATATTCGGATGCGGAACTCGAGGAATTCCGTGCCATTATTATGGAGAAGTTGGAGTTGGCTCAACGTGATTACGATCAGTTGAAGATGAGCTTGATGGGATTGGATGGTAATGATACCGACGATACATCTCCTACTTATAAAGTGTTGGAAGAAGGAGCTAATACGCTTTCAAAGGAAGAAACGACACGTCTGGCACAGCGCCAGCTGAAGTTTATCCAAGGATTGCAGGCAGCTTTGGTACGTATTGAGAATAAAACGTATGGCATTTGCCGTGAGACTGGAAAGTTGATTCCGGCAGAACGCTTGCGTGCTGTTCCTCATGCTACACTCAGCATCGAGGCTAAGAACAGTGGTAAAAAATAATAGATAGCTACAAGCTACGGATGACGAGCTACAAGTAGCTGCGCAATGTTTACGCACGGCAACTTGTAGCTCGTTATGTTTAATTTATGATGAACAAATGAAGAAACTATTCACGAAGGGTAGAATTGCCCTGCTTGTTATCTTTTCCGTACTGATTATTGACCAGATCATTAAAATCTGGATTAAGACTCACATGTATTGGCATGAAAGCATACGTGTGACGGACTGGTTTTATATCTATTTCACCGAAAACAACGGTATGGCTTTCGGTATGGAAATATTTGGAAAGTTATTTCTGACCACTTTCCGTATTGTAGCAGTAGGGCTGATAGGCTACTATCTTTATAAGATTATAAAAAAAGGCTTCAAGACCGGATATATCGTCTGTGTGGCCCTCATCCTGACCGGAGCTTTGGGGAATATTATAGACAGTGTATTCTATGGCGTCTTTTTCAATGAAAGTACTCATTCACAGATTGCCAGTTTTATGCCCGAAGGCGGTGGATATTCTACCTGGTTCTATGGCAAAGTAGTGGATATGTTCTATTTCCCGATTATCGACACAAATTGGCCCACATGGATGCCTTTCGTAGGTGGAGAACATTTTATATTCTTCAGTCCGATCTTTAACTTTGCAGATGCTGCTATCAGTTGCGGTATCATTGCTTTGCTACTTTTCTATAGCAAGTATCTGAACGAATCTTACCATTCACTGGATAAAAATAAAAAGGAAAGCGTAGGTCATGAAGAGTAGGTTTCGGTTTCATCTGTGTTGTGTTTGCATGTTGGCGCTTGCGATAGCAGGCTGTAAAGTCAAAAGACCTGACGATGTAATCTCAGAATCGAAGATGGAGAATTTGCTGTATGATTATCATCTGGCAAAGTCTATGGGAGATAATCTGCCTTATAGTGAGAATTATAAGAAGGCTTTGTATCTCGATGCCGTTTTCAAGAAATATGGTACGACAGAAGCCGTATTCGATTCGTCTTTGGTGTGGTACACACGCAACACGGAGGTATTATCGAAAATTTATGAGAAGGTGAGCAAACGCCTGAAAGCCCAGCAGAATGAAATAAATCATCTGATAGCTTTGCGTGACAATAAACCGAAGATGTCGGAACCGGGTGATAGTATTGATGTCTGGCCCTGGAAACGTCTGATACGTCTGACGGGTGAGATGATGAATGATCAGTATGCCTTTGTATTACCTGCCGATACTAATTATAAAGATCGTGATACATTAGTTTGGGAAGTACGTTATCATTTCCTCGAACCGATGCTTGCCGATTCTTTGAGAGCTGTTACGATGGCCATGCAGGTTATTTATGAAAAGGATACATTAAATCGCCTGGAAACAATCACTGATCCGGGTGTTCACCAGTTACGTTTGTATGCAGATACATTGGGTGTGATGAAGGAAATAAAAGGTTTTATCTATTACCCGGGAGTACAGGGAGAGAAAGCCGGTGCATTACTGGCTGATCGTTTTTCTTTAACCCGTTATCATTGCTCAGACTCGCTTTCTGTAGCCGAACGTGATTCGATTAATCAGCTGGAAGCTCTGAAGACAGATTCTTTAAAGAAAGTATCTGATCAAAAAGATACTAAGATTTCGAAAGACTCTTTGCGAAAAGTCGATGATCTGAAGGATAATCAACGTATATCACCGGAAGAAATGAATCGCCGTCGTACGGTGACTCCTGAAAAGAAGCCGGAACAGATTGAAGTAGAGCAACATATCCAGCAGGAGAAGATTGAGCAAAGAAGGGAACGGCAATTGAATCAGCGTAGAAATCAGCAAAGACGTCAGTCACCTTCCCGTTAATATTATGAAACGCTTTGCCGCTCATTATTTGCTTCTGCCTAATGTAGGCTTTATCAGACAACAAGTAGTAGAGATTGCTGATGTAGGATATGTACGGGATGTTTTTTCGTTGACAGAAGAAATAGAGTCTGTTGAATGGATGCCCGGGCTGATAGCATTACTCCCCGTGAATGAAATAAAAAACACTGAGATGTTCAGCAAAAACATCTCAGTGTTTCAATTTAATCTTCCAATAGTTTCGGGACAAACTTTCCCATGTTTTAAAGAGGCTATCGCAGCGTCTGCAAAGAGGGGAGAAGTACTGTTTCCTTATTTATTTTATCCTTTTGATTTTACTTCCATGCAGCCTGTCGCCGGAACTCGGCACAGATTACTGCGGTAGCGATAGCTACGTTGAGAGATTCCGAGGTTTCTTTTCCTTGTGGATAATTGGGGATATAAAGTTTCCGATTGATGAGTGCTTCCACTTCTTTTCCTATTCCGTTACCTTCATTCCCCATTACAATCAGTCCGTTGGCAGACAACGGTTGTTCGTACATATTTTCCCCATCCAGAAATGTTCCGAATACGGGAGTATCACCGAGTGAATGAATAAATTCGGGAAGAGAGGTATAATGAACCTTAACACGGGCAATTCCTCCCATAGTGGCTTGTATGGTCTTGGGATTGTATACGTCTACCGTGTTCTGAGAACAGATAATATGTTCGATACCGAACCAGTCCGCCAGCCGGATAATCGTACCCAGGTTCCCCGGGTCCTGAATATCATCCAGCGCCAGGCAAAGAGACTGTCGTACGAAATCCGGACTTAACGTATATTGCGGTTGCTCGAAAACAGCAAGTACTTGCTGTGGTGTTTTCAGCAGGCTGGCACGTGATAGTTCTTCTTGAGAGACTTCCGCAATTTCATTTGCTTGAATGTCGGGATGCGCTTGTAACCACGAAGAAGTTGCAGCCAGAAAACGGCAAGGGAAATGTCCTAGTAAATCGCCTGTTAATTTAGGACCTTCGGCTAGGAATACTTGTTCTTCTTTACGTGTTTTCTTTAGTTCCAGTGAATGGATATACTTTATTTTATTTTTGCTTAGCATTATTCTTTTACTTCTTTATTTACCGCAAAGCTATAAATATATTTTTAATAAATCGGCTGTTGAACAAGTTTTTTGAAAATAATTCTTTCTCATATTAACAATATTTGTATGAATAAAAATTGATTATCTACTTAATTTTAGTAGATTTGCTTAAAATTAGTAGTTTGATATTCAGTATAAAAGATAACGATATGGAAAGATTGACACAACAAGAGGAAGAAGTGATGATTTACTTTTGGAAAATGGGACCGAGTTTTATCCGGGAGATTGTGAATGAAATGCCGGAACCAAAACCGCCATATACAAGTGTTGCCTCTGTAGTCCGTAATCTGGAGAAAAAGAAATTCTTGTCTCCTTTCAAGTTAGGGAATTCTATTCAGTATCATGTGCTGGTGAAAGAAAGCGACTATAAGCGTAGCTTTATGAATGGAGTAGTAAGTAACTATTTTACAGGTTCGTACAAAGAAATGGTTTCCTTTTTTGTCCGCGATCGTAAAATCAGCAAGAAAGAACTCGAGGATTTAATCAATATTATTGAGGATGAAGAATCATAAATCAAGATAGGCATGGAATCTTTTGCAATCTATTTGATTAAAGTAAATGTAGCTTTGATTGTATTATATGCATTCTATAAGCTCTCTTTCAGCAAGGATACATTTTTCAGGCTGAGACGGATCATGTTGCTGCTGATATGTGTGACTTCGCTGATTTATCCATTGATTGATTTTTCAGGCTGGACGGACGAGTATGCAATAGGAGAAACGATTACTACCGTTTACAATAAACTGTTACCGGAAGTGCTGGTTACTACAGCTGTACCCGTTGCTACAACTGAAGTTGAAGGGACAACCTGGCAGGCCGGTACCTGGTTATGGATTATTTATGGATTGGGAATAGGTATGTTGTTACTGCGTAATCTTTTAGAAGTTAGTAAAATACATCACTCTTTAGCCTGCTCTCGGCGCTATTCTCTGAAAGGTGTACCTGTTTATCAGTCAGAAGACGTAGGGGAGCCCTGTTCCTTCTTTCACTGGATATTCATAAATCCGATGCAATATTCGGATAAGGAAATTAATGAGATATTGATACATGAACAAACTCATGTCCGTGAATTTCATTCATTGGATATAATACTGGCTCAACTGATTATATTATTATGTTGGTTTAATCCGTTTTCCTGGTTGATACGCAGTGAAATACGTATGAATCATGAGTATCTGGCGGACAAGCAAGTAGTGACGTCCGGCTATGACAAGAAATCGTATCAATATCATTTGTTGGGAATTAAACATACTTCATTGGCTGCAGCAAACTTCTATAACAACTTTAGTGTATTACCCTTAAAAAAACGAATTAAAATGCTAAACAGAAAAAGAACTCATAACATCATGGTAGGTAAGTATCTGATGTTTATACCAGTGGCCGCATTATTGCTGTTATTCAGTAATTGTGCTAATAAGAAAACAGATAAAGTCCAGTCTGATACAGAAAAAGCAGATACTGTAGTAGCTGCTGAGCCGGATAAGACAGCAGAGCCTCAGGTTGAGGTTGCAATCACTGAGACGAAAGGTGATTCTATTTATTCAGTAGTGGAAACGATGCCGGATTTCCCCGGGGGACAGAAAGAACTACTGAGTTTTTTGAGTCGCAATATCAAGTATCCGACGAAGGCGATAGAAAGTAAAATTCAAGGTCGTGTTATTGTACAGTTTGTGGTTAACAAAGATGGTAGTATTTCTGGTGCGAAAGTAGTACGTAGCGTTGATCCGGATTTGGATAAAGAAGCTCTTCGAGTGATTAATTCGATGCCAAAATGGAAGCCGGGAATGCAAAAAGGGGAGCCTGTATCTGTGAAGTTTACAGTTCCTATTGTATTTAGAAATCAACAAAATTAGGAATCTTATTCGCCACGATTTATAGAAATAATTGCAAGGATACATAGTCAGTAATATATAGGTATTAGCAAAGCATACTTTGCAAATTTCTATAATTCGTGGTGAAAAGAACTTTTGTCGCATTAATTATTGTTTTGATAATTTCCCCGAACGAAAAATATGCTCTATCTTTGTCCCTATATATTTGCTTCCGCTTTTATAGAGATACTGTATGAGGAAAGGATTTCTTTACTTATTTACTTTTGCCGTTATCATTCTGTCGCTCGCTTCGTGCACTGCCACTAAGTATGTGCCGGATGGCTCTTATCTGCTGGATGAAGTCAAGATTCATACAGATCAGAAAAATGTCCGTCCTTCTTCCTTACGAATGTATGTGCGACAGAACCCTAATGCCAAATGGTTCAGTTTAATCAAAACACAGCTTTATGTTTACAACCTTTCAGGACGAGACTCTACTAAATGGGGAAATAAGTTCCTGAGAAGAATCGGGGATGCTCCTGTAATCTATAGTGAGACTGAAGCGCAGCGCTCGCAAGATGAAATTACAAAAGCAATGCGCAATATGGGCTATATGGCGGCCACAGTGAAGCGTTCGACTAAAATAAAGAAGAAAAAGATCAAGCTGTATTATGAGGTGACAGCCGGCGATCCTTATATTGTCAATTCATTAAAATATGATATTCGTGATCCTAAGATTGCTGATTTTCTGAAGCAGGATTCCGCCAAAAGTCTGCTGAAAGAAGGAATGATATTTGATGTGAACGTGCTGGATGCCGAGCGTCAGCGAATTACTGACAAGTTGCTTCGGAATGGTTATTATAAGTTCAATAAGGATTATGTCGGTTATACGGCAGATACGGTTCGGGGTACTTATCAGGTAGACTTGACCTTGCATTTGCACGCCTACAGAGCGCATGTGAGCGATTCGGTGAAAGCACACCAACAATATTGGATAAATAAGATTAACTTTATTACGGATTATGATGTCCTGCAATCTTCTGCGCTGAACAGTATGGATATCAATGATTCTCTTCATTTTAAAGGGTACCCTATTTATTATAAAGATAAACTCTATTTACGCCCGAAGATGCTTACTGATAATCTTCGCTTTGCTCCGGGGGATTTGTTCGATGAACAGGATGTGCAGCAGACTTATTCCAATTTCGGACGTCTGTCCGCCTTGAAATATACCAATATCCGTTTTCTTGAAAATCAGGTAGGGGATACGGCGAAGCTTGACTGCTATGTGATGTTGACCAAGAGTAAACACAAGTCGGTAGCTTTTGAATTGGAAGGAACCAATTCAGCCGGTGATTTGGGAGCAGCAGCTTCCGTCTCTTTTCAAAACAGGAATCTCTTTCGTGGTTCAGAGACTTTTATGATCAAGTTTCGTGGTGCTTATGAAGTGATTTCCGGACTTCAGGCGGGTTATTCCAATAATAATTATATGGAATATGGAGTGGAGACAAGTATCAATTTTCCTAATTTCCTGTTTCCTTTTCTTTCTTCGGACTATAAACGGAAGATTAGGGCTACTACAGAGTTCGGATTACAGTATAATTATCAGATGCGTCCCGAATTTCTACGTACCATGGCATCGGCCTCATGGAGCTATAAGTGGACTCAACGCCAGAAAATACAACATCGTATCGATTTGATTAATATCGGTTTCCTTTATTTGCCGAGAATTTCGGAGAGGTTTAAGGATGATTTTATTAACAAAGGGCAGAGCCATATTCTTCAGTATAATTATCAGGACCGTTTGATTATTAATATGGGATATAGCTATCATTACAATAGTATTGGTGGTGCCATCATTAATAATACAATTGCTTCCAATTCATATTCCATCCGTTTTAATTTCGAATCAGCGGGAAATATCATGTATGCTTTATCCAAAGCAACGAATATCCGTAAGAATAGTGATGGGGAATATGCTATTCTGGGCATTCCTTATGCACAATATGTGAAAGGAGAATTTGACTTTTCTAAGAATATAAGGATAGATCATCGTAACTCATTTGCGTTTCATATAGGCATGGGAATTGCTGTTCCTTACGGGAATGCGAAGACTATCCCGTTTGAGAAACAATACTTTTCCGGTGGTGCCAACAGTGTTCGTGGCTGGACAGTACGTGACTTGGGGCCGGGTTCTTTTGTGAGAGATGAAAATACCAATTTACTGGATCAGTCCGGTGATATCAAGCTGGATGCCAGTATTGAATATCGAAGCAAATTATTCTGGAAGTTTCAGGGAGCCATCTTTGTGGACGCCGGTAATATATGGACCATTCGTGATTATGACAATCAGCCGGGAGGAGTCTTTAAATTCGATAAATTCTATAAGCAAATAGCGGTAGCGTACGGATTAGGGCTTCGTCTGGATCTGGATTTCTTCATTCTTCGTTTTGACGGAGGTATGAAGGCGCTTAATCCTGTTTATGAAAAGGGGAAAGATCGTTATCCGATTATCCATCCTAAGTTCAGTCGTGATTTTGCTTTCCATTTTGCGGTAGGATATCCTTTCTGATCAATCATTGCTAATAAAAAAGGAGATGAAACTGATTATACGGTTTCATCTCCTTTTTGTTTTATGGTATATGCTTTTAACGAGCGGCAAACATCAGGTTGCTCATAGTAGCCTGACGGGCAGCCATCATACCTTGAGCGTCCAATGTAACGTTCATTTTTTCGCCGTTGGGTAAGAACAGATCAGCAGTACCGTCGTTATTCATCTTTAGCAACTCAGAGCTTTCGCCGTTTGCAACTACATTCCAGGTATTAGCTTCTTTGTTGTAGATCAAATCCATAGAAGCTGTTTCGCCTTCCTTCGTGATTGAATAACCATTTTCAAGCGTTTTAACCATATAGTTACCATTTTCTCCTTTTACCTTCTTCACGTCGCCTACATTAGCCATCGGGTTGGAACCACTCCAGAATTCGATAGAGTTGATTACTAAGGCATCAGCAAGGTATGCTACGCCATAAACCGGAACAATGTTGAAAGCTAAAAATACAAGCTCATTTACAAATTTGTTTCCGACTCCTTGATTCCAGGAACTTAAACGGTTGAATAAGCCAAATGATCCAACACAGGAGCTGAATAATAAGCTACCACTAAGTACAACCGCTACTAATGTCAGTTTGCTTTTTTTCATGTTTACTTTACTTTTTGATTAATAAAATATTGATAAATTCTCTTTTTAATAGATGCAAATATAACATTTTTAAATTAATCAAGGTTATTATTTCTTGTTTTTATATCATTTACGTTTGTTGTGTGCCAACTTGTTTCCAATGAAATGATCTATGGAAAATTTACCGGGTCCGGCAATGTACATTAATACAAATACTACTAAGTAGATGAATGCCAATTCTTTTACTGCAAATACGTCATTAGCATGGATGACAAAAAAGGCAACTATCATAGTAAAAATCATCGGGATCATTGCCAAGCGGTATAGAAAGCCGAAGATGAAGCCCATTGAACATACCAACTCACCAAAGATCGCCAAACTGAGGGATATGGAACTGCCCAGCCCGATCGGATCAGGAAAAGCCGTGGATAACTCCTGGAAATTGCTCCATTTCTGTATACCGTGGTTCATTAATAATATTCCGAAAATGATGCGGACTGCCAATAAAAACAAGGATACTTTTGTTGTATTTGGCTTTGTGGGGAATAAAAAATTATAAATCATAAGTCGTTCTTTTTATAAGTTTGCTTTTTATTTATATAAACATAAAAAATATTGAAATTGTTCTCTGAAAACGATAAAACATAGAAACAAAAAAAGATACCGGAAATAAAATGACTGATCAGCCGCTTTGTTTCCGGTATCTTTTGATAAGGACAGGATTTTCTTGTCTATTCTTTGTTTAGAATATAATGTTCGGCAAGTGCTCCCGTTATTTCTTGTTTGTCATCGTTTAACAGACGAACTTTGTTTTCTTCTACTTTATAATAAGATATTTCTCCACCTTCTTCTTTTAAAGTCAGGATATTACCTTCCAGTGTATAAGTTCCTTTTTCATCAAATGAACTGTCCCGGTCGATGTATACAGAGTGAAGAGTAAACGTCTTGTCAGGATTTAATGTCAGAGTTGTTTCAATGCCCGGACAGTCGGCAGCAGGAAAGACACCTTTATAGGTCCCTTCATAATCAAGCGATGTTTCGGCATTATGTATATCAGCCACTTGGGTTGCTGTACTGTCCGCACTTGTACTATTGTTTGTTTTCGCACTGTTTCCGCATGCTGCCAGAAGAAAGCAGGAACATGCCAGAATGATAACTTTTTTCATGATCGT
Source organism: uncultured Bacteroides sp. (assembly GCA_947038155.1). Lineage (GTDB taxonomy): Bacteria > Bacteroidota > Bacteroidia > Bacteroidales > Bacteroidaceae > Bacteroides. The sequence continues at coordinate 25,347 of CAMQVH010000025.1, read as the reverse complement.
TACTTTTAATAGTTTATCTAATTAAGTTTATAGTTCGTAAAGGTATAAATAATAAGTTGAATCCGGGCAATAAAAAGAACCGAACAACTTAATTTATGAATTTATAAACGGTCAATACTATCAGAGTACTTAGATAAACTTTATAATTGTATGTTAACATATAACTTACCATTTCTTTGAGAAGAGTTCAAGCAACTGACTTTTCTTCAATGGTTTGGCAAGAAATTCATTGCATCCTGCGTCAAGAGCGCTGATTCTGTCAGCATCAAAAGCATTGGCTGTAAGTGCAATAATAGGTATCCTATTATTAAACTCACGGATTTTGCGGGTTGCTTCCAGTCCTCCCATGACAGGCATTTTCATATCCATGAGAACAAGATCGAACTCTTCCTCACGTACTTTATTTACTGCTTCCGCTCCATTTTGAACATGGGTTAGATGGTAGCTTTTGAGAATATGTTGCACTAACGAATAGTTACTTTCATTATCTTCGGCAATTAATATCTTCAGTTCCTTCTTGTCGATTTCGTTCAAAGAAAGCTGGTGTTGCAATGGCAGTGAAATAGTTGGGGTATGTTCCTTCTGAGTGCTGATTTCACAAGGAATCCATGCCCAGAAAGTCGATCCAATACTGGGAGTGGAAGTAAATCCGACTTCTCCTCCGGCTCCTTCAATGATAGCTCTTGAGATAGCCAGTCCGAGTCCGGTGCCCTGGGCAAACTCATTGAGCTTCTGGAAACGTCCAAACACTCGTTCCTGTAATTCTTTCGGGATACCGACTCCGGAATCTTCCACATAGATCCGGATTCCTTCTCTTTCGATGCTGTATCCCATTTTTATATATCCGGATTTGGTGCATTTGACAGCGTTTGTAAGATAGTTCATCCATACTTGCTTGAGCCGGCTTCTATCCAGGAAAATCCAACAGTCCGGACCGGAATTGTCCATTTGAAACTCAACATCCGGATTGGTTATCTTTGGCTGGATCATGGTATAAAGTTCGTTGCATACTTTGGCTAAATTGAATGTTTCTCTTTTGCGTTCAAGAATTCCCGATTCAATCTTGGAAAGGTCGAGGATATCATTAATCAATCGCAATAACAACTCATTATTGGATTGGATGATGCTCATGTATTCTTCTTTTTCTGCCGGATCTTCAGAATATACCATCAGTTCGGAGAAGCCGACGATGGCGTTCAGAGGCGTACGTATTTCGTGACTCATATTGGCAAGGAAAGCCGATTTCAGACGGTCGGAAAGTTCGGCTTTGTCTTTCAGTTCCTTTAGTTGCTGTGCCATTTTCTCCCATTTCGTATTGTTGACTTTAATACCGGTGTAGCGAATTACATTGCCTTTCTTGTCTCTTTCCACTGGTATGCCGGTAACAATGAGAGTCTGCCATTCTTTGTCCCATTTAGTTTTGGATCGGAATTTGAAGTTGAGATCCTTAGTTGTTCCTCCAATCATATAATTAATATGGTTGCGGACCAGCTCGATGTCTTCCGGGTGGGTGACATGCAGATAGTCTTCAGGTGTGATTACATTTTCAGAATGGAAGTCATTCACGGGGTCATTAAATGCTTTGAATTGTTTGCTTTTTACTTCAAAATCCCAGTAAGACATGCCTACAGTTTTGAAGGTGAGCTGCATTTTGTAGTTTCTTTCTTCAAGTTCCTCATTCAGTTGATGAAGTTTGGAGATATTTTGTCTGAATCCGGTATATCGTACGTTGTTGCCATATTCGTCTTTCTCGAATGGAACGCCTATGATATTACAATATTGCCAGGATTCATCATACTTCGTTTGCATACGACAAGTGAAGTTAATGGTGAATTCCTTGCCTGATAGCATAGACTGTATGGCGTCATAGGATGAAGAACGGTCTTCAGGATGAATAACATCCATGTATCGTTGGATGCTCACCAGTTTATCACTGGCATAATCATTGATCGGGTCATTATAGGCTTCGAACTCTTGAGTCCGTACATCGAAATCCCAATGAATGATATTGCTGACTTTCATGGCCAGTTCACGCTTGGCGATTAATTCCTGCGTCTTCTTTACCATTTGCATTCTTTCCGTTATATCCAGTTGGGTTCCTATAATCAGCAATTTCCCAAAATGTTCGAAAGATAACCGCATCATGCTTTCATAATAGCGGTATTGCTTTTCTTCTTCATTATAGAAACGTAAGGTGATGTTTCCTTGCAGAATTTCTTTGTTGGTCAGTTGTGATAAAAGTTGTATTAAAGGTTCATGATCTTGTGGATGCAGTATATTTAGAATCTGATCTAATGTCGTGTTTTTTTTAGCTATAGGATCTCCATGTAATGGATTGAATGTTTTTTTATACACGTCATATACCCAAGACGACATAGAGGCTGCTTCCATTGCCATTTCCAGATTCTTTTTGCTTTCATCCGTACGGAATTCAGCTTCTTTTATGGCAGTCACATCGTTGGAAAGCAATATATGCCCGATGATTTCTCCCTCCTTGCTTCGCAGGGGAACGACCTTTGCTTCATAAATGATCGTGTTCTTATTTTGGGTAGAGAAGTATGCGTTGTCTTTTATCCGGTCAAAGTCGTATTCGAATTCCAGAACAATATCTTCGCCTCTCTGAATGCGATTTTTGAGAGTTTCGTCCACATAAGGACTATTAAAAAGATTGACGATATTAACCACAGTCGTTTTATCAGTGACTCCATACATCTGCAATGCATGTTCATTGATACTGCGCAAGATACCATTTGTATCATAGATCTCAATACTCATTGGCAGACAAGCATAGATACTTTCTGCAAATAGAAGTTGATCTTTTGTTAAAGGGAATGTTTCTGGTGCTGAAGATGACATTACATTTTGGGTAGGTTCTGTTTCACTTGGGTTCATTTGTCCTTTGTTTTTGTCTATGTATGATGCTCTGATTTGTTTGCTATTGATTAATTTATACAACTTCTTGATTGCTGCAAGAAGCTATATGCTCACAAACATACAATAAAAATATGGAATAAAGAAATTAACACTAATAAAAGTGAATGACAACTTTGCTTTTGATTAATGCCAGGAAAGCATGAAAGGCATCTTTTCACTCTCAAGAAATCTATATTATATAAGGTGAAATACTAAAAGTGCTTGTCCGGGTCTGCATTTTCTCGTTTTTATCTTTATCTTTGTAGGAAAATATAAAAATATGGCACAACATACTTATGATGAAGAATCGGTCCAGGAGCTGTTGGGCTGGGCGAAGAAGATGATTGAAACAAAGAATTACCCGACAGAAAAGTATCAGGTTAATGCGTGTACTTCAATCATTGATGGTAAACTTTATCTGGAGTCTTTAATTTCGATGATTTCCAAAAACTGGGAAAATCCGACTTTTCATCCTACCATTGAGCAACTGTGGGAATATAGGGAAAAGTGGGAAGGTCAAAAGGAATAATCTAAGTTTCAGATTTCCCCAGAAAATGCATAATGCACTCTGAAGCGATGTGCCCGGAGTGCATTATGCATTTTTATTAATGGGTGTAAGTCTGATCTTTCGCGTCGGAGATTAAAACGGCAACCATTTTCTTTTTTTCTTCTGACTGGTATTTTCTTCTCTTTGCTGGCTGTATATATCGGCAAACGTCTTTTTCTCTTTTATCATTTCATAGATAATTCCCCAGTCGGGAATGCCGCCGACATTCCGATCGTCTATAAACAGATCGGCTTTCAGTTTTCGGGAAAAGCCCTGATGATCTCTTTCTTCTTCGGGATAGTCTTTATTGGCTGCATAAAACTCCAGTCCTCTGGCTCTGCACCATTCTATGGCTTCGTCCAAAAGCTCTCCCTCGCGTACACTCCACAAGATTAAACGGTGCTTTTCTTGTTGTAACAATTTCAGCGTTTCAACTGCAAATGGAATTTCTTCACCAATACGTGGATAACGATGCTCTACAATCGTTCCGTCAAAATCAACAGCTATAGTCATTATGATATATTTAGAATACGTAATTTAGGACAAAGATACGGACTGTAAGCCAAAAAAACGTATATTTGCGCTGAATTAACATTTTAATAAAAAAACAGAGATTACATGAACAATTCCCCTCAGCGTGCCGCCAAAGGTTTTACAAGAGCCTTTTGGGTGAGTAACACAGTCGAACTGTTTGAACGTATGGCATATTATGCTGTTTTTATCGTTCTCACTATTTATTTATCCAGTATTTTAGGTTTTAATGATTTCGAGGCAAGTATGATTTCCGGTCTTTTCTCCGGAGGATTATATCTGCTTCCTATATTTTCGGGTGCTTATGCAGATAAGATAGGTTTCCGGAAGTCGATGATTATTGCCTTTTCTTTATTATCTATCGGTTATTTGGGGCTGGGTGTATTCCCTACATTGCTCGAAGCGGCAGGGTTGGTGAGTTACGGTGCGACTACCCGGTTTAACGGTTTGCCGGACAGCTCTTCCCGGTGGATTATCGTTCCTATCCTGTTTATCCTTATGATAGGAGGTTCTTTTATCAAGTCTATTATTTCCGCATCTGTGGCTAAGGAGACAACGGAAGCGACCCGCGCCCGTGGTTATTCTATTTTTTATATGATGGTCAATGTCGGTGCTTTTACGGGTAAGACGATTATCGACCCTTTGAGAAATGTGATCGGCGAACAAGCTTATATTTACATTAACTATTTCTCCGGGGCGATGACGGTAATTGCCTTGCTGGCAGTGATCCTGCTATATAAATCGACTCATACGGCAGGTGAAGGAAAAAGTCTGCGTGAGATAGGGCAGGGCTTTATGCGGATTATGACTAACTGGCGTTTATTGATTCTTATTTTAATCGTAACAGGCTTCTGGATGGTACAACAGCAACTTTATGCCACTATGCCTAAGTACGTCATCCGTCTCGCAGGCGAAACAGCCAAACCGGGCTGGATTGCCAACGTTAACCCTTTTGTGGTGGTATGTTGTGTCAGCTTTATCACTCGTTTGATGGCAAAGCGCAGTGCGATTACTTCGATGAATGTGGGGATGTTCCTGATTCCGGTTTCTGCATTGCTGATGGCATGTGGAAACATATTGGGAAATGATATTATCTCAGGAATGAGCAATATTACTCTGATGATGGTGGCCGGTATTGTTGTACAGGCACTTGCCGAATGTTTCATTTCGCCGCGGTATCTGGAGTATTTCTCTCTGCAGGCTCCTAAGGGAGAGGAAGGTATGTATTTAGGATTCAGTCATCTGCACTCATTCCTTTCTTCTATATTCGGTTTCGGGCTGGCTGGTATTCTGTTGACAAAATATTGTCCGGACCCTGCCTTGTTTGAAACTCGTGCGGCATGGGAGGCCGCCAGTGCGAATGCGCATTATATCTGGTATTATTTCGCTGCTATCGGGCTGATTGCCGCTATAGCTTTGCTATTATTCGCAAAAATCACCGAATCCATCGACAAAAAGAAGAAATCTTCTCGGTAATTATCTTCTTTTTTATGTATATTTGCCGTCACTTTGCTGTAAAAGTTGACGGCATTTTGCATTTTAATAAAGAAAGATAAAACATGAAAGTAAGATTTATAAGCCTGGCGAGTGGCAGCAGTGGGAACTGCTATTATCTGGGTACTGATACCTATGGAATACTGATAGATGCCGGTATCGGCATCCGTACCATCAAGAAAACACTGAAAGATTTCAATATTCTGATGGAAAGTATACGTGCCGTATTTGTAACGCACGATCATGCGGATCACATCAAGGCCGTAGGGCATTTGGGGGAAAAGATGAATATACCTGTTTACACCACGGCTCGTATTCATGAGGGGATTAATCGTAGTTATTGTATGACGGAAAAGCTCAGCACATCGGTTCGTTATCTTGAAAAGCAAGTGCCTATGATGCTCGAAGATTTCCGTATCGAATCTTTTGAAGTTCCTCATGACGGGACGGATAATGTAGGATACTGTATAGAAATAGACGGCAAAGTCTTTTCTTTCTTAACCGACTTAGGGGAAATCACTCCGACGGCAGCAGATTATATCAGCAAGGCAAACTATCTGATTCTGGAAGCGAACTATGACGAAGAAATGCTTAAAATGGGACCTTATCCCCAATATCTGAAGGAACGGATCATGAGCAGGACCGGACACATGAGCAATTCTGCTACTGCTGAATTCCTGGCAGAAAATATCACCGAGCACCTGCGTTATATCTGGTTGTGTCATCTGAGCAAAGACAATAATCATCCGGAGCTGGCATATAAAACAGTAGAATGGAAATTAAAGAACAAAGGTGTAATTGTAGGTAAAGATGTGCAACTACTTGCTTTAAAGCGAAATACGCCTTCTGAGCTTTATGTGTTCGAATAATAACGAAAAAAAGATAGTAAAAAAGCTGCATTATTGTTTGGTCAAATGAAATAAAAGACCTACTTTTGCAACCGCAAACGAGGAAATAAGCACTCTTAGCTCAGTTGGTAGAGCAACTGACTCTTAATCAGTGGGTCCAGGGTTCGAATCCCTGAGGGTGTACAAATCCAAAGTTGCAATATAAAAAAATGTTGCACTCTTAGCTCAGTTGGTAGAGCAACTGACTCTTAATCAGTGGGTCCAGGGTTCGAATCCCTGAGGGTGTACAAAGGATGAAGAAGTAACTTAGTTACTTCTTTTTTTTGTTTATATGAACTTCCTTGTAAGGAGGCAGTCCGAAAGATGCTTGTCGATTTAATCAGACCTCCCTGGTTTAATAGTCTATGCTTCGTTGATTAATCCCTTTTGTATGCTAAGTTAATGTCTTCTGAAAGCAATAAGAACAAGTTTCAGGTACGTGATCCCATCGGTTCATGTACGTGGACTGATGGGATCACGTGCGTAGTCCGAATGCTTCACGTACGTGAAACGAGAGCATATATCCTGCAAAATGTATTAATCAAGGCTTGTTGATGTATTAGGTATACTGGCTTTAACTATTATACATGCCATCTAAAATCTCTTAGGAGGGCAAAGAAGCATCGTTTAATGCTTTAGCAAATAAAATTTTGTTGTTGGCTCAAGGGAGAAATAATTGATTAATTGGAATTATAGAAGGCAAAAAGGGGGTGAAAATACAATTCTCGGGTCGAAAATGCAGTTCTCTGTGATAAAGAGAAAAAGATGTTAGTTTCTGTTTAAATGTTGGTAATCAATATAGTAGGGGATATAGGTGATAATAAAAGGTGATAAATGAATTCATATAAATTCTATTATCACCTTATTATCACCGCTTATTGTCACCACAATCTTATTGATTACTAACTCTTTAACTATAAAAGGTGACAAGTGACAATAGAATCGTATATGAAACTGCAGGGAGAGGAGCGTTAGTTTTAAAAAAAATACCGCTGTGGAGCATCGGGCTCCGACAGCGGTATTACTATTTAGTATTTCTTGTTTTAGAATTTGAAGAAGTTCTTGGCGTTGTTGTAGCTGATGTCTTCGATCATCTGATTTACGCGATCCATTTCAGATACCGGAATTTCTCCGTTCTCCACATCACGTCCTACCAAATTACATAATGTACGGCGGAAGTATTCATGGCGTGGATAGGAAAGGAATGAACGGGAGTCTGTCAACATACCTACGAAACGGCTCAAAAGTCCAAGTACTGACAACGCGTTCATTTGTTTTTCCATACCATCTTTCTGGTCGAGGAACCACCATCCGGAACCGAACTGAATTTTGCCGGCTATCGAACCATCTTGGAAGTTACCCAGCATAGTGGCAATCACTTCATTGGCGCAAGGATTCAGGTTATAAAGGATTGTCTTGGTCAACTTGCCGTTAACGTTCAGGCGGTCGAGGAATTTAGACATAGCCTTGGCTGTTGTAAATTCGCCGATAGAGTCGAAGCCTGTATCGGGACCTAGCAATTTGAACATCTTCGTATTGTTGTTACGGATAGCACCGTAGTGGAACTGCTGAGTCCATCCTTTTTCCCAGTCCATTTCGCCGAAGATTACCAGCATAGCAGACTTGAATTTCAGGATTTCTTCTTTAGTCAATTCAGCTCCGCCGTATACCTTATTAAATATAGCTTTGATTTCTGCATCGGTATAATCTTCTGCATAGAATTCTTCGATACCGTGGTCGGACAAGCGGCAACCCTGTTCGGCGAAGAAGTCATGACGTTTGCGGAGAGCCGCAATCATATCGTCGAAATTAGAGATTGTCACACCGCTTACTGCAGACAGTTTTTCTACATAAGTGCGGAAGTCGGCAGGAACTTCTACCGCCATTGCCTTGTCCGGACGCCAGGTAGGCAACATTTTGATTTCAAAACCGCTTTCGCGTGTCTGGATATGATATTCCAGAGAATCAATCGGATCGTCCGTAGTACATACTACTTCTACGTGGTAACGACGCATCATTCCGCGAGCTGAGTATTCCGGCTGAGCCAGCTTCTCGTTACACTCGTCGTAAATCTCGCGTGCAGTCTTGGGGCTTAAAATCTTGTCGATGCCGAAAGCAGTCTTCAGTTCCAGGTGTGTCCAATGATACAACGGGTTGCGGAAGGTATAAGGAACGGTTTCAGCCCATTTTTCGAACTTTTCCCAGTCTGTGGTATCTTTTCCTGTACAATAACGTTCGTCTACGCCATTTGTACGCATTGCACGCCATTTGTAGTGGTCGCCACCCAACCAGATTTCAGTCAGTGATTTAAACTTGTAGTCGTCAGCTACCATTTGGGGGATTAAATGACAGTGGTAGTCGATAATCGGCATTTTAGCCGCATGCTCGTGATACAACTTTTGTGCAGTTTCTGTCTGCAGCAAAAAGTTTTCATCCATGAAGTTCTTCATTGTTACTGTGTTTTTAGTATATAAAATTATTACTTTCTGCATTTATACCTATATTGTATTGATTTTAAAGCTAATAGGCGTAAATATTCGTTTTAGTTTTATTAACCGTTATCGAACACAAAAGTAGAAAATTTACTTGGAGTAACAAAATAATTCGTATATTTGCAGCGATTATTTATAATATTTAAGTTTTAGCACTATGGAGGACCAGAACTATACCATCAAAGACATTGCCCGTATGGCGGGTGTTTCCGCCGGAACGGTTGACAGAGTGCTGCACAATCGCGGCGACGTATCTCCTCAAAGCAAGGCTAAAGTACAAAAGGTATTGGACGAAATTCACTACCAGCCTAATGTATTTGCTATCGGACTGGCTGCCAAGAAGAAATATTCTTTCGTTTGTCTGATACCTTATTATATAGAGCACGACTACTGGCATTCGGTAGTGGGAGGCATCGAGCGGGCACGTCAGGAATTGCGTCCTTTCAATGTGAGCGTGGATTATCTTTGTTACCAGCAAGGGGACAAGGAAAGTTATCTGGAAGTGTGTCGCAGGGTTGAAGAAAGTAATGTCGATGCTGTACTGATCGCTCCGAACTTCAGAAATGAGACATTGGCTTTGACAGACTATCTGCAAGCTAAAAAAGTAGCCTATGCATTCATTGACTTCAATATGGAGGAAGCGAACGCACTGACCTATATCGGACAGGACTCTTATAAAAGCGGTTACATTGCCGCCAAAATATTAATGCGCAACTATCAGGCAGGCGAGGGGCAGGAGCTGGTTTTGTTCTTGAGTAATAATAAGAACAGTCCGGCAGAAATACAGATGCAACGGCGTTTGGCAGGATTTATGAGCTTTATCACCGAAGAGTATGAAAAGTTGGTGATTCATGAAGTGGTGCTGAACAAGTCTAATCAGGAAAATAATCAAAAGACATTGGATGAATTTTTCCGGCTGCATCCGAAAGCTACGTTGGGTGTCGTATTCAATTCCAGAGTTTATCAGCTGGGCGAATATCTCCGTAGTGCGGGACGAAGCATGAAGGGGCTGATAGGATATGACCTTCTGAAAGCAAACGTGGAATTGCTGAAATCCGGTGATGTGCATTATCTGATCGGGCAACGTCCGGGGCTGCAGGGATATTGTGGCGTAAAAGCTCTTTGCGACCACGTCGTTTTCAAGAAATCCGTTGAACCGGTAAAGTACATGCCTATCGACATTATGATAAAGGAAAATATTGATTTTTATTTCGAATTTGTATAATATCAACTTTATAAATTACAACTAACATGAAAGCATTAAACAAAGAAACAGCTCCTAAAGTACAACGTCCGGAGCGCATTATCCAATTTGGCGAAGGTAACTTTTTACGTGCATTTGTAGATTGGATTATTTACAACATGAACCAGAAGACTGACTTCAACAGCAGTGTGGTAGTGGTTCAACCGATTGATAAAGGTATGGTCGATATGCTGAATGCACAAGATGATTTGTACCATGTCAACCTTCAAGGACTGGATAAAGGAGAAGTGGTTAACAGCTTGACAATGATTGATGTAATCAGTCGTGCATTGAATCCTTATACGCAGAATGACGAGTTTATGAAGCTGGCCGAACAACCGGAAATGCGCTTTGTTATCTCGAACACTACAGAAGCCGGAATCGCCTTTGATCCGACTTGCAAACTGGAAGATGCTCCCGCTTCATCTTATCCGGGCAAACTGACTCAATTGCTGTATCATCGTTTTAAGACGTTCAACGGTGACAAGACGAAAGGTCTGATCATTTTCCCTTGCGAACTGATCTTCCTGAATGGCCACAAACTGAAAGAAACGATTTATCAGTATATCGACCTGTGGAATCTTGGTAATGAATTCAAGACTTGGTTTGAGGAAGCTTGCGGAGTATATGCGACATTGGTAGACCGTATCGTTCCGGGATTCCCTCGCAAGGATATTGCTGCTATCAAAGAAAAGATACAGTACGATGATAACCTTGTTGTGCAGGCTGAAATCTTCCACCTGTGGGTAATTGAAGCTCCGCAGGAAGTGGCGAAAGAATTCCCGGCTGATAAGGCAGGGCTGAATGTATTGTTTGTTCCGTCGGAAGCTCCTTATCACGAACGCAAAGTAACTTTGCTCAATGGTCCTCACACGGTTCTTTCTCCGGTAGCATACTTGTCGGGTGTGAATATCGTGCGTGATGCTTGCCAACATGAGGTAATCGGCAAGTATATTCATAAAGTGATGTTTGATGAATTGATGGAGACATTGAATCTTCCGAAAGAGGAACTGAAGAAGTTTGCAGAGGATGTATTGGAACGTTTCAACAATCCATTCGTCGATCATGCGGTAACAAGCATTATGCTTAACTCATTCCCGAAATATGAAACTCGTGATCTTCCGGGATTGAAGACTTATCTGGAACGTAAAGGGGAACTGCCGAAAGGACTGGTACTCGGATTGGCTGCTATTATCACTTATTATAAAGGTGGTGTACGTGCAGACGGGGCTGAAATTGTACCGAACGATGCTCCTGAAATCATGAACTTGCTGAAAGAGCTTTGGGCTACCGGTTGCACGAAGAAGGTTACTGAAGGCGTGCTGGGAGCAGAGTTTATCTGGGGAGAAGATTTGAATAAGATTCCGGGACTGGCAGCAGCTGTAAAGGCTGATCTGGACTCTATTCAGGAGAAAGGTATGCTTGAAACGGTAAAGGGTATCCTTTAATTAAGTACTATCATATAAAAATAGCGTCACTGTTCGTTGTGAATGGTGACGCTGTTTTTTATATATATGCTATTGAAGATAATTCTGATACAAGGAGAAAAACAGTTTTCTTTCTATTCAGCTTCAGCTGTATGAAGAATGAATGTGGTAGCTCCGATAGTTACGATTGCTCCGTCTTCCATGCGGACGCGGTCTTTATCTCCCAGAATCTCATTCATGAGAAAAGTACCTGTGAGGCTGGGGGCGTCCCGTAATGTGTAGACAAGCTTTCCCTGTTTGTTACGCTTCACATTAATGATGCAGTGGCGTCTGTCCATACTCATGTCACCGCTTTCGATCGGAGTATTGATAACGGTACCCACGCAACGACGGCCTATCACATTATCACCTTCTTGCAACGGAAGTACTTGTTTGAAACCAAACACGTTTTCAATAACCGTAATATAACCGAATTCTTCTTTATGAGCCTCCGCTTCTTCTTCCAGGTTCTCTTCCTTTCTAAGGGCTTTTACTTTGCTTTTTCCGAGACGGATGCTGAATTGTTTGCCACAATGTTCGCATTCGAATACAAGCGATTGACCTTCGCTGTATTTGGTTTCATCAAAAAAAAGGTAATTCTCACATTTAGGACAAAGAACTCGTTTCATGTTTCAAAAGGGGATTTATTTTGCCAGTAACCAGGCATTCTTATAAGTTTCGTTTTTTCTAAGCTCCAGTAGTTGTTTGGTAGCTTCTTCGCGATTTCCGAATGAACGGATGCTGACACGTACTTTGCCATCGCTGTTCAAGGCTTTCGCTTCGGCAAATCCTTTTGCCTTTAATTGTTCTGCCATTGCTTCAGCATCTTTCAGACCGATTCCTCCTGCTACGATAATGTGAAAAGGATGATTGGCCTGTGGCTGAACTGCGGGTGTAGCTGGAGCTGTCACTGTCGGCGTAGCCGGAATTGTTGCTGTCGGTGCGGCCGGTGTTGTTTCCTGCTTGGCAACCTTGACTTCTTTGACGGCGATAGGTCTTGAAGTTCTGGCTTTATCTGCGGTAACTTTCTTCGTCTGACCAGTCGCATTCTTTTGATTATGCTTTGTCTCTACAGAAACAGGAGTGACTGCAACCGATTGTTTTTCTATTTGCTCAAAAAGCTCGGCAGGCAGCAACTGGGCATAATTGTTCTTCTCGACATACGTATTTTCTACAGGAGTAGAGAATGCGAAGAACATAACGATAACGGCAATCATTGCCGCAGCATTACGAAGAAGGGTACGGCTGATGCTGATTTCATACGTTTTCTTTTCTTTCGTCAGACTGTCAGGTACCAGTATTCTTTCTTTTCGCTGCAACGCAGAGAGCTCACGCATCTCAAAAGAATCCAGTCCATATAATGAAGGAGTCGTTATCTTATGATCATAAGGAGTGAATTCGTAGTTTCCGTAAATGTTATAACGGATTTCACCTACGTTTTCCAGATCGGCTTTACCTTCTTCATGAAGAATCTCGACGAATGCATTCACTTCTTTCTCCACCATGCGGGTAGCATCGGCAAAACTGGTGTCATGCGCAGACATATAGGACTGTACCAACACGCCGTCATTCAGTTTAAGCTGAGAATTGAAACCGATGATACGGGTAGGAGGTAAAAAAAGATTTTCTTCTTTTACATAGGTTGCGGGAGCGTAGTGTGCTACGAATCCGCCAAAATTAGGAACGATTACGCAATCGTTCTCTAACAACAGAGCCTCTATGTGTTGTGCTAATTCAATCATAGTGCAAAATTAAGAGATTAATTGAATATATCCCAGAAAACTTCGAAAAAATCACTACTTTTGCATCGTTTTACTTATTACTACTAACGATGAACTATATACAGACAGAAATAGATGGGGTGTGGCTGATAGAACCCAATGTTTATTCTGATGAACGGGGCTACTTTATGGAAGCCTTTAAGAAAGAGGAGTTTGAAGCGAAGATCGGTCTGGTCGACTTTGTGCAGGATAATGAATCGAAATCGTCCTTTGGCGTATTGCGGGGCCTGCATTATCAGAAGGGTGAATACAGCCAGGCAAAGTTAGTTCGCGTTCTGAAAGGAAAGGTGCTGGATGTTGCTGTCGATTTGCGCCGGTCGTCACCGACTTTTGGAAAACATGTCAGCGCATTGCTCAGTGAAGAAAATAAAAGGCAGTTTTTTATTTCCCGTGGTTTTGCTCATGGCTTTGTGGTGTTGAGCGAAGAAGCTGTGTTCATGTATAAGGTAGACAATAAATATGCTCCGCAAGCAGAAGCGTCTATAGTATATAATGATGAAACGTTAGGCATCGACTGGATGCTTGGGGAGTCGCAGATGCTTTTGTCGCCCAAGGATAAAGAGGGCATGGCTTTCAGAGATGCTGTATATTTTGAATAAACTCTAACAAACGATAGATATGAAAATAGCGATTGTCGGAACCGGTTATGTTGGTTTGGTAACCGGAACATGTTTTGCTGAAATCGGCGTAAATGTAACTTGTGTAGATACGAATAGCGAGAAAATAGAATCTTTGCAGAAAGGAGTGATTCCGATCTATGAGAATGGATTGGAAGAAATGGTACTTCGCAATGTCAAGGCAAAAAGACTGAAATTCACGACTTCGCTTGAGAGTTGCCTGGACGATGTTGAGGTTATATTTAGTGCTGTCGGTACGCCTCCGGACGAAGATGGCAGTGCTGATTTGAGTTATGTGCTGGAAGTTGCCCGCACCATCGGTCGTAATATGAATCAATATAAATTGGTAGTGACGAAGAGCACGGTTCCTGTAGGTACTGCGCGCAGAGTTCGTGCCGCTATACAGGAAGAACTGGATAAAAGAGGAGTGAACATTGAGTTTGATGTGGCTTCCAATCCGGAATTTCTGAAAGAGGGCAATGCTATCAGCGACTTTATGAGTCCGGACCGTGTAGTGGTAGGAGTGGAGTCTGTTCGTGCGGAGAAACTGATGTCGAAACTCTATAAGCCGTTTTTATTGAATAACTTCCGTGTTATTTTCATGGATATCCCATCGGCTGAAATGACGAAATATGCGGCTAACTCTATGTTGGCAACCCGTATCAGCTTTATGAATGACATCGCGAACTTGTGTGAACTGGTAGGTGCCGACGTAAATATGGTACGTAGCGGTATCGGTTCTGATACTCGTATCGGACGCAAGTTCCTATATCCGGGTATCGGATATGGTGGCTCCTGTTTTCCTAAAGATGTGAAAGCATTGATCAAGACTGCCGAGCAAAACGGGTATACTATGCGTGTACTTCGTGCGGTGGAAGATGTGAATGAGGCGCAGAAAGGAGTCTTGTTTGAAAAACTGATGAAGCAGTTTAATGGTGATTTGAAAGGTAAGACCATCGCCTTGTGGGGATTGGCTTTTAAACCGGAAACGGATGATATGCGTGAGGCTCCGGGATTGGTATTGATCGATAAACTTCTGAAAGCAGGTTGTCAGATACGCGCATACGATCCGGCTGCAATGAATGAGTGCAAGCGTCGTATCGGTGATGTTATTTATTACGCCCGCGATATGTATGATGCGGTACTTGATGCTGATGTCCTGATGCTGATTACCGAATGGAAAGAATTCCGTCTGCCTTCATGGGCTGTCATTAAAAAGACTATGAATCAGCAAATTGTGCTGGACGGACGCAATATCTATGATAAAAAAGAAATGGAAGAGCTCGGATTTATTTACTCATGCATTGGTAAATAAGATAATTAGAGTATCTTTATACACAAAATTTAGACAAATGACAAAATATGTAGCGATATCGTTAGTAGCGATCTTGCTCGCAGCATGTAACAGCAGTAAGAATCCGCACTCTTCCTCCGGACAAGAGGAGGATTTGAGTGCGAAAGAACTGTTGCAAGGAATATGGCTGGATGATGAGACTGAGAGCCCGTTGATGCGTATAGAAGGGGATACCATCTATTATGCGGATTCGCAGAGCGCTCCTATTACATTCAAAATCATACGGGATACTCTTTATACTTATGGCAATGATACTACCTATTATAAGATAGATAAGCAGGGTGAGCATATTTTCTGGTTTCATTCGATTACGGATAATATGATCAGATTGCATAAATCTGAAGATCCTAATGATTCATTATCTTTTGTCGGTCAGGAAATGATTATTCCCACCTATACGGAAGTAACGAAGCGCGATAGTATTGTGAACTATGATGGTAGCCGCTATCGTGCTTATGTATATATCAATCCATCCAAAATGAGGGTGATCAAGACGATATATACTGAAGACGGTATTAGTATGGACAATGTGTACTACGATAATGTGATGCACATTTGTGTGTATGAAGGTAAGAAGAGCCTGTTTGCCAGTGATATTACCAAGCAGATGTTTGAAAGTGTGGTTCCTGCGGATTTCCTGGTGCAGGCAATCTTATCTGATACTAAATTTGTAAAGGTAGACCGGAATGGCTTCCATTATCAGGCTGTTTTATCCATTCCGGAAAGTTCTATTTACAGTATAGCAAATTTGACTGTCAGCTTTAGCGGCAAGTTGGCTATTACTCCGACGAAATAGCCAAGTGTTTTTTAGTTTCTTGCAGGAGAAGAGGGGCGGTTATTGCCTTTTTTTCCATTGTTGTTATTCCTTTTTCCTCCGAAGCTTCTTCTTTTAGAACTGTCACCTCTCTTATTGTTGTAAGAGCGGGGCTTGTATTCCGGTGCTTCTCCTAATTCGGCGGGAACGGGAATTTTATATATTTCTTTTTCAAGAAAGTTCTCGATGGATTTGAAGTTGCTCTGTTCTTTCTCGCTGATAAAGGTAAGTGCCACTCCGTCATTGTTGGCACGTGCTGTACGTCCGATACGGTGCACATAATCCTCGCTGTCATGGGGTACATCAAAGTTGATAACCAATCGGATGTCGTCAATATCGATACCACGGGCAACGATATCCGTAGCAACCAGAATATTGATTCTTCCGGCTTTAAATTCGTGCATGACCACTTCACGTTGAGCCTGTTCAAGATCCGAATGCATTTCTCCTACATTCAGTTTCATCATTTTCAGAGCCTTTGTTACTTCTTTAACCTTGATTTTGGAGGAAGCGAAAATAATCACACGTTCGGGTACTTCGTCGGTGAAAAGGCTGCGTATGATACCTAGCTTCTGATTCTCGTAACATACATAAGCTGCCTGGATGATTTTATCTGCCGGTCTTGAAACGGCAAGTTTGATTTCCGCCGGATTATTCAGAATCGTTTTAGCCAGTTGCTGTATTTTGGCAGGCATAGTTGCCGAGAACATGATTGTCTGTCGTTCTTTCGGCAAATATTTCACGATTTGCATGATATCTTCATAGAATCCCATATCAAGCATACGGTCTGCTTCGTCCAGTATAAAATAAGAAACCTTGGAAAGGTCTACGTATCCAAGGCTTAAATGGGCTATCAGCCGTCCAGGAGTAGCTATTACTACATCTGCACCTAACGTAAGACCCTTCTTCTGTTGTTCAAAAAGGATTCCGTCATTTCCACCGTATACGGCAACACTCGATGCGGGCATAAAATAGGAGAAGCCTTCCATTTGCTGGTCGATTTGCTGCGCCAATTCCCGGGTAGGGGACATAATGACACAGTTAATGGCATCTTCGGGATGTCCTCCTTCGGATAACTTATTCAGGATAGGCAGCAGGAATGCTGCTGTTTTACCAGTGCCCGTTTGTGCAACTGCTATCAAATCTTTACCTTCTAGTATGATTGGAATTGCTTGTTCCTGTATAGGCGTGCACTCGTCAAATCGCATGGCGTCAAGCGCATCAAGCACATTTGCATTTAGTTTTAGTTCGGAAAACTTCATTACTTCTTTTTATTTGCCGACAAAGATAAAATAATTTTTGGTCTCAATTACATATTCAAATAAGAATCTTTGAATCCCAGGAAATAGAGCACTCCGTCAAGCCCGATGGTATTGATGGATTGTTTGGCATTTGCCACTACTTTGGGCTTTGCGTGGAAGGCGATTCCCAGTCCGGCGATTCCCAGCATAGGAAGGTCGTTGGCACCGTCTCCAACGGCTATCGTCTGAGCAATATCTACTTTCTCTACCTGAGCGATCAGACGGAGAAGTTCGGCTTTTCGTTTGCCGTCTACTACGTCTCCCAGATAGCGTCCGGTTAATTTGCCGTCTACAATTTCCAGTTCGTTCGCATATACGTAATCTATGCCGTATTTCTTTTGCAGATACTGACCGAAATAGGTGAATCCTCCGGAAAGAATAGCAATTTTGTATCCATACTTTTTCAGTACATACATCAGGCGGTCTACTCCTTCCGTAATAGGAAGGCTTTCTGCTATTTCCTGCATGACTGATTCATCCAGTCCTTTTAACAGGGCCACACGGCGTGTGAAGCTTTCTGTAAAGTCTATTTCTCCACGCATGGCGCTTTCTGTAATGGCCTTTACTTCATCGCCTACACCTGCACGGATAGCCAGCTCGTCGATTACCTCAGTTTCGATCAAGGTAGAATCCATATCGAAACAGATCAGACGGCGCATACGGCGGTACATATTATCTTGCTGGAAAGAAAAGTCCATCTCCTGTTCGCTAGCCAGCTGCATCAGTCGCTCCTGCATGGCGATACGGTCTTTCGGAGTACCGCGTACAGAGAACTCGATACAGGCACGGGTACGGGTATCCGTTTTGTCCTCATCCAAAGGGATACGCCCCGTCAGACGTTTGATGGCATCAATGTTTAAGTCTTGTTCTGCTAGTACGCGGGTAGCGGCAGATA
This sequence comes from uncultured Bacteroides sp., assembly GCA_947038155.1. Taxonomy (GTDB): domain Bacteria; phylum Bacteroidota; class Bacteroidia; order Bacteroidales; family Bacteroidaceae; genus Bacteroides. Next base: position 7,012 of record CAMQVH010000025.1, on the reverse strand, counting down.
TCTGGCGGGCGGACAGTTTGCGGCCCAATACCGTCAGTATATAGCGGTTTTTCCCCTGCATACCTACCCAGTTCTCATACTGGTCGGTTCCTATCGGTTCGAAACGAATGGTTACTCCCAATGAAGATGCCTTAAACAGCAGCTCCTTCATAATGAATCCGGAATGCCTTTCTTCGCTTCTGAAAAGAATGCCTAACGACAACGTATTATGGATGTCCGCCTGTCCGATATCAAGGATAGTAGCGTCATACTTGGCAAGTATTTCAGTTACGGAAGCGGTAAGTCCCGGACGATCTTCGCCGGTAACTCGAATCAGAATCAATTCAGTATTTGATGGTTGCATAAGAAAATAGACTTTAACGCTGCAAAAGTAGGGAAAAAAGTTCGTTTTTATGCTAAATAACATAAAAAGTTATACCCAAAAAGTAAGAAAATGGCTTGTTTTTTTGGAAGTTAATTTAATAATTACTTACCTTTGCACCCGGTTTCAAAATTAAAGGCACTGATAATCAGTGGATTCCTCTTCGCCTGATGCCTGAAAAGACAACGTTTCGGGAAGAAACCACTGTTTAAGGACAGTCCCCGGATAGTATTAACTAAAACCGCATTACATGAATTCTTATGTAAAATGGATTTTTGTTGTATTACTGATTTGTTCCTTGACCGCTTTCGTTGAGAAAGACAAACCTACCGGAGGTTTGAGTGAGGGTGACGTAGCCCCTGATTTTAAAATCGAATCTGCGTCGAATGGGCAACCGGCTTTTAAGTTGGGTAATTTGAAAGGTAAATATGTGTTGCTTAGTTTTTGGGCAAGTTATGACGCGCAATCCCGGATGCAAAACGTAAGTTTGAGCAATGTGCTTCGTTCTTCCCGTAATGTGGAAATGGTTTCTGTTTCGTTTGACGAATACCAGTCAATCTTTAAGGAAACCGTTCGTAAGGACCAAATAGTTACGCCCACTTGTTTCGTGGAAACAGAAGGCGAGGACTCCGGATTATTTAAAAAGTACCGTTTGAATCGGGGGTTCACAAACTATTTATTGGATGGAAATGGTGTGATTATAGCCAAAAACATCTCTGCTGCAGATCTTTCTGCTTATGTAAGTGAGATTGGTTGACAATCTCGAAAAGAGTAAGGAGAAAGAGGGATTTTCCGGATCACCGTTTGGTGATTAAAATGGAGAATAGACAAAAGAGGAAATGGATACAACAAAAAAGTTCCGCCTGTACTTGCTTTCGGCAAGAATAGGCGGAACTTCTATTTTAGATCTCCTTGATCTAAGTTTTATGTTTCCTTATTTAGGTGCTTTCTGATACAGATAGAATGCGATGCCTGCATAGAGGATATTGGGAATCCAGACTGCAATCGCAGAAGGCACGTTACCGTTTATGGCAAAGGTAGAAGTGATTGTCTGGAACAGGATATAAGAGAAGCTAAGCCCTAATCCAATACCCAGATGAAGTCCCATACCACCCTTCGTTTTTCGTGATGAAAGAGAAACCCCGATGATTGTCAGAATAAACGAAGCAAATGACATTGCAATTCGTTTGTGGTACTCAATTTCAAACTCTTTGATATTGGCAAATCCCCGTCGTTTCTGTTTTTCGATATATTCGCTCAGTTCCGGACTGGTCAGCATCTCCTGTTGATTCTTCATGATCAGGAAGTCTGACGGGTCCATATTTATAATAGAGTCGATCCGGTCTCCTTTGGTGATCTTTTCTTTTAGTCCGTCCAGTTCACGTACCATATAGTCGTGAATGGTCCATTTATTGACCGTTGTTGTATCGTAAGTGATACGGCGTGCCGTTAAGTGGGAGACAAGTTTCTTGTCGACAAACTTATCCAATGAAAAGCGGTTGCCGGTTTTCATTCCGTCATTGTAATTATCGATATAGGCTATGACACCACTGTCCACTTCCAGCTGCACGTTCCGGACCGAGTTGACTTTCTTGGGTTTGATGTATTTATCTTCAAAGTTCAGACGGGTAACACTGCCTTTGGGAATGATGAACGAACTCATCATGAATGTTGCCGCAGCAATGATGGCGGCAGAGATCATATAGGGGCGCATCATTCTTTTGAAACTCATACCGGTGGAGAACATGGCAATGATCTCAGAGTTCTCCGCCAGTTTGGAGGTAAAGAAGATAACGGCGATGAATACGAACAGCGGACTGAACAGATTGGAGAAGTAGGGGATGAAGTTCATGTAGTATTCAAAGATGATCTTGTCCCAAGGGGCTTCATGCTCCATCAGCTTGTCCATCTTCTCGTTGAAGTCGAACACCACCGCAATTGAGATAATCAGTGCAATGGCAAATACGTATGTCCCCAAGAATTTCTTGATGATATACCAATCCAGCCGTTTTATTAATCGATTGCTTTTCATTCTTTATAATCTTGTTGACACTCTTTTTACCATCATCGGCTTCCAGGTAGAGAAATCTCCGGCAATGATATGTTTCCGGGCTTCACCTACCAGCCACAGGTAAAATGCCAGATTGTGTATAGAAGCAATTTGCATTGCCAGTAGTTCTTGTGCGTGGAAAAGGTGACGCAAGTATGCTTTGCTGTATAGCGTGTCTACAGCGGAAGCTCCGTCGGCCTCGATGGGAGAGAAGTCTGTTTCCCATTTCTTGTTTCGCATATTGATGATGCCGTCTTTGGTAAACAACATGCCATTTCGTCCGTTTCGGGTAGGCATAACACAGTCGAACATATCGACTCCGCGTTCAATGCCTTCAAGGATATTTACGGGGGTACCGACTCCCATCAGATAGCGGGGCTTGTCTTTGGGAAGAATCTCGTTGACAACCTCTATCATCTCGTACATCTTATCTACCGGTTCGCCTACGGCCAGTCCGCCGATTGCATTGCCATCCGCTCCTTTGGAGGCGACGAATTCAGCGGATTGCTTACGCAAATCCTGATAAACACATCCTTGTACGATGGGGAAGAGAGACTGATTGTAGCCGTATTTCGGTTCAGTTTCGTTAAAACGCTGAATGCAACGATCGAGCCATCTGTGTGTCAGCCCTAATGACTTTTTGGCATATGCATAATCCGAATCTCCCGGAGGACATTCATCAAAAGCCATCATGATATCAGCGCCGATGGTACGTTCTATATCCATCACTTTTTCCGGAGTAAAGATATGTTTGCTGCCATCGATGTGCGAGCGGAATTCGGCTCCTTCTTCCCGAAGTTTTCGTATTCCTGCTAATGAGAATACCTGAAAGCCACCGCTATCGGTCAGCATAGGACGATCAAAACCATTGAAGCGATGCAGTCCGCCTGCCTTTTCAATTACATCCAGTCCCGGACGCAAGTATAAATGATAGGTGTTGCCCAGAATAATCTGTGCCTGGATATCTTCTTTCAGTTCTGTTACATGTACCCCTTTAACAGTACCCAGTGTTCCCACAGGCATGAAGATAGGTGTTTGTATCTGCCCGTGGTCTGTTGTTATCAGACCGGCACGGGCATTACTTTTAGTGTCTGTATATTGTAACTCAAATGTCATTCCTGGCTGGGTTTCTTTACAGATAAATCAATGGCATCCGCAACTTTTTCGTTTGTCAGTGCAATTGCGAATACTTCTTTTATGTCGTTTACATAGTGGAATTGCAGTCCTTTCAAATATATGTCCTGAATTTCATCTATGTTTTTTTTGTTTTCGGCACTCATGATAATTTCCTTGATTCCGGCACGTTTGGCGGCAAGAATCTTCTCCTTGATGCCACCGACAGGAAGCACTTTGCCACGGAGGGTGATTTCTCCTGTCATGGCAAGATTGGCTTTCACTTTCCGTTGGGTCAGGGCAGAAGCTAAAGAAGTGGCCATGGTAATACCAGCTGACGGTCCGTCTTTCGGAATAGCACCTTCGGGCACATGGATGTGTATGTTCCAGTTGTCAAAGATGTCTTCATTCAGATTGAGGATTGAAGCGTGTGCTTTGATGTATTCAAGTGCCAGCATAGCTGATTCTTTCATTACATCTCCCAGATTACCTGTTAGTGTAAGACGCGCACCTTTACCACGGCTCAGACTCGTTTCTACAAAGAGTATTTCACCGCCGACGGCAGTCCATGCCAATCCGGTGACTACGCCTGCATAGTCATTCCCCTGATACTTGTCACGTGTATACTCCGGCGCTCCCAGGAATTCATACAAATCAGTCGGTTTAATCTCTGATTTGGCGAAATAACCGTCTGTTGCATATTGACGGGCAGATTTGCGGAGAATCTTGCCGATTTTCTTTTCCAGTTCACGGACGCCGCTTTCACGGGTATATGATTCGATAATCGCTTCCAAAGTATCTTTCGGAATCTTGATATCCGTCTTTTTGAGTCCGTTTGCTTCCAGTTCTTTCGGCAACAGGTGCTTACGGGCAATTTCAACTTTTTCTTCCGTGATGTATCCGCTGACTTCAATCAACTCCATACGGTCGAGCAACGGGCCGGGAATCGTATTCAGATTATTGGCGGTTGCAATGAACAGTACTTTGGAAAGGTCATAATCTACATCCAGGAAGTTATCATGGAAAGAGGTATTCTGTTCCGGATCAAGTACTTCCAGCAAAGCTGATGACGGATCGCCCTGACGGTCGGCACTGACTTTGTCGATCTCATCCAGTATAAATACAGGGTTAGAGGCCCCTGCCTTAATCAGACTCTTGATGATTCGTCCGGGCATAGCACCAATATAAGTTTTGCGGTGACCGCGAATTTCTGCTTCATCGTGCACACCACCCAAAGACATACGGACATATTTTCGTTTCAGTGCCGATGCGATGGATTTTCCGAGGGATGTTTTACCAACTCCCGGAGGGCCGTACAAACAGATAATAGGTGATTTCATATCGCCTTTCAGTTTTAATACGGCAAGGTGTTCCAAAATACGTTCTTTTACTTTTTCCAGTCCGTAGTGGTCTTTATTCAACGTCTTTTCTGCATTTTTCAAATTCAGATTGTCTGTTGTATAAACTCCCCAAGGCAGGTTAAGCATTGTTTGCAGGTAGTTGAGTTGTACGCTGAAGTCCGGTGATTGCGGATGTGTACGTTCCAGTTTCGCCAGTTCCTTCAGGAAAGTATCTCTGACTTCCGCATTCCAGTGCATTTTAACTGCTTTCAGACGCATCTCTTCAATTTCCTGCTCCTGACCACTGCCGCCCAGTTCATCCTGGATCGTTTTGATCTGTTGCTGGAGGAAGTATTCACGCTGTTGCTGATCGATATCCTCACGGGCACGCATTTGGATGGATGCCTTGATTTCTGCCAGCTGTACTTCGCGATTCAAGACTTCCAATAGATGATAAGTACGCTCTCTTAGTGAGTTGATACTTAATAAATCCATCTTCTCATCTTTCTTGAATGGCAGGTTGGCACAAATGAAATTAATGAGGAACATCGGATTACTGATGTTTTTTATAGCAAATGACGAGTCCTGATGCATTTCTGATGATTTGATATAACGCATCGTCAAGTCCTTGCATGTTTCCACCAGAGCCTGAAACTCTTTATCGTCTTTGTTTGGAACATCTTCTTCCAAAAGTTCGACCTCACCCTTCAGATAAGGGTGTGTATCTACAATATCTTTCAGACGCAGACGTTTCATTCCCTGAAGGATGACTGTTGTTGTCTGATCAGGCATTTCCAGTACCCGTACAATTCGTCCGACAGTGCCGACATTGTGCAAATCTTCCAGTTTGGGGTCTTCCGTGTGTGCCGATCTCTGGCAAATCACTGCAATATCTTTGTGTTTCTTTTCAGCTTCGCGAACCAGCTTTAATGAAGCCTTTCTACCTACTGTAATAGGTAAAAATACTCCGGGAAACAACACCATATTACGAAGGGGGAGAACCGGAAGAATATCACCGGATTTTATATTCACATCAAACACATGTTCGTCATTGCCATCATAGTCGGTAATCAGTGAGAAGCCGTTCTCACCAACTTCTTCTTCCAATAAGTATCTTTCTTTCATCTTTTCGTTTTAATTTAGTTTATGTCATACATAATATGCATAAATCGTTTGCAAAGTTAATTGATTCTCTTTAATAATAAAGCACAGTGTGGAATAAAAACACAAAAACAATGCCAAAATATCGGGCGTTAATGGATTTATTCCATAATAATTATTTATTTTTGACGGTTTTCAGCAAAGATCAATAAAAAACAGGTTTAGATGGCTAATAAGATGGCGAATCCTTTCTTTCAGTTTAAGCAGTTTACAGTATGGCATGACAAATGTGCCATGAAGGTAGGTACGGATGGGGTACTTTTAGGGGCGTGGGCTTCTGTTCAAGGGGCTCATCGAATTTTAGATATTGGAACCGGGACGGGGTTGGTTGCTTTGATGCTGGCTCAACGTAGTCTGCCGGATGCAAATATTGTGGCGCTGGAAATAGACGAAGCCGCTGCCGTGCAGGCTAAGGAAAATGTAGCTCGTTCTCCCTGGAAGGATCGGATAGAAGTGGTGAAGCAAGATTTCTTGTTCTATCAGTCTTCGGATAAATTTGATGTGATCGTTTCCAATCCTCCTTACTTTGTGGATTCGCTTAGTTGTCCGGACCAACAGAGAAGCACGGCACGACATAACGATTCTCTGACTTATGAAAAGTTGTTGAAGGGCGTGGCTGATTTATTGAAGAAAGAAGGTGTTTTTACAATCGTAATACCGACAGACGTGGCTGACAGGGTGAAGACTGCAGCTTCCGAATATCATTTATATGCAACTCGCCAGCTAAATGTAATAACCAAGCCGGGAGGAACTCCAAAACGGACCTTAATTGCTTTTTCTTTTGACAATGGAGGATGTACTGTTGAGGAGCTGTTGACTGAAGTAGCCCGTCATCAATATAGTGAAGAGTATAAAGCATTGACCCGTGAATACTATTTGCATTTGAAATAATATTTTTTCACAAATAAAAAAGGAGCTACTTAATGTAACTCCTTTGTAGTCGGGGTAGCGGGATTCGAACCCACGACCCCCTGCTCCCAAAGCAGG